>NZ_LLXV01000033.1 GCF_001431665.1 Stenotrophomonas beteli | reverse complement strand
TTCCCGAAGGAGAGGCGGGGTGGGTCCGGTTGCGGGGGCCGCTGCAAGTACGTCCATGTAAGCTCGGTCGCCGCATCCATGCGGCTCACGCCCCCGCAACCGGACCCACCCCGCCTTCGACAGTTTTCCGCTGCTGTTGGTAGGTGTCGACCTTGGTCGACACGGCAGATCCACGCCATGCGTGGATGCTCTTCGATCAACTGTCGAAATACTCGAACTCGATGGAGATTCATCCACGCATGGCGTGGATCCATCAGATCGCGGAAATCTGTCAGAGGTGGGGCGGTGTCGGAGTGCGGGGTGTCAGCCGCATGGATGCGGCTGCCAAGCCTACATGGACGTACTTGCGGCGTCCCCGCACTCCGACACGGCCCCGCCACCCCACGGAATGCCAGCTTTTGCTGTTGCCGTTGCCTTGGCTTGAAGCATCTGCAGGTGCAGGGCGCAGCCCTGCCGAAAAACACGCATAAAAAAACAGCAGGCCGAGGCCTGCTGTTTCGGTGTAATGGTGCGCCCGGAGAGATTCGAACTCCCGACCGCCTGGTTCGTAGCCAGGTACTCTATCCAACTGAGCTACGGGCGCCAATTACATAAACTTGTTGTGCTGACTGTGTATGGTGCGCCCGGAGAGATTCGAACTCCCGACCGCCTGGTTCGTAGCCAGGTACTCTATCCAACTGAGCTACGGGCGCGCGGTACACAATCAAATTTTAAAACATTTCCAGCGGCGGATGCTGGAAACCTGTCGAGTGGTGCGCCCGGAGAGATTCGAACTCCCGACCGCCTGGTTCGTAGCCAGGTACTCTATCCAACTGAGCTACGGGCGCCCTGCGACAGGAGCGGAATTATGCGGATGTCGGCGCGCACCGTCAACAGTTTTGTGAAAATTTTCACCCAACTGAATGAAAAAGTGGGCGGCCACGGCTTCCGGGGCCTTCAGCCACGCGAAGTGGTCGGCACGCGTACCCAGTTCCTGCGCGGAGAGCACGCACAGCTGCGCGGCGACATTCGGCAGCTTCGCCAGCAGCACATGCATCGATCCGGTGGGCGCCAGCCAGTCGTGTTCCATCAACACCGCCTGTGCGCTGCCATGCACGCGCGCCATCTGCGCATCAAGGTCTTCGTCCATGCCGGCCGCGGCATAGTGGTTGTTCAGGCCCACCCGCGCCCAGTCGGCAATCAGCCCGCGCGCCTCGGTGCCACCGAAGCCGAGGCGACGGCCATGCAGCACGCCCTGACGCTGCGTGATCCACGGCAGGAAGCGATAGACCAGCGGCAGCAGCCAGCCGCGCGGGGGCGGGAAGCCGCGCCAGAACGGTGAGCCGCTGGCGGCCAGCCACAGCCGGTTGAAGTGCTGCGGGTTGCGGCCGGCATGCACGCAGGCCAGCTGCCCACCGAGGCTGTGCCCGCCGATGATCCAGGGCAGGGCACCGGCATCGTCGTCCGCAGCGGCCAGTACCGCTTGGCTGGTGGATAGATCCTGTTCGAGTACTTCGCGATAGCCCCAGTCCTGTGCGCGCGACGGCCGCAGCGAACTGCTGCCGTTGCCGCGCCACTCATGCAGATAGACCGCCACGCCCTTCGCCGCCAGCGCCTGCGCCAGCGGCAGGTAATGGCGCGCGGCCACGCCCAGCGCGGGCAGCCACAGCAGGCGCGCGATGGGCTGTGCAGGCACGCAGGCGATCACTTCGTAGCGATGGCCGTCGTCGCACTGCACGGCGTGGATGCTCGGCGTGAGACTCATGCGTGTGGCGCCGCGCCGAAGTGGTCGAGCACCAGCACCTGGCTGCGGCCCGGCGCGTAGCCCTGCTGCAGGCCGCGAGCAACGTAGTCGATGCCGGCTTCGCAGGCATTGGCCAGGCTCAGCCCGTTGCACAGCTGCGCGGCGATGGCCGAGGCCAGCGTGCAGCCGGTCCCATGCGCATCCAGTGGCAGGCGGGTGTGGATGAATTCTTCGCTGCTGACGCCGTCGAAGTAGCGGTCGATCACTCGGCTGCCTTCCTGCAGGTGGCCCCCCTTGAGCAGCACAGCGCCTGCACCGAGGTCGAGCAGGGCCGCGGCGGCCCGTTCGGCGTCGTCACCGTTGCCGATCTTCCGGCCCACCAGCAGCTCTGCCTCTGGTGTGTTCGGGGTGATCAGTGTGGCCAGCGGAATCAGGCGTTCACGCATGGCCTGCAGTGCGGTGTCTTCCAGCAGGCGCGCGCCGCTGGTGGCGACCATCACCGGATCCAGCACCACGTGCGCCGGACGGTGGCGCTCGAGTACTTCGGCGACCGTGTTGATGACCTCGGCATTGGCCAGCATGCCGAGCTTCACCGCGTGGATGTCGAAGTCGTCGAAGCACGCCGCCAGCTGCGCGCGCAGGAAGCCGATCGGCGGCACATGCACGGCGATGACGCCGCGGGTGTTCTGCGCGGTCAGCGCGGCAATTGCCGAAAGGCCGTGCACACGGTGCGCGGCGAACGCCTTCAGGTCGGCCTGGATGCCGGCGCCACCACCGGAGTCGGAGCCGGCGATGGTGAGGGCGGAGACGGGAGTGGTCGGGCTCATCCGGCGATTGTGCCGTGGTCCCGCAGGGGAGGGTAGTTCCACGCCCTGCGTGGATGCCGTTGATCCGTAAGGCGGGGTCAGATCCCTTTTCCGCAGGAAAAGGGATCTGACCCCCAGGCGCCCGCAGCGCGGCCCTCACCGCCGCCAGCGTGCCCACTGCTGGTACAGCACATAGCCCAGCCCGGTCAGGCCGGTCAGCAGGGCCGGGGCGAGCAGCGCGTCGTACTGCCAGCGCACGAACAGCCAGGCACCGATGACGCCGCCGGCGAGAAAGCCACTGATGATCAGGCCGCTGAGGGTCAACCGCCGCACCTGCAGCGGCAGCCCGCGCAGCAGGTGGCCCAGGCCGATGCCCAGGTCGGTGAACATGCCGCTGAGGTGGGTGGTGCGCACCACCGCGCCACTGAAGGTGGTGGCCATCGCGTTCTGCAGGCCGCAGGCCATGGCGGCGGCCAGTGCGCCCCAGATCTGGTGTTGTTCGAACAGCGGAATGGCGACCAGCAGCAGTGCCGATTCCAATGCCAGCGCCACGCCGTAGCGCCGGCCCAGCTGCAGGGTGCTGTCCTGGATCAGCAGGCCGCTGAGCATCGCGCCCAGCGAGAACGCGATCAGCAGTCCCCACAGGTGGCCGACCGCGCGCCAGTCACCCTGGGCCAGCGCCATGCCGAGCTGGCTGGTGCTGCCGGTCATGTGGCTGACGGCCTGATGCTCGAAGCCAAGAAAGCCGACCACGTTGACCATGCCGGCCACGCACGACAACGCGACCGCGCCAATCCAGACCCAGGTCGGCAGGCGTATTCCCATGACGGGCCCTCAGGGCCCGCCGAGGCCGCCGTTGAACTGCAGCTCGCTGAAGGTGCCGGTGGACGGATCGAACACGGCGCCCCAGAACTGCGCGCCGCCATCGCAGACGCGGATCGCTTCGCGGGCCGGATTGATGCCGCTGTCATCCGGCAGGTGGAAGGCGTTGATGTAGATCAGCCGCTTGCCGGCACTTTCGATGCCGACGTACTGGCGGTCGAAGTCCAGCACCTTCGGCACCTGCGCTTCCAGCGACGACAGCTTCGCCTCCAGCTGGTCGACCTGCTGCCGGCTGGGCGCCCAGTAACCCGACACCCGCCCGGCCTCGCGGCCGGGGCTGGCGCGCGAGCAGGTGTCGAGCACCTGCGCGGCGATGATCGGGCGGGTGACCACCCACGACTGGCCGGTGCGCTCGGCGGTCGGCACGCTGGCCGGGCCGCGCGTGGTGGTGCAGGCACCCAGCGCGGCTGCGAGGATGATCGCAGCGGTGGGCAGCAGCAGGCGGGTGCAGCGGTTCACAACACCTCCGAGGCGTAGTCGGCCAGGCGCGAACGCTCGCCACGGCGCAGGGTGATGTGCGCACTGTGCGGCCAGTTCTTGAAGCGGTCCACCGCGTAGGTCAGGCCCGAGGTGGTCTCGGTCAGGTACGGGGTGTCGATCTGCTCGACATTACCCAGGCAGACGATCTTGGTGCCGGGGCCGGCACGGGTGATCAGGGTCTTCATCTGCTTGGGCGTGAGGTTCTGTGCCTCGTCCAGGATCAGGTAGCGCGACAGGAACGTGCGGCCGCGCATGAAGTTCATCGAGCGGATCTTGATGCGGCTGGCCAGCAGGTCATTGGTGGCCTGGCGGCCCCAGGTGCCGCCTTCCTGGTTGTGCGTGAGAACTTCCAGGTTGTCGGTCAGCGCGCCCATCCACGGCGTCATCTTCTCCTCCTCGGTGCCGGGCAGGAAGCCGATGTCCTCGCCGACGCTGACCGTGGCGCGGGTCATGATGATCTCGCGGTAGCGCTGCTGGTCCATGGTCTGCGCCAGGCCGGCGGCGAGCGCCAGCAGGGTCTTGCCGGTGCCGGCGGTGCCGAGCAGGGTGACGAAGTCGATCTCCGGGTCCATCAGCGCGTTGAGCGCGAAGTTCTGCTCGCGGTTGCGCGCGCTGATGCCCCACACGGCGTGGCTGCCGTGGCGGAAATCATCGACCAGCGACAGCACCACCTTGCCGTCGCCGACCACGCGGCTGACCCGCAGTTCGACCTCGTCTTCGCCGGGCAGGTAGACGTACTGGTTCGGATACCACTCCTCGCCGTCCTGCGCCTGGATTTCGTAATGGCTGCGGCCCTTGTCGCTCCAGCTGCGCAGGTCATCGCCGTGGCGCTTCCAGAAGTCTTCCGGCAGCTCGGTGGCGCCGGTGTAGAGCAGGCTGAAATCATCCAGCGCACGGTCGTTCTCGTAGTCCTCGGACACGATGCCGGCGATGGCGGCCTTGATCCGCAGGTTGATGTCCTTGGAAACGAACACCACCGGCAGGTCCGGGGTTTCTTCCTTCAGCGCCAGGATCGCGCCGAGGATGGCATTGTCGGGAATGACCTTGCCAAAGCTCTTGCCCGCGTCGAAATGGCTGGTCTGGAAGCGCAGCTTGCCGGCGCTCTGCTTGCCGCGCAGCTGCAGGCCATTGGGGCGCTGCAGCGGAATGCCGTCGGCCAGGTTGTCCAGGCCCGATTCCTGCACCAGCTCGTTGAGGAAACGACTCACCTGGCGGGCGTTGCGGCTCGCTTCGGAGGTGCCCTTCTTGCCGTTGTCCAGCTCCTCGATCACCTGCATGGGCAGGTAGACGTCGTGCTCCTCGAATTTGAACAGCGCGGTGGGATCGTGCATCAGCACGTTGGTATCCAGCACGTAGATGCGCTTGCCTCGGGTCATCGTCGATTCCTGGTTACGGACAGGGAAAAACCACCACGGCCTGCTGCGGGGCAGGGTGATGGCGGACACGGTGGGCAGTGGGACTCACTTGGACTGGGAGGCCTTCAGTTCGTCGAGAACGGCATCGGCATGGCCGGCGACCTTGACTTTGCGCCAGGACTGCACGATGCGGCTGTCGGGGGAAATCAGGAAGGTGCTGCGTTCGATGCCACGTACCTGCTTGCCGTACATGTTCTTCAGCTTGATCACGTCGAAGGCGCTGCACAGCGCTTCGTCGCCATCGCTGACCAGCGGGAAGTTGAAGCCCTGCTTGGCGCAGAAGTTGTCGTGCGACTTCACCGAGTCACGCGAGACGCCGAGCACGACCGCACCGGCCTTCTTGAACTTCGGCAGCAGTGCGTTGAAGTCGATGCCTTCGGTGGTGCAGCCGGGGGTGCTGTCCTTGGGGTAGAAGTACAGCACCAGCCACTGGCCGGCGTAGTCGGCGAGGGTGGCCTGGGCGCCGCCGGACAGTGCCAGCGGCAGGGAGAGGGTGGTGCTGTCCAGGGTGTCGCCGTTGTTCATGAGGTCCTTCTGTCGAGCCTGGGTTCTTTCTACGACAATTGCATGAAACGCCACGCGCCTGTGAGAGGCGCGCGAAAAAATCAGGAATTCATTCAGAACTTCATCGGGTCCATGATCGCGTCCAGGTTCAGGTGGTCGCAGAACTCGAGGAAATCGTCGCGCAGCGCGGCGATGTGCATGTTGGCCGGCACGCCGATGGTGACCTGCGCGCTGAACATCTCCGCACCGGTCTGCATGGCGCGGTAGCGCGTGCTCTGCAGGTTCTCGATGGTGATGCCCTGGCGGTCGAAGAAGTCGGCCAGCTGGAACAGGATGCCCGGCTTGTCGGCGGCGATCACCTCGACGATGTAAGGCAGCAGGTTGGACTGTGCCTGCTTGGCCGCGGTGCGGTACCAGACCAGCTTCAGGCCTTCCTCGCGCTCGAGCCGGGTCAGCATCGCTTCCAGCTTGGCGACCGAGTCCCACGAGCCGGTGGCCAGGGCGGTGACCGAGACGTCGCGGCCGACCGTGGCCAGCCGTGCGTCCACCAGGTTGCAGCCGCTGTCGGCGATGCGTCGGGTGACGGACAGCAGGGGGGACTCCGGATGCGTCGTATAGGCGTTGATCAGGAGGTGGTTTTCGCTCGGCGCGGGGCGCGGGGTGGTGTCGGTCAAGGCGATTCCGGGTAATGCATGCGTGAGTCTGAATGCCCGCCAGAGGCGGGGATCCACCGGTGTCCAGCATACTTGCCCGTGCTTTCGCGCCGCAAGTAACATTCAGGTCGCCCCCGGCCTGTCGTGGCGGGCGTTTCCCTTTCCAGCCAAGAGCAGCACGTCCTTGTCCCTTTCCGGCCTCATCACCGCGCTGGCGACCCCTTTCCGGGCCGACGGCGCCCTCGATCCCGACGGTTGGCAGCGCCTGCTGCATCTGCAACTGGAAGGTGGCGTCCATGGCGTTGTCGTTGCCGGCTCGACCGGTGAAGCGGCCACGCTCACCGAGGCCGAGTACGACCTGTTGCTGGCCAGCGCGGTCGAACGCATCGGCGGCCGTATTCCGGTCATGGCCGGTACCGGCCTGTCCGGTACCGCCAAAACCATCGAACAGACCCGTCGTGCCGCGGCACTGGGTGCCAGCCACGCGCTGGTGGTCACGCCACCCTACGTGCGGCCGACCCAGGCCGGCCTGATCGCGCATTACCGCGCGGTGGCCGACCAGGGCGGGCTGCCGGTGGTGCTGTACAACGTGCCCGGCCGTACCGGCTGCGACATGCAGCCGGAGACTGTGGCGGAGCTCGCCAGCCATCCCAACATCGTCGGCATCAAGGAAGCGGTGGGCGATACCGGCCGCGTGCAGGCGCTGCTGGCCCTGCGCAGCCCGCAGTTCGCCGTGCTCAGTGGCGATGACGGCACCGCCGCGCGCTCGATCCAGGCCGGTGTGGATGGTTTGATCTCGGTGGGTTCCAACGTGCTGCCGGGCGCCTACCGCCGGATGTGCGAACTGGCCGCCGCCCATGACCACGAAGCCACCGGGTCGTGGGATGCGCGCCTGCAGCCGTTCCATGACTTCTGCGGTGTCGAACCGAACCCGATTCCGGTCAAGGCGCTGCTGCGCCGCCTCGGCATCGGTCACGATCTGCGACTGCCGCTGCTGCCGCTGTCGGCATCGCACCACGCGGCGGCCGATCATCTTGCCGGCGACATCGCCGCCCTCGAAGCCCTTTCCAGCCACTGACCTTTCGTCTTGGTCTGATCCAGGAGATTCACATGCGTCAATCCGTTTCCACCGTCCGCGTCCTGTCCTATGCCCTGCTTGCGGTGGCCGTCGCCGCCGGCACCACGGGCTGCTTCAAGCGTGGCGTCAAGGGCGACTACGCCCTGTCCCCGGAAATGCGTCCGCTGGAAGTGCCGCCGGACCTGAACCTGCCGGCCACCACCGGTGACAACAAGGTGCCGACCCTGGCCTCGGCGACCAAGCCGGCGGCCCCGGCTGCTGCGGCCCCGGCCGTGGGCAACACCGGCTTCACCATCGCCGGTGGCAAGGATGAAGCCTTCGCCAAGGTCGGTACCGCGCTGGAAGGCGTGGAAGGGGTGACCATCGCCAGCCGCGCACAGCTGCTGGGTTCCTACGATGTGGCCTATGAAGGCAGCAACTTCCTGGTCCGCGTGGTCGCCGTCGATGCCGGCGCCTACATTTCCGCGGTCGACCCGCGTGGCCTGCCGGCCACGGCCGAAGCGCCGGTGAAGCTGATCGCCGCGCTGAAAGCGAAGCTGGCACAGTAAAAACTGGTCCGTCCGGCCGTGGTAGAGGCCGGCCTTGGTCGGCGCTTCTGTGCCAACCAAGGTTGGCACCTGCCGGATCGCAAGGTTGGCATACCGGATCGCGCGGTTAGCGTTTGCCGAAGAACAGAAAAGGGCGCCCGTCGGCGCCCTTTTCGTTACCGCCGTGGGCGCTTCTCAGCGCTCCAGCAGCTTCAGCTTGTCCGGCTTGCCATCCCACTCGCCAGCGTCGGCGGGCGGGTCCTTGCGCACGGTCAACACCGGCCACTCGCGCGACAGCTCGGCGTTGAGCGCGACGAAGCCTTCCTGGCCGGCCGGGACGTCGTCCTCCGGGAAGATCGCATTGACCGGGCACTCCGGCTCGCACAGGGTGCAGTCGATGCACTCATCCGGGTCGATCACCAGGAAGTTCGGGCCTTCGTGGAAGCAATCCACGGGGCACACTTCCACGCAATCGGTGTGTTTGCACTTGATGCAGTTTTCGGTGACGACAAAGGGCATGGGCTGGGGGTGGATCGATTCCTGAACCCGTCAATTCTAGAACAGGTTGGGCCCCGGTGTCGGCGCGGGGCGTAAAACGGGCGTCTGGCAGGCTCGGCTGCGCCCCCGTTGGCGACCGGGTGGGGCCTGTGCGACGCTGCGGGCGCCCGGTCGCCGCAGGTGGCCGCCTTCCCTTCCCAGCAGGATCGTCCATGTCCCAAGCCCAGCCCGGCATCGCCTCCCAGGGCGGCGAGAACATTGCGTTCATCGTCCTCATCAGCTGTGTGGCCACCCTCGGTGGATTCCTGTTCGGTTTCGACAGTGGTGTCATCAATGGCACGGTCGACGGCCTGCGCCAGGCGTTCAATTCCAGTGAGGCGGCGCTCGGCTTCGAAGTCGCCTCGATGCTGCTGGGCTGTGCGATCGGCGCGTTCCTGGCGGGCTGGCTGGGTGACCGGCTGGGCCGTCGTGGCGTGCTGATCGTGTCGGCGCTGCTGTTCCTGGTGTCGGCGCTGGGCGCCGGCGCCGCCCATGCCTCCTGGTCGTTCATTGCGGCCCGGGTGCTGGGGGGCTTTGCGGTGGGTGCGGCCAGCGTGATGTCGCCGGCCTACATCGCCGAAGTCGCCTCGGCACGCTACCGGGGACGGCTGGCCACGGTGCAGCAGATGGCCATCATCTGTGGCCTGTTCGCCGCCTTCCTCAGCAACTACCTGCTGGCGCGTGCCGCCGGTGCGTCCACCGAGCCGTTGTGGCTGGGCCATGAAGCCTGGCGTTGGATGTTCTGGATGCAGGCGCTGCCCTCGGCGCTGTTCCTGCTGTTGCTGCTGGTGATTCCGGAAAGCCCGCGTTTCCTGGTGCTGAAAGGCCGGCAGGCGCAGGCGAGGGCGGTGTTGTCGCGCCTGTATGGCGAGGTGGCAGCCGCCGCCAAGCAGGCCGAGATCGAGGCCAGCCTGGCCCAGGACCAGCACAAGCCACGCTTCGCCGACCTGCGCGACCAGGTCACCGGCAAGCTGCGTCCGATCCTGTGGGTGGGCATCGGCCTGGCGATGTTCCAGCAGCTGGTCGGCATCAACGTGGTGTTCTATTACGGTGCGGTGCTGTGGCAGGCGGTTGGATTCTCCGAAGGCGACGCGCTGCTGATCAACGTGCTGTCCGGTGCGCTGAGCATAGGCGCCTGCCTGCTGACGGTGGTGCTGATCGACCGCATCGGCCGCAAGCCGCTGCTGTGGGTCGGTTCGGTCGGCATGTCGGCGGCGCTGGTGCTGATGGTGGTGGCGTTTGCCAGCGGCAGCCTGGTGGGTGGCCGCCTGCAGTTGTCCGATGGCATGGGGCGGCTGGCGCTGGTCGCGGCCAATGTCTACGTGGTGTTCTTCAACATGTCCTGGGGCCCGGTGATGTGGGTGATGCTGGGCGAGATGTTCCCCAACCAGATCCGCGGCCCCGCGCTGGCGGTGGCCGGCGCGGCGCAGTGGACCTCGAACTTCGCAATCACCGTGACCTTCCCGATGCTGCTGGCCGGCATCGGCCTGGCCGGCGCCTATGGCATCTACGCGGTTGCGGCCATCCTCTCGGTCTTCTTCGTGGTCCGCTACGTGCGCGAGACCAGGGGCAAGGAGCTGGAGCAGATGGAAGGCTGACGGCGACTGGCTTCGGTTGCATTCCGTTGGCGCCTGCTTGTCCAGAGTGTGAGGGGGCATGCCGCCCTCTCCAGTACACGCAAAAGCCCATCCATGGTGCTCGATGGCGCCATCCATGGCGCCAACGGTCCTGGAGAGGGCGGCCCGCCCCCTCCTGACAGTTTCATGGTGCGTGCGGATGCGGCGAAGCGCTGGTCGGTTGTTGCCGCAGCTCGCGGGAAACTGTCCAGAGCCGGTGGGGTCACCCAGGGCAGGACCGTTGGCGCCAAGGATGGCGCCATCGAGCCCCCATGGATGGGTTCACGGCGTGTCCTGCCCTGGGTGACCCCACCGGCTCAAGCCGATTGCAGGCAGGCACCAAAGCGACCAGGCCGACCGATGCCAATGCAGACCCCGGAAAACAGAAAAGCCCGCACAAGGCGGGCTTTTTCGGTTCCTGCTGCGGCGACTGGCGCTCCCTAGGGGACTCGAACCCCTGTTTTAGCCTTGAGAGGGCCACGTCCTAACCACTAGACGAAGGGAGCGTAACTGGTGTCGCTGCCGAGGCAGGAGCGCTAGTATATGCACCTCGATGCCATTGGGCAATCCCGAAACTTCAACCGGAAGCGCCAACATCATTTCCCCTGCTACATCACCGTTCAGCCTGCGCGTCATCCCGCGCGACCAGCACACCATCTCCCGCAAGGAGATCAGCCCGAATGCCCTGCGCGTGCTCTACCGCCTGCGCGATGCCGGCTTCGGTGCCTACCTTGTCGGCGGCGCGGTGCGCGATCTGCTGGTCAATGGCCAACCCAAGGATTTCGACGTGGCCACCGACGCCACGCCCGAGCAGGTCAAGCAGCTGTTCCGCAACTGCCGCCTGATCGGCCGCCGCTTCCGCCTGGCCCATGTGGTGTTCGGCCGCGAGATCATCGAGGTCGCCACCTTCCGCGCCAACAGCGATGACGGCAGCGGCGACCGCGAGATGGAAAACGGCATGCTGGTGCGCGACAACGTGTACGGCACCATCGAAGACGACGCCGTGCGCCGCGACTTCACCTGCAACGCCCTGTACTACGCCATCGAGGACTTCTCGGTGCGCGACTACACCGGCGGTTTCGAAGACGTGCAGGCACGCCTGATGAAGCTGATCGGCGACCCCGAGCAGCGTTACCGCGAAGATCCGGTGCGGATGCTGCGCGCGGTGCGCCTGGCGGCCAAGCTTGGCTTCCAGATCGAAGAGGGCACCGCTGCGCCGATCCCGCATCTGGCCGGCCTGCTCAACGAAGCGGCCCCGGCGCGCCTGTTCGAGGAAGTGCTCAAGCTGTTCCTGTCCGGGCACGGCGTGGCCAGCTTCGAGGGCCTGGAGCGTTATGGCCTGCTCGACGTGCTGTTCCCGGAAAGCGCCAAGGCGCTGAAATCGAACCGGACCGGTGCACTGCGCCGCATGCTGGTGGAAGGCCTGGCCAATACCGATGCACGCGTGGCCAATGATGAGCCGGTGTCGCCGGCCTTCCTGTTCGCCCTGCTGCTGTGGCCGGCGTTCTGCCGTGCACAGGCGACCCTGCTCAAGCAGGGCGTGGCACCGGAAGAGGCGCAGCGCCGTGCTGCCGACCGCGTCACCGTGCAGCAGCTGAGCACCATCGCACTGCCGCGACGCTTCTCGCTGCCGATGCAGGAGATCTGGCTGCTGCAGTCGCGCTTCGGCTCGCGCCAGCGCAAGCGCGTGTTCCGCACCCTGACCCATCCGCGTTTCCGTGCCGCATTCGACTTCCTGGTCCTGCGCCAGGTGGCCTCGGCCGAGCACGAAGCCGACGTGGCGTTCTGGCGCGAGGCACAGGCGCAGTCCGGGCATGAGCTGGAATCGTCGCTGGATGCGATGCACAGCGAAGCTGGCGACGAAGAGGGCGGGGTACCGCGCAAGCGTCGCCGCCGCCGTCGCCGCACGGGGGCTGCCGCCGGCAGCGCCGCCGAGTAAGCCATGATCCATGCCTGGATCGGGCTGGGCGCCAACCTGGGCGATGCCGCTCACACCGTCCGCGCGGCCATCGCCGCGCTGGACGACCTGCCGGCAACACGGCTGCTGCACGCCTCACGCCTGTATGCCACGCCGGCCTGGGGCAATGAGGACCAGCCGCCGTTCGTCAATGCCGTGGCCGCGGTGGCCACCGATCTGCCTGCGCTCGAATTGTTGCAGGCCCTGCTGGGGCTGGAGCGCCGGTTCGGCCGCGTGCGCGATCCGGCGGTGCACTGGGGCCCGCGCGCGCTGGACCTGGACCTGCTGCTGTATGGCGTGCAGGTAATCGATCAGCCCGGGCTGCAGGTGCCGCATCCGTACCTGCATGAACGTGCTTTCGTCCTGTTGCCGCTGGCCGAAATCGCGCCGGAACTGGCAATTCCTGGCCACGGTCGCGTGCAGGATGCTGTAATGCGGGTGGATGCCTGCGGGATCGCGCCGATAGGGTGATAATGCCCGGGTTATCTCCCCCGGTTATCAACACATGAGCACCCACGCAGACAGCAAGCCCTGGACCGTTCCCGCCTTGGCCGAGGCCAAGCGCAATGGCCAGAAGCTGGTCATGTTGACCGCCTACGACGCCGGCTTCGCCCGCACCTTCGACGCCAACGGCGTTGACCTGATCCTGATCGGCGATTCGCTGGGCATGGTGGTGCAGGGTCATGATTCGACGCTGCCGGTGACCGTGGCCGACATGGTCTACCACACCCGCGCCGTGGCCCGCGTGCTGCAGCGTGCATTGCTGGTGGCCGACCTGCCGTTCGGCGCCGATGCCACTCCGGAACGCGCGCTGGATGCTTCGCTGCAGCTGCTGCAGGCCGGCGCCGAGATGGTCAAGATCGAAGGTGCCGGCTTCAAGGTCGACATCATCCGCTACCTGGTCGAGCGCGAGATTCCGGTCTGCGCGCACCTGGGCCTGACTCCGCAGTCGGTGCTGCGCCTGGGCGGCTTCAAGATCCAGGGCCGTGGCGATGCCGCCCGCCAGCTGGTGGAAGATGCGCAGGCCGTGGCCGCGGCCGGCGCCAGCATCATGGTGCTCGAATGCGTGCCGACGCCGGTGGCGGCCGAGGTCACCGCTGCGGTCGACGTGCCGACCATCGGCATCGGTGCCGGCCCGCACTGTGACGGCCAGGTGCTGGTGCTGCACGATTTCCTTGGCCTGGACAGCGGCCATCGCCGTCCCAAGTTCGTCAAGGACTTCCTGGCCGAAGGCGGTTCGGTGGCCGGTGCCACCCGCGCCTTCGCCGACGCCGTGCGCGACGGCAGCTTCCCCGACGAACAGCACGCCTACGCCCAATGATCCAGACCTTCAACGAACTTGGCGCATTGCGCGAACAGATTGCCCAGTGGAAGCGCGAGGGCCTGCGCGTGGCGCTGGTGCCGACCATGGGCAACCTGCATGGGGGCCACCATTCGCTGGTGACCCTGGCCCGCCAGTACGCGGACAAGGTGGTGGCGAGCATTTTCGTCAACCCGACCCAGTTCGGGCCGAACGAGGATTTCAGCCGCTACCCGCGCACGCCCGAGGCCGACGTTGCCGGGCTGGAGCAGGCCGGCTGCGATGCGGCCTGGCTGCCCAGCGTCGAGGTGATGTACCCGCTGGGCGTGGACAAGACCACGCAGATGCACGCGCCGGGTGTCAGTGAGGTGCTGGAAGGCGCCAGCCGGCCGGGCCATTTCGATGGCGTGTGTACGGTGGTCGCTCGGCTGTTCCTGCAGGTCCAGCCGGACGTGGCCGTGTTCGGCCGCAAGGACTATCAGCAGCTTGCCGTCATCAAGCAGATGGTGGCGGAGCTGTCCTTCCCGATCCAGATCGTCGGCGCGGAGATCGTGCGCGACGACGATGGCCTGGCCAAGAGCTCGCGCAACCAGTACCTCAGTGCCGAACAACGCCCGCATGCGACCGCCATTCACCGCACCCTGCTGGGCATGCGCGAAGGCTATGTGGCCGGGCACACGCGGGCGCAGATCGAAGCGGACGCCACGGCCGCGCTGCAGGCTGCCGGTTTCCAGGTGGATTACGCAGTACTGCGCACGCCGGAGCTGGCCGAGCCGAGCTTTGACGGCGGTGGCCGGGTGGCGCTGATCGCCGCGCGGCTGGGTACGACCCGGCTGATCGACAATCTGGAATTCTGAGTTCCGGCGGCGCCGCGCGATGCATGGGGGGCAGATCCGTTTTCCAAGGGAAAAGGATCTGCCCCCGGTTTCACCGCCTACCTGAACAGGTTGCCGGCCGTGATGCCCCGCGCTGTGCGGGTGCTAGAATCCGCTCTTTCCTTTGCCGTTGCAGCGCCCCCATGCACCTGTCCCTGCTCAAGACCAAGATCCACCGCGCCACCGTCACCCATTCCGAGCTGAACTACGAAGGTTCCATCGCCATCGATGACAACCTGCTGGCAGCCACCGGCATCCGCGAGTTCGAGCAGGTGCACATCTGGGACGTGACCAACGGTGCGCGCTTCTCGACCTATGCCATCCGCGCCGAAGCCGGCAGCGGCGTGGTCTCGCTCAACGGTGGCGCCGCGCGCCACGTGCAGGTCGGTGACATCATCATCATCGCCGCGTTCGCCAGCATGACCGAGCAGGAAGCCGACAGCTTCAAGCCGAAGCTGGTATACGTTGATGGCAGCAACCAGATCACCCACACCAACGACACGATCCCGACCCAGGCCGCATGACAACGAACAACGGATTCGACTCGCTGCATTCCCACGCCCAGCGCCTGAAGGGCGCCAGCATTCCCAGCCTGCTCGCCGCCGAACCCGGCCGCGTCCAGGACCTGGCGCTGCGGGTCGGTCCGTTGTACGTCAACTTCGCACGGCAGAAATACGATGCCGCAGCGCTGCAGTCGCTGCTGGCATTGGCGGCCGATCGTGATGTCGGCGGCGCCATCAACCGCCTGTTCCGTGGTGAACAGGTCAACCTGACCGAACGCCGTGCGGCGCTGCATACCGCACTGCGTGGCGACGTGGTCGATGCGCCGGTGGCGGCCGAGGCCTATGCCACTGCGCGCGGGATCCGCCAGCGCATGGGCGCGCTGGTGCGCGCGCTGGAAGGCAGCGGCGTGACCGATGTGGTCAGCGTCGGCATCGGTGGTTCCGATCTGGGCCCGCGGCTGGTGGCCGATGCGCTGCGCCCGGTCACCGGTGCGCGCCTGCGCGTGCATTTCGTATCGAACGTGGACGGCGCGGCCATGCAGCGCACGCTGGCCACGCTGGACCCGGCCAGGACCGCCGGCATCCTGATCTCCAAGACCTTCGGTACCCAGGAAACCCTGCTCAACGGCCAGATCCTGCACGACTGGCTGGGCGGCAGCGAGCGCCTGTATGCCGTCAGCGCCAATCCCGAGCGCGCCGCCAAGGCCTTCGCCATCGCCGCCGAGCGCGTGCTGCCGATGTGGGACTGGGTCGGTGGCCGTTACTCGCTGTGGTCGGCAGTCGGTTTCCCGATCGCGCTGGCCATCGGTTTCGAGCGCTTCGAACAGCTGCTCGAAGGTGCGGCGCAGATGGATGCGCATGCGCTGGACGCACCACTGGAGCGCAACCTGCCGGTGCTGCATGCGCTGACCGATATCTGGAACCGCAACCTGCTGGGCTGCGCCACGCATGCGGTGATGACCTACGACCAGCGCCTGGCGCTGCTGCCGGCCTACCTGCAGCAGCTGGTGATGGAAAGCCTGGGCAAGCGCGTGCAGCGCGATGGCCAGCCGGTCACCACCGATACCGTGCCGGTGTGGTGGGGCGGGGCGGGCACCGATGTGCAGCACAGCTTCTTCCAGGCGCTGCACCAGGGCACCAGCATCATTCCGGCCGATTTCATCGGTTGCGTGCACAACGACGATCCCTACACGATCAATCACCAGGCGCTGCTGGCCAACCTGCTGGCACAGACCGAAGCGCTGGCCAACGGCCAGGGCAGTGATGATCCGCACCGCGATTATCCGGGTGGCCGCCCGAGCACGCTGATCCTGATCGATGCGCTGACGCCGCAGGCGCTGGGTGCGCTGATCGCGATGTACGAGCACGCGGTGTATGTGCAGTCGGTGATCTGGAACATCAACGCCTTCGACCAGTTCGGTGTCGAACTGGGCAAGCAGCTGGCCAGCGGCCTGCTGCCGGCGCTGCAGGGCGAGGATGTGGCCATTGCCGACCCGATGACCCGCGAGATCCTGGCGCAGCTGAAGCGCTGAGATATCTGTAGAGTCGAGCCATGCTCGACCGTCTTGTACGCGCAGTCGAGCATGGCTCGACTCTACAGGCCGCTAGCCGGGCCATGCCCGGCGGATACCACGCTGCGTCAGCGGCTCGGGTCGCGTTCCGGGCTCGGCCGCTTGGCCAGCTTGCGCTGCAGTGAACGCCGGTGCATGCCCAGCAGCCGCGCCGCCGCCGACACGTTGCCGCCGGTCTCGTGCATCGCCTGCTGGATGTGCTCCCACTGCAACCGGCTGATCGGCGTCATCGCGTCGGGCACTTCCATTTCGCCATCGTCGGCCGGTCCGTCATCCTCCTCGCCCAGGGCGCGCAGGATCATCGGTACCGTGGCCGGCTTGGGCAGGTAATCGTCGGCACCGAGCTTGATCGCTTCCACCGCCGTAGCGATGCTGGCATAACCGGTCACCAGCAGGATCCGCATGTCGGCTCGCAGGGCGCGCAACGGCTGGATCAGTGCCAGGCCCGAGTCGCTGCCCAGCTTCAGGTCGATCAGCGCGAACGCCGGTGGCTGCTGGCGCGCCAGTGCCAGCGCGCTGGCGGCATCCTGCGCCGTCTGTGTTTCCAGCCCCTTGCGGGCCAGGCTGCGCTGCAGGGTCCTCAGGTACAGCTCGTCGTCGTCGACCAGCAGGCCCAGGGTGGAGTGGTGAAGGCTCATGGGGTGTCCTCGCGTGGGGCCAGCGGCAGGCGGAAGCCGACGCGGCTGCCGGCCCCCTGGGCCGGGCGCATCCACATCTCGCCGTCGAGGCGTTCGATGGTGGCATGGGACAGGGCCAGGCCGACGCCCATGCCCTCGCTCTTGCTGCTGCCGAACAGCTTGCCCGGCAGCACGGCGGCACGGGCGTCGAAGCCATGGCCGTAGTCGCGGACTTCGCCGATCAGGTCGTCGCCTTCGATGCGCAGGTCCAGGTCCACGCGTGGCCGGCCGGCTTTCTCGCCGGCATCGGCGGCGTTATTGAGCAGGACCATCAGCAGGTGGCCCACGCCCGGGTCGAGTGGCAGCCGCAACGGGGCATCGTCGTTACGGTGCAGGTCGATGGTCGGCCGCACCAGGCGCCATTGCTCCAGTACCTGCTGGGCGCTGGAGTGGCTGCGGCCCGGTGCGTCGGCCGAGGCCGGAGCAGCCAGCGCCAGCACGCGTTCCCGGCACTGCACCAGCAGTTCGCGCAGGGTTTCCATGTCCTCGCGCACTTCGGGCTCTTCGCTGCGCTCGGCCACGTCGTCGGCGAGCAGGGTCATGGTCGCCAGCGGCGTGTTCAGTTCGTGCGCCACCGAGGCGGCATGGGTGGCCAGGGCGACGATGCCCTCGTTGCGGGCGAAGCGTTCGCGCAGCGCCGACAGCTCCAGTTCGCGCTGGCGCAGGGCCAGCGCCAGGCGCGTGGAGAAGGCCAGTACCACCGCTGCGGAAATCAGGAAGTTGGCGACCACGCCCCAGCGGTTGAGATCCTGGGCGCGGAAATAGCCGTCCGGCAGCGACTGCCCGAAGATCCCGCTGGCGGCGTAGCCGAGCAGGCAGGCCAGCGCCACCGCCAGCGCCCAGCGCAGGGGCAGGGCGAACGCGGCCAGCGCGATCAGGATCAGGAACAGCGAGCTGAACGGGTTGGCCATGCCGCCGCTCCAGCCGACCATCCAGGTCAGGATGATCACATCCACCAGGATGTGCCCGAATGCGGTCAGCGGTGCGGTATCGGCAGCTTCCGGCCGCAGCTGGGTATAGATGTTGAACAGGGTCAGTACCGCCACGCCGGCCCACAATGGCAGTTGCGGCAATGGCAGGCCCAGCACCCAGGTGGCGACCAGGATGGTGGCCGCCTGGCCGCCTACGGCAAGCCAGCGCAGGCTGCACAGGGTACGCAGAAACGGGGCGTCGGGACCGGTCATTCACGCTCATCCTATGCGTTCACGGGCGGCCGTGCCTGCGACAATCGGCCGCAGTCGTGCCGCCGGCTGAATGCGAGTCACCCGGAATGCGGGGGCGGGCGGTAGAATGCGCCCATGCACGACGCCGTTACCCGACCGACTCCTCCCTCCGATGCCACCTCCTGGCCCCGCCGCCAGACCCATGCCGTCCAGATCGGCGGGGTCACCGTAGGCGGAGGCAAGCCGGTCGTGGTGCAGTCGATGACCAACACCGATACCTCCGACGTGGCCTCCAGCGTGAAGCAGGTGGCCGAGTTGTGGCGTGCCGGTTCGGAAATGGTGCGGTTGACCGTCAACACCGTGGAAGCCGCTGCGGCCATCCCGCGCATCGTCGACAAGCTGGCGATGATGGGCATCGAGGTGCCGTTGATTGGTGATTTCCACTACAACGGCCACCAGCTGCTCAGCGCCGAACCGGCGTGTGCCGAAGCGCTGGCCAAGTACCGCATCAACCCGGGCAACGTCGGCTTCGGCAAGAAGAAGGACCTGCAGTTCGCCCAGCTGATCGAGTTCGCCATCCGCTTCAACAAGCCGGTGCGCATCGGCGCCAACTGGGGCTCGCTGGACCAGGCCCTGGCGGCGAAGCTGATGGACGAGAACAACCTGCGCGAGCAGCCCTGGGACGCCGGCCGCGTGCTGCGCGAGGCGCTGATCCGCTCCGCGCTGGACTCGGCCGAGCAGGCGGTGGAGCTCGGCCTGCCGCGCGATCGCATCGTGCTGTCGGCCAAGGTCAGTGGCGTGCAGGAACTGATCGCGGTGTACCGCGACCTGGCCCAGCGCTCCGACTTCGCCCTGCATCTGGGCCTGACCGAGGCCGGTATCGGCAGCAAGGGCATCGTCGCCTCGGCGGCGGCGCTGAGCGTGCTGTTGCAGGAAGGCATCGGTGACACCATCCGCATCTCGCTGACCCCGGAACCGGGCCAGTCGCGCACGCAGGAAGTGATCGTCGCCCAGGAACTGCTGCAGACCACCGGCCAGCGTGCTTTCACTCCGCTGGTCACGGCCTGCCCGGGCTGCGGGCGCACCACCTCCGAGTTCTTCCAGGAGCTGGCCAAGGTGGTGCAGAACCACGTGCGTGAAAAGATGCCGTTGTGGAAGATCCAGCATCCCGGCGCGGAAAACATGACGCTGGCGGTGATGGGCTGCGTGGTCAACGGGCCCGGTGAATCGCGCCATGCCAACATCGGCATTTCGCTGCCGGGTACTGGCGAGGCGCCGTCGGCGCCGGTGTTCGTCGATGGCGAGAAGAAGGTGACCCTGCGTGGCGAGAACATCGCCCAGGACTTCGTCGCCCTGATCGACGATTACGTCGAACGTACCTATGTCCGAAGCGCCGGATAAGCCTGCGATTCTCGCTGCGCCGGAGTCCGCCTCCGGTTTCCGCCACTGGATGGCGCGCAATGCCTGGCGCCTGGTCCTGCTGTTTGGTGGCGTGCTGCTGCCGCTGGCGGGCTTCGTCGCACTGGCCGATGAAGTGCACGAATTTGAATCGTTCCATTTCGATGCGCCCCTGCTGTGGCAGATGCACGGCCTGCATTCGCCGCTGCTGGACCGATTCTTCGTGCTCATCTCGAAACTGGGCTACGAGTGGTTCCTGATCCCGGCCGACGTGCTGATCATCGGCGTGCTGCTGGGCTGCCGGCGCTGGCGTGAAGCCACCTTCGTGGCCGTCAGCTTCGTCGGTTCGGCCCTGCTGAACATGGGCAGCAAGCAGTTCTTCCAGCGCGAGCGGCCCAGCCTCTGGGAGTCGATCGCGCCGGAGTCGACGTTCAGCTTCCCCAGCGGCCACGCGATGGGCTCGATGACGCTGGCGGTGACCCTGGTCCTGCTGGCCTGGAACACCCGCTGGCGCTGGCCGGTGCTGCTCCTGGCCCCGGCGTTCAGCTTGCTGGTCAGCTTGTCCCGGGTCTACCTGGGGGTGCATTACCCCTCCGATATCCTGGCCGGATGGTGTGCCGCGCTGGTTTGGGTGGTAGGGTGCTATCTGGTCATGTTCAGTCGTCGGCACCCGTGGCGACGTCACGGCTCGCCGCCAGCGAAGGCCAGCGAAGCATCATCACAGGGGGAGTGACGTGGATGGCCCCCGGCGGGCGTCTACGTGATAGATCAGTTGTTTCGAAACAGCAGGTTCTGCAAGACAGGGGGCAAGCTCAACGCGTGGTTATGTGATGCGCAAGGCAGAATGCCGGCGCCGCATTCCGAGCGCGCTTGCGGGGTATCGGCACCCTGCCTAGCTTGACCTGCAATGGCCGCATTCGAAGAGGTACGTGAATGACGATTCGAGTCTACCTGGTGGATGACCACGCACTGGTCCGCACCGGGATGAAGATGATTCTGTCGGGGGAAGCCGACATCGAAGTGGTGGGCGAAGCCGAAACCGGCGAAGACGCGCTGCGCGATGTCCGCCAGTTGTTGCCGGACGTGGTGCTGTGCGATCTGCACCTGCCGGGTGTCAGCGGCATGGAGGTGACCGAGCGCATCGTCCGCAGCCACCGCAATACCCGCGTGGTGATCGTGTCGGTGCTCGAAGACGGCCCGCTGCCAAAGCGCCTGCTTGAAGCCGGTGCGGCCGGCTACATCGGCAAGGGCTGCGACGCGCAGGAACTGCTGCGCGCGGTGCGCGATGTGGCGGCCGGCCGCCGCTACCTCGGCACCAGCATTGCGCAGAACCTGGCACTGTCGACCGTGGAGGGCAACGGTTCGCCGTTCGACAGCCTGTCGCCGCGCGAGCTGGAAGTGGCGCTGCTGCTCACCCAGGGCCTGCGCCAGGAGGACATCGCACGGCGCCTGAGCCTGAGTGCGAAGACGGTGAACACGCACAAAGCGCGCTTGTTCGAGAAGATGGGGATCCACGACAACATCGCGCTGGCGCGCATGGCCAGCCAGTACGGGCTGGTGGATCCGGCACGGCCGCTGTGAGGGATTCGGCCAACGGCGAAGCCCCTCGCGGTGTGCGGCAGGATTCGTGGGGTTGGCCCTGCGGAGGGATTGCGCAGGGGACGCCGTGAATCCATCCCTGGAGGCTCGGGCGCGCCATCCATGGTGGTTACGCCCCTGCGCAATCCCTCCGCAGGGCCACGGACAGTTTCCGTGCGCCGCCACCACGGAATGAAGAAGGAAGAGCAGGAGCGGGTCGCGCGCTTTGCGCGCTCGTCGCCCGGGGTCGGATCCCTTTCCCGGTGGGAAAGGGCTCTGACCCCTGATGATGCCGGAGCCGAGCATGGGCTCGGCTCTACAGCTGCGTCGGCTCAGTGACCGCGCACGCGCTTGATGATCTTCGCGGCATCGGCGGCGCTGGCGCGCACCTTGTCCCATTCGCCGCCGGCAATCCAGTTGCCCGGTACCATCCACGAACCGCCGATGCAGACCACGTTCTTCTGCTCCAGGTATTCGGCGGCGGTGTTTTCGGTGATGCCACCGGTCGGGCACAGCTTGAGATCGGCGACCGGGCCGGCCAAGCCCTTGATCATCGCCAGCCCGCCCACGGCCGTGGCCGGGAACAGCTTGCACACGCGGAAGCCGCGCGCATACAGCGACAGCAGTTCGGTCGGCGTCGCCGCACCGGGCACCACCGGAAGCGGTGCCGTCGCCAGCGCATCGGCCAGTGCCGGCGGCGTACCCGGGGTCACCAGGAAATCCGCGCCCGCGTCGATGGACTGCTGCATCTGCTGCACGGTCAGCACTGTACCGGCACCCACCACCACATCAGGCAGCTCGCGCTTGAGCATCGCCAGCGCTTCCATCGCCACCGGCGTACGCAGGGTCAGCTCGATCGCCGGCAAGCCGCCTTCCAGCAGCGCGGCACTCACCGCACGCGCCTGGTCCAGCGTATGAATCGTCACCACCGGCAGGATGCCCGCCGCACGCAACAGCTCCGCCGCCTTCACCTGATGTTGTTCGATACCCATAGCTCTGCTTCTGCCTTTGCTTCCGAATTTGATTTTCAATGATCACTTCGCGGCGTTGATGCGCCGGAAAGTGTGACGCGGCGGAGGACAGGCCGTCGCCAGGACCGTTCGCGCCATGGATGGCGCGAACGAGCCTACAGGGACGTATTTACGGCGTGTCCTGGCGACGGCCTGTCCTCCGCCGCCACCAGCACACTCACCGCCGCAACACACCCGCAACGCTCCTCAACCCTCAGGCATCCTTCGCCTCATGCGGCGCCGCCGCCGCCGCGGCATCGTGCCCCAGCTCGTATTCCGCGTCGTACTCCCATGGCCCGCCATCGGCCGCTGCCGGCCCGCAGGAAATCGAAATCGCGCCCTGATCGGCCGGGCCCACCACGCGACGGTTGATCGCGAACAGGTTGCGGCCCAGGTCATGCGCCGCCGGCGCGGTGTTCGGCGCCAGCGAGCGCGCCGCCCATTCGGCCGCATCCACCAGCACTTCCAGCGTGCCGGCCTCGCCATCGAGGCGGATCATGTCGCCCTCGCGCACCTTGGCCAGCGGGCCGCCCCGTGCCGCTTCCGGGGTCACATGGATCGCCGCCGGAATCTTGCCCGAGGCGCCGGAGAGGCGACCGTCGGTGACCAGCGCCACGCGCCGGCCCTGGTTCTGCAGCAACCCCAGCAGCGGCGCCAGCGAATGCAGTTCCGGCATGCCGTTCGCGCGCGGGCCCTGGTAACGCACCACCGCCACGAAATCCTGCGGCAGCAGGCCGCCGGCATGCAGCTTGTTCAGCACCTGCGGCGCATCGACCACCACCGCCGGTGCTTCGATCGTGCGGTACTGCGGCTTCACCGCCGACAGCTTGATCAGCGACTTGCCCAGATTGCCGCGCAGCAGTCGCAGGCCACCCTGGTGTTCGAACGGATTGTCGACGCCACGCACCACCTCGTCATCGGCGCTGCGTTCCAGGCCCGGCAGGTAGACCAGCTGGCCGTCGCGCAGCTGCGGCTCGCGGGCGTAGTCGGCCATGCCGCCACGGGCCACGCTGACCAGGTCGCCGTGCATCAGGCCGGCCTTGATCAGTTCGCCGAACACGAAGGCCGGGCCACCGGCAGCGGCGAAGCGGTTCACGTCGGCTTCGCCGTTCGGATAGACGCGGGCCAGCAGCGGAACCAGCTGCGACAGCTCGTCGAAATCGTCCCAGGTCAGCACGATGCCGGCTGCGCGGGCCACGGCGATCCAGTGGATGGTGTGGTTGGTCGAGCCGCCGGTGGCCATCAGCGCGATGACCGCGTTGATGATCGCGCGCTCGTCGATGATCCGGCCCAGCGGGCGGAAGTCGTCGCCCAGCGCAGTGATGTCCAGTGCGCGTTCGGTCGCTTCGCGGGTCAGTGCATCGCGCAGCGGCGTGCCTGGGTTGACGAACGACGCCCCCGGCAGCTGCACGCCCATCGCTTCCAGCAGCACCTGGTTGGAGTTGGCGGTGCCATAGAAGGTGCAGGTGCCGGCACCGTGGTACGAGGCGGACTCGGCCTCCAGCAGTTCTTCGCGGGTGGCTTCACCGGCGGCGTAGCGCTCGCGCACTTCGGCCTTCTGCTTGTTGGGGATGCCCGGCGTCATCGGGCCGGCCGGCACGAACACCGCCGGCAGGTGGCCGAAGGCCAGCGCGCCGATCAGCAGGCCGGGCACGATCTTGTCGCACACACCGAGGTAGACGGTGGTGTCGAACATGTCGTGGCTGAGCCCGATCGCGGTGGCCTGGGCGATCACATCGCGCGAGAACAGCGACAGTTCCATGCCGCCGCGGCCCTGGGTGACGCCGTCGCACATCGCCGGTACGGCGCCGGCGACCTGCGCAGTGGCGCCCAGTTCGCGCGCAACCGCGCGGATCTGTTCGGGGTAGGTCTCGAACGGCTGGTGTGCCGACAGCATGTCGTTGTAGGCGGTGATGATGCCCAGGTTCGGCGTCACGCCGCCGCGCAGGCGGCTCTTGTCGGTGCCGCCGCAGGCAGCGAAGCCGTGGGCGAGGTTGCCGCAGCTCAGGCGGCTGCGGAACGGGCCGTCACGCAGGGAGGCGTCGATTGCCGCAAGGTAGGCGGCGCGCGAGGCGGCGCTGCGGCGGATGACGCGCTCGGTGATGGCATGCAGTTGCGGATGGAGGCTCATTGGCTACCGGCGTTCGTGGTGGCGAGAGGCAAGCGGCGGCAAGGCACCGCCGCCGACGTCAATCAGCCCAGTGGACGCGCAGGCGCGCGCCATCCAGGTTGATCGCATTGAGGATCGGGTACTGCTGGGCGTCATTGCTGTCCAGCGCCTGGCGCAGCACCTGCAGCTTCTGCTTGCCACGCAGCAGCAGCAAGCGCTGGCGGCATTGGCGCAGGCCATGCGGGGTCAGCGTGATGCGCAGCGGCCACTGGTTGGCACCCGGGCAGCCGGTGGCATCCAGCGCGGCGTAGGGCAGGGTGCTTTCCAGGGCGCGGGCCAGGTCCTTAGAGCCCGGGAACAGCGAGGCGGTGTGGCCGTCATTGCCCATGCCCAGCGCGACCACGCTCGGCGGCTGGCTGTGCTGGGCCTGCAGGTTGGCGGTGTAGACACATTCCGGCAGCGGCTTGCCGATCCGCACCAGCGGATCGAAATGGGCACCGTCGGCGCGCTTGAGCAGGTGCTCGCGCACCAGCCAGGCGTTGCTGTCGCGGTCCTGCGGCGACAGCCAGCGCTCATCGGCCAGGCTCACTTCAACCCGGTCCCAATGCACGTCCAGTTCGGCCAGGGCCTGGTAGACCGGCGCCGGCGTGGTGCCACCGGAGAGCAGGATGCGGGCGCGGCCCACTTCATTGATGTCGTGGTTGAGCGTCTGCGCCATCTCGGCGGCTACCGCCTCGATCCAGCCATCGGCATCGCCATGGGAGATGAAGTCGATGCGGTCGTCGTGGAAAGCGGGGGTCATGCGGCAACTCCTGGTGCGTCACGTTCGGCGTCGGCGGCGTAGGCAGCAGCACCCAGCAGCCCGGCGTGGGGGTGCATCACCGCCAGCGACGGTACCCGCGCCATGATTGAAGAGAAGCGGCCCTTGTGCTCGAAGCGCTGGCGGAAGCCGGAGTGCTGCAGCGAGTCGAGCATCTTCGGAGTCAATCCGCCGGTCAGGAACACGCCGTCCCAGGCGCCCTGGGTGAGTACCAGATCGCCGGCAATGGCGCCGAACACGGCGCAGAACACATCCACGGTGCGCATCGCCTGCGGATCACCGTGCAGGGCGCGGGCGGTCACGTCCACCGGCTGCAGCTGGCCCGGGTCGATGCCGGCCATCTCGCACACGGCGCGATGGATGTTGACCAGGCCGGGGCCGCAGATCAGGCGCTCGTTGGAGACGCGGCCGAACTGTTCGGAGAGGATCTCCAGGATGCGGATCTCCTCCGGCGTTCCCGGCGGGAAGCTGACATGGCCGCCTTCGGTTTCCAACGGGTAGCAGCGGCCGTGGCGCAGGATCAGGCCGCCGACACCGAGGCCGGTACCCGGACCGATCACCGCATAGTTGCGCGGCTGGCCCGGCTTGCCCGGCACCCAGGCGGCGCCGCCGACCTGGACCACGTCCTCGGGCTGCAGCAGCGAGATCGCCATCGCCTGTGCGGCGAAGTCGTTGATCAGGTGCAGCTCGTCGAACCCGAGCATGGCGGCGGTGCGGCTGCGCGAGATCACCCACGGATGGTTGGTGATGCGCGCTTCGTCACCATCCACACGTCCGGCCACTGCGAACACGCCGCGGCTTGCCGTGGCGCCGATCTGCTCCAGATGGTGGCGCGCGGCATCACCGAGCGAAGGGAACTCGGCCACCGCGTACTCGCGGATGCTGTCCTTAAGCAGCGGCGCGTCCAGCGAGGTGTCGGCCAGGGCGAAGCGGGCGTTGGTACCGCCGATGTCGGCAACCAGCACCGGCTGTGAGCCGGCACTCATGCCGACGCTCCGCTGTCGGGTGCGTCCACGCCCTGCGGCAGGAACTCCGTGGCGTTGCTCGGGCCCCACTGGCCGGCGGGGTAGGGTTCCAGCGGCAGCTTGGCCTCCTTCCACGCATCGGCGACGCTGTCGATCCAGGCCCAGGCCGCGCGCACTTCGTCGTCGCGCACGAACAACGTGTGGTTGCCGTTGAAGGCATCCAGGAACAGGCGTTCGTAGGCGATGCGGCGATGCAGGCCGGTCGGCACCGACAGTTCCAGTTCCAGCGGATGCAGTTCCAGTGCGCCCCATTCCGGGCCGGCCAGGCTGCTCATCAGGCCCAGCTCGATGTTCTCCTGCGGCTGCAGCTGGAACACCAGGCGGTTGGGCGCGGCCTGCGCACGCTGCGGGCGTTCGAACAGCCAGTGGGTGACCGGCTTCAGCGTGACCACCACGCGGGTGGTGCGCTCGGGCAGGCGCTTGCCGGTGACCAGGTGGAACGGCACGCCGCTCCAGCGCCAGTTGTCGATGTGCGCGGTGACGCCGGCGAAGGTTTCCACGTCGCTGCCTTCCGGCGGCTGGTAGGCCTGCGCCGGCTGGCCGTTGATGGTGCCGGCGGTGTAGCGGCCGCGGATGCTGTCACGCGCGGCGTGCTTGGCACCCAGCGGACGCAGGGCGCGCAGCACCTTGACCTTCTCGTCGCGGATGCGGTCGGCTTCCAGCGAGGCGGGCGGTTCCATCGCCACCATGCACAGCAGCTGCAGGATGTGGCTCTGCACCATGTCGCGCAGCGCGCCGGAGCGGGCGTAGTAGGCGTCACGGCCGTCCACGCCTTCGCTCTCGGCCACCAGGATGTGCACCGATTCGATGTAGTTGCGGTTCCACACCGCTTCCAGCAGCGTGTTGCCGAAGCGCAGCGCGATCAGGTTCTGCACCGCGGCCTTGCCGAGGTAGTGGTCGAGGCGGAACACGCGGTCCTCGTCGATCCACTGGCCGATGGTGCTGATGATTTCCTCGGCGCTCTCGCTGTCGCTGCCGATCGGCTTCTCCAGCATCAGCCGTGCCGGCGCGGCCAGGGCGCCGCCCTTGGCCAGGCCTTCGCAGGTGGAGATGTACAGGCCCGGCGGGATGGCCAGGTAGCTGACGCACCTGCGGTGCACCAGGTCGGAGACCGCGGCGGCGACCGAGTCGACGTCGCGCAGGTCGACCGAGCGGTAGTCGATGCGGCGCAGCAGGGCGCCGATGTCGTCCTGCGTGGCCATCGGCATGGCCTGTTGCAGGCGTGGGCGCAGGATGTCATGGAACGCTTCGGTGTCATGCCCGGACAGGGCCAGCGCACGGATGCGGAAGTCCTCCGGCAGCAGGCCGTCGCCAAGCAGGCGAAGCAGCGAAGGGAACAGGTAGCGCTGGGCCAGATCACCTGTGGCACCGAACAGGAAGAGGGTGTCGTGCATCGCTCGAGTTTCAGATCCGGGTGACATCGTTGTCAATCGCTTCATGGCTGGGTTCGGGGGACATCCGCGCAACTGCCTGTCCGAGGCTCGTCTGGGACGTTTTCCGGGGCTCCGGAAGAACGTTCCTTTCGAAACCACTGCCTCCGCGGACGCTTCGTTCTTCCGCCGACGCAGATCGGTGCGCACCGATCATCGGATAGTGCCACGTGAAAACGTTTACATGGCAGAATGGGCAACTGTATTCGATTGCAGTGCTCGCCGTCATGCGGCAAGCGCGCAATCATCACTGCCATCGGGAGGGCCGAGGCAGTCCCAAAAGACAGCCCGGCTTCGGGCGGACCGGATAGGTGATATGGCAAAAGTGCAGTTGCAGGGTGTGCGCAAGGTCTATGACAACGGCCAGGTCGCGGTGAAGGACGCCACCTTCGAGGTCGCCGACGGCGAGCTGATGGTGCTGGTCGGCCCGTCCGGCTGTGGCAAGTCGACCCTGCTGCGGATGGTGGCCGGCCTGGAAGAGATCAGCGGTGGCACGCTGACCATCGGCGACCGCGTGGTCAACGACGTGGCGCCGAAGGATCGCGACATCGCCATGGTGTTCCAGAGCTACGCGCTGTACCCGCACATGACCGTGGCCGAGAACCTGGCCTTTGGCCTGAAGCTGCGCGGCCATGACAAGGCCACCATCGACAAGCGCATCGCCGAGGCGGCGCAGACGCTGGGCCTGACCGAGATGATGGACAAGCTGCCCAAGGCGATGTCCGGTGGCCAGCGCCAGCGCGTGGCACTGGGTCGTGCGCTGGTGCGCGAGCCGGCGGTGTTCCTGCTCGACGAGCCGCTGTCCAATCTCGATGCCAAGCTGCGCCACAGCGTGCGCACCGAGATCGCGCAACTGCACCGCAAGCTGGGCACCACCATGATCTATGTGACGCATGACCAGGTTGAAGCGATGACGCTGGGCCAGCGCATCGTGGTGCTCAAGGACGGCGTCATCCAGCAGATTGACACGCCGATGGCCCTGTACGACCGCCCGGCCAATCTGTTTGTCGCCGGTTTCCTCGGCAGCCCGGCGATGAACGTGCTGCGCGGCACGCTGCAGGGCGATGCCGGCGGCGTGACCGTGGTCGACGGGCAGTGGCGTGCGCCGCTGGGGCAGGCCACGATCGATCCGGCGTGGCTGCAGAAGCCGATCGCGGTGGGCGTGCGTCCGGAGCACCTGCAGCCGGCCGCTGCCGACGATGCGCATGCGTTCACCGCGCGCATCGAAGGTATCGAACCGGTCGGCAACGAGATCTTCGTCAACCTCAGCAGTGGCCAGCATGCACTGACCATGCGCGTGGCGCCGCAGTCGCTGCCGGGCGTGGGCGAGGACATCCGCGTGGCGATCCACCCGCAGGGCCTGCATTTCTTCGATGCGGAAAGCGGCGAACGTCTGTAAGCGGCGGTAGCGCCGGGCCATGCCCGGCGTCATGAACGACGTGCGGACCAGCGGTCCGCACTCACCCGATTTTGTAGAGCCGAGCCCACGCTCGGCTGCTTCATCAGGGGTAAAACCTCAGCGCGCCAGGCCGTCCAGCAGCGGCACCCGCTGCGCGACCACGCCGCCCACCTGCAGCTCCGCATCACTGGTTTCCAGCGGCAGCACCGCCAGTGCCAGATCGCCGGCCACGCTGGCAATGCTGCCCAGCGCTGCGCCGTCCTGCAGCACGCCATCGCCGGCCCGTGCCGGTGCCGCAGTGTGCAGCAGCTGCACCGCGCGCTTGGCCTTGCCGAGGAAGTGGGTGCGGGCCACGATTTCCTGGCCCGGGTAGCAGCCCTTCTTGACGCTGTAGCCATTCAGGCGGTCCAGACCCAGCTGTTGCGGGGTCCACACCTCGCGCTGGCTTTCTTCCAGCCGCGGCACGCCGTAGCGCAGATCGGCTTGGCGCCAGGCCAGGGCGAACGCGGCCTCATCGGTTTCGCTGCCCGCTGCAAAGGCATCGGCGGCGCCAATGCGCAGGGTTCGCGGCAGGGCATCGCTGCCCAGGTCCAGCTCCCAGCCATCACCTGCGGCCTGCGCAGTCGCAGCGCCGCTGGCGGCCTCGGGCGCAGTGAAAGCCCCGGCCACCGCCAGATCGTCGCGCACCTGCACCTTCACCTTGCGGCGGAACACGAAGCGCTGCAGTTGCGACGCAATCGCATCGGCATCGCCATCCGCCAGCACCAGCATCACGTGGTCGTCGGCCAGCCGAAGCAGCTGGAACACCGCCAGGGTACGGCCCTTGGCGCTCAGCCAGGCACTCCACTGCCAGTGCTGCAGGGGCAGGGCGGTGACATCGCTGCTGAACTGGGCGTGGGCAAAGACAGCCGCATCCGGGCCCTGCAGGCTCAGCAGCTGGTG
Organism: Stenotrophomonas beteli; assembly: GCF_001431665.1. GTDB lineage: Bacteria > Pseudomonadota > Gammaproteobacteria > Xanthomonadales > Xanthomonadaceae > Stenotrophomonas > Stenotrophomonas beteli. The sequence continues at coordinate 79,776 of NZ_LLXV01000033.1, read as the reverse complement.
GCCGGGCAGGCGCGGATATCCGACGAAAGCAGGGGGCAGGTTGTCAGGCACGTGAACGAGGTCTAAAATTTGTGCGTTGCGAGACCGAACATGATAGGCCAAACAACCCCCACTCCCGACGACGAATCTGAAGCCCCGCTGGTCCCTGCGGCACCCGTGCCCGTGGAACAGGAAAAAGCAGAGGAATTCGGCGGCCGCGGCGGACTTGATCCGGTGCGGTATGGCGATTGGGAGAAAAACGGACGCTGCATCGATTTCTGATCAGCATTGAGCCAACGCGGCCGCGTGCCGCCCAGCCGAGACAACGAGCCCAGCGAATGGCGACCAGACAACGCCCACTTTCCCCGCACCTTCAGGTGTATCGCTGGCAGATTCAGATGGCCACCTCGATCCTGCATCGAGCCACTGGCGTCTTTCTGTCTGTTGGTGCCCTCATCATCGCTGCCGGCCTGCTGGCCCTGATGATGGGGCCCGAGTCCTGGAACTGCTTCACCGGCCATGCCGGGGCCTGGTATGGCCGCGTGTTCCTGTTCGCGTGGACATGGTCGTTCGCCTATCACCTGTGCAATGGCATCCGCCATGTGGTGCAGGACTTCGCCATCGGCTTCAGCATCCCCGCCTTCATCCGCAGCAGCTGGCTGTCGGTCACCGGCAGCCTGGTGATCACCCTGCTGGTGTGGGCCTATGTGATGTTCGGAGGTGCCGCGTGAGCAAGTTCCGTACCCCGTTGAAGAACGTGCGCGGCCTGGGTTCGGCCAAGACCGGCACCGAGCACTTCGTGCACCAGCGCCTGACCGCCGCCGCCCTGGTGGTGCTGGGCATCTGGTTCCTGGTCTTCGTGCTGGGCCTGCTGGGCTCGGACTACGCCACCGCCGCCGCCGCCGTGGCCAAGCCGTGGAACGCGGTGCCGCTGATCGGCCTGCTGATCGCCATGTTCTGGCACGCGCAGCTCGGCATGCAGGTCGTGCTGGAAGACTACATCCACGAATCGCTGCTGGCCCTGGTGCTGCAGACCGCGGTGAAGTTCGTCGCCGTGCTCGGCATGATCGTCAGTGTGTTTGCGGTGGGCCGCATCGCCCTCGGCGTTGCCTGAGCCCAGGCACCTACACAGGAATCCAGATTAGATGTCCGCTTACAAGATCACCGAACACAAGTACGACATGGTCGTGGTCGGCGCCGGCGGTGCCGGCCTGCGCGCCACGTTCGGCCTGGCCGCCAAGGGCCTGCAGACCGTGTGCCTGACCAAGGTCTTCCCGACCCGTTCGCACACCGTTGCCGCCCAGGGCGGTATTTCGGCCGCACTCGGCAACATGGGCGAGGACGACTGGCGCTACCACTTCTTCGACACCATCAAGGGGTCGGACTGGCTGGGCGACCAGGACGCCATCGAGTACATGTGCCGTGAGGCCATCCCGGCCATCATCGAGCTCGAACACTACGGCGTGCCGTTCTCGCGCACCGCCGAAGGCAAGATCTACCAGCGTCCGTTCGGTGGCATGACCACCAAGTACGGCGAAGGCCCGGCGGCGCAGCGTACCTGCGCGGCGGCCGACCGTACCGGCCACGCGATGCTGCACACCCTGTACCAGCAGTCGCTGAAGCACGATGCGCGCTTCATGATCGAGTACTTCGCGCTCGACCTGATCTTCGATGAGGAAGGCGCCTGCCGCGGCGTGCTGGCCCTGGACATGTCCGACGGCACCCTGCACCTGTTCCGCGCCCAGGGCGTGGTACTGGCCACCGGCGGCTACGGCCGTGCCTACTTCAGCGCCACCTCGGCGCACACCTGCACCGGCGACGGTGGCGGCCTGGCCATGCGTGCCGGCATCGCCATGCAGGACATGGAGTTCGTGCAGTTCCACCCGACCGGCATCTACGGCGCCGGCTGCCTGATCACCGAGGGTGTCCGCGGTGAAGGTGGCATCCTGCGCAACAGCAGCGGCGAGCGCTTCATGGAGCGCTACGCGCCGCACTACAAGGACCTGGCCTCGCGCGACGTGGTCAGCCGTTCGATGACCATCGAGATCCGCGAAGGCCGCGGCGTCGGCGAGCACAAGGACCACATCCTGCTCGACCTGACCCACCTCGGCCCGGGCGTGATCGACGACAAGCTGCCGGGCATCGCCGAAAGCGCCCGCATCTTTGCCGGCGTCGACGTGCACAAGCAGCCGATCCCGGTCATCCCGACCGTGCACTACAACATGGGCGGCATCCCGACCAACTACCACGGCGAAGTGGTGCAGAAGGTCGGCGACAACGACAATGCCGTGGTGCCGGGCCTGTACGCCATCGGTGAAGCGGCCTGCGTGTCCGTGCACGGCGCCAACCGACTGGGCTCGAACTCGCTGCTGGACCTGGTGGTGTTCGGTCGTGCGGTGGCCAACCGCTGCGCCGAGACCATCAAGCCGGGCGCATCGCACAAGCCGCTGCCGGCCGATGCCTGCGACAAGGCGCTGGGCCTGCTGGACAAGCTGCGCCACGCCAACGGCGATACCCCGACCTCGGTCATCCGCGATCGCATGCAGCGCACCATGCAGGCCGACGCGGCCGTCTTCCGCACCAGCCAGACGCTGAAGGAAGGCTGCGAGAAGATGGACAAGATCTTCGACTCGTTCCAGGACGTGAAGGTCTCCGACCGTTCGCTGGTCTGGAACTCGGACCTGATCGAGACCTACGAGCTGAACAACCTGCTGCTCAACGCGGTGGCGACGATCAACTCGGCCGAACAGCGCAAGGAAAGCCGTGGTGCGCATGCGCACGAGGACTATCCGGACCGCGACGACGTCAACTGGCAGAAGCACACCCTGGTCAGCGTCGACGAGAAGGGCAAGTGCAGCTTCGACTACCGTCCGGTGCACATGTACACGTTGACCGACGACGTGTCCGTGGTGCCGCCGAAGCCGCGCGTGTACTGATCCGACCCCGCCTACCATGCAATCCGCGCCCAAGGGCGCGGGCCGCCTGAGCCAACGAGAGCAGCCATGGCCGAGTTTTCACTCCCCAAGAATTCCAAGATCACGAAGGGCAAGCACTTCCCCGTCAAGAACGGCGGCAAGAACGTGCGCACCTTCAAGATCTACCGCTGGAGTCCGGACGACGACAGCAACCCGCGCACCGATACCTATGAAGTCGATCTGGACGCCTGTGGCCCGATGGTCCTGGACGCCCTGATCAAGATCAAGAACGAGATCGACCCGACCCTGACCTTCCGCCGCTCGTGCCGCGAAGGCATCTGTGGTTCGTGCGCGATGAACATCGACGGCACCAACACCCTGGCCTGCACCCGAGCCATCTCGGACTGCGGCAAGAAGGAAGTGCCGATCTACCCGCTGCCGCACATGAACGTGGTCAAGGATCTGGTTCCGGACCTGACCCACTTCTACGCGCAGTACGCCTCGATCAAGCCGTGGATCCGCACCCAGACCCCGGCACCGCCGGACCGTGAGCGCCTGCAGTCGCCGGAAGACCGCAAGAAGCTGGACGGCCTGTACGAGTGCATCCTGTGCGCCTGCTGCTCGACCAGCTGCCCGAGCTACTGGTGGAACGGCGAGCGTTACCTGGGCCCGGCGATCCTGCTGCAGGCCTACCGCTGGATCATCGACTCGCGCGATGAGGACACCGGTGCGCGCCTGGACGATCTGGAAGATCCGTTCAAGCTGTACCGCTGCCACACCATCATGAACTGCGCCCGGACCTGCCCGAAGGGCCTGAACCCGGCGCTGGCGATTGCCGAAATCAAGAAGCTGATGATGGAACGCCGCGCCTGATCAGGCCTGGCGGTACCCGGTAGAGCCACGCCACGCGTGGCTGTGCCACCCCAGTAGAGCCACGCCATGCGTGGCTTTGCTGTATCTGGAGAAGCACGATGGAAGAAGATGTTCTGCTGAAGAAGCTTCGCTGGCGCTGCCGCCGCGGCATGCGCGAGCTGGACCAGCTGTTCGGCCGTTACCTGGACCACGAATGGAGCACTGCGCCGACCGAAGAGCGCGAGGTTTTCCTGTTCCTGCTCGATTGCGAGGACGATAAGTTGTGGCGCTGGTTCATGGGCTATGAGGCCTGCCCACATGCGCATGCGATCCCCCTCATGCAGAAGATCCTCGCCCTCAAGCCTTGAGTGGCGCCCTTCGCGGCTGCAGGCCGCCGCCCAGTTGGCGGTGCTGCTGGCCGCGCCGTGGCTGCTGCGCGCGTCGGATCTGCCGCCGCGGCTGTTGACGCCCGCAGTGTTGCTGGCCTGGGGCATCGGGTCGGCCGAACTGGCCTGGCACCAGCGCAGGCCGCGGGTGCAGGTGCTACTGCCTGCGCTTCCCGGGCCACTGCAGGTGGCCGGGCAGGACATCGATGCACCCCGCCTGGTGGTGCGCGGCCCCTGGCTGCTGTTGCTGTGGCGTGCGGGCCGGCGCCGCCGGCGCCTGCTGTTCTGGCCCGATGTGCTCGATTCCGGGCAGCGACGTGAACTGCGACTGGCCGTGGCCGCACGCAGCGTTTCCCGTCGGCCCCGGTCAATGGCACCATAAGCTGAATTGACTGGCGTGCCTGCATGTTCAAACCCATTCCCGTGGCGATCGGCCTGCGCTACTTGCGTGCCAAGCGCCGCAACGGCTTCATCTCCTTCATCTCGATGGCATCGATCCTGGGCATCGCGCTCGGCGTTACGGTGCTGATCACCACCCTGGCGGTGATGAGCGGTTTCCAGAAGGAAATCCGCAGCCGCCTGCTGCAGATGACCGCGCACACCACCATCAGCCGCGACGGCGAGCCGATGCCGGACTGGATGCGGGTGGTCGACGTGGCCAGGAAGGACCCACGCGTGGCCGGCGCCGCACCGTACATCGAGATCCAGTCGATGATCAGCGGTCCGCGTGTGCAGGGCGCGATCATCCAGGGCATCGATCCGGCGCTGGAGCCGAAAGTCTCGGTGATCGACAAGAAGGTCACCAAGGGCAGCTATGACAGCCTCAAGCCGGGCAGCTTCAACCTGCTGCTGGGCAAGGAGCTGGCGATCTGGCTCGGCGTGGACGTGGGCGACCAGGTGCTGGTGACGTTCGCCGAAGTGCAGGGCACGCCTGCCGGCGCGGTACCACGGATGAAGCGCTTCACCGTCAGCGGCATCTTCGAGGCTGGCTACAACGAGGTCGACCGGGGGGTCGGCTTTGCCAACATGAAGGATCTCGAGCGCGTGCTGCGCAGCGACGGTGCCACCGGCGTGCGGTTGAAACTTCACGACATGGACCGCTCGCTGGAAGTGGGCGTGGACCTGGCGCAGAGCCTCGGCGGTGCCTACCGGGTGAGTGACTGGACCCAGCAGAATGCCAACCTCTACCACTCGCTGCGCATGGAGAAGGTGGTGATGGGCATCCTGCTGTCGCTGATCATCGCCATGGGCGCCTTCAACCTGGTGTCCTCGCAGGTGATGCTGGTGACCGACAAGCAGGCCGACATCGCCATCCTTCGCACCCTCGGCCTGACCCCGGGCGGAGTGATGCAGGTGTTCATGGTGCAGGGTTCGCTGATCGGCATCTTCGGCACGCTGGCCGGCCTGATCGGCGGCATCACCCTGACCCTCAATCTGGAGCGCATCCTGGGCGCCATCGAGAGCGTGTTCAACGTCAAGCTGCTGCCGGAGGATGTGTACTACATCACCGGCCTGCCGACTGACATGCAGACCGGCGACGTGGTGGCGATCACCGTGGTCGCGCTGCTGATGAGCTTCCTGGCCACCCTGTATCCCGCCTGGCGGGCAGCACGCACCCAGCCGGCGGAGGCCCTGCGTTATGAATAAGGTCTTCAATCGCGGCGATGAAGTGATCCGTGCCGAGGCACTGGGCAAGACCTACGCCGAAGGACGCATGCAGACCCCGGTGTTCGATGGCCTGGACCTGACCGTGACCGCCGGCGAAACCGTGGCGATCATCGGTGCCTCCGGTGCCGGCAAGAGCACGCTGCTGCACCTTCTGGGTGGGCTGGACATTCCGACCGCAGGTGAGGTTTACGTGACCGGCCAGCGCATGTCGGCGCTGTCGGACACCGCGCGTGGCCTGCTGCGCAACCAGGCGCTGGGCTTCGTCTACCAGTTCCACCATCTGCTGCCCGAGTTCACCGCGCTGGAAAACGTGATGATGCCGGTGCTGCTGGCCGGTACCGCCGTGGCCGAGGCGAGCAGCCGGGCCACCACGCTGCTGGAGGCGGTCGGCCTCGGCCATCGCCTGGACCACAAGCCGGGCGAGCTGTCCGGTGGTGAGCGCCAGCGCGCCGCTGTGGCCCGTGCGCTGGTCAATCATCCGGCCTGCGTGCTCGGTGACGAGCCGACCGGCAACCTGGATGACCGCACCGCTGGCACCGTGTTCGAGCTGATGCTGGAACTCAACCGCGCCCGCCACACCAGCCTGGTGCTGGTCACCCACGACCGCAGCCTGGCGCGTCGCCTGGACCGGGTGCTGGAACTGCGCGAAGGGCGCCTGCACGCGCTGGCCCACGCTGACGTCTGAGGCGCTGGCCCGCTTTGGTAGAAGCCGACCTTGGTCGGCTGTTCCTGCAGGGCAGGCGCCCACCAAGGTTGGCGGCTGGCGGAATCCGGAGCCTTGGGCCTGCTTTGGTGGAGGTCGACCTTGGTCGACCGCCGACCGGCGCCTGAATGGGGCTGCCGGTCGTCGCGCCGGCGTTGCTGCCCCAAGCGCATGATGGCGATAGTTCCCCGAGGAGATCGCCATGAAGACCCCGCTCCTGATGGCCGGACTCTGCCTGGCGCTGGCCGCCTGTGCGACCACCGGCCGGCTCAGCAGCACCGAGAAGCTCAACCTGTACCGTGCCCACGCCGGCGCGCCGCAGAACGACATGCAGTTCTTCGGCACCCTCAATGGCTGGACCGAGCTGGGTGACAGCGCGCTTGCGGTATGGACGCGTCCCAGCGAGGCCTACCTGCTGGAGTTGAGAGGGCCCTGCCAGGACCTGCCATATGCCACCGCCATCGGCCTGACCAGCCAGATGAATCGTGTTTCGGCGCGTTTCGACAAGGTGCTGGTGCGCGACCCTGCCGGCGGCCCGCGCATGCCCTGCTTCATCGACAGCATCCGCAAGCTGGACGTGAAGGCGCTACGCGCCTCCGAGCAGGAGCTGCGCCAGGCGCAGGTGCAGGAGCGCGAGGAAAACACGAAATAGCGTGGTAGTGCCGGCCGCTGGCCGGCATCGCGCAGACGCCAGGGTGCCGGCCAGTGGCCGGCACTACCTGCGTCTCAGGCTTCCGGGGTGAAGCCGGCCGGCTTTTCCGCATCCTTTTCGAACAGGAACTTGACCAGTTCGCCTTCCAGGAACGCGCGATGCTGCGGCGTGCGTGGCGACAGCCGGTTCTCGTTGATCAGCATGGTCTGATGCGCCAGCCATGCAGCCCAGGCCTGCTTGCCGATGCTGTTGAAGATGCGCTGGCCCAGTTCGCCGGGATAGGGCACGAAATCCAGGCCCTCGGCATCGCGTTGTTCGTACTGGCAGAAGACGGTTCGGGACATGGCGTTCACTCGTGGTTGCGGGATTTCTTGGACGTGCGCTTCGGCGCCTTGATGCTGGCGCCATCGAGCAGCTTGCGGATCGGCGCCGGCAGGCCCAGCGCCGGCAGCTCATCGGCAGCCACCCAGCGCAGCGTGGGTTCTTCCACGCGCAGACCGTGCACCTGCCGCGACAATACCTGCAGGTGCAGCTTGTAGTGGCTGAAGGTGTGCTGCAGCACCGGCAGTTCTTCGGCGTCTTCCAGCGAGCCTTCGACATGCGCGTCGAACCAGTCCTGCAGCTCGCTGCCGGCCTCGGCCTGCGGCAGCGTCCACAGCTGCGCCCAGATGCCGGTGTCCGGCCGCTTCTGCAGCAGCACGCGCTGCTGGTTGTCACGCAGCAGCAGGGCCACCGCTTCGCGCTCGGGCAAGGTCTTGCCCGGCCTGGGCGTGGGCAGATCGGCGGTGCGGCCTTCGCGGCGTGCCACGCAGTTGTCCTGCAGCGGGCAGATCACGCAGGCCGGTTTGGCGCGGCTGCACACGGTCGCGCCCAGGTCCATCTGCGCCTGGGTGTAGTCGGCCATGCGCCCGGCCGGGACCTGCGCCACGTGCGCCTCGGCGATCGTCCACAACTGCTTCTCGATGGCCGGCAGGCCCGGGAAGCCATCGATGCCGTGGTAGCGGCTGAGCACGCGCTTGACGTTGCCGTCGAGGATCGCGAACGGGTCGTTCCAGGCCTGGCTGAGGATCGCCCCGGCGGTGCTGCGGCCGATGCCGGGCAGGGCATGCAGCGCGTCGAAATCGCGCGGCAGGTCAGCGCCGTGCTGCTCCACGCAGCGCTTTGCGGCGGCATGCAGGTTGCGTGCGCGGGCGTAGTAGCCGAGCCCGGCCCACTGTGCCATCACCGCGTCGTTGCTGGCGGCGGCGAGGTCGGGCAGGGTCGGGAAGTGTTGCAGGAACCGCTGGAAATACGGGATGACCGTGGCCACCTGGGTCTGCTGCAGCATGATTTCCGACAGCCAGACCCGGTACGGGCTGCGCGGGTGCTGCCAGGGCAGGTCGTGGCGGCCGTGGTCGTCGAACCAGGGCAGCAGGCGGGTAACGAACCCGTCGGTCTGCGTGGTTCCGGCGCTGGCGTGCGGCTGGCGGGGCATCGGCGTTCCGGAGCTGGGCAGCCAGCCATGGAGCGGCTCTACCAGATGTCAGTAGAGCCACGCCATGCGTGGCTGCGGTGTATCAGGCGCCCAGTGCTTCGGGCAGCAGGGCGTCGACGAAGGCTTCCGGATCGAACACGCGCAGGTCTTCCGGGCGCTCGCCGATACCGGCGAACCGGATCGGAATGCCGAACTCGCGGGCCAGCGCGAACACCACGCCGCCCTTGGCGGTGCCGTCCAGCTTGGTCACCACCAGGCCGGTCACGTTCACCGCAGCATTGAACTGGCGCAGCTGCGACAGCGCGTTCTGGCCGGTAGTGCCATCGATCACCATCAGCACTTCGTGCGGCGCGGTGGGATCGATCTTGCCGAGTACGCGGCGGATCTTGCCCAGCTCGTTCATCAGGCCGGACTGGGTGTGCAGGCGGCCGGCGGTGTCGGCGATCAGCACCGAGGTGCCACGGGCCTTGCCGGCCTGCAGCGCGTCGTACGCCACCGATGCGGCATCGGCGTTCTGTCCCTGCGCGACCACGGCCACGCCGTTGCGCTCGCCCCAGGCCTGCAGCTGGGCCACTGCGGCGGCACGGAAGGTATCGCCGGCGGCCAGCATCAGGCTGTGGCCGTCATCCTTGAAGCGCTTGGCCAGCTTGCCGATGGTGGTGGTCTTGCCGACGCCGTTGACGCCGACGGTGAGCACCACGAACGGCTTGGCATTGCGGTCGATCAGCAGCGGCTTGGCCACTGGCTGCAGGATCGCGATCAGCTCGGCGCGCAACGCGGCCAGCAGCGCATTGGCGTCGGCGAACTCGCGCGACTTCATGCGCTTGCGCAGGCCCTCCACCAGATCGGTGGTGGCACCCACGCCGACGTCGGCGGTGATCAGTGCGGTCTCCAGCTCGTCCAGCAGGTCGTCGTCGAGCTTGGGGTTGCGCGAGAACAGGCCACCAAAGCTGCGCGCGATGACGCTGTTGCGCAGGCGTTCGCGCCAGCCGGGCTTGCCGGCCGGGGCCGGAGCGGCATCGACCAGCACCGGCAGATCGGCGGCCGGGGCGACCGGCGCCTCGGCCGGAACGACTGGAGCCAGCGGGGCAAGCACGGCGGCCGCGGCGAGCGCTTCGGCCTGCACGTCTTCGCTCGCACTGACCGGCTGAGCCGCCGGTACGGCGGGCGCTTCAGCGACGGGCGCCGGTACGGGGGCCGGTTCCGGTGCAGGTGCGACGGCTTCGGCCACTGGTGCGGCGGGCGCGTCTTCGACCGGTGCGGCCGACGGGAACGCCGCCGCCAGCTCTTCAGCCGAGTAGTGCTGGGTCTTGGGCGCCTCCGTTGCGGGGGCATCCTGGGGCTTCTTGCGGCGGAAAAAACTGAGCATTGGCAAAAGGCGCTGAAATCAGGGGGATATGCTACCACTCGGGCCTGTCGGGCCGATGTGGACTCAAGGTCGCGGCGTGCCGGCCGTTAACCGGTCAGGAGGGCTGCGGCGTGCAGCCTGGAGACCGCCATGGACAACGTGATGGGAACCGCTCTGGGGGGCATGCGCGCGGCCCAGCAGGGCGTGCAGGTGGCCGCGCACAACGTGGCCAACCTGGCGACCCCCGATGCCCGGCGCCTGCAGGTACAGCGCAGTGCCGCCGAGCAGGGCGGGGTGGCGACGGCGGTGACCACCACCGACCCCGATCCGGGCGCACCGCTGGGCGATCTGCTGGCGGCCAAGGCCGAAGTAGTGGCCTTCGCCGCCAATGCCACGGTGATCCGCCGCCAGGACCAGATGCTGGGCTCGCTGCTGGATCGCGAGGCCTGAACAACCCGTCCTGGTAGAGGCCAACCCTGGTTGGCACGCGCGACGCCCGATAAATGCCAACCTTGGTTGGCACTCATGGAGCAGTCGAGCATGGCTCGACTCTACAGAAGCGCGTCACCAGGGTTGGCCTCCACCTGGTCGATCAGGCCGACAGCTCCAGCAACAGCTTGTTCAGGCGCGCCACATAGGCACCCGGGTCCTTCAGGCTGTCACCGGCGGCCAGCGCGGCCTGGTCGAACAGCACCCGGCCCAGGTCGTCGAAGCGCGCACCGTCGGCTTCGGCATCCAGCTTGGCAATCAGCGGGTGGCCGGGGTTGATCTCCAGCACCGGCTTGCTGTCCGGTACCTTCTGCCCGCTGGCTTCCAGGATCTGGCGCATCTGCAGGCCCAGGTCCTGCTCGCCGATGGCCAGCACCGCCGGCGAGTCGGTCAGGCGGTGCGACACGCGCACTTCGGCCACGTCATCGCCCAGTACGGTCTTCAGGCGTTCGACCAGGCCCTGCTTTTCCTTGGCGGCGGCTTCCTGTTCCTGCTTGTCCGCTTCGCTTTCCAGCGCGCCCAGGTCGAGGTCGCCACGGGCGATATCGACGAAGCCCTTGCCGTCGAAATCGGTCAGGTAGCCCATCAGCCACTCGTCGATGCGGTCGGTCAGCAGCAGCACTTCCACGCCCTTCTTGCGGAACACTTCCAGGTGCGGGCTGTTGCGCACCTGGCTGTAGCTCTCGCCGGTCAGGTAATAGATCTTGTCCTGGCCTTCGGCCATGCGGGCGATGTAATCGGCCAGCGACACGGTCTGCGCATCACCCTCGCCACGGGTGGAGGCGAAGCGCAGCAGCCCGGCCACCTTCTCGCGGTTGTTGTAGTCCTCGGCCGGGCCTTCCTTCAGCACCTGGCCGAATTCCTTCCAGAACGTGGCGTACTGCTCGGGCTTGTCGGTGGCCAGCTTTTCCAGCATGTCCAGCGAGCGCTTGGTCAGCGCCGATTTCATCGAATCGATGACCGGGCCGGACTGCAGGATTTCGCGCGAGACGTTCAGCGACAGGTCGTTGGAATCGACCACGCCCTTGATGAAGCGCAGGTACAGCGGCAGGAACTGCTCGGCCTGGTCCATCACGAACACGCGCTGCACGTACAGCTTCAGGCCCTTGGGCGCATCGCGGTGGTACAGGTCGAACGGCGCGCGGCCCGGCACGTACAGCAGCGAGGTGTATTCCAGCTTGCCTTCGACCTTGTTGTGGCTCCATGCCAGCGGGTCGCTGTGGTCGTGCGCCACGTGCTTGTAGAACTCGGTGTACTCGGCGTCGCTGATCTCGGTGCGCGGCCGGGTCCACAGCGCGCTGGCGCGGTTGACGGTCTCCCATTCGGCGGCAGCGCCTTCTTCGCCACCTTCCTTCGGCATCTGGATCGGCAGGCCGATGTGGTCGGAGTACTTCTTCAGGATGCTGCGCAGGCGCCAACCGTCGGCGAAGTCGTGCTCGCCGTCCTTCAGATGCAGCACGATGCGGGTACCGCGCTCGGCCTTGTCGACGGTGGCCACTTCGAAATCGCCTTCGCCACGCGAGGTCCAGCGCACGCCTTCGCCAGCGGCCAGGCCGGCGCGGCGCGAGGTCACTTCCACTTCGTCGGCAACGATGAAGGCGCTGTAGAAGCCGACGCCGAACTGGCCGATCAGCTGCGAATCCTTCTTCTGGTCGCCGGACAGCTGGCGCAGGAAATCGCCGGTGCCGGACTTGGCGATCGTGCCGAGATGGGCAATCGCCTCGGCGCGGCTCATGCCGATGCCGTTGTCTTCGATGGTGATGGTGTGGGCGGCGGGGTCGAAGCTGACGCGCACGCGCAGCTCGCTGTCACCTTCGAGCAGGGCCGGCTGGGTCAGGGCCTCGAAGCGCAGCTTGTCGGCGGCGTCGGCGGCGTTGGAGACCAGCTCGCGCAGGAAGATTTCCTTGTTGGAGTACAGCGAGTGGATCATCAGCTGCAGCAGCTGCTTGACTTCGGTCTGGAAGCCAAGGGTTTCGGTCTGGGTGGTCTCGGTCATCGATAAGGCTCCGTTTGCAATGCCGCGCCAGCGCGTGCGGCCTCGCCAAGGGGTATGGCTGATTGTCCCGAAATCAAGGGGTTGGTCGGCAGGGCTGCGCCCTGCACCCGCAGAGGCCAGAGCAACAGCAACTGCAACAGCAACAGCGTGCATTTCGTGGGATGGCGGGGCGGTGTGGGTTGGCAGGACACGCCGTAAACCCATCCATGGGGGCTCGATGGCGCCATCCATGGCGCCAACGGTCCTGCCAACCCACACCGCCCCGCCTCTGACAGGTTCCCGCGGCTGTTGGTGGGTGTCGACCTTGGTCGACACATCTGTCAGATATCGATACATCAGATGGGGTCAGATCCGTTTTCCTGTGGAAAACGGATCTGACCCCGCCTGTATGTCGAGCATCGGATCGCGTCTGGGGTAGAGCCCCCTGAGTCAGGGGGCGGCCGCGAAGCGGCGGGGGTATGGAAGCTGGTAAGTGGGGCCCGCGTTTCGCGCAGCGAAGCGTGGGAGCGACAGCGCGCATGCGTTGGCGCGTCCCCGGGCGCCGCCCGGCCGAACTACAATCCCGCTCATGCTGAATTTCTCGAACAACCCCCGCCGGGGATGCCGATGAGCGGCCGTGGCGGCAATGACGGCCAGGTCCGCATCATCGGCGGTCGCTGGCGCAATACCCGCCTGCCGGTCCCGACCCTGCCGGGGCTGCGGCCCAGCAGTGACCGCGTGCGCGAGACCCTTTTCAACTGGTTGATGCCCAAACTGGGCGGCGCGCGGGTGCTGGACCTGTTCGCTGGCAGTGGTGCACTGGGCTTGGAGGCGGTCTCGCGTGGTGCCGCCCACGCCACCCTGGTCGAGCGCGACGCGCAGCTGGGACGCAACCTGACTGCGGCCGTGGCCAAGCTGCAGGCCGCCGACCAGATCACCGTCGTGCAGGCCGATGCCCTGCGCTGGCTGCAAGGGGCGCAGGCGCAGCAGGCCGACCTGGTCTTCATCGACCCACCGTTTGCCGATGGCCTGTGGCAGGACGTGCTGGCCCAGCTGCCGCGGCACCTGGCCGCCGACGCCTGGCTCTACCTGGAATCGCCGGCCGGCCACGTGCCGGTGCTGCCGCCAGACTGGCTGCTGCACCGCGAGGGAGGCACCCGCGAGGTGCGCTTTGCCCTGTACCGCCGCGCCACTGCTACACTTTGACCTCATCTGAACATCTGCTACCGCCCATGACCGTGGCCAACCGCCGCATTGCCGTCTACCCCGGCACGTTCGACCCGATCACCAACGGTCACATCGACCTTGTGAGCCGGGCCGCGCCGCTGTTCGAAAAGGTCGTGGTGGGCGTGGCGCAGAGCCCGTCCAAGGGCCCGGCGCTGCCGCTGGAGCAGCGCGTGCAGCTGGCGCGGGGCGCGCTGGGCCATCACGGCAACGTCGAGGTGATCGGCTTCGATACGCTGCTGGCCCATTTCGTACGCTCGGTCCAGGGCGGCGTGCTGCTGCGCGGCCTGCGCGCGGTGTCCGACTTCGAGTACGAGTTCCAGATGGCCAGCATGAACCGCCACCTGATCCCCGAGGTCGAGACCCTGTTCCTGACCCCGGCCGAGCAGCACAGCTTCATTTCGTCCTCGCTGGTCCGCGAGATCGCACGCCTGGGCGGCGACGTGTCCGGTTTCGTACCGGCCGCGGTGCTCGAAGCCCTGCGCAAGGTCCGCGAAGCGAAGGCGGCACAGCAGTAAGTCCGCAGTACCGGCACCCCATTACGTACACCACCACGCACCATTCCGGGAGGAAACCCATGAACACCACCATGCGCGCGATGCTGATCGCTTCGTTGGCCCTGGCCTTCACCGCCTGCAAGAAGGAAGAGGCCGCTCCGGTCGACGAAGCCAAGCAGGCCCTGGTCGCTCCGTCCAAGGATGACGATGCAGGCTGGAAGAAGTACCTGCAGGAAGTGGCGATCCAGAACATGGGCAACATCACCAACAGCCCGTTCCTGTACTACCTCTCGCCGGAATCGGACCCGGACTTCCAGGCCAAGTACGAGCGCCAGACCGAGAGCGCGACCCAGGCCGTGGCCCGTGGCGTGCAGCCGGGCAACATGCTGGCCTTCGGTTCGTCGGCCTCGGGCAAGATGGCTGACATGATCCAGGCCGTGTTCAAGGACGTGTCGCCGGATTCGATGAAGGGCGTGCGCGTCGTCTTCATCGGCCAGTCGGCCGACAACGCACGCGTGCAGGCTGCGATCCAGCCGACCGGTGCCGAGTACATTTTCGTCGAAGCCAAGTAAGACCGAGCCATGGCGGCCATGTTCCGGCATGGCCCGGGCGGTGACCCGCAAGGGCACTGCTGATGACCTGACCGGCCCGCGCGCCCGCGCTGGCCGGTCCTTTGTCCCAAGGCGCGGGCGAGGAGTATCGCCATGTCGCTGAAAATCAACGAGCTCTGCGTCAATTGCGACGTATGCGAGCCGGCCTGCCCGAACCAGGCCATTGCGATGGGTGAAACCATCTATGTGATCGACCCTGCCCGCTGCACCGAATGCGTGGGCCATTTCGACGAACCGCAGTGCGTGGTCGTCTGCCCGGTCGAGTGCATCGATCCGGACCCGGAGATCGTGGAAACGCAGGACCAGCTGCTGGCCAAGCTGCGCCAACTGCAGCACGATCACCCCGAACTCTACGCGGAGCCCCCATCCGAATGAAGACGCTGATCGTCCGTCCCCTGTTGCTGCTTGGCCTGCTGCTGAGCCCGATCGCCTGGGCCGACAGCACGGCCCGTGCCGAACGCCCCGATGGCGCAGCCATCGCCAGTGGCCATGCGCTGGCCACCCAGGCGGGCATCGACATCCTGGCGCAGGGCGGCAACGCCTTCGACGCCGCGGTGGCGGTCTCGTCCACGCTGGCGGTGGTCGAGCCGATCAGCTCCGGCCTCGGCGGCGGCGGCTTCTTCCTGCTGCATGACGCAGCCACCGGCAAGGACGTGATGCTGGACGCGCGCGAGACCGCACCGGCCGCAGCAACCCCGCAGGCCTTCCTCGACAAGCAGGGCAACCTCGACCGTGACCGTTCGGTCAACGGCGCTTGGTCGGCGGGTATTCCCGGCCTGCCGGCGGCCCTGGTCGAGCTGTCGGCCAGGCACGGCAAGCTGCCGTTGTCGGCTTCGCTGCAGCCGGCGATCCGCATCGCGCGCGAAGGTTTCCCGGTGTACGACCGCATGGCCAAGGGCTATGCCTCGCGCCGTGAGGTGATGGAGCGCTATCCCGGTACCCGCGAGGTGTATCTGCGCAACGGCAGGCCGATCGCCAGCGGTGACCTGTTCAAGCAGCCGGAACTGGCGCAGACGCTGGAGCGCCTGGCCACCGGCGGCTTCGACGGCTTCTACAAGGGCCAGACCGGCAAACTGCTGCTGGACGGTGTGAAGCAGGCGGGTGGCAAGTGGACGGCCGAGGAACTGGCCGGTTACCGGGTCAAGCAGCGCGAGCCGATCGTGTTCCACTACAACGGCTGGAAGATCACCACCGCGCCGCCGCCGTCGTCCGGTGGCATCGCGCTGGCCAGCATGCTGCAGATCCTGGAGGGCTGGGACATCAAGCAGATGGACCCGGCGCACCGCACCCACCTGGTGGTGGAATCGATGCGCCGCGCCTACCGCGACCGTACGTTCTTCCTCGGCGATCCGGACTTCGTGCAGATCCCGCAGAAGGTGTTGACCAGCAAGGACTACGCACAGGGCCTGCGCGCGACCATCCATCCGGAGAAGGCCACGCCCAGCGACCTGCTGTCGGGCAACCCGACGCCGCTGGAAGACGACGAGACCACGCATTTCTCGATCATCGACCGCGACGGTAACCGCGTCGGCGCCACCCAGACCGTCAACCTGCTGTACGGCTCGGGGCTGATTCCCAAGGGCACCGGCGTGCTGCTGAACAACGAGATGGACGACTTCGCGCTGAAGCCGGGCACGCCCAATGCGTTCGGCGTGATGGGCTATGAAGCCAATGCGCCGAAGGCGGGCAAGCGCATGCTCAGCTCGATGACGCCGACCTTCATGGAGAACGCCGACAAGGTGGTGGTGCTGGGCACCCCGGGTGGCAGCCGCATCATCACCATGGTGCTGCTGGGCATCCTCGGCTACGACGACGGACTGGATGCGCAGCAGGTTGCCGCGCTGCCGCGCTACCACCACCAGTGGCTGCCGGACCTGATCGAAGCCGAGGACGATGCGTTCGACGCGGCGACGGTGAAGCAGCTGCAGGCGATGGGCCACAGGATCGACCTGCCCGGCAACGTGGCCGCGGGCGGCCGCGGTTCCAGCCATGTGTGGGGCAACCTGCAGACCGTGGAATGGGATCGCAAGGCGAACCGGCTGTTCGGCGGCAGCGACCCGCGCAACCCGGTGGGCAGCGCCCAGGTTGTGCCGGCACGCTGATCCGGCCGTGCCGGCTGCTGGCCGGCAATCCGGTTGATACTGAAACCCCGCCTTTGCCGGCGGGGTTTTCTGTTGCCGTCTAGCGATTATTTAACGGGCCGGCGCCGATAATCGACACATGAAACTCTGGTCTATTCGTGGAAACTCGCAGCGTCTCGATGGCGGCGCGATGTTCGGCAACGCGCCGCGCGCGTTATGGGAAAAATGGGCGGCACCGGACGAGCTCAATCGCATCGAGCTGGCCTGCCGTGCGCTGCTTGCCAGCCCGCTGGAAGGCAGGACCGTGCTGTTTGAAACCGGTATCGGCGCGTTCTTCGATCCGCGCATGCGCGAGCGCTACGGCGTGCAGGAAAGCCAGCACGTGCTGATCGATTCTCTGCGCGAAGCCGGCTTCGAGCACGAGGATATCGACGTGGTGGTGCTCAGCCACCTGCACTTCGATCATGCCGGTGGCCTGCTGGCGGCATGGAGCGAAGGGCGTGAGCCGGAACTGCTGTTCCCCAATGCGACTTATGTGGTCGGTGCGCAGCATTGGCAGCGCGCCGTGCAGCCGCATCCGCGCGACCGGGCCAGTTTCATTCCTGAGCTGCCCGGCCTGCTGCAGGCCAGTGGCCGCTTGGAAGTAGTGGAGGGGGAGTACTCGAAGGCGCTCGGCCGCAGCGTTCGCTTCAGCTACAGCGATGGCCACACGCCGGGGTTGATGCTGGCCGAGATCGTCGGCCACGCGCACGCCGGCGAAGATGCGCACGGCGGGGTGGTGTTCTGCGCCGACCTGATCCCCGGCCGCTCATGGGTGCACGTACCGATCACCATGGGCTACGACCGCAACGCCGAACTGCTGATCGACGAGAAGCGGCAGTTCCTGGAAGACAAGCTGGCGCGCAACGTGCGGTTGTTCTTCACCCACGACCCGCAGGTGGCGTTGGCGCAACTGGGCAGGGATGACAAGGGACGTTTCGTGACCCTGCACGAACAGGGTGAACTGAAGGCCCGCGCGCTGGGGTAAGGGTAGAGCCGAGCCTGCGCTCGGCTGCTCCTCTGAACGGTCATGCACGTTACCGATGCCTGAGCCGAGCTTGGGCTCGGCTTCACGTCGCTGCCATTAGGACGCTTTCAGGCAGCTGCTCATGAAGGTCTTGCGCGCATCACCGGCCAGCTTCTTGGCACCCGCGTCGGCATTGCACTTGCGCATGCGTTCCTGCGGAGTTGTCGCGGCCTTGGTATCGGCGGCGTGGCCGCTGAGGCAGGAGCTCTGCGCCGTCTTGTAGGCGTCACCTTTCAAGCCCTTGTTCTTGGCCGAGCACTCGGCCATGCGCTGCTGCTGCGGCGTGGTGGCGTTGGCCGCCAGGGGCAGGCTGACCAACAGGACAGCGGCCAGCAGGAAAGAAGCTTTCATCGACAGCACTCCAAGCGGTGGCGGGTGCGCGGAGCATTGGCCTGCGGGTAGCAAGACCACGTGAAGAATCATGCCCCGGCCGCGCCTGCTTGCAGCGGCATTCAGATCGGCGTATTACTTAGCCATATGGGTAAGTATGATCCCGCCATCCAAGACGTGTTCCAGGCACTGGCCGACCCCACCCGATGCGCGATCGTCGCCACGCTGGGGCAGGGGCCGCGCACGGTGTCCAGCTTGGCCGAGCCGTTCGACATGGCCTTGCCCTCGCTGATGAAACATCTGGCCGTGCTGGAGCGCAGTGGCGTGGTGCGCAGCCACAAGCAGGGGCGCACGCGCACCTGCGAACTGGTGCCGGAACGGTTGGCCCAGGCCGAGCAATGGCTGGCCGGGCAGCGTGCCGCATGGGAAGCGCGTGCCGACCGCATGGTCAATTTCGTCGAAACCCTTCACCAACAGGAGCAGGCCCATGGCCGTAGACGCAGGCAACAACCCTGACACCGACTTGGTCATCAGCCGCGTGCTGAATGCACCGCGTGCCGCCCTGTGGCGGGCCTGGACCGATCCGGAACTGCTGCGCCAGTGGTGGTGCCCGAAGCCGTGGACCACCGAGGTGCGAGCGTTCGACCTGCGCCCGGGCGGGGCCTTCCACACCTTCATGCAGGGCCCTGACGGCGGCAGCAGTGACAACCCGGGCAGCTTCCTGGAGATCGTGCCGCAGCAGCGCCTGGTGTTCACCTCGATGCTGGGCGCGGGCTGGCGGCCGCAGGCACCGTGGCTGGGCTTCACCGCCATCATCACGCTGGAGGACGAGGGCCAGGGCTGCCGTTACACCGCACGGGTGATGCACCCGGACAGGGCCCTGCGTGAACAGCATGAGCAGCTGGGCTTCTTCGATGGCTGGAACACCGCCATCGGCCAGCTGGAAGCGTTCGCGGCCGGCCTGTAGGCCGGAATGCGGGGTGGTGGGGTCAGAGCCCTTTCTGCGAAAGGGATCCGACCCCCGCGATGTTGGGGTCAGATCCCTTTCGCAGAAAGGGCTCTGACCCCTGTTCGCCGGATCAGCCGACGCGGGTACCGAAGATGCGGTCGCCGGCATCGCCCAGGCCCGGCAGGATGTAGCCCTTGTCGTTGAGCTGGGCATCGATGGCCGCGGTGTAGATCTCCACGTCCGGGTGCACGGCCTTGACCGCCTCGATGCCTTCCGGCGCGGCCACCAGGAAGATGCCCTTGATGCGGCGGGCGCCGGCACGCTTGAGCATGTCGATGGTGGCGATCAGGGTGCCGCCGGTGGCCAGCATCGGGTCCAGGATCAGCGCGTCGCGCTCTTCCAGGCGGCCGGTCAGGCGCTCGAAGTAGGGCACCGGCTGCAGGGTTTCCTCATCGCGCTGCAGGCCCACCACGCTGACACGGGCGGCCGGGATCAGCGAGAGCACGCCACTGAGCATGCCCAGGCCCGCGCGCAGGATCGGCACCACGGTGATCTTGGCGCCCGCGATGCGCTGCACCGTGACCGGACCGGCCCAGCCGGGCAGGGTGTGCGGCTCGGTGTCCAGGTCGGCGGTGGCCTCGTAGGCCAGCAGGGTGCCCAGCTCGTTGGCCAGTTCGCGGAAATCCTTGGTGCTGAGCGCAGCGTTGCGCATCAGGCCGATCTTGTGCTGCACCAGCGGGTGGCGCACTTCGACGATCTTCATGGTCGGGGAAGGGGAATCAGGAGAGAGGACGCCATTTTGCCGGATTGGGGTGCCCAACCCCAAACCGGGCCCGCTGCCGTCGTACATGAAATGTGCAGGCACGTGTCACGGCCATGCAACCTTGCGGACATACCGTGCAGACCCATTCTTAACAGGAATGGGGATTCCCAGTGCATATCAAGACTCCGTTGGCCGTTGCCATCACCCTGACCCTGGCAATCGGCGCCGCGGCACCGCTGCAGGCCGCCGGGCAGCAGGCGGTCGCCGCCACCGGCGCGGTGGCCGCTGACGCGGTCGACCTGGACCGCATCGAAGTACGCGCCCAGCTCGAATCGCAGATCCGCGCGGTCGACCTCAAGCGCAGCGGCGACGCCATCGAGGACGCCGTATCCTCCGATGCACTGGGACAGTACCCCGACAAGAACGTGGCCGAATCGCTGCAGCGCCTGCCGGGCATCAGCGTGACCCGCGACCAGGGCGAGGGCCGCTTCGTGGTGATCCGTGGCCTGGATGCCAATCTCAACAGCGTCAGCGTGGATGGCATTGCCGTGGGCACGCCCGAGGATTCCAGTCGCGCCGCTCCGTTGGATGTGATCCCGTCCGATTCCACCGAGCGCCTGCGCGTGGTCAAGTCGCCGACCCCGGACATGCCCGGCGATGCTATCGGTGGTGCCGTGCTGGTGGAGTCGGCCTCGGCCTTCGACCGCGACGGCCGCAGCCTGCGCGGCAAGATCGAAGGCAGCCACCAGCAGCTGTCCGGCGAGACCAGCCCCAAGGCCGCCTTCAACTACAGCGAAGTGTTCAACGACACCTTCGGCGTGGCGCTGGGCGTGAACTACCAGAAGCGCACGTTCGAGTCCGACAACACCGAAGTGGAGTACGACGGCGAGGATGACGCCGCACCCGGTGATGTCACCGCGATCAATCTGCAGCACCGCAAGTACGAGATCGAGCGCAAGCGCATCGGCGCCAACCTCAACCTCGACTGGCGGCCGAACGACGACAGCAAGTACTACCTGCGCACGCTCTACAGCCAGTTCGACGATGCGGAGACCCGCCAGCGCGTGATCTTCAACTTCGACGACGCGAAGATGGTGCAGACCGGTACCGACCAGTACCGCCTGGATGGCATGCCGAAGGATTCGATCGACAAGCGCATGCGCTACCGCACCAAGAAGGAAAACACCTTCGCGGCCAGTCTCGGTGGCGAGAACAAGCTGACCAACGCGGTGGTCGATTACCGGATCGGCTACACCCGCACCGAGGAGCGGGTGAACGACGAGATGGAGGCGCGCTTCAAGCTCAACGGCAAGGCCTTCAACGGCACGCTTGACCAGCGCAGCCGCCTGCCCAGCTACAGCTTCGACAACCCGCAGTGGCTGGACAACAGCAACTATGCGTTCGACCGCTTCGTGCTCTCGCCCAAGCAGGTGAACGACAAGGAGCACAGCGCGCAGGTCAACGTACGCTTCGACGGTGACAGCAGCAGCATCAAGTTCGGCCTGCTGGGACGCTGGCGCGACCGCGACGTGAATGTGGACGAGCGCGAACTGCGCGTCGGCCCGAAGGTGGCGCTGTCGAGCTGGAGCACCTCCTCGCCCGAACACCGCCACGGCAACCTGGGTGACGGCATGGATTCGGCCGCGATGCGCGCCTTCTGGGCCGCCAACGGTGGCCAGTACAGCGCCCGCCCGCAGGACGTTGGCGGCAACGCGATGACATCGCTGGAAGAGGACTACGTTGCCAGCGAAGACATCTTTGCAAGCTACGCGATGGGTACCTGGGACGTGGGTGCGCTGCGTATCATTGGTGGCGTGCGCGTGGAAAACACCCAGTTCAAGGCGGTTGGCAACCAGGTGGACGTGGCAGCCAACGGCCGCAGCTTCAGCGTGACCCCGCGCGTGGCCAACAGCAGCTATACCAACGTGCTGCCGGGCCTGCACCTGCGTTATGACGCCGCCGACGACTGGGTGCTGCGCGCCTCGGCCAACAAGACCGTATCGCGCCCGTCATTCGGCGACGTCTCGCCGCGCGTGGGCTGCAGCCGCGGTGACGAGGAAGTGCGCCTGGGCAATCCGGAACTGGACCCGTACGAGTCGAAGAACATCGACCTGTCGGTGGAGAAGTACATCGGAAGCACCGGCATCGTCTCGCTGGGCCTGTTCCACAAGTCCATCGACGGCTACATCGTGGAAACCGTGCGCACCAACGACCCGGCTTACGGCGGCTTCGACGTGACCCAGCCGATCAACGGTCGCAAGGCCACCGTGCGTGGTGCCGAGTTCAACTGGCAGCAGCAGCTGGCCTTCCTGCCTTCCGGGCTGGATGGACTGCTGGTCGGTGCCAGTGGCACCTGGCTGGACACCAAATTCGATGCCGGCATCAAGGACCGTGCAGGCGAGGATTTCACACTGCCGCGCGCCTCCAAGCATGTCTACAGTGCACACATCGGCTATGAAAAGTACGGTGTGAGCACGCGCCTGGCGGCGGTATACCGCAGCGAGTACCTGGACAGCATCGGCAAGGGCCGCGCGTTCGACATCTATGTTGCACCCAACACCCAGCTCGATTTCTCGCTGGATTACAAGTTCACCCCGCGGGTGAGCATGTACTTCGAGGCGCAGAACCTGCTGGACAAGCCGCTGGAGCTGTACCAGGGCACGCGTTCGCGCACCCTGCAGATGGAAGAATATGGCCGCACCTATGCGCTCGGCCTGAAGGTGGCACTGTGATGGCGCGTGGCATCACTGCCCTGGCCGCCGCGCTGGCCGTTGCACTAGCCGCCGGCTGCGCACCGTCCGCCGGCGACGATCCTGCCCTGGCCGCGACGCCAGCGAAGGCCAGCGGCGAGCGCACGGTGACCACCATCGCCGAGGCGTTCCTTTCGCCGATGACGCCGGCCGACAACATCGACTCGCCGGCGGCCTGGCGCGCGCCGGACGGCGCGCTGTGGCTGATCGCCACCGCCAAGGCGACCGACAAGCTGGTGGTCTACGACGGCAGCACCGGCCAGCACCTGCGTGATGTAGGCAGCAGCGGCACCGCACCGGGGCAGTTCGACCGCCCAAACGGCATCGCGGTGACCGACGACCTGCTCTGGATCGTGGAGCGCGACAATCACCGCGTGCAGGTGCTGAGCCTGCCGGACTTCGCGCCACTGGCGACCTTCGCTGCGGACGACCTGCGCAAGCCGTACGGGCTGTGGGTCGACCGCCGTGCCGATGGCTACAGCGTCTACGTCACAGACTCCTGGGACAACGGCGAGGATGCGCAGGGGCGTGACATCCTGCCGCCGCTGGCCGAGCTGGACAAGCGCGTGCGCCAGTACCACGTGACCCGCAACGGTGCAAAGGTCGAGGCGAAGCTGGTGGCCAGCATCGGTGACACCACCGCGGCCGGTGCACTGCGCGTTGTCGAGTCGATCTGGGGCGATCCGGAGAATGATCGCCTGCTGATTGCCGAGGAAGACGAGAGCTACGCCAGCGAGTTCAAGGTCTATACCCTGGCAGGCCGCTTCACCGGCACCACGTTCGGCCGCGATGTGTTCAAGGCGCAGGCCGAGGGCGTGACCCTGCGTACCTGCGGCAAGGATGGCTGGTGGATCACCACCGAACAGGGCAAGCAGCGCAGCGTGTTCCACCTGTTCGATCGCCACACGTTGAAGCCAGTGGGCGCCTTCCAGGGCAATACCGTGGCCAACACCGATGGTATCTGGATGATGCAGCAGCCGAGCGCGCGCTTCCCGCACGGTGCGCTGTACGCGGTGCATGACGACCAGGGCGTGGTGGCCTTCGACTGGGAGAGCATCGCCAAGCAGCTGGCGTTGCCGCTGGAGTGCGGCGCATGAGCCGGCGTTGCGTGACGCGCACGCTGGCGTTGGGCCTGCTGCTGGCCTTGCCGTGGCTGTCGTTCGCGGCGGCCGAACCGAATACCCAGGTGCCGGCGGGCAGTCGCCACTACGCGGCAACAGCGGTGCCGGACCGTATCGTCGCCTCGCCCGCAGCCGATCCCAGCCACGGTTTCGCGGTGGCGTGGCGCACCGATGGCAGTGTGCAGGCGCCTTGGCTGGAAATTGCCCTGGCCGGTGATTCACCGGCCATCGAGGGCATCCGCCAGGTGCGCGCCACAACCCGCACGCTGCAGACCGAGAATGGCCTGTCGCACCACCACCGCGCCGACATCTACGGCCTGCAGCCGGATACCCGGTATGTCTACCGCGTGCAGGGCAATGGCAGCTGGAGCGCCTGGAATCAGCTGCACACGCTGGCTGCGCCCGACCAGCCGCTGACCCTGTTGTACTTCGGCGACACCCAGAACAAGAACGTCAGCCATGTCAGCCGGATCGTGCGTGCCGCGCAGAAGGCAGCACCGCAGGCGCGCATGAGCCTGTTCGCGGGCGATCTGGTCAGCGGCGGCGACAACATGGACGACAGCGAGTGGGGCGAGTGGTTTGCTGCTACCAGCTGGCTGGCGCAGGAAACGCTGGTGGCGCCGGCCATCGGCAACCACGAGTATTTCGAGGAGTTCGAGGACACTCCGCAGGAACGCCGCGTACTGGGCCGGCATTGGCCGGTGACGTTCGCGTTGCCAGGCAATGGCGCCGCCGCAGCGCAGCAGACCAGTTACTGGTTCGATGCGCAGGGCGTGCGTGTGGCCGTGGTCGATGGCACGTCCGCACTGGACCTGGGCACCGCCAAGGCACAGGCACAGTGGCTGGACAAGGTGCTGGCCGGCAACCGGCAGCCGTGGACCATCGTGCTGCTGCACCAGCCGTTCTACTCGCCGCGCGAAGGGCGTGAGAACGCAGCACTGCGCGACGTGCTGCTGCCGGTGGTGCGCCGCCACAAGGTGGATCTGGTGCTGCAGGGCCACGACCACACCTACGGTCGCCGGGGTGAAGGGCAGGCTGCGACGCCGCAGTACGTGGTGACCGTCGCCGGGCCGAAGCAGTACCGCCTTTCCGACGAAGCGCGCAGGACGATGGATCCGGTGGCCGAGGACACCCAGCTGTTCCAGGTGCTGCATATCGATCCGCAGCACCTGCGCTATGAAGCACGCACCGTGACCGGCCGTCTCTACGATGCTTTCGAACTGCGCCGTGATGCCAACGGTGGCAAGCAGCGCACGGAGCTGACAGAAGGCCGCATCACGCCACGCGACTGCCCACGCGCGCAGACCGCCAAGGGTCGCGCCGACCGCTGCTGGGAATGAGGAGATGCCGATGACGACGCCCCGCCGCATCCTTCCGCTCGCCGCCGTGGGTACCGCAATGCTGTTGCTGGCCAGTGCGGTGACCGCCGCCGGTACCGTGCTGCATCCGTTCCTGGTCGCCCAGCCGGCGCAGGCGCCGCAGGAGGTGAATCTGGCGGTGGAGATTCCGGCCGGCAGCTTCACCAAGTACGAGATCAAGGAAGACGGCCTGGTCCATGTGGACCGTTTCCAGTCGATGCCGGTGGCCTATCCGGCCAACTACGGTTCGATGCCGCGTACCCTGGCCGGTGACAACGATCCGCTGGATGCGCTGGTGCTGACCCGCGAGCCCCTGCATCCGGGCGTGATCGTGCGCTTCCGGCCGATCGGCTATCTGAAGATGATCGACGGCGGCGAGCACGACGAGAAGATCATCGGCGTGCCGACTGACAAGGTGGATCCGAGCTACGCCGGCATCCACGATCTGGCCGATCTGCCGGCGATCGAACGGCAGCGTATCGAGGCGTTCTTCCGCGTCTACAAGGACCTGCCGGCCGGACGCAACCCGGTGCAGCTCAACGGCTGGGGCAATGCGGCCGAGGCACGCGCGCTGATCAGCGAGGCGATGCAGCGCTTCAACCGGTAGATCCACGCCCTGCGTGGATTCAGGCCAGCAGCGTCTCGATGAATGACTCGGCCTGCAGGCGGTCGCCCAGTACCCGGGCCACCGCCTGTACGGCTGCCTCCTGGTGCTCGGCGCGGATTCCGCCTTCGTCGTCGTCGTTGTAGAGATCATCTCCGGCTTGCAGATACACGGTGCCGGCCGCGGCCAGAATGGCCATCAGGGTCGGCAGGTCGTCGACGAGTGTGTCCTCCTCCCATCGTCCGCCGCCATGGCGTGCGAACAGCACGCGGCCATCGTTCACGTCGAGGATGAAAGGATCGGCGCCGAGATCGGCCACCACCAGCCAGTTGGCGGGCCAGTCCTTGATCGCCTCGCCGCTGACGCCATGCCATCGATAGCCGGCCTGATGGCTCCACAGGCGTCGCAGCGGTGGCACCCACACCTCGAGCCCGGGGATGGTGATGCCGGCATGGCCAACCCTGGCGTTGATCTCGCGCCCCAGTGGCCCGACCTGCGCGTAGAAGCGCGCCAGCACCGATGGCAGCGGGAACGGGCCGTCCCAGTCACGTTCATCCTGGGCCTGCAGCAGGCCGAAGCGGGCGAAGGGAGCGTGCAGCTCATCCATGGCGCGGGTGTTCCAATAGCGGGTCCGGCAGCCTAGCAGACGCGCGCCGCGTGCAATGCCTTCACCGCCGCTGGCTATCATGTGCGCCGTCCAGAACGAAGGCGATGCACGTGTCGGTAGCGTTGGTGTGGTTCCGCCGCGATCTGCGGCTGCAGGACAATCCGGCCCTGCAGGCCGCGCTCGATGCCGGCCATGAGGTGGTACCGGCCTACATCCATGCGCCGCATGAGGAAGGCGAGTGGGCACCGGGTGCGGCCTCCGATGCGTGGCGCCACCGATCTCTGGCGGCGCTGGATGCCGACCTGCGCGCACGTGGCTCTTCGCTGGTGCTGCGCAGTGGCGACAGCCTGCCGACCCTGCAGGCGCTGATCGAGCAGACCGGCGCCGACGCGGTGTACTGGAACCGCAAGTACGAACCGGCCACCCAACCACGCGACGCCAGCATCAAGCGCACGCTGCGCGAACAGGGCATCGACGCGCAGAGCTGCAATGGCAGCCTGTTGTTCGAGCCCTGGGACGTCGCGACCCAGCAGGGGCAGCCGTACAAGGTATTCACCCCGTACTGGCGCAACGTACTCAGTCATTGGCGCCTGCCCGCCTTGCAGGCCGCACCGAAGGCACTGGCGGCGCACACGGTGGACAGCCTCGCACTGGATGATCTCCAGCTGGCACCGACGCTGGACTGGGACACCGGCTTCTGGGAGCACTGGCGGCCGGGCGAAGCCGGTGCGCTGGAGGCGCTGTCCGTGTTCGAGGACGGCGCGCTACGCGGTTATCGCCAGCAGCGCGACCTGCCGGATCGCGTGGGTACCTCGCGGCTGTCGCCGCACCTGCATTTCGGCGAGATCGCGCCGTGGCGCATTGCCCATGCGCTGGAAGGCCTGCGCAGTGCCGGTACCGACGCCGACATCGACGGCTACCTGCGCCAGCTCGGCTGGCGTGATTTCGCCTACCACCTGCTGCATCACTTCCCGAAAACGCCGACCGACAACCTCAACCCGCGCTTTGACCGTTTCCCGTGGGCCACACCGAGTGACGCGCAACTGCACGACTGGCAACGCGGCAACACCGGCGTGCCGATCGTCGATGCCGGCCTGCGCGAGCTGTGGCACACCGGCTACATGCACAACCGGGTGCGGATGATCGTGGCCAGCTATCTGTGCAAGCACCTGCGCGCGCACTGGCTGCATGGCGCACGCTGGTTCTGGGACACCCTGGTCGACGCCGACCTGGCCAACAACACCATGGGCTGGCAGTGGGTGGCGGGAACCGGTGCCGACGCCGCACCGTATTTCCGTGTGTTCAACCCGGTCACCCAGGCCGAGAAGTTCGACCCGCAGGCCCGCTACATCAGCCGCTGGGTGCCCGAACTGGCGGCGCTGCCGGTGAAGGCGCGCTTCGCTCCCTGGCAGCATCCGTTGCTGCTGGCGGCACACGCGCCGGACTATCCACGCACGCCACTGGTGGATCTGGCTGCGGGCCGCGACGCCGCGTTGGCGGCTTACCGCCAGTCGGGGGCAGGGTAAAGGACGACCTGAGCGGCCTGGTCAGTTAGCTGAACGCGGCCCTGTCGGCGTGCCCGATCATCATTCCGGCATCGCATCGGGCTGTTTATTCTCTTTGCGCCCGCAGGCCGCCGGCCGACCGGA
The DNA here is from genome assembly GCF_001431665.1 of Stenotrophomonas beteli. GTDB lineage: Bacteria > Pseudomonadota > Gammaproteobacteria > Xanthomonadales > Xanthomonadaceae > Stenotrophomonas > Stenotrophomonas beteli. Next base: position 51,725 of record NZ_LLXV01000033.1, on the reverse strand, counting down.
AACCAAGGAGAACCTCATGATCCGTAACACCACCCGCAACGTCGCACTGGCCCTGATGAGTGCGGCCGTCCTGTCGGCCTGCGCCACCGGCGGCTCCTACGTACAGAGCGACCAGTACGGCAACCCGACCGAGCAGCAGAACCGCACCGGTCGCAACGCCCTGATCGGTACCGCCATCGGCGTGGCAGCCGGCCTGTTGACCGGCGACAGCGCCACCGAGCGTCGCCAGCACGCGCTGATCGGTGCCGGTATCGGCGCACTCAGCGGCGCCGCCGTCGGCCAGTACCAGGACCGCCAGGAACGCGCGCTGCGTGAGCGCACTGCCAACACCGGCATCGATGTGCAGCGCCAGGGTGACAACATCATGCTGAACCTGCCGGACGGCATCACCTTCGACTTCGGCAAGTCGACGCTGAAGCCGCAGTTCTATGGCTCGCTGAACGGCGTGGCAGGCACCCTGCGTGATTACAACCAGACCATGATCGAAGTGGTCGGCCATACCGACAGCATCGGCAGCGATGCGGTCAACAACCGCCTGTCCAAGGAACGTGCCGACTCGGTGGCGCAGTACCTGATCGGCCAGGGCGTGCAGAGCGTGCGTATCGAAACGCTGGGCGCCGGCAAGTCCTACCCGATTGCCGACAACAGCACCGATGCCGGCCGGGCCAAGAACCGCCGCGTCGAGATTCGGGTGATTCCGCTCAAGCAATAACGCGTAGCGTTATTGCTTGAGCTGGTCCGGCCCTCGGCCGGAACGAAAATGCCGCCCTTGCAGGCGGCATTTTCTGTAGGTGCCGAGCTTGCTCGGCACGCCGATAGCGCATGTACAGCCGAGCCACGCTCGACTCAGCAGAAGCAGTCGAGCATGGCTCGACTCTACAGAAACCGGCATCGCGCGCCCGGGTGGAGCCACGCCATGCGGGGATACTCCCGGTTACGCCGCCGAAGCGGCCACCTTTTCCAGGATGCGCTTGCCGCTGCTTTCCAGCGCCGCGTCTTCCTGCGCCTTCTGCTGCTGCGCCAGCTTCGCGCCCGGGCACTGCGCCAGCATGTAATTGGCGTCAAAGTTGAGCTTCTCGACCAGGAAGTCGACGAACGCCCGCACCTTCGGCGAGACCAGGCGGCCGCCGGCGAATACCGCGTTGAAGTCCACTTCCGGACCGGTCCAGCCTGCCAGCACGCGGCGCACCATGCCCGATTCGACGAATGGCTTGGCCATCACGTCGCCGGTCAGCAACAGGCCTTCGCCACACACCAGCGCACCGTTCAACGCAGACATGTCGTTGGCGGTCATCAGCGGCGTCACCGGGAAGTCGCGCAGCTCGCCGCCGTTCTCGCCCAGCTGCCAGGTGAAGCGTGGCGAGTTGCCGGTGTGGTACGGCTTGCGCATGGCCAGGATGCGATGGAACTGCAGTTCTTCCGGATGCAGCGGTTCGCCATAGCGTTCGATGTAGGCCGGGCTGGCGAACACCTGCGTACGCAGGCTGCCCAGCTTGCGCGCCACCAGGTTGGAATCGGGCAGGGCACCCACGCGCAGCGCCAGATCTGCTTCACCTGCAATCAGGTCCAGCTTCTCGTTGCCCATATGCATGTCCAGGCGGATCTCTGGATACTGCGCATGGAACTGGCCCAGCAGTGGGGCGATCCAGGTGATGCCGATTGAATAGGGCACGGTGAAACGCAGCCAGCCACGCGGGCCGGACTGCAGCTGGCTCACCGCGCTCTCGGCTTCTTCCAGCTCGCGCGCAATGCGCTGGCAATGTTCGTGGTAGATCGAACCGGCTTCGGTCAGGCCGAGGCGGCGCGTGGTCCGGTGCAGCAGGCGCGCACCCAGGCGCGTTTCCAGTTCCTGCACTTTGCGGCTGACCGTGGTCTTGGGCAGGCCGAGCGATTTGGCAGCGGCAATGAAGCTGCCTTGCTCGACCACTTTGACGAAGATCAGCGTCTCGTTGAGATCGTGGGACATGGTCGGGATCCTGGACGTCGGGGATGGGACAATCGTGACAGAACGATTGGACCGGGAGCGGGATGATTATTCCCCTTAATCAGGACTAATCAAGTAAAGGTTTGAGGTCTATCGTGGCGCCATTCGTTAATTGGAGCCCGTCCGCCATGAGCCTGCGCAACATTCTTGCCCGACTCCGGAACGCCGGCCAGAACACCCTGGACCTGGCGATGACCGTCGAAGCCCGTCCGAGTTCCTTGGTACACAAGGACTTTCGTGAGTTTACCGCGCCCATGCGTCAGCAGCGTGGCGGTGCCATCCGCCGGGCTCCACATAAGGGTGACCGCCTGCGCCGGATTGGGACTATCCCGGATTTGGGAGGAAATGTCCCGTGAATGGGATACTGACGCCCGAAGTCCTGGTCCTGGGCGGTACCGGCGCCGTCGGCCAGGGCGTGGTGGGCGCGCTGCTCGAAGCGGGCAGTCCGGTGCTGGTAGTGGGCCGCGATCCGGGCCGGCTGGCCGCGCTGCACGAGCAGTTCGCCGATGAGCCCGGCCTGGAGACGCTGCTGGGTTCGCTCAGCGATGACGGCTCGGCGCGTGCCTTGGCCGAACGCATCGCGCAGCGTCCGCGTCCGCTGGCGGCAGTGATCGCCGCAATGGGCGGCCCCTACCGTCGCGGCCGGGTGACCGACCGCAACGGCGATGAGCTGCTGGGGGCGATGCAGGCCGATCTGATGCCGCACGTGCACGCGGTGCGTCACCTGCTGCCGCTGCTGCAGGACAACGTGCATGCGCGCCGCTACGTGATGATCGGCAGCCCGGCCAGCGCCAAGCCATGGGCGGGCTACGGCGAGACCTCGATCACCACCGCCGCGCTGCGCATGTATGCGCAGGTGGTGCACCAGGAAGCGCAGGCGCTGGGTGTGCGTGCGCAGATGCTGGAAGTGTGCAGCCCGGTGTGTACCCCGGCCAACGCCGCCAACGCCTGCATTGAATGGCCCAGCTCGCTGCTGGTGGGGCGCCGCGTGGTCTCGCTGCTGGATGGTTGCCGCGACAACCGCGCCATCGTCCGCTGCGACAGCAGCGATGCCGAACTGCCACGCGGCCTGCTGCACCTGGAAGTTCCTCCACTGTGGCGCGACACCGCAGGCGTTGCTTGACCTCGACCATGGTTGAGGTCGCAGTATTCGCCGCCGATTTCTGCAACACGTTCTCATATAGCTGTACCACCCCTCCGTACGGATGCATGCCATGACTTCCCCCAATACCACCCCACATCGTTTCGGCCATCGCATCGCGATGGTCGGCGTGTCGATCCTCGCCGCGGCCGTGCTGGCGGCCTGCAGCGGCGGCCATGCCGAAGAAGCCGGTGCGCCGCCGCCGCCGCAGGTCAGCGCCGCGCCGGTGCTGGTCAAGCAGGTCAGCCAGTGGGACGAGTTCAGCGGCCGCGTCGAAGCGGTACAGAGCGTTGAGCTGCGTCCGCGCGTGTCCGGCTACATCGACAAGGTCAACTATGTCGAAGGCCAGGAAGTGAAGAAGGGCGAAGTGCTCTTCACCATCGACGCGCGCAGCTACCAGGCCGAGTACGATCGCGCGGCCGCTGAACTGGCCCGGGCCCGCACCCAGGCCACGCTGGCGCGCAGCGAGTCCGAGCGCGCCAAGCGGCTATCCGAGCAGCAGGCGATCTCCACCGAGACCGCCGAACAGCGTCGCGCGGCCGCCGACCAGTCCGGTGCCGCCGTGCAGGCCGCGCAGGCGGCGCTGGACGCGGCCCGCCTCAACCTGGAGTTCACCAAGGTGCGTGCACCGATCGATGGCCGTGCCGGCCGCGCGATGGTCACCGCCGGCAACCTGGTCACCGCCGGCGACAGCGCCAGCGTGCTGACCACGCTGGTCTCGCTGGATACCGTGTTCGTCTACTTCGATGCCGACGAAAGCACCTTCCTGCGCTATGCCCAGATGGCGCGCAAGGGCGAGCGCCCGAGCGAGCGTGACAGCGCACTGCCGGTGAAGGTCGGCCTGTCCGGTGAAGAAGGCTACCCGCACGCGGGCAAGGTCGACTTCCTCGACAACCAGGTGGCCCGCAGCACCGGCACCATCCGCGTCCGCGCACTGCTGGACAACGCCGACCGCCAGTTCACGCCGGGCCTGTTCGCCCGTGTGCAGCTGCTCGGCAGCGGCCAGTTCCAGGCCCTGCTGATCGACGACAAGGCCGTGCTGACCGACCAGGACCGCAAGTACGTGTACGTGGTCGACAAGGATGGCAAGGCGCAGCGCCGCGACATCCAGCTCGGCCGCACTGCCGAGGGCCTGCGCATTGTCGAGCACGGCCTGGCCGCCGGTGACAAGGTGATCATCGACGGCGTGCAGAAGGTCTTCATGCCGGGCATGCCGGTGCAGGCCAAGGCGGTGGCGATGCAGCCACAGCCGGCGCCGGCACCGGGCCGCGATGCCACCGCTGCCTTGAAGCACTGATCCGCGTCCCCGCTTAGCTGCCGGCGCCAGCGGCAGCCGTCCCTGCCTTCGTCATCCCGGCGAGGGGCAGGGTGGCTGTTGCCCGCCGAACGCCTTTCCCAGGAATTCCTCCATGGACTTTTCCCGTTTCTTCATCGACAGGCCGATCTTCGCGGCGGTGCTGTCGATCGTGATCTTCGCCGCAGGCCTGATCACGATTCCCATCCTGCCGATCAGCGAGTACCCGGAAGTGGTGCCGCCGTCGGTGGTCGTGCGCACGGTCTATCCGGGCGCCAACCCCAAGGTCATTGCCGAGACCGTTGCCACGCCGCTTGAAGAGGCGATCAACGGCGTCGAAGGCATGATGTACCTGAAGTCGGTGGCCGGCTCGGACGGCGTGCTGCAGATGACCGTCACCTTCCGCCCGGGCACCGATCCGGACGCGGCGGCGGTGAAGGTGCAGAACCGCGTGGCGCAGGCGCAGGCACGCCTGCCCGAGGACGTGCGCCGCCAGGGCGTGACTACGCAGAAGCAGTCGCCGACCTTCCTGATGGTGGTGCACCTGACCTCGCCGCAAGGCAAGTACGACACCCTGTACCTGCGCAACTACGCCCGCCTGCATGTCAAGGATGCGCTGGCGCGTATTCCGGGGGTGGGTGACGCGCAGATCTTCGGTGGCGGCGACTACGCCATGCGTGCCTGGCTGGACCCGGACAAGGTGGCTTCGCGCGGCCTGACCGCCAGCGACGTGGTGCGCGCCATGCGCGAGCAGAACGTGCAGGTGTCGGCCGGCCAGCTTGGCGCCGAACCGCTGCCGGACAGCAAGTTCCTGACCCTGATCAACGCCCAGGGCCGGCTGAAGACCGAGAAGGAATTCGGCGACATCGTGCTCAAGAGCGGCACCGATGGCGAGATCGTGCGCCTGTCCGATGTGGCCCGCCTGGAGTTGGGTGCGGGCGACTACACTCTGCGCTCGCAGCTGGACGGCAAGAACGCAGTCGGTATCGGTATCTTCCAGTCGCCGGGTGCGAACGCGCTGGAAATCCGCGACCAGGTCATCTCGACGATGGACGAGATGCAGAAGACGATGCCGGCCGACGTGAAGTACGAAGCGGTGTATGACACCACCATCTTCGTGCGCGACTCGATCAAGGCCGTGGTCTCCACGCTGCTGGAAGCCATCGCGCTGGTGGTGCTGGTGGTGATCCTGTTCCTGCAGACCTGGCGTGCCTCGATCATTCCGTTGATCGCGGTGCCGGTGTCGGTGGTGGGTACCTTCGCCGCGCTGTACCTGCTGGGCTTCTCGATCAACACGCTGAGCCTGTTCGGCCTGGTGCTGGCGATCGGCATCGTGGTCGACGATGCGATCGTGGTGGTGGAGAACGTCGAGCGCAACATCGAAGAAGGGCTGTCGCCCACCGCCGCGGCCCACCAGGCCATGCGTGAAGTGTCCGGCCCGATCGTGGCGATCGCGCTGGTGCTGTGTGCCGTGTTCGTGCCGATGGCGTTCCTGTCCGGGGTCACGGGCCAGTTCTACAAGCAGTTCGCCGTCACCATCGCGATCTCCACGGTGATCTCGGCGATCAACTCGCTGACCCTGTCGCCGGCCCTGGCCGCGCGCCTGCTGAAGGCCCATGGTGCGCCGAAGGACGGCCCGAGCCGCCTGATCGACCGCCTGTTCGGCTGGGTGTTCCGTCCGTTCAATCGCTTCTTCAAGTCCAGCTCGGAGAAGTACGAGCGTGGCGTGGCCCGCATCCTCGGCCGTCGCGGTGCGGTGTTCGTGGTCTACGCGATCCTGCTGGTCGGTACCGGCGTGATCTTCAAGCTGGTGCCGCCGGGCTTCATCCCGACCCAGGACAAGCTGTACCTGATCGCCGGCGTGAAGCTGCCGGAGGGCTCGTCGATCGCGCGCACCGATGAAATGCTGCGCAAGGTGGCCAAGATCGCCCAGGAAACCGACGGCGTGGCCCACACCATCTCGTTCCCGGGCCTGAACGCGCTGCAGTTCACCAATACGCCCAATACCGGTGTGGCGTTCATTCCGCTCAAGCCGTTCGCCGAGCGTCATGGCCGTACCGCCGCGCAGATCAATGCCGAGATCAACCAGAAGATCGCGGGCCTGCAGGAAGGCTTTGCCTTCGCGATGATGCCGCCGCCGATCCTCGGCCTGGGCAACGGCAACGGCTACCAGATGTTCATCGAGGACCGCGGCAACCTGGGCTACGGCGCACTGCAGAATGCCGTGCAGGCCATGCAGGGCACCGTTGCGCAGACGCCGGGCATGGCCTTCCCGATTTCCAGCTACCAGGCCAACGTGCCGCAACTGGATGCCGAGGTGGACCGCGTCAAGGCCAAGGCACAGGGCGTGCAGCTCACCGAGCTGTTCGACACCTTGCAGACCTACCTGGGCTCGGCCTACGTCAACGACTTCAACCAGTTCGGCCGTACCTGGCAGGTGATCGCGCAGGCTGACGGTCCGTTCCGCGAGACGGTCGAAGACATCGGCAAGCTGCGTACCCGCAACGACCGCGGCGAAATGGTGCCGATCGGTTCGATGGTCACCATCAAGCAGACCTTCGGCCCGGACCCGGTGCTGCGCTTCAACGGCTACCCGGCAGCGGACCTGGCCGGTGAAGCCGACCCGCGCCTGCTGTCCTCGGCCGAGGCGATGAACAAGCTGACCGAGATCGCCGGCAAGGTACTGCCGGTGGGCATGACCACCGAATGGACCGACCTGAGCTATCAGCAGGCCACCCAGGGCAAGGCCGCCTTCATCGTGTTCCCGGTGGCGATCATGCTGGCCTTCCTGGTGCTGGCCGCCCTGTACGAAAGCTGGTCGCTGCCGCTGGCGGTGATCCTGATCGTGCCGATGACCCTGTTGTCCGCGCTGTTCGGTGTGTGGCTCACCGGTGGTGACAACAATGTGTTCGTGCAGGTCGGCCTGGTGGTGCTGATGGGCCTGGCGTGCAAGAACGCGATCCTGATCGTCGAGTTCGCCAGAGAGCTGGAGATGGGCGGCAAGGGCATCGTCGAGGCCGCGCTGGAAGCCTGCCGCCTGCGCCTGCGCCCGATCGTGATGACCTCCATCGCGTTCATCGCTGGCACCGTGCCGCTGGTGCTGTCGCATGGCGCGGGCGCCGAAGTGCGCTCGGTGACCGGCATCACCGTGTTCGCCGGCATGCTGGGCGTGACCCTGTTCGGCCTGTTCCTCACCCCTGTGTTCTACGTGGCCCTGCGCAAGTTCGTCACCCGCAACGGCGGTGGCCAGCTGGTACAACACGGTGAACCGACCATCCATCACTGACATGGAACCCCGTCGCCGCCGGTCAATGGCCGGCGGCGGCTTCCCCCCCTCACAAGGCATGCATCCATGAATACCCATCAGAACAAGATCGCGCTGGTCACCGGCGCCACCCGTGGCATCGGCCTGGAAACCGTGCGCCAGCTGGCCCAGGCGGGCGTGCACACGCTGCTGGCCGGTCGCAAGCGCGATACGGCGGTGGAGCTGGCACTGAAGCTGCAGGCTGAGGGCCTGCCGGTCGAAGCCCTGCAACTGGACGTGACCGACGCAGCCAGCATCACCGAGGCGGTCGAGCAGGTGCGCCAGCGCCATGGCCGCCTCGACATCCTGGTCAACAACGCCGGCATCATGATCGAGAACCCGGCCCAGGCGCCGTCGGAGCAGTCGCTGGAAACCTGGAAGCGCACCTTCGACACCAACGTGTACGCACTGGTGGCGGTCACCCAGGCCTTCCTGCCGCTGATCAAGCAGGCCAAGTCCGGGCGCATCGTCAACGTCTCGAGCATGCTCGGCTCGCAGACCCTGCATGCCGACCCGGCGTCGGGCATCTACGATTTCAAGATCCCGGCGTACAACGCGTCCAAGGCCGCAGTGAACAGCTGGACCCTGAGCCTGGCCTACGAACTGCGCAACACGCCGATCAAGGTCAACACCGTGCACCCGGGTTACGTGAAGACCGACATGAACGGTGGCAACGGCGAAATCGAAATCAGCGAAGGCGCACGTTCCAGCGTGGAAATGGCGTTGATCGGTGAAGCCGGTGCCAGCGGCAGCTTCACCTACCTGGGCGAGGTGCTGCCATGGTGATCCGCACGTTGGCGGTGGCCGTCTCCAGCCTGGTGCTGGCGGGCTGTGTCAGCGTCGGCCCCAATTACAAGGCACCCGTGCAGGAGCCGGTGGTCCTGCAGGGGGCCCAGCAGCCGGTGTTCAGCACCGCCTCGCCGGTAGCCAGCTGGTGGGCACAGTTCGATGATCCGGTGCTCGAAGAACTGGTACACGGTGCACTGTCGGACAACCTCGACCTGCGCGTGGCCGTGGCCCGCGTCAGCCAGGCCCGTGCGGTGTTTGTCGAAAGCCGTTTCGACCAAGCCCCGCACATCACCGCCGGCGGCAGCTACGATCGCCGCAAGCAACCCGATCCGCAGCTGGGTGGGCAGCGGGTGTTCAGTGAAAGCTACCAGCTCGGCTTCGACGCCGGCTGGGAGCTGGATCTGTTCGGCCGCAAGCGCCGTGCCGCCGAAGCCGCGCGCGCCGACCTCGACGCCGAACAGGCCAACCTGGCCGATGCACAGGTGCTGGTCGCCGCCGAAGTGGCACGCAACTACTTCGAGCTGCGCGGTACGCAGAAGCGCATCGCGGTGGCCCAGCACACGCTGGTCAACCTGCGCGATACGCAGAAGCTGACCGAGGCGCGCTGGGAGCTGGGCGCTGGCAGCGAGCTGGATGTGCAGAGCAGCCGTGCCCGCTTGAAGGCGATCGAGGCCGACATCCCGCTGCTGGAAGTGGCCGAGACGCAGTCACGCAACCGCCTGGCGGTGCTGCTGGGCCAACGCCCGGAAGTCCTGGCCGACATGCTGGCACCGCATGAGGTGCCCGCTTTCGCCAAGGCACTGCCGCTGGGTGATACCCGCGAACTGCTGCGCCAGCGCGCCGACGTGCGTGTGGCCGAGCGTCGCCTGGCGGCTGCCACGGCACGCGTGGGTGTGGCTACCGCCGATCTGTTCCCGCGGCTGTCGCTGTCCGGCTTTGTCGGCTTCCTCGGCGGCGATGCCAGCGGCCTGGTCAACGGCAACAACAAGGCGTGGTCGCTGACGCCCTCGCTGAGCTGGGCGGCCTTCGATTTCGGCACCGTGCGCGCGCGGCTGCGGGCCAGCAAGGCCGAAGCCGAAGGCGTGGCCGCACAGTACGAGCAGGCCGTGCTGCTGGCGCTGGAGGACACCGAGAATGCACTGACCCGTTACTCCAAGCAGCAGGCCCGGTTGGCGATCGTGGTTGAACAGGCGCAGGCGGCGCGGCGGGCCGAGTCACTGGCGCAGATCCGCTATCGCGAGGGCTCGGAAGACTTCCTGACCCTGCTGGACGCGCAACGCACGCAGCTGGCCGCTGATGACGCGTTGGCTGCGGCCGAAGCCGAAGTCAACGTCAGTGTGGTCGGCGTGTACAAGGCGCTGGGCGGCTGGGGGCAGTCGCCGCAGCCGCCCCGTGTGGCGCAGGTGCAGTAAGCCGGGAGGGGCGGTGGCCGAGGCCGTCGCCCCTTCGAGCCCGGCCCGATGTCCCGGGCCGTGGTGCAGTTCACAGTCGTGTCGCTTCTGACTCTGCCGAAACGCCGCCACCCCGTGTAACTAGTGGGACGGCCCTTGGGAGGAAAGGCAATGGCAGACGAAAAGCGAGACACCCAGCGCATGTTGTTCGGCGATCCCGGGCTGCCCGGCGCCGGGCTGTCGGTGGCGGTCGTGGCGTTGATGGTGCTGGCGACGCTGGCTGCGGCGGTCGGCTTCCTGCGGCTGGTCGACTCGATGCTGGGCCTGGGCCTGATCGGGATCGCCGTGTTCCTGGCCATCGGCGCCCGGATCTGCCAGGCCCGCGATCAGCACCAGGCACTGTACCGGCTGTTGTCGCGGCGGCCACCGCTGTAGCCGCCGTGACAGCAGGTTCAATGGTTCGGCCAGTCCAGTTCCACCACCAGCGGGAAGTGGTCCGAAGGCAGCACGCCCTTGATGCGGCGGTCATCGGTGAGGAAGCTGCGTGCGTGGAAGCCACGCGCCAGTACCCAGTCAAGCTGCACGGTGGGCGTGCCGGTGAAATCATGGAACGTCAGGCGCGGACCCTGGGGCGTTGCCACCTGGGTCCGGGTGTCCTGCAGCACGCGGGTGAACGCCTTGTAGGTCTCGCCTCCCGGTTCGCTGTTGAAGTCGCCGGTCAGTACCACCGGCAGATCCGGCGGCAGCGTCGCCAGGCGCGCTGCGATCAGCTCGGCCCCCTTCACGCGGCGTGGCTCGTCCTCGGCGCGATAGGGCAGGTGGGTATTCATGAAGTAGAAGCGGCGACCGTCGTCAAGGCGGCGGAACACCGCCCAGGTGACCATGCGCGGGTACAGGTTGCCCCAGGTGATGCTGCCGGCAACCTCGGGAGTATCCGACAGCCAGAAGTTGCCTGACGATTCCACGCTCAGGCGCGTGCTGTCGTAGAACACGCCCATGTGTTCATCGCCCTTGCCACCGCGGCGACCTTCGCCGAACCAGCGATAGCCCGGCAGATGCCGGGCAAGGTACTCGGCCTGTTCCTGCACCAGTTCCTGGGTGCCGATCACCGCAGGATGGGCATCGAGAATGACCTTGACCATCGCGTCGCGGCGGTCCGGCCAGCGCTTGCCCGGCTCGGTATCGGCTGGCGTGCGGACATTGAACGACATCACCTTCAGCGGCGCCGGGGCTGCGGCCCAGCTGATGGCAGGTAGAGCAAAGGCCAGCAACGCGACCAGTGCCGGGCAACGGAAACGCGACAACATCGTGGAATCCCTCCATTCCATGAAAACGGTTTCATGCAGCATCGCACGAATCGGGCGGGGGCGGATGTGCCTGCACTGGCGGTATCGGCGGCTTGCCTCCGGCGCATTCAGGCCGGTCTTCATCGCGCCTTGACCCGGGCGCGCGCGGCTGCGTGCTGGAACGGCGGTGCGCGGGCCTTTGCCCGGGCAGTCGCAACCGTCAATCCATGATGGAACCACAAGGAGACGTGCCATGACACGACTGATTCGTGCGTTCTTCCAGCATCACTCCCCCGACTTCTGGGAGGCGCCGGGCAGCTTCGACCCGGACCGCGGGTTGCCCGAGCGTCGGCAGTCCAGCAAGGGCGCCTGTGTCCCGTTCGGATAGTCCTCCCGCGCCTGCGTCGGCAGCGCGGTCGGGCACGCCCAGCTGCTGCTGTTCTGCGCGCTGGTCACGCGTGACTTCGAGTTGCAGGTGCAGGCCCATTTTGCGTATCCGGCCGACTTCGTCGGCCGGCTGATCCCGCGCGGCTGAGCCGCGCGCGCCGCATGCAGCGCGTCAGCGGCCGTGTTCAGCGCCCGGCCAATGTGTCCAGCAGCGTGCGTGCGGCCAGTTTGCCCAGCGCATTGCCGGCCAGCGGACTGTCGCCGGTCAGCAGCAGGCGGTCCTGCAGCACGCTGCCATCGATACCAGCGTTGACGACCTGCACCCCCTGCTGCGCGAGGCGCTCGCCGAAGAACCAGCGCAGCTGTCCCGGCATGTAGCCGATCTCCGGTGTCTGCCTGTCCATGGCGTCGGGGAAGGCGCAGATACGGTAGCCACGGAACAGTGAGCCACCATCGGCTTCGTCGACGCCTGCCGCCAGCAGCGCGGCGGGGCCATGGCACAGAGTGATGATGTGCCGCTGCTGGGCCATCGCCCAGTGCAGGGTGGCTTTCACTGCGCGGCTGTCGGGCAGGCCGAGCAGCGCGCCATGGCCGCCGGGAATGAACACCGCGGCATAGTCCGAGTCCGCGCCGAGGGCCGCCACCACGTCATCCAGGCACAGCGGCTGGCGGAACCGCGCCTGGTAGCGTTCATACAGCCCGCCGATCTCCCTGTCCTCGTGCGGAAACGCCCACCACTCGAACTTGACGGGGTTGCCGGACAGCGTCGCCACATCGATATCCAGCCCGGCCTTGTCCAGGTGATACATGGGCAGCAGTGTTTCCACCGGATGATTGCCGGTGGAGAACAGATGACCATTGGCCGTGGGCAGGTAGCGCTCATCAGCACCGATCATCAGCACTTTCCAGCGTCCATCGCGGCGCGCGTCGGGATAATCGGCGCCGGACAGATTGCTCAGTGCCGAGGTGAACTGTGAAAGCGAATAAGGCGAGGGGAAAAAGGCATCGCGCTCGGCCGGATCGGGACGGGGCTGGCGGCTGGAATCCTGCGCATTCATGGCTGTCTCCGTGTGGCAATGTGCGGCCAGCATAAAGGTGCGCCTGCACAAGCAGGATGAGGGTTTGCCTGCGGTATTCACGCTGCAGCATGCTGCACCGCGCCACCGGTGCGGATTGGACAGCGCGATTATGTCGTGTTATCTAACCCGGGCCGGATAATCCCGGCATAACCACACCGCAAGCACAATCAAAGGAGTGATCATGAAAAGATTCGCCCGAGCATTGCGCGTCAGCCTCAACATCCATCCGACCGAAAAGAGCAGTGTGTGGACGGTCTGGCAGATCTGGGTAGAGTTCTGATTCCCCGGGTTTCGGCCCGGATCTGATCTGCAGCAGGACGAAGGGACTCGTCTTCGAGTCCCTTCTTGCCGGAGGCGTACTTCATGCAAGGGACGTCGAATGAAGGCAGCACCGTCGCTGCCGAGCGCTTGGCCGCACGCGTGGAGCGCGAGGGACCGGTGCTGAAGCTGGACACGGGCGGGGTCGGGGTATTCTGCCCTGAGCTGGCCGGAAAGATCGACAAGGAAAATTCCGAGCATCTGTTCGTGATCGAATCGCTGGCGGACCTGTTCCGGCGGCATGAGCGCGTGCGTTGGACCGAGGTGCGCAGCCTGATCGCTACGCGCAGTGCTGAACTCACCGGGGCGGGCACCTTGCAGGTGCTGCAGTCGCGCATGCGGCTGGCACTGGACGCACTCTGTGATGTCGAACAGGACGCGACGCCGGCCATCTGGAAGGTGATGGCCCATCCGTTGGTTCCAATGGTCATCGACGGATTGGATGCGCGGGGCGTGGCCGCCATCGAGCGCGCACTGCATCTTCGCTACCGCATCCAGGTCGAGCAGGTCATCCATCGCCGCGACCTGCTGCGCAATTTCCTCATCAACCGCGCCGAGTCGCGCGTGATCCACGCCGAGCTGAAACGGCGCGTGCGCGCGGGCCATTCCCATCTGGATTACGCACAGTCGCTGCTGTCGCTGCATGAACGCATCGGCCTGGACAAAGTCACCTACCTGGTCACCGTGCAGTTGATCGCCATTTCCGGCGTGCCAGGCATGATGGCGGCCTGCCTGCTGCTGGCATTGCAGATGCACCCGCAATGGCGGCAGCGCATCGAAGACGAGTTTGCGGCGCTGTCCGATGCCGAGATCCACGCACTGCCGATGGCGCGTATTCCCTGCACCATGCGGTTCCTGAAAGAGGTGATGCGGCTGTACTCCACGCCGTTCAACAACCGCCGGGTTGCCGCCTGTGATCTTGAAGTGGAAGGGCAGGTGATCGCCGAAGGCACCGTGTTCGAACTGAGCTCGTTCATCCAGCATCGTTCGGCCAAGTACTGGGACGACCCGCTGCGGTTCGACCCGGACCGCTGGCTGCCCGAACGGCGCAAGCGTACCGCCGGCATCTACGTGCCCTACGGTTTTCCCACGCGTTCGTGTGTCGGTTCGGCGGTGGGCAATGCGCAGCTGGTGCTGCTGTGCGCGTTGCTGGCGCGCGAGTACCGCTTCACGCCAGGCAGCGGCTACCGGCCGGAGGTGCGCATGGAGGGCTTCGCGATTCCGGCCGCGTTGCACGGCACGTTCTCGCGCCGCGCACCGGCCGCCTGAGCGCAGGGGGCAGGGGCCGGCTGGTTGCTGCCCCGCCCGTGCGCCTACATGTCCTCATGCAGGATGCGGCGCAGCTCGACGATGGCTGGCGTGGCTTCCTGCACGCTGTGGCCGGACACGATCACCTTTTCCGAATCCGCACGCGGCAGGTGCGAGCTCCAGTACGGCACCAGTCCATCATCGGTCTTCTCCAGCGGGCCCTCCGCGCTGGCGCGGGCGATGATCGAGTGGTAGCGCACCTTTGGTGACATCGGCAGATCGGCGACCGCGCGCACGAACGGGTCGTCCTTGTCCAGGTTCTGGATGCTGTTCATCTGGTAGCCGTGCTTGCCATCACTGCGATCGATCTGGCCCTCGTTGGCCAGTGTCGCCACGTCCTCCAGCACGGTCAGCGGCAGCCGTACCAGGCGGCCGATCCAACGGCCCAGGCGGGTACCGGCCACGTCGGTGCCGCGATGCGGCGTGGCGATGAACACCACCCGCGATACCTCCGGCTCCGGCACGAAGGTCAGCACCGGCGCGCCCTTGGTGCGCAGAAGCTCGCGCTGGGCAGGCGTCATCTGCGCGGTGGCCAGCAGGGTGTCGACCAGGTGGTCGCCGGAAGAGGACACCATCAACCGCGCGATCACCCCGCCCATGCTGTGCCCGACCAGCACCATGTCATGCGAGGCCTGCGCCTTGCCGCTGGGGTCGAAGTGCTTGAACACTTCGGCCAGGGTGTGGCGCATCGCATCGTGGCTCATCGCGATGGGTATGTTGGTCGGGTAGTAGAACTGCCAGACCTGGAAGTCGCGGCGGATCTCATCGTCGCGCATCAGTTCATTGGCAACATTCACCCAGGCTTCCGGGCTGCTGGCCAAGCCGTGGATCATCAGCAGCACGCGGCGGTTCGGGTCGTACGGCTGCATCATGTACAGATGCGGCGAATCGATGCCACCCTTGCCACCGAACAGCGAGCGCAGCGACTGGTGGCTGAAGTTGGAGCGTGCCAGCCACAATGCGTAGCCTGCGGTGAAGTTGGCCGCCAGCGGCACCTGCTGGCCATGCAGGGTGACTTCCGAGACCTGGTAGGGATCGTGGATTTCCAGCTCCGGCGAATCATCATGCAGCACTTCCCACAGGTTCTTCCCCGAGAAGCGCAGCAGCACGCTCATCGACGGCGAGGGCATCTCGCTCCAGCTGCGCTGTGCCGGCGCTGTCGAAGACCCGGCGGCCGGCGCGGTGCTGGCATCGGGATCTTCCATCACCGCCACCAGCTCGGCACCGAAGCCATCGCGCCGGTGCACGCTGCGCAGGGTGCCGGTGAAGGACAACGACGCGGCCGGTACCAGCTCGGTCGGGGTGCGGGTATCCAGCGGCGAGGCGTCATCCGCCGGCGCCAGGACGAAGGTCCAGCGCCCCAGCTGGAAATGGCTGGCATCGTTGCGCACGCGGCCGGTGGCATAGGCGTTGTACAACTGCACCGAGGCTTCCTGCACGGCCAGGTTGTAGTAGTCGCGTACCTGGGTCTGGCGGTCTTCGAAGCCGCGCTGGTTGGCCGTGCGCTCGGTGAAAAACAGGTACGCGTAGGCCTGCCGCGCAACCTGCATCCAGGCATCCAGGCGCGGCTGGAACTCGGCATCCAGTTCAGTGACGGCGGTCTTGGCGCGGCCCGAGGCCGAGTACTCGCGTTTCGGCGCGGGCAGGGTCATGGCGTACTGCAGCCACAGCTCGGCCAGGCTGGAGCGCTTGTCTTCCTCGCGCACCACGATGCTGCCTTCCATCGCCTCGATGCAGGGCAGGCCGGGCTTGGCACAGACGCCCTCATCGAGCCCGGCCACGCGCAGCGTTTCCATCGTTGCCGAACTGAGCTTGCCAGTGGTGAGGATGTCGCCGCGCTTGAGTGCGATGTACTGGCCCGGCGTGACCGAGGCGACCTGCACCGATGGCCCGAACTGGCGCAGCGTCGCGCAGCCGCCCAGGCCGAGCAGCACGGTGATGATGAGGGTCGTGCGGCCGATGAAGCCCAAGCCCGTGGTAGCCATACGATCCTCCTGCGCGCTGGCGCCACTGTAGCGGCCGGCCTGTCAAAGCGGAATATCCCGGGCGGTCGGTTTGGGGCACGAGACTGTCGCCAGAAGGGCGATTCAGGTGCTTCCGTGTGACACTGGGTGAATGGGGGGGCTCTGCCGTGGTCGTCACACCGGGGCCACGCGACGATTCCGCGGAGCTGTCTGCCCTGATAATGTGCTCCACCGTTAGGGGGATATCCATGCGCAGCATCTTGCTCACCATCGCCATCACCGCTGCGTTCACGTGCTCTGCGGCCGACAACAGATCGCGGGAAACATGTGACCTGCAGCTCGAGGGTGTTGGTTCGATACGGTTACAGGGAAATGTCCTGTCTGTCACCGATATGCTCGCAGCGTCACTGGGGCCCAAGGATGAGTTCGAGAGCAATGCCGCCTACCAGCAGCGCGCGGACAAGGTGCTGCAGGCGAGCCCGATTGCCAACGGCATGATCTGTTTCAGGCAGGATTCGGCGGTCACCACGTTATACGATGCGGACCGGCAGCGCCTGACCGTGTATCTCATCAACAAGTCGTTGAATCTCACTGGTGCCAAAAACGACAGCAAGATCTACTATGCAATGCCGCTTACTCGGAAAATTCTGAAGCGCGAGAAGTATCGGGCCGAAAACGCATTCGGGGCCGGGGCGATGGTGGATAAAACGGTACTCCAGACGGTCAACGTCGCGTTCTCCAAGAAGGATATAGACGCATTAGCCTCCAGTGAAGAAGTCATCAATACTGGCGCCGCGTTACGGTTGGAGCTCGATGCCAGCCCGGAGCTGGCGCGATCGCTTAATAACAACACCTCGTTGGTCTACCAGATCGAGCTGATCGAACCTTTCGTGCTTGCCTCCCGCCGCTGGACACCGCCCTTGCTCAGCAGCCCATTCGAAAGTGTAGATCAACAGACGCTGTTCCCTGCGCGGTTGATTGCTGTTTCGGTGCAGAACGAGAAGACGGGTGCCATCGTAGCCACCGTGCCGATGGCTCACTAGAGTCAGCGCCGCTGGCTGCAGTTCAGGTCACCCCATTACCGGCTGAACTGGCACTTCACCGTAGCCGAATAGCCCTTCGGTGTCGGCATGCTCGTTGTCCTCGGTCACCGACCAAGCCTTGGCCAGGCGCTTGGAATCGACACCGTTCAAGTACACGAAGAGGCTCGAACGTGCCGCCTGGCTTCTTGGCCGGGTTGGCCGCCTGCAGCGCATCGATGGCTTCGGCCGCACTGAAATTCGTCCCGGCCTTCTGATGGGAGCAGGAATCAGAACGCCGGTTCGATTACCGGGAACTCTTCAGCGGAGGAGTAGAGGCGATACGCCTGCGTGGCGCCGGCGCGGACGTTGATTTCAGTCGATCGCCGGCGGGTATTGTTGGTCTTCTCCGATTGCAGCACGCCACACAGGCCCCGCCCCTGGACAGGCGTGGCGGTCAGTACGTGGCGCCCCTCGGCCAGAGCCAGGGACAGGCGCTCAGCGGGGTCGAGATGTGCGGCCATCTTCCCGTCGACCATGACGCCCAAGTAGCAGCCGCTGCCCACGAATCCGACGTCGCGGGTGACCGTGACGGTACCGGTGGGTTCACCCTGGGCATCGATCGGGAAAATGCGCGCGGCCGGTGCGTCCTTGATCTGCTCGGGCGACGCCTGCTTGGTGGGCATGCAGCCGGACAGTGCGGCAATCAGCAGGGCAGGGACGAGCCGTGGCTTCATCACAGTTCTTCCTTGGCGGAGATCGGGGTCTCGATGGCCGGAATGATGCAATGAAAAGGGCCTGGAGTTAAAGCTCCCAGGCGTGCAGGCACAAAAAAGCCGAAGCTCCTGATTGAAGAGGAGATCCGCCTTCTTGCGGCCTCGACAGGCCATACAGATGGTGGAGGTGGGCTCTACCGTAGTTGAGCCTTATGCCTTTGCACGACGTAGTCTCCAGCCTATGCAGCGTCGGCGATACCCCCATCCATACCCCCGGTTTCGCCCGTCTGGTCGCGCCCGCCCGGCTTCAACCCACGCAGCCACTCGACCCACACCTCGGTGCTGGGCACGTCGTAGTCCCAGCGCTTGCCCATGAAGGACAGGCCGTGGGGCGGATCGGTCACGATGCATCGACCGAGTTGTCGGCCATCCCGCGCATCACTTCCAGGCAATCTCCGACGTGGATCATGCGGCGACCCTCCGCCAGCGCCAGCGCAGCCCATTGCAGACGGTCCAGCAGACCCTGATCAGCAATACCTTCCCGGTTGGCGGCGTGACGATGGGGCCGGCGGTTCGCTTGCCAGCAGCATTGCCATGACGCCGCCCAGGCTCGTGCAGATGAACCGTTGGCCGGCCATCTGCGGGCTATTTCGGGATGGGCGTCTCAGATTCACTTTTTTGACCTCGCGAGTATTTCGGCTACTGCTTCCTCAACCATGGGGTGTAGTCGATGCCGTGCGTATACGTGGTGGTGGTCGAGCTGAGGAGCCTCGAAGGGGCGCCCGTGGCGGCATATGCCTATGCAAGCGTCTACTGCAATGACCGGGCCTATGCGGTGAAACGCGCAGATTCACGTCTCGCGATGCTCTACAAAGAACGAGAGGTTGTCTCGGTGAGGAGGGTCATGCGCGGCATGCAGGCCCGGGTTGTTCCTGCCTGGGTTCCCGTTATCGAGGCGTCGCGGATCAACAAGAACAAGATCGCCTTCATCCTGCGGACGTCATTGGAGAGCCGCATCGGAACGCCGAATCCTGAATGGGCTTAGTTCACTCAGCCGTGGCACCTTGGCCGGTAGATATTTGCGGCCCGGCGACGTCCGCCTGGCTGGCCGTCGGCGGTGCCAGGTGGCGTGATGCTGGCGCATCGACGTAGATCATCGATACAAGTAGCCCAACGGTGAACAACGATGAAGTTGATCAAGAATATGCTGGTTGCTGCGGCATTGTGTGCTTTAGCGGGCAGTGCACTGGCACAAAGTGCCGATCCGAACGAAGAGGCGGATGCGAAGGAGAGGGAGCAGATCAAGAAGTTCTTTGAAATGGAGCCTGTTCCCCACAGCACGATGAAGCGTTGGTCCGATACTAGTCCTGACGGAACCGTTTGCCAGAGCGTCCCGGATATTCCGCATTGCGAAGCGCCGCGAGTACAGTCCGCTACTCAGATCCTTGAATACACGGTTGTCTGCACAACGAAGGCTGGGGTCGTCACTCGGGACAAGAAGGCTCGAAAGGTTCCCGCTGAGTGTCGATAGCAATGCAGGAGGTCCCGGCGGACGCCGGGTCCTCTTTTTCTGACGGGATAGTCCAGCTTTGCCCGATGGTGGCGGACGACCAGGGCGAGGCATCCTGACCTTGCCAGATCAGGGGCCGCAGGCAGCTCAGCCCCGGTGGAGACAGACATGGAGCAAAGAGAAAGGCCCCTGCGTTTGGTCGGGGCCTTTGTCATTGGTACGTTAGATGAGTGTTGCCGAGCTGTGCCGACGGCACGCCTGAAGTTGGTTGCGTCGCTATTTGAGGTAGCTGGTGAGCGCCTTGCTCACTTCCCTGTCCACGTAACTCAGATAGTCGAGCAGATGCTCAGAACAATCGGCATCGGCGCCAGATGCTTCGCAATCCGTATATTTCTTGTACAACGCCTGTGCCTCTGGCGTTTTTCGTACTGTTTCTCGGATTTTGTCGGATGCGGAATCCGGATCGACTTCGGGGTCAGGGTCGCTTGCGAGGACTGCTCCAGGCAGCGCAAGGGCGATGAGTGAAGCGACGCTCAGCAGCCATTTCGAAGATGCCATTTTCATGATCGTCATTTCTCCTTACCGGCGGCGTGGTGGCCTCCTGGCACAAGTGCCCCGTATACGAGGCGATGCATCAAGAATCCGTGAAGATTATCGCTCTCGTATTGGCTCCCGGTGAATGGGTGGGCTGGATCCGGGGCCGCAGGCATCTCGACCCGGGGAGGCGTGAGCAGCGCCGCGCCGGCACCACGTCCGAACGATTAATCCAGGTCGCCGCCGTGTTCGCAGGATCTGCGACAGCCGGTCGTGTTCTTCCGGCCATGTATTCGTCCCACAGCTTCCGCACCGCCCCCAATTCCCTCTGGCTGGGTCCAGACGGGTGAGCGCTGGGCGCTCTGGTACAACGGCCGCGAGACGGCCAACGTCACGCGCGATGGCGATCCAGGGGAACACGTCATTGCTGAACCACGCTTCGACCATTGCGCGGTACTTTGGAACCCAGTCGCGCTTCGCCAGTCATTCCCGCGCAATGACCTCGAACGTGTTGGCGCCCAGCTCCGCCCGAGCCACGGCCGCCGCCTTTTTAGGCTCGGCCGGATCTACCCCACGCGCCAGCAGCTGCCGCGCGTCGTCTCGTCGCTGTCGGGCGAGAGCCAAGGGCACGTCCGGATAGACGCCCAGGGCGAGCCGTTTCTCCCTTCCGCCGAAGCGCTGCTTGAGCCGCCACCAGCGGCTGTCCTTGGGGAGATGTCCAGGTAGAGGCCGCCGCCATCGAAGATCTTCTGGGTGCGCTCCGTTGCTTTGGCCTTGCGAATGGCCAAATCGGTCAGTGGGGCATGTGTCTTTCAGGTCCGGGCTTCTGTCCCAAAATATGTCCCCACCGTCTCACGGCCTGCAACGAATTGACGCGAACCAGGCCGGAAAGTAAAAAAGCCCGGAAACCCTTGTGATGCGGGGGTTTCCGGGCTTCTCCGGCCCTTGACGGACCGTTCGTTGGTGGAGGTGGGCGGAATTGAACCGCCGTCCGAAGGCACTCCATCCCCAGCACTACATGCTTAGCTCGCCGTTGGATCTCGTCCCCGAACAGCACGGCGCGCAAAGCGCATCCGGGAACCAGCCTGTTGTGTTCTAGTGCCGGACTGACAGGCAGCCGTCCAGCGCGATTCCATGATAGTGACTCTACACCGCGAGCATGGACACAAGCGGTTTCGAGGCTTAGGCCTTAAGCGGCCAGAGCGTAGTTGTCGTCGTTGGCAACTAGAGTTTTGCAGCTGGATTTACGAGGAAAGCTACCCCCTCGGCATGCGCCAGGCGACTTCACAACCCCCGTCGAAACCAATGCACCCCCGGTTTCTACAGTGCTGCAAGGTACAGGGCCGAATCCGTGTCACCACGGGCAGGGCCTGCCCAACGGTTGCAATGCTACGGCAAAATACCTGAACAGTCACCTTGGCAATCCACAACTCGTTGTAGAGCCATGGTCATAGCGGATTGCTAACCTCCCTGGCACGAATTTGCGACACACTGGCCATCACGATCCAGGCCAGGACAGACACGGAGACTGTGGGTGACCGATGCAAGCCAACAACGCAGCCTGCGAGAGCTGGTCGGCCCCGTCGGCGCTGACTACCAGCGGCGGGCGCTGCCGCCCGGCTGGGTCTGGGCGGTGCTGGCGGTGTTGCTTGCGGCCACCGGCCTGACCGAACTGCCGGCCACGGCGGCCGCGGCGCTGGTCGCCAGTGCGGTGGTGGTGCACTGGTCGCAGCGCGGTCGCATCCATTGGCTGGGGTGGCGCCTGCCGGGCCTGGCAGTGTTGGCGGCCCTGCTGTGGGGGCCGGAAGTGCTGTCGCAGTGGTTCGAGCATGGCCTGGCTGTGGTCCTGATGTCGCTGGCCAGCCTCAGCATCGGCGTGCATGTGTGGCAGTCGCGGCAACTGGCGCGGCAGCTGCAGGGCGCGGCCGACTCGCTGGATGACGCCCAGTTGCTGGCCCTGCTCCCGGCCGACGCGGCCCAGCTGGCGCAGCGGTGGCGTGCCGGCGATGACCGCCATGCGCCGGAACTGGCGGTGGTGATGCATCTGGCGGTGATGCATGCCGCGCTGGCGCCGCGCCTGCGCGGGCAGGGCATGCTGGTCGGCTGACCGGCGTGCGCGCCCATGGCGCCGAGCCTGCGCCCGGCGGCTATTTCCGAAGCCGAGCATGGCTCTACAGAAAGCCAGGGCAGCCGGGCATGGCCCGGCATTGCAGCCTTACGCGTCGCGGTTGCCGCGACGCATCACGCGCTGCTTCTCGATTGCCCAGTCGCGGTCCTTGGCGGCATCGCGCTTGTCGTGGTTCTGCTTGCCCTTGGCCAGCGCGATCTCGAGCTTGATCTTGTTCTTGCTCCAGTACATCGCCGTGGGCACGATCGTGTAGCCATCGCGCTCGACCTTGCCGATCAGCTTGTCGATCTCGTTCCGGTGCAGCAGCAGCTTGCGCTCGCGGCGGTCTTCGGCCACCACGTGGGTGGAGGCCTGGATCAACGGAGTGATCTGGGCACCGATCAGGTAGATCTCGCCGCGCTTCACGTAGGCGTAGGCGTCGATGATGTTGCCGCGGCCGGCACGGATCGATTTCACCTCCCAGCCCTGCAGGGCCAGGCCGGCCTCGAAGCGCTCTTCGATGTGGTACTCGTGGCGGGCACGCTTGTTCAGCGCGATGGTCTTGGTGGCCGTCGCGTTCTTTGCTTTATCCTTGCCGCTGTTCTTGCTCATTTCCGTATTGTCTCCGATTCGGGCCCGCCCGGTCGATTGCCGAAACGTCCTGTATTCATGCCTACTATCCGCCGCAGCGCCCTGGTCGAACATTCGGCCGCGCGCATGTTCGACCTGGTCAACGACGTCCAGGCCTATCCGCACCGTTTCCGCTGGTGCTCGGCTGCCCAGATCCTGGAGCAGGGCGAGGACCGGCTGGTGGCGCGCCTGGACCTGGGCCTGGGCTCGTTCAGTACCTGGTTCCAGACCGAAAACACCCTGCGGCGCCCGCACAGCATCGACATGCAGCTGCGCGATGGCCCGTTCAAGCAGCTGCACGGCCGCTGGGAATTCCATGCGCTGGCCGAAGACGCCTGCAAGGTCACCCTGACCCTGGAGTTCGAACCCAGCTCGCGCCTGCTTGGTCCGGCGCTGGCGATCGGTTTCCAGGGCCTGGCCGATCGCATGGTCAACGATTTCGTCCGCGTTGCCGACGAAGGTTGAGCGATGATCGAGGTCGAGGTGGTGCTGGCGTGGCCAAAGCAGGTGCTCTCGCGCCGTCTGCAGCTGGACGAGGGCGCGACCGTGGCCGATGCCATCGCGGCGGCTGGGCTGGACGGCAGTGCCGATTGCCCGGCGGTGGCCGTACATGGCGTGCTGGCGCGTCCGCAGCAGCCGCTGCTGGATGGGGACCGCATCGAGCTGCTGCGCCCGTTGCTGGCCGACCCCAAGGACAACCGCCGGCGTCGCGCGCTCGGCGGTTGATTGCCACACCCCGTCCTTGCGGACGGGCAGGCGCCTCAGCGGCCCTTCTTCTTCTTGTCCTTCGGCAGGTTGCGGCCGAACTGGCGCACGGTCTGCTGGGCCAGGGCCTTGTCGTTGCCCGGGAAGTAATCGCCTTCCCAGCGGGTCACGTTGTCATTCTCGAAGAAAACGGTGAAGTTCTTCACCTCGGTACGGCCCAGGCGGTTCACGCGCTGGCTGGAGGTGTAGTCCCAGCGCTGGGCGTGGAACGGGTCGGGAATGGACGGGGTGCCCAGCAGCGCAGTGACCTGCTGCTTGCTCTGCCCGACCTGCAGCTTGGCCACGGCATCTTCCCGGATCAGGTTGCCCTGATAGATGGGTTGCTTGTAGATGATGCCGCACCCGGTGGTGGACAGGGCGACGGCGGCGACCAACAGGAGATTGCGCATCGGGACTGGCGGTTGGGGAAATCAAACCGATGATACACTCCCGGCGTGCCACCGCGACCCAATCCGAGGCAGCTGGCGCTAAATCGCCAATGAACGGAGACCTATGGAAACCCACGACCTGCGTAAAGTCGGCCTGAAGGTGACCCATCCGCGGATGCGGATCCTGGCGCTGCTCGAGCAGCGCAATGCCCAGCACCACATGACTGCCGAAGACATCTACCGCCAGCTGCTCGAGCATGGCGACGAGATCGGTCTGGCGACGGTCTACCGGGTGCTGACCCAGTTCGAGGCCGCCGGCCTCGTGCTCAAGCACAATTTCGAAGGCGGCCAGGCCGTCTACGAGCTGGACCGTGGCGGCCACCACGACCACATGGTGGACGTGGACAGCGGCAAGATCATCGAGTTCGAAAGCCACGAGATCGAGGAGCTGCAGCGCAAGATCGCGGCAGATCACGGCTACGAGCTGGAAGAACACTCGCTGGTGCTGTACGTGCGCAAGAAGCGCAAGTAAGCCGTTCCGGCCAGCTGGATACGACGGAACCCCGGGCTTGCCCGGGGTTTTTCATTGCTTACGGTAGATCCACGCCATGCGTGGATGGCCCCATCAGCGCCTCCAGATCTACCGCCTCGGCCATCGCCCGGTTGCCGGCGTCGCCAGGATGCAGGTGGTCGCCGGAGTCATAGGCGGCGGCCATCCGCGACGGATCGGCCGGGTCGCGCAGGGCAGCATCGAAGTCGACCACCGCATCGAACGGGCTGCCCACGCGCAGCCACGCATTGAGCTGCTGGCGCAGCGCGTCCTTGTCCGGGTGGTAGTAGTCGTCCAGTGGCGTGCCGGGCAGGGCGCCGGCGAACGGTGGCAGGGTCGCACCCAGAATACGCAGGCCCCGCTGATGTGCCTGCTCGGCCAAGGCGCGGTAGCCGGCCTGCAGCTGCGCCAGCGTGGGCCGGGCCTGGTTACGGGCGAAGGCCGTACCGGGCCAGCTGATGTCGTTGATGCCGATCAGCACGATCACGCTGCCCACGCCGGGCTGATCCAGTGCGTCACGCTGCAGGCGGGCCAGAACCGACTCGCCCATGCCGTCGCGCAGCAGGCGGCCGCCGGAGATGCCCGCGTTGACCACTGCCACGCCATGCGGTGCCAGCCGCGCGGCGAGATGGTCGGTCCAGCGCTGGTCCTGGTCCAGGCTGGCGGTTGCGCCGTCAGTGATCGAATCGCCGATCACCACCACGCTGCGCGCGCCGGGGGCCGCTTCAACCTCGATACCACTCAGGAACAAGCGGGCGGTCGTGGGAGAGGCCCGATCCAGCCCGGGCGACCTGCTCTGGTCACCGGGGGCGACCCAGCTGGTCTGGCGGCCATCCCAATGGAACGTCCGAACCGCTGTCGGCCCAGGCACAAAGACGCTGACCTGCAACGCCTGGCGGTGGTCCGTGGCCAGTGCCAGCGGGTCGCTCAGCCGTTCCTGGCCGGGGCTGATCAACACCCCGGGCTGGCCGTCGAAACTGAGCGCCTGCGGTGTGGCGCCGGCCTGTGCGGCCACGCTGGCCGCCCCGACGCGCAACGGCTGCGTGCCATAGGCATTGCTCAGCCGCACCCGCAGCCGGGGCCCGCCCAGGCTGATGCGTGCGGTCTGGCGGAAGGTCTGGTCCTGCAGTGTGGCCGGCACCAGCGTCGGGAACAGGAAATCGGCGTCCCAGACCGGTTGTGGGCTGGCTTGCCAGCTGGTGACCCAGTGCGGGGCAGGGGCGGCACGGGTGGCGCCGGACAGGGTGAGCAGGGTGGTGGCAGTGAGCTGGCAGAGGCGGTTCATCGGGCGATCCCGGGTGGAGTGGCGGCATGGTGATTCCAGACTCACCTGTGAACTAGACTGCGCAGAGACAATCATCTGTGAAGTGAATTCACCGCCATGGCACGCTCCGACATCAACCGATCCGGCGAACTGGAAGTGTTCGTGCGCGTGATCGAGACCGGTGGCTTCTCCGCCGCCGCCCGAACGCTGGACATGACCCCGTCGGCGGTCAGCAAGCTGGTGGCGCGGCTGGAGCAGCGGCTGGGCACGCGCCTGCTGCAGCGGTCCACCCGCCAGCTGCAACTGACCCCGGAAGGCTGCGCGTTCTACGAGCGTGGGTTGCGTGTGCTGGCTGATCTGGACGAGGCCGAGCGCTGCGCCAGCGCCCATGCCGAGCCACGTGGGCGGCTGCGGGTCAATTCCAACGTGCCGTTTGGCCAGCATTTCCTGCTGCCGCTGCTGCCGCGCTTCCTTGGCGGCAACCCGCAGGTGGGCGTGGACCTGACCTTGAACGACGAGGTGATCGACCTGCTGGAGCAGCGCACCGATGTGGCAGTGCGGGCCGGCCCGTTGAAGAGTTCCAGCCTGGTGGCGCGGCGGCTTGGGGCGACGCGGATGATGATCGTGGCCGCACCGGCCTATGCGCAGCGTCACGGCCTGCCGGCCGACGTCGAGGCGCTGCACTCGCACAACCGGCTGGATATCGGCCATGCGCGGGCGATGCAGGGCTGGCCGCTGCTGCAGGATGGACGCGAGCGGATGCTGCTGCCCAGTGGCAACGCCCGCGCCAGCAATGGCGATGCGCTGCGCCAGCTGGTGCTGGGCGGGTTGGGACTGGCACGGCTGGCAGCGTTCCAGGTGCAGGCCGACATCGCCGCCGGACGCCTGCTGCCGGTGCTGGAAGCGGCCAATCCGGGTGACCTGGAAGAGGTGCACGCGGTGTTCCTGGGGCAGGGCGGCTACCTGCCGCTGCGGGTACGCGCCTTCCTCGATTTCCTGGTGGAGAACGTCGACCTGGCGCGGCCGCTGGGGTGAGCTGGCATTCTACATGCCGGTTTCGTTCGGGATGTTCCTGTAGAGCCGAGCCCACGCTCGGCTCCCCCGGCCTCAGGCCTGCAGCAGCTTGCGCGCGGCGGCGCGCGCTTCCTTGCTGACTTCCACGCCGCCGAGCATGCGCGCCAGCTCTTCTTCGCGCGCCTTGCTGTCCAGCTTTTCCACGGCGCTCTGGGTCATGCCTTCCACCGGCGCCTTGCTGACCCGGTAATGGGCATGGCCCTTGGAGGCGACCTGCGGCAGATGGGTCACGCACAGCACCTGGCGCTTCTCGCCCAGTGCGCGCAGCTTCTGGCCGACGATGTCGGCCACCGCGCCACCGATGCCTGAATCCACTTCGTCGAACACCATCGTCGGCACCGCGTCCAGATCCAGCGCGGCCACTTCAATGGCCAGCGAGATGCGTGACAGTTCACCGCCCGAGGCCACCTTGCGCAGGGCGCGCGGCGGCTGGCCGGCGTTGGCGGCGACCAGGAACTCCACGCGTTCGGCGCCCTGCGGGTCGGGCTTGCCGGCGTCCTGGGGTTCCAGCTCGATCAGGAACTGGCCGCCGCCCATGCCCAGCTCGGCGATGATGCTGGTGGTGGTGGCCGACAGTTCGGCGGCGGCGCTGCGGCGGCTGGCGGTCAGCACTTCAGCCTGCACGCGCCAGGCGGCGGCGGCCTTGTCGATCTCGCCGGCCAGGCGCTGCAGGCGCTCATCGGCACCGCGCAGTTGCTCCACTTCGGCATGCATGCGCTCGCGTTGCGCGCCCAGCTCGTCCATCGGCACGCGATGCTTGCGGGCCAGGTCGTGCAGGCGACCGAGGCGGCGCTCGTTCTCCTCGAACTGCTCCGGGTCGGCGTCGAGGTCGTCATGCACCCGGTCCAGCAGCGACAGGGCTTCATGCAGCTGGATCGAGGCGTTCTCGATCAGGCCGTCCACCTCGCCCAGGCGCGGGTCGTGCTCGACCAGCCGCGACAGCTCGTGGCGCACCTGCTGCAGCAGGTCCAGCGCGGAGCTGCCGTCGTCACCGTTGAGCTGGTTGCTGGCCGCCTGGCAGGCGCTCAGCAGGGCGCTGGCGTGGGCCTGGCGGCGGTGGCTGGCACCCAGTGCGGCGATCGACTCCGGTTCCAGGTCCTCGCGGTCCAGTTCGCGCAGCTGGTGCTCCAGGAAGCCGATCCGGTCACTCACGTCGCCCTGTTGCGACAGCGCCAGCGACTCATCGACCAGCGCCTGCCAGGCCGCGGCGGCGCGGCGTACCTGGCGGCGCGCGTCCTCGTTGCCGGCATAGGCGTCGAGCAGGGCCAGCTGTGACGGGCGCGTCAGCAGGGCCTGCTGCTCGTGCTGGCCGTGGATCTCCACCAGCAGCGCGGCCAGGTCGGCCAGCTGCGCCAGGGTGACCGGACGGCCATTGATCCAGGCCCGCGAACCGCCGTCGGCGCGGATCACGCGGCGCAGCTGGCACTGTTCCTCGTCGTCCAGCTCGTTGTCGGCCAGCCACTGGCGCGCGGCCTGCAACTGGTCCAGTGCGAATTCGGCGGAAAGTTCGGCGCGGGCGGCGCCGTGGCGGACCACGCCGCTATCGGCGCGCAGACCGGACAGGAAGCCCAGCGCGTCGACCATCAGCGACTTGCCGGCGCCGGTCTCGCCTGAAACGACGGTCATGCCGGGCCCGAACTCCAGTTCGGTGGCGCGGACGACGGCGAAATCCTTGATCGAAAGATGTCTGAGCATGGGTAAGGGGGTATCAGCAGCCGCGCAACGCTAGCACGCGCGCGGGGGAGGTCCAATGACTTGCCAAGGTGATGCGTCGCCATTATCTAGTGTCCGTGTCTCACAGGTTGATTCCATGCACGGTTCTCCCGACCAGCTTGCCCCACGTGCGCGCCATCTGCTGCGCACGCTGATCGCGCGCTACATCCAGGATGGTGAGCCGGTCGGCTCGCAGACGCTGGCGCGCGTGGCCGGCCTGGAGGTCAGCCCGGCGACCATCCGCAACATCCTCGGCGACCTGGAAGACCTGGGCCTGCTGGCGTCGCCGCATACCTCGGCCGGGCGCGTCCCGACCGCGCATGGCTACCGGGTGTTCGTCGACAGCCTGCTGCAGATGCAGCCGCCGGGCGAGGGCGAGCTGGCCCGGTTGCGCCAGGAGCTGGCCGGCGGCGGCAGCACCCAGGCCCTGCTCGGCAGCGCCTCGGAGCTGCTGTCGGCGATGAGCCACTTCGTCGGCGTGGTCAGTGCGCCGCGGCGTGAGCAGTTCGCCTTCCGCCAGATCGATTTCGTGGCGCTGGACGGGCGCCGGGTGCTGGCGATCCTGGTATTTGCCGACAACGAGGTGCAGAACCGGGTCATCGAGACCCGCCAGGAGTTCGCGCCGGGGCAGCTGGAGCAGGTCGCCAACTACCTCAACGCCCATTTCGCCGGCCTGCCGATGGTCGAGATCCGCACCCGCCTGCTGCTGGAGCTGCGCGATGCCCGCTCCGAGCTGGAGCAGCTGCTGGCGCACAGCATCGAGCTGGCCGAGCAGGCCCTGCAGCCGCCGGCCGATGACATGCTGGTGGCCGGGCAGACCCGGCTGATGGGGGTACAGGACCTGTCCGACCTGGAGCGCCTGCGCGAACTGTTCGAGCTGTTTTCCAGCAAGCGCGAGATCCTGCAGCTGCTGGAGCGGACCATCCAGGCCCCGGGCGTGCGCATCTTCATCGGCGAGGAGACCGGGATGATGCCGCTGCAGGGGGTCTCGCTGGTCACTGCGCCCTATACCGCCAACGGCCAGGTGCTGGGCGTGCTGGGCGTGATCGGCCCCAAGCGGATGGCCTACGACCGCATGATCCCGCTGGTGCAGGCCACCGCCGACGTGCTCGGCGCGGCCTTTTCGCCGGCCGGTCGAACTCCTGGAACATCCGACGCTTGAAACGCAGCATCCCGCCCACACTAGGGTGGGTGGAGGCGGGCTGTGACCGCCAGGGACCCAGACATGAACCACGAAAACCCCGATATCGAATCCCAGCAGAGCGCGGCCGATGCAGCGGCTGCGGCCGGCGTCAGTGACGAAGTGGAGCGCCTGCGCGCCGAGATCGAGCAGGTCAAGGCCGACGCCCTGCGTGAGCGCGCCGACCTGGAAAACCAGCGCAAGCGCGTCGCCCGCGACATCGAGCAGGCCCGCAAGTTTGCCAACGAGAAGCTGCTGGGCGAGCTGCTGCCGGTGTTCGACAGCCTGGATGCCGGCCTGAAGGCTGCCGGTGACGACCCGCACCCGCTGCGCGAGGGCCTGGAGCTGACCTACAAGCAGCTGCTGAAGGTTGCCGCCGACAACGGGCTGGTCCTGCTCGACCCGACCGGCCAGCCGTTCAACCCGGAACACCACCAGGCCATCAGCCAGGTGCCGGCCCCGGGCGCCGCACCGGGCACCGTGGTGACCGTGTTCCAGAAGGGCTACCTGCTCAACGAGCGCCTGCTGCGGCCGGCGCTGGTGGTGGTGGCCGCCGACTGACCCTGCCGGGCCGGGCGGCGGGAATGACCTGCGACCCGGCCCGACGCTGAACGCGCCGGGCGACCGGAAACACAGCGTTCGGGGGATGGCTTGAATGTTCCACGGGCCTCCCCCACATCGTATTCATCCACCGGCCGAACGGCCGGACTGACCCCAACAAGCATCCTCAGGAGTCTCCCCCATGGGCAAGATCATTGGTATCGACCTCGGCACCACCAACTCGTGCGTGGCGATCATGGACGGCGGCAAGGCCCGCGTCATCGAGAATTCGGAAGGCGATCGCACCACCCCGTCAATCGTCGCCTACACCAAGGACGGCGAAGTCCTGGTCGGCGCCTCGGCCAAGCGCCAGGCCGTCACCAACCCGAAGAACACCTTCTACGCGGTGAAGCGCCTGATCGGCCGCAAGTTCACCGACGCCGAAGTGCAGAAGGACATCGCGCACGTCCCGTACAGCATCCTGGCCCATGACAATGGCGATGCCTGGGTGGCCACCAGCGACGGCAAGAAGATGGCCCCGCAGGAAATCTCGGCCAAGGTGCTGGAGAAGATGAAGAAGACCGCCGAGGACTTCCTCGGTGAGAAGGTCACCGAAGCGGTCATCACCGTGCCGGCCTACTTCAACGACAGCCAGCGCCAGGCGACCAAGGACGCCGGCCGCATCGCCGGCCTGGACGTCAAGCGCATCATCAACGAGCCGACCGCGGCCGCGCTGGCCTATGGCCTGGACAAGGGCGACAACAAGGATCGCAAGATCGTGGTGTACGACCTGGGCGGCGGCACCTTCGACGTCTCGGTGATCGAGATCGCCAACGTTGATGGTGAAAAGCAGTTCGAAGTGCTGGCCACCAACGGTGACACCTTCCTGGGCGGCGAAGACTTCGACAACCGCGTCATCGAGTACCTGGTTGAAGAGTTCAACAAGGACCAGGGCATCGACCTGCGCAAGGATCCGCTGGCCCTGCAGCGCCTGAAGGATGCTGCCGAGCGCGCCAAGATCGAGCTGTCCAGCGCCCAGCAGACCGAAGTGAACCTGCCGTACGTCACCGCTGACGCGTCGGGCCCGAAGCACCTGAACATCAAGCTGACCCGCGCCAAGCTGGAAGCGCTGGTGGAAGACCTGATCAAGAAGTCGATCGAGCCGTGCCGCGTTGCCCTGAACGATGCCGGCCTGCGTTCGAGCGACATCAGCGAAGTGATCCTGGTCGGTGGCCAGACCCGCATGCCGAAGGTGCAGCAGGCGGTGACCGAGTTCTTCGGCAAGGAACCGCGCAAGGACGTCAACCCGGACGAAGCCGTGGCACTGGGTGCGGCGATCCAGGGCGGCGTGCTGGGCGGCGACGTCAAGGACGTGCTGCTGCTGGACGTGACCCCGCTGTCGCTGGGCATCGAGACCATGGGCGGCGTGTTCACCAAGATCATCGAGAAGAACACCACCATCCCGACCAAGGCCTCGCAGGTGTTCTCCACCGCCGAGGACAACCAGTCGGCCGTGACCGTGCACGTGCTGCAGGGTGAGCGCGAACAGGCCCGCTTCAACAAGTCGCTGGCCAAGTTCGACCTGTCCGGCATCGAGCCGGCCCCGCGCGGCCTGCCGCAGGTGGAAGTGTCCTTCGACATCGACGCCAACGGCATCCTGCACGTGTCGGCCAAGGACAAGAAGACCAACAAGGAACAGAAGGTCGAGATCAAGGCCGGTTCGGGCCTGTCCGAGGAAGAGATCGCACGCATGGTCGCCGACGCGGAAGCCAACCGCGAAGAAGACAAGAAGTTCCAGGAGCTGGTGCAGGCCCGCAACCAGGCCGACGCCCTGATCCACGGCACCCGCAGCGCCATCACCGAGCACGGCAGCAAGGTCGGCGGTGATGTCATCGGCAAGGTCGAGGCGGCGCTGGCCGACCTGGAAACCGCGATGAAGGGCGACGACAAGGCACAGATCGAAGCCAAGTCGAAGGTGCTGGAAGAAGCCGGCCAGTCGCTGTTCGCTGCCGCTTCGGCCGACCAGGGCGGTGCCCCGGGTGCCGACGCCGGCACCGCTGGCAAGGGCAACGACGACGTGGTGGATGCCGAGTTCACCGAAGTCAAGGACGACAAGAAGTCCTGATCCGGACCGACACGGGACGCTGCCTGGCAGCGTCCCGTTGTCGCATCAGGGTCCTGACCGCCACCCGGCGTGTCGGGGCGCCCGACGCAAGAGCGGACCTGGTTCCGCTCTTCCGCTTTGACGAATCCCGACTTTCCGGAATGCGATCCACGATATGAGCAAGCGCGATTACTACGAAGTGCTGGGCGTTGCCCGCACCGCCAGCGACGAAGAACTGAAGAAGGCCTACCGTCGTTGCGCGATGAAGTTCCACCCGGACCGCAACCCGGGCGATACGGCCGCCGAAGCCTCCTTCAAGGAGTGCAAGGAAGCCTACGAAGTGCTGTCCGACGGCAACAAGCGCCGCATGTACGACAGCCATGGCCACGCCGCGTTCGAGCACGGCATGGGCGGTGGCGGTCCGGGCGGCCCGGACATGAACGATATCTTCGGCGATATCTTCGGCAACATCTTTGGCGGTGCCGGCGGCGGGCCGCGCCAGGCCCGTCGCGGCGCCGACATCGGCTACGTGATGGAGCTGGACCTGGAAGAAGCGGTACGCGGCGTCGAGCGCCGCATCGAGATCCCGACCCTGGCCGAGTGCGGCGACTGCGATGGCAGTGGCTCGGAAGACGGCAAGGTCGAAACCTGCAATGTGTGCCATGGCCGCGGCCAGGTGCGCATCCAGCGCGGCATCTTCGCCATGCAACAGGCCTGCCACAACTGCGGCGGCCGGGGCCAGATCATCGCCAAGCCGTGCAAGACCTGCCACGGCAACGGCCGTGTCGAGGAAGACAAGGTGCTGTCGGTGAAGGTGCCGGCGGGCGTCGATACCGGCGACCGCATCCGCCTGCAGGGCGAGGGTGAAGCCGGCCCGGCCGGTACGCCGCCGGGTGACCTGTACGTGGAAGTGCGTGTGCGCGAGCACGCCATCTTCCAGCGCGATGGCGACGACCTGCACTGCGAAGTGCCGATCCGCATCTCGCAGGCGGCACTGGGCGACACCGTGCGCGTTGCCACGCTCGGCGGCGAAGCGGAAATCCGCATTCCGGCCGAGACCCAGACCGGCAAGCTGTTCCGCCTGCGCGGCAAGGGCGTGCGTTCGGTGCGCAGCCGCAGCGAGGGCGACCTGTACTGCCGCGTGGTGGTGGAGACGCCGGTCAACCTCACCAACGAGCAGCGCAAGCTGCTGGAGCAGTTCGAAGCCACCTTCGTCGGCGAGGAAGCGCGCAAGCATTCGCCGAAGTCGGCCACCTTCATGGATGGCGTGAAGGGCTTCTGGGACCGGATGACGTCCTGAGTTTTTCAACGGAAGCGTTGAACGTTAGCGCCGGGCCATGCCCGGCGTTTTCGTTTGCGCTCAGCGGAAAAACGCCGCTGGCGTCTGTCCCAGCTGGCGCTTGAACATGCTGGTGAACGCACTGGGGCTGTCATACCCCATCGCCAGTGCCACATCGATGACCTTCTCGCCGACCGCCAGCCGTTCCAGTGCGGCCAGCAGCCGCGCCTGTTGCCGCCACTGGCCGAAGGTCATGCCCAGTTCGCTGGCGAAGTGGCGCTGGATGGTTTTCACGTCCACCTCCAGCGCCTGCGCCCAGTCCTGCAGCGTGGCGTCATCGCCGGGGTGCTTCTGGATGTGCTGGCAGATCCGCTGCAGGCGCGGGTCGGTCGCCGCAGGCAGATGCAGTGGCAGCACGTCCATGCGATGCAGCTCATCCAGCAGCAGGCGCACTACGCGGCCATCGCGGCTGTCTTCGATGTGCTCGCCCTTGATCAGCGTGGCCGCCTGCAGCAGCTCGCGCAGCAGCGGCGCCACCTGCACCGCGAACGGTTCGGCCGGCAACTGCGGCGCGAACAACGGATCGATGTACAGGCTGCGCATGTGCACGGCCGCGATGCAGTCCACCGCGTGCACCATGCCGGCCGGCATCCAGATCGCACGGGTCGAGGGCACCACCCAGCGGCCCACTTCCGAGCGCACCACCATCAGCCCCGAGATGGCATACACCAGCTGGTGGCGCTGGTGCTTGTGGCCTGCGATGTGGGTACCGGCCGGGTACTGGGTGACCCGATAGGTGACCGGGCGGTGCTGCGGGACTTCGCGCCAGGGCGCCGCAGGATCGACGTCGCTGGCAATGTCCTTTTTGCGATAGGCCATGACCCGAACGCGGCAGAAGGGAGGGGGGAGGCAACCGTAGCATGCGTGGCTCGCCCCCAACCTGACTGTATCCATGTCGACCCTGGCTTCTCCCGCAACCACCTCACGCCCGGTGGCCCCCGGCGTGCTGGCTGCCATTTCCACCTCGCATGTCGTCAATGACATGATGCAGTCGCTGATCCTGGCCATCTATCCGGTCATCAAGGGCGGCTTCAATCTCAGCTTCACCCAGATCGGCCTGATCACGCTGACCTACCAGCTCACCGCCTCGATCTTCCAGCCGTTGATCGGCATGGCCACCGACCGCCGCCCGGCGCCGTACTCGCTGCCGATCGGCATGGCCTCGACCTTGTGCGGCATGCTGCTGCTCGGCTTCGCACCGAACTACGCGGTGGTGCTGATGGCAGCGGCGATGGTCGGCATCGGTTCGGCCATCTTCCATCCGGAGGCCTCGCGCATCGCGCGACTGGCCTCGGGCGGCCGTCACGGCTTCGCGCAGTCGGTGTTCCAGGTGGGTGGCAATTTCGGTACCGCGCTCGGCCCGCTGATTGCCGCGGCAGTGATCGTGCCGTATGGCCAGCACGCCGCGTCGTGGTTCGCCGGCGCCGCCCTGATCGGCATCGCACTGCTGACCTATGTCGGGCGCTGGTATGCGCTGCACCTGGGTACGCCGCGTCCGGCCAGCACCGCGTCGATGGCGCCGAGGCATCCGCCGCGCACCGTGGCCAAGGTGCTGGCGATCCTGCTGGTGCTGATCTTCAGCAAGTACTTCTACATGGCCAGCATCGGCAGTTACTTCACCTTCTACCTGATTCACCACTTCGGCATTCCGGTGGCGCAGGCGCAGCTGCACCTGTTCGCATTCCTGGTGGCCTCCGCAGCCGGTGGTTTCCTGGGTGGCCCGCTGGGTGACCGCATCGGCCGCAAGCCGATCATCTGGACCTCGATCCTGGGCGTGGCACCGTTCGCGCTGATGCTGCCGCATGCCGATCTGCTGTGGACCACGGTACTGGCGGTGCTGATCGGCTTCGTGTTGTCCTCGGCGTTCTCGGCCATCGTGGTGTATGCGCAGGAGATGATGCCGCACCGCATTGGCATGGTGTCCGGCCTGTTTTTCGGCTTTGCCTTCGGTATGGGCGGGCTGGGCGCGGCCGTGCTGGGCCTGCTGGCAGACGAGACCAGCATCGAATACGTCTATCAGCTGACCGCGTTCCTGCCGCTGCTGGGCATCGTGGCGGCGTGGCTGCCGCCGTCGCGGCCTGCTGCTCACTGAGGGGATTTGGTTTGCAGGGCTTGCAGCCCTGCACCCGCAGAGGCAACTGCAACAGCCGAAGCGCGCTATCCGTGGATTGGCGGGGTGGGTCCGGTTGCGGGGGACGCCGTGAATACGTCCCTGTAGGCTCGGTCGCGCCATCCATGGCGCTCACGCCCCCGCAACCGGACCCACCCCGCCTTCGACAGTTTCCTGCGAGTCGTCGGAATGGCTCCTGGGGTCAGATCCGTTTTCCGCAGGAAAACGGATCTGACCCCGGATTCAATTCGAGATCTGACCGATTTCATCCACGCATGGCGTGGATCTACTGGCCACCGGCCAACTGTCGAAGGCAGGGCACTGTGGGTTTGCGGGGTGTGAGCCGCATGGATGCGGCGACCAAGCCCCCATGGATGGGTTCACGGCGGCCCCGCAAACCCACAGTGCCCTGCCATCCCTCAGGACGCCGCTTTGGCATTTGACGTTGCCGTTGCTTGAAGCAGGTGCAGGGCGCAGCCCTGCCGATACCCTCACTCCGCCGGGCAGTACGCCTTGATGGCCGCTTCCGCCAATCCCTTCTGCGCGCTGCGCTGTTCCGGGGTCAACGGGGTATCGGCCTTGCCATCGCCATCGGTGTCCTGCATCACCTGGCCACCGCCGTCCAGCAGGGCCAGGTTGGCCCGGGCCGTGCTGCACTGCTCGGGGACCGGCGCGGCCGGGGCCTCGCTGCTGGCTGCGGCCTGCGGGGTGCGCGCCTGCTCGCGGGTCTCGTACTTCCTGCCCGCCGGAGGGGTCTCCGAGTACTGCGTAACGCCATTGGCGTCCTTCCACTTGTACACCGGGCCGGCCACGGCGTTGGCACTGGCCAACAGCAGCAGGCATCCAAGGCTGGACAGGGCACGCATGGCAAACTCCGCAGAATGGGCGTAGAACGCCGATTGCAGCATTGGCGCCGACAGCTGGCAAGTCGATTAAACTGGATTCCATGGACCCGATCACACCGCCGCCGCGCTCGCGCACGATTTACCTGCTGCCCAACCTGTTCACCACGGCCGGCCTGTTCGCGGGCTTCTACGCGATCATCGCTGCCGCCAACGGCGATTTCGTCAACGCCAGCATTGCGGTGTTCGTGGCCGCGGTGATGGACGGGCTGGACGGGCGCGTGGCGCGCCTGACCGGTACCAGCAGCGAGTTCGGCGTGCAGTACGACTCGCTGGCCGACCTGGTCAGCTTCGGCATGGCGCCGGCGCTGGTGATGTATCACTGGTCGCTGTCGTGGTTGAAGTTCGATGACCCGCTGCTGGGCCGCGTCGGCTGGGCGGTGGCATTCCTGTATGCCGCGTGCGCGGCCCTGCGCCTGGCCCGCTTCAACACCCAGGTGGCGGTGGTCGACAAGCGCTGGTTCGTCGGCCTGGCCAGCCCGGCTGCGGCCGGCCTGATGATGTCCTTTGTCTGGGCCTTCGCCGACGGCAATCTGGGCTGGGACGGCAACCAGCTGCGCTACGTCGCGCTGGCGGTGACCCTGGTGGCCGCGCTGTTGATGGTCAGCCGCATCCGCTTCTGGAGCTTCAAGGGCGGTGCCGCCAAGGACGGCCGTCCTGACCGTGTGCCGTTCCTGGTGCTGGCGCTGGTGCCGGTGGCCATCGCCATCGCGGTGATCGACCTGCCGCGCGTGCTGTTCGCGGTCGGCATCCTGTACGCCCTGTCCGGCCCGGTGATGTGGGCCGTGCAACGCCTGCGCAAGAAGCCCGAGGCCGCGTGAGCCAGGACCTGCCCGTGCTGTGGTCGCCGGCCCAGCAGGCCTGGCTGCAGGCCATGGGCTACACCGTCTACCACGACGGCCAGCTGGCTGCCGAGCTGGATGCCGCGCTGCAGCTGAGCGTGGCCAACGCCGAAGCCCATGCTGCGCCGCCGGCCGCGCCGGCGCGCGTAGACGCCAGCGCCGTGCACGAACGCCCTGGCGGCGCCGCACCTGTGGCGCGGCCGGAACGTCCGGCACCGCCGCGCCGCGAGCCTCCGGTCACCGCCCCGGATACCGCACCGGCGACGGCACGTCCCTTGCCCAGTGGCAACGCGCGGCAACCCGCGGTGCGCCTGCCGGACCGGCTGCAGATCGCCTTGCTGCGTGCGTCCGGCTGCAACCCGAACGACCCGGCCACCCAGGCGCTGATGGACAGCTGGCCGCTGGAACAGCTGCGCCGCGATCCGGCAGCCAAGCGCGCGCTGTGGCCACAGCTGCGTGCGCTGCGCAAGCGGGGCACAGCATGAGCGCGGTCAGCCAGCCGGGGCCGGTGCGCCTGCGCGCGCTGCGCGAGAGCGATCTCAACGCGGTGATGGCGATCGAGCTGCGGGGCTATCCGTTCCCGTGGACCCGTGGCATCTTCATCGACTGCCTGCGGGCCGGCTATCCGGGCCTGGCGATGGAGCGCGACGGTCAGCTGATCGGCTATGGCGTGATCAGCCTTGCCGCCGATGAGGCACATGTGCTGAACATCTGCATCGATCCGCTGGCGCAGTCGCGTGGCCTTGGCCGCCAGCTGCTGCGCGCGCTGGTCCAGTTGGCCCGCGACCGGGGCGCGCAGCGGGTGTTCCTTGAGGTGCGCCCGTCGAACACGCCGGCGCTGGCGCTGTACCACAGCGAAGGTTTCAACGAGATCGGTCGCCGTCCTCGCTATTACCCGGCCGCACAGGGGCGGGAGGACGCGGTGGTGATGGCCATCGAACTGGTCGGCGACGACCTGCAGGCGATGCCGCCCCTGTAACCGAAGCGGGTTGCCGGCCAGCGGCCGGCACTATCGATGGATCTCCGCTGCCGTCGACACATCGCCTGACGCTGCTCACGCCAACCGCAACGCCAGCACGCCCGCCACGATCAGGGCCGCCGCCACCCAGCGTGCGCGCGGAATGCGTTCGCGCAGCACCAACACCGAGTTCAGCAGCGCGAACAGGATCGAGGATTCACGCAGCGCCGAGATCATCGCCACCGGCGCCTGGGTCATCGCCCATAGCGCCATTGCATAGGACGCCGTGGTGCCGATGCCGCCGGCCAGACCCAGCCGCCAGTGCTGGCGCGCATAGTCCAGCAGCGCTGTGCGCCGGGTATGCAGGGCCCACAACGGCAACGGAATACCCGACAGCAGGAACAGCCACAACGTGTAGCTGAGCGCGTTGCCGGACTGGCGTGCGCCCTGCGCATCGACCAGGGTGTAGGTGGCGATCATCGCGGCGGTCAGCATGGGCAGTCGCAGTTGGCCGCCGCGCGCACCCCATGCCATGCACAGGATGCCGGTACTGACCAGCAGCACGCCCAGCCAGGCCGCCGGTGGCAGCCGCTCGCCGAGCACGGTGCCCGCCAGCGCGACCAGGATCGGCGCACTGCCGCGCATCAGTGGATAGGCCAGGCTCATATCGACCCGCTGGTAGCAGCGGGCGACCAGGCCGTAGTAGGTCACCTGCAGAAGCACCGATGCACCCAGCCAGGGCCAGCTGTGCGCGGCCGGAACCGGCAGGAAGGGCAGGGCGGCGGCCGACAGCAGCGCCGCGCTGCCGGTGACCAGCACGGTGCCGAGGAACTTGTCCGGCCCGCGCTTGACGATCGCATTCCAGCTGGCATGCAGTGCCGCGGCCACGAGAACCAGCAGGAAAATGGAAAGCGGCATCCGGTGATGATGCCATGCGCGGCAAATGGAAACGCCGGGCATCGCCCGGCGTTTCCGATTCCGCTTCGGTGGGTGCCAACCTCTCCCGCCGTGGTAGGTGCCAACCTTGATTGGCACGCACCAGAGCGCGGCGTTACAGCTTCGCGCGCTGCTCGCGCAGGCCGGCCAGCTGGGTATTCCAGTCGGCCAGGCGAACGCGTTCCTGCTCGACCACCGCCGGTGGCACCTTGTCGGTGAACCTGGCCAGCTTGGTCTCGCTCTTCTCCTTCTCCGCTTCGACGCGGGCGATTTCCTTGTCCAGGCGCGCGCGCTCGGCATCAAGATCGACCAGGCCTTCCAGCGGCACCAGCAGCTTCAGCTCGCCCACGATCGCGGCGGCGGCCGGCGGCGCGCTTTCGCCCTCGGCCAGCCACTGGATGCTGTCCAGCTTCAGCAGGAACGACAGCGAGGCACTGAAACGTTCGATGCGCACGCGGTCCTGCTCCAGGCCGGCCTGCAGGCGCAGCGGCACCAGCCTGGATGGCGCGACGTTCAGTTCGCTGCGCACGCGGCGCACCGCACTGATCACCGCCTTCAGCCATTCCACGTCGGCCTCGGCCTGGGCGAAGTCGCCGGCGAATTCGGCGGCGGTCGGGTAAGGGCGCAGCGACAGCGTTGTTTCGGCCAGGCCCAGGCGCGGCGCCAGCTGCTGCCACAGCTGTTCTGTGATGAACGGCGTGAGCGGGTGCAGCAGGCGCAGCAGCGCTTCCAGCACGTACAGCAGGGTGTGGCGGGTGCTTTCGGCATCAGCCGGGTCGCCGCCGTTCAGTGCCGGCTTGCTCAGTTCCAGGAACCAGTCGCAGAACTCATTCCACGCAAATTCGTACAGGCATTGCGCCAGCAGGTCGAAGCGGTAGTTGGCGTAGTGGCCCTGCGCCTCGGCGGACACCGCGGCCAGGCGCGCCAGGATCCAGCGCTCGGCATCGGTACGCGGGGTCGGCGCGCCGGTGAACGCGGCACCCTCGGTGTTCATCAGGGTGAAGCGGCTGGCGTTCCACAGCTTGTTGCAGAAGTTCTTGTAGCCCTCGGCGCGGTTCATGTCGAACTTGATGTCGCGGCCATGGGTGGCCAGCGCAGCGATGGTGAAGCGCAGCGCATCGGCGCCGTGTGCCGCAATGCCGTCCGGGAATTCCTTGCGGGTGGCCTTCTCGATCTTCTCCACCATC
Source organism: Stenotrophomonas beteli (assembly GCF_001431665.1). GTDB lineage: Bacteria > Pseudomonadota > Gammaproteobacteria > Xanthomonadales > Xanthomonadaceae > Stenotrophomonas > Stenotrophomonas beteli. The sequence continues at coordinate 11,132 of NZ_LLXV01000033.1, read as the reverse complement.
TTCGGCTGCATCAGTCCGCCGGTGCGCTTGGCAACCAGGTCGTCGATGCTGATGCCGTCGATGATGTCCAGCGGGTCGAGCACGTTGCCCTTGCTCTTGGACATCTTCTGGCCCTGGCCGTCGCGGATCAGGCCGGTGAAGTAGACGTCCTTGAACGGGATCTTCCCGACCAGGTTGTCGGTGGCCATGATCATGCGTGCCACCCAGAAGAAGATGATGTCGAAGCCGGTGATCAGCACCGACGACGGCAGGTAGCGGTCGAAGCCGCGCTCGGCCATCGCCTGTTCGTTCGGCCAGCCCAGGGTGGAGAACGGCCACAGCTGCGAGGAGAACCAGGTCTCCAGCACGTCGCTTTCCTGGTTCAGCACCACGTCGCTGCCCAGGTTGTGCTTCGCGCGCACTTCCGCTTCGCTGCGACCGACGTAGCAGCTGCCGGTGGCGGCATCGAACCATGCCGGAATGCGGTGGCCCCACCACAGCTGGCGGCTGATGCACCAGTCCTGGATGTTGTTCATCCAGTGGCGGTAGGTGTTGATCCAGTTCGGCGGCACGAAGGAAATGCTTCCATCCTCGACCAGTTCCAGGCCGCGCTTGGCCAGGTCGTCCATCTTCACGAACCACTGGTCGGTCAGGTACGGCTCGATCACCTGGCCGGTACGGTCGCCGCGCGGCACCTGCAGCTTGTGCGCCCTGGTCTCGACCAGGATGCCCAGGTCTTCCAGCTCGGCCAGCACGGCCTTGCGCGCGGCGTAGCGGTCCAGGCCCTGGAATCGCTCCGGCGCGTTCTCGTTCAGCGCCGCCACCGGGGTGAACAGGTTGATCATCGGCAGGTTGTGGCGCACGCCGACTGCATAGTCGTTGAAGTCATGCGCCGGGGTGACCTTGACCACGCCGGTGCCGAACGCGCGGTCCACGTAGTCGTCGGCGATCACCGGGACGCGGCGGCCGGTCAGCGGCAGCACCACGTTCCTGCCGATCAGGTGCGAATAGCGCTCGTCTTCCGGGTGCACCATCACCGCGGTATCGCCCAGCAGGGTTTCCGGGCGGGTGGTGGCCACCACCAGGTAGTCGCGGGTTTCGCGCAGGGTTTCCACGCCGTCGGCATCGCGCTCGACGTGTTCGTAGCTCAGGCCCTCATCCAGCGTGTAGGCGATCGACCACAGGAAGCCGTCTTCCTCGGCGCTCTCCACTTCCAGGTCGGAAATGGCGGTCTTCAGCACCGGGTCCCAGTTGACCAGGCGCTGGCCGCGGTAGATCAGGCCCTGCTCGTACCAGCGCACGAAGGCTTCGTTGACCGCCGCCGACGGTTGCGGGTCCATGGTGAAGGTGCTGCGCGACCAGTCGGCGGAGGTGCCGAGGCGGCGCATCTGGCGCTCGATGGTGTCGCCGGACTGCTGCTTCCACTCCCAGACTTTGCCGATGAAGCCTTCGCGGCCCAGCGAATCGCGGGTCTCGCCCTTGCCTTCCAGCGCCAGGTTGCGGCTGACCACCATTTCGGTGGCGATGCCGGCGTGGTCGGTACCGACCTGCCACAGCGTGTCGTAGCCGCGCATGCGGTGGTAGCGCACCAGTGCGTCCATCAGCGTCTGCTGGAACGCGTGGCCCATGTGCAGGGTGCCGGTCACGTTCGGCGGCGGCAGCAGGATGGTGTACGGCTCGCCCGTGCCGGACGGCTTGAAGTGGCCGGCCTTCTCCCAGGCCTCGTAGAGGTCGGTCTCGAAGGACGTCGGGTCGTAGCTGGAGGCGAGTTGGGTCATGCGGGGGAACCAGGAGGCAATCGTTGAAGGATCAGGGCGCGGCGGCGGCCCATCAAGGGGGCCGGGCCGCGCTTACATGTCGTGCTTGTTCAGGTCGTAACCGGCGGCCTTGTACTGGCGCCAGCGTTCGCGCAGCGGTTCGCGCGCTTCCGGATCAGCCGGCACCACTTCCAGCACGCGTTCGCACTGGCCCAGCCAGGGCGCGTCGCGCAGGTTGATCACCAGCGGGCGTGCCGGTGCCTCGGTGCCGGGCACGGCGATCAGCACCAGGGCTTCATCCTCGTCCATGTCTTCGCCGGCGATCTGGTGCGGGATGTAGGCATCGTTGTCGAACGCCCACAGCAGCTCGTCCAGTTCCTCGGCCTGGGCCTGGTCGCGGGCCAGCACCAGGGTGAACAACCCGGCGTCGTTGGCCTTGCGCGCCAGCTCGCAGACCAGGCGCAACGGCTCGGTCAGGAAGCGGGGCTTGGCGATCAGGTAGAAGTCGGCGCGGGGCATGGCAGGGTCCGGGTCAGGCAGGGGCCCGGCATTGCCGGGCGAGGCCCCGGCCGGCGGGGGCCGGCCAGGGTCGGGTACGGCATCAGGCGCGGGCGGCCTGGTCCAGCAGCCACTGGCTCAGCAGGCCGACCGGGCGGCCGGTGGCCATGCCACGCTTGCCTTCATCGCTGGCGACGCCGGCGATGTCCAGGTGGGCCCAGCGCTGGCCTTCGGTGAAGCGCGACAGGAAGCAGCCGGCGGTGATCGCGCCGGCCCAGCGGCCGCCGATGTTGTAGACGTCGGCGAAGGTCGAATCGAGCATCGGCTGGTACTCGTCCCACAGCGGCAGGCGCCAGGCGCGGTCGAACACCTGCTCGCCGGCGGCCAGCAGCTCGCTGGCCAGGTCGTCGTGCTTGCTCATCAGGCCGGCGGTCTGGTGGCCGAGGGCGACCATGCAGGCACCGGTGAGGGTGGCGACGTCGACCAGCGCGGCCGGCTCGAAGCGCTGTGCGTAGGTCAGCGCGTCGCACAGGATCAGGCGGCCTTCGGCGTCGGTGTTGCCCACTTCGATGGTCTTGCCCGACATCGAGGTGATCACGTCGGACGGACGGTAGGCATTGCCATCGATGGCGTTTTCCACCGCCGGGACCACCACCACCAGGTTCAGCGGCAGCCTGGCCTTGACCGCCGCGACGAAGGTGCCGATGACGTTGGCGCCACCGCACATGTCGTACTTCATCTCCTCGATGCCGCCCTGGGTCTTCAGGTTGACGCCACCGGTATCGAAGGTGATGCCCTTGCCGACCAGCACGTAGGGCCTGGCGTCGCCGGCACCGGTCCACTTCAGCACGACCAGGCGCGGGCGGTTGGCCGAACCGCGGGCCACGGCCAGCAGCGAGCCCATGCCCAGCGCTTCCATCTGGTGCTCGTCGAGAATCTCGGCGTCGGCACCGTCGTGCTCGGCGGCGAACTTCACGCCCACCTCGGCCAGGTAGGCCGGGGTGCAATAGTTCGGCGGCAGGTTGCCCAGCTCGCGGGCGAACTCGACACCGGCGGCGATGGCCTGGCCCTGGGCCAGCGCCTGGGCGTCGTCACCGGCGATGGCCAACTGGGCAAGGCCGGCGTCATCGGCCTTCTTCTTGCCCAGGGTGGCGGTGTAGCGGTAGGCGGCGTGATCGGCGGCGATCACCGCCTGGCGGATCGCCCAGGCCGCATCGCGGTCCTTGATGGCCACCTCGGACAGGGTGAACAGCGCGCTGCGGGTGGCGCCGGCCTTCAGCGCACGCACGGCGTCGCCGACGGCCTTCAGGTACTGCGGCACGCCAAAGCGGGCCGCATCGCCCAGGCCGACCACCAGCACGCGCGGGGCGCTCACGCCCGGCAGGTCGTGCAGCAGGGTGGTGGCGCCGGTCTTGCCGGACAGGTCGCCGCGCTGGGCCAGGGCGGCCAGGCGGCCACCGCTGGCGGCGTCCAGGGCCTGCGCGGCCGGGGTCAGGGTATGGTCGGCGTACGCGCCGACCACCAGGCAGTCAACGCTGGCGGCCGCCGGAGCGAGGTGGTTCAGGGTGAATTCGAGGGCCATTGAGCAGATTCCATTGGCGAGTCCGTACAATCGCAGGCCGTTTACGCCCAGACAGTAGACTGGGCGGCAACGCGAACGAACCCCAGAGTTTAAACCACCGCCCCATGCTGAAGCTCGACCGATACCTGCTGGGCGATTTCGTCCAGAGTTTCCTGGCTACCCTGATCGTCCTGCTGGTGGTCAGCGTGGGCGGCGTGCTGGTGGACATCCTCGGCAACATCGCCGACGGGCGCCTGCCGGCCAAGCTGCTGTTCTCGCAGCTGGGCCTGCAGTTCATCGCCTATCTGCCGCTGATCCTGCCGCTGGCGCTGATGCTGGGCCTGCTGCTGGCCATCGCCCGCCTGTACCGCGACTCGGAAATGGCGGTCATCACCGCGATCGGGGTCGGCCCCAAGCGCCTGCTGCGGCCGCTGCTGATGCTGGTGGTTCCGGTGGTGCTGCTGGTCGGCGCCTGCTCGCTGTGGCTGGGGCCGTGGGCCGGCCGGGTGGCCGAGCAGATGATCATCGAGGCCAACCGCAGCGTGCTGATGGCCGGGCTGGAGCCGGGCCGTTTCACCCCGCTGCCCAATGGCGGCGTGGTCTACCTGTCCTCGATCTCGCCCGACGGCACCCAGCTGGGCAAGGTGTTCCTGCAGCGGCAGAAGGACGACCGCCTGGAAGTGGTGTCGGCCAACAGCGGCCGCATGTACTTCGAGGGCACCCGCCAGCGCTTCCTGGAGCTGGATGACGGCCACCAGGTGGAAGGGCCGGTGGCCGGCGCGCTGGATTACCGGCTGGCGACCTTCGCCCGCAACGACGTGGCCCTGCCCGATGGCGCACAGGCCCGCACCGAGGATGATCCCGAACTGATGCCGACCCTGAAGCTGATCGGCGATGCACGCCCGCAGGCGCAGGCACAGCTGCACCGCCGCCTGGCGCCGCCGCTGATCGCGCTGGCCTTTGCCCTGCTGACCGTGCCGCTGGGTCGAAGCTCGCCGCGCCAGCAGCGCTATGGACGCATGATGCTGGCCCTGATGGCCTACATGGTGGGCACCAACCTGATGTTCATCGGCAGCGGCTGGATCGCCAACGGCAAGATTCCGGCCGCGCTCGGCCTGTGGTGGCTGACCCTGCCGCTGCTGGCGCTGGCGATCTGGATGTATGCACGTGATGGCCGCCTGGGCCGCCCGAAGGGAGCCCGCGCATGAGGCTGCGCCCGATGCGTTTCGACCTGTACCTGGGGCGTTCGGTGTTCACCACCGTGCTGCTGACCTGGGCGGTGCTGGTGGGCCTGGACGTGGTGATGGCCTTCTCCGGCGAGTTCAAGGACATCGGCAAGAACGGCTACACGCTGGGCCACGCTGCTGCCTGGGTGCTGTACACCGTGCCGCGCCGTGCCTACACCTTCTTCCCGACCGCTGCGGTGATCGGCTCACTGATGGGCCTGGGCCAGCTGGCGGCGACCTCGGAGCTGACCGCGCTGCGCGCGCTGGGCCTGTCGCGCAAGCGCCTGAGCGTATCGGTGGCAATCGCCCTGTCGCTGCTGACCGCAGTGATGGTGCTCAGTGCCGAGACGCTGGGGCCGTGGGGCCAGGACCGCGCCGATGCACTGAAGACCAGCGCCAAGTGGGGGCTGGATATCTCGACCACCCGTTATTCCGGGCTGTGGGCACGCGAGGGCGATACCTTCCTCAATGCGCAGAGCGGTGAGGAGCAGCTGGTGGGCGACAAGGGAACCCGGTTGATCCTGCGCGACGTGCGCCTGTACCGCGTCGCTGAGGATGGCCAGATCGCCTCGTTGACCCACGCCGCCACGGTCGAGCACGACAAGGATGGCTGGGTGCTGACCGGGGTGCGCCGCGATACGTTCGGTGAACGCTCGGCCACCCGCCAGGAAGTGGCACGTGAACCCTGGAACTCGACGCTGGACCCGGCCGCGCTGGCGACCGGCATCGCCAAGCCGCGCAACCTCAGTGTGGCCGAGCTCAGTACCAGCATCGCCTACCGGCAGCGCAACGGGCTGGACGCGCGCGATTTCGAGGACGTGTACTGGAGTCGCTGGTTCTACCCGGTGAACGTGCTGGCGCTGTGCCTGGCCGCCGTGCCGTTCGCGTTCGGTTCGCTGCGCAGTGGCGGCATGGGCAAGCGCCTGTTCCTTGGCATCCTGTTCGCGCTGGGCTTCTGGTTGCTGCAGCTGTTCTTCGGCCGCATGGCCGGCGCGCTGAAATTCGATTACCGCATTGCCTATGCGCTGCCGCCGATCGTGATGCTGGCGGTGTCCGGACTGTTGTTCCGGCGCAAATCGGGCTGATTCTGGTAGCGCCGGGCCATGCCCGGGCGACCAGCCGCCCGGCCCAGCGTGCTGGATCCTGTAGAGCCGAGCCCATGCTCGGCTGCTTTTTACGGACCGCCTGCCAGCCGAGCATGGGCTCGGCCCTACAGGTCGTGCATCACCGCTTCGGCGTGCGCACCAGGCGGGTGCCGCTGGCGCGGTCGTGCCAGGTCAGGCGTTGGCGATCGACCCACGCCCACCAGAATCCCAGCCCGCCCAGCAGCAGCGACAACGTGCCCACCGCGAAGCGCAGCCACAGCTGCCTATGCTGCAGCGGGGCGCCATCGCTGGATTGCAGCTTCAACCGCCATGGCCGCATGCCCAAGGTCTGCCCACCACGGCGCCAGCTGGCCGTGGCGTACCACCCCGTGATCATCCAGCACACCGCCCACAGCAGCCACTGCCATGCGCTGAACGGTGCGATGTTCTCGCGCTGCGCGTGCCCGCTGAAGGTGTAGCCCAGGGTGAACAGCGTACCGGCCAGCATCCACAACGCCAGCACCGGCAGCGCGTCATAGACCATCGCCAGCAGGCGCCACAGCAGCAACGCACGTGGGCGGGGCATCTCGGTGGTGGCCGCAGCGGCGGCCTCGGTGGCAGGGCGGGGCATGCGCCGAGCATACGCAATGCTGGCCGCGTCCGCAGTCACGCTCGTATCCTGCACGCATGGCTCCTGTTTCCACCCCCGCCGAACGCCGCCAGCTGGTGCAGCAGCTGCCGGAACTGCGCGCCGACGACTGCACGCGCATCCAGCGTTTCCTCGATGCGATCTGGGCCGAGAACGGCCTGGCCCGCGCCACCCTCGACAGCTACCGGCGTGACCTGGAAGGGCTGGCGCGCTGGCTGGACGGGCGTGACGGTGGCCTGGCCGGCATCGAGCGCCCGGGATTGTTCGACTACCTGGCCTGGCGCACCCGCCATGGCTGGTCGCCGCGCAGCAATGCACGGCTGCTCTCCGCCTTGCGCGCGTTCTTCGCCGATGGCGTGCGCCGCGGCGAACGCAGCGAGGATCCCAGCGCGCTGCTGGATCCGCCCAAGCTGCCACGATTGCTGCCCAAGGCGCTGGCCGAAAGCCAGATCGACGCGCTGCTGGCGGCGCCGGACATCGACAGCCCGCTGGGCCTGCGCGACCGCGCCATGCTGGAGCTGATGTACGCCGCCGGCCTGCGCGTGAGCGAGCTGGTGCTGCTGCCGGCCACTGCGGTCAACCTGCGCCAGGGCGTGCTGCGGGTCACCGGCAAGGGCAGCAAGGAACGGCTGGTGCCGCTGGGTGAGGAATCACAGCACTGGCTGGAGCGTTACCTGCAGCAGTCGCGGCCGCAGCTGGTCGGCAAGGGCAAGGTGCAGGCATTGGCCGATGGGCAGACGCCGTTGTTCATCGAGCCGACGCTGCATGCGCTGACCCGCCAGGCCTTCTGGCACCTGGTCAAGCGCCACGCGCAGGTGGCCGGTATCGATCCTGCGCGGATCAGCCCGCATGGCCTGCGCCACAGCTTCGCCACCCATCTGCTCAACCGCGGCGCCGACCTGCGTGCGTTGCAGATGCTGCTTGGGCACAGCTCGCTGTCCACCACCCAGATCTACACCCTGGTGGCGCGCGAACACCTGCAGAAACTGCACGCCCGGCATCATCCGCGCGGCTGAGCGAGGGCCTGAACCTTGCCTTGCGCCGTGCGCGGCATCGCGGTCCGGCACGGGAGGCTGTGTCAGAATCCGGGGTCTTCTTCTGTCGCGGATCGTTCCATGCTCCGATTTGCCATCGCCGCCGTGTTCGGCGCGCTCAGCCTGACCGCGTGTGCCCAGCCGGCCCCGCCCGCCCCCCAGGCGCCTGCTGCTGCCGCAGCCAAGGTCGCTCCGGCCGCCAACGGTTCGGCCGAACAGGCCGTGCGTGCCGCGCTGACTGCGCTCAACCCCGGCTTCGAGGTGGACTACATCGGGGCCGCGCCGTTCCCCGGTTTCCGCGAGGTGGTGGTCTCCGGCCAGTTGCTGTACGTATCCGATGATGGCCGCTACCTGTTCCAGTCGCAGCCCTACGACACCCGTGCCAAGGGCCCGGCCAACAGCGAGGGCCTGCTGGGCTATCGTCGCAGCCTGCTGGCCAAGGCCAACCACGGTGACCGCATCGTGTTTGCCGCGCCGAATGCCAAGTACACCATCAGTGTGTTCACCGATATCGAATGCGGCTACTGCCGCAAGCTGCACCAGGACATCGCCGAGCTCAACCGCAACGGCATCACCGTCGAGTACCTGGCGTTCCCGCGCATGGGGCTGGGCAGCAAGGACTACACCGACATGATCTCGGTCTGGTGTGCAGCGGATCGCCGCCAGGCGCTGACCAATGCCAAGCGTGGTGGCAATGTGCCGGCCAGGAACTGCACCAACCCGGTGGCGATGCAGTACGCACTGGGCCAGCAGTTGGGCGTGAACGGCACGCCGGCGATCTTCGCGCCGGACGGTACCCAGCTGGGCGGTTACCTGCCGCCGGCACAGCTGCGTGCGGCGCTGGAAAAGCTGTCGGCCAAGCGCTGATCGCCGCCGACCTTTTCCTGTAGAGCCGAGCCCATGCTCGGCTGCGCAACCATCAGCCGAGCATGGGCTCGGCTCTACAGGTGGGAAGCCGGGGATGCGTGTCGCATCCCCGGCTTTTTTCTTACTTCAGGCCATCACTGACCGCCTTGGTCAGCGTGCCCTGCGCATCGTCACCGCTGAACTCCCAGACGAATGCACCGCCCAGGCCCTGGGTCTTCACGTAACCCATCTTGCGGGTGATGTTGGCCGGGGTATCGAAGCTCCACAGCGTGCTGCCGTTGTAGATCCAGGTGGCACCGGCGGTATTGTCGGTGTAGCCCGGCCACGCCAGGTTCTTCAGCACCTTCCAGTCTTCGATGCCGGCTTCATACGTGCCCGGAGCGGCGCCGGTGGCGGTCTGGTAGAGGCCGTTGTTGGCGTTGGCCACCCCGGTCCAGCCACGCCCGTAATAGCCGATGCCCAGGTTGAGCTTGGCCGCCGGCACGCCACGGCTGATGAAGGCCTCGATGGCGTCGTTGCTGTTGTACAGCTTCTGGTCGCCGGTGGACGGGTCATTCGGCGAATCGAACAGCGCCGACTGGTGGTTGGTCTTCGCATCCCACGCGCCGTGGAAGTCGTAGGTCATCACGTTGATGTAGTCCAGGTACGGGTGGTACGCGGCCGGATCGGTGACGCGGATCTTGTCGATGCCCGCACCCACCGCCACCGTCAGCAACAGGCCCGGACGCACCGCATCGAGCTGGCGGCGGAACTCGGCCATCAGCGCGGTGAAGTTGGCGTTGTCTTCCGGCTTGCCGCATTCAATACCGCACGCCACCGGGTATTCCCAGTCGATATCGATGCCGTCGAACACGCCCAGCGCGGCACCGGCACCACCGGCACCGTCGGTCACCGGCAGGTTGCCCTTGATGTAGGCGTCGATGCACGAGGCGACGAACGCTTGGCGGTTTTCCGGGCGCGCCGCGCTGGAGAAGCCACGCGACCAGGTCCAGCCGCCCAGCGAGATCAGCACCTTCATGCCCGGATATTTGGCCTTGAGCTGCTTGAGCTGGTTCCAGTTGCCGCGCAGCGGCTGGTCCCAGGTATCGGCGCTGCCGCTGACACTCTCGGCGGCGCTGAAGGCCTTGGTGTAATCGGCGAAGGCATCGCCACCGGCACCGCTGTTCGGATCCGACGGCTGGGTGATGCCCACCTCGCAACGGTTGTTGCGCACGTTGCCGAACGCGTAGTTGATGTGGGTCAGGCGTGCGGCCGAACCGCTGCTGTCGATGTTCTTGACCCGGTAGTTGCGCCCGTAGATGCCCCACTGGGTGAAGTAGCCGATGACCCGCTTGCCGGTGGTGCCGCCGTCACCGGCCAGCGTGGTGGCGCTGATCTCGGTGCCCTGCGCCGACGCATTGCCGGCGTTGTCGCGGGCACGTACGCGGTAACGGTAGGTGGTCGACGCCGTCAGCCCGCCATCGACGTAGCTGGCACTGGATGGTGAACCGACCAGGCTGCCATTGCGGTACACGTCATAGCCGGCCACGCCGCTGCCGCCGGTGTTATCGGTTGACGGGCTCCAGCTGAGCGCGATGCTGTTGGCGGTACGGGTGCCGACCGCCAGCCCGCCCGGCACGCTTGGTGCGGTGGTGTCGCCACCGGCGGCGTTGACGGTGATGGTGATCGTCGCGGTGCTGGTAGTGGCGTTGTTGTTGTCGGTGGCCACTGCGCGCAGGGTGTGGCTGCCGGCGCTGGCATTGGCCCAGCTGGCCGCATACGGTGCACTGGTGGCGACGCCGAGCGTGCTGCCGTCGCGGAAGAACTCGACCTTGGCGACGCTGCCGTCCGGATCACTGGCGGAGGCGGTCACGTTGACCGTGCTGCCGGCACTGAAGGTGGCGCCATTGGCCGGCGAGGTCAGGCTGACCACCGGCGGCTGGTTGCTGCCGCTGCCATCACAGGCGCCGAGGTTGGTGTAGTAGGGCGCGCCGGCCGGATGGTCCGGCGGCGCGTTCCAGATGTCCTGGTTCGCCCGATAGAGGACGCCTCCTTTCTGCAGGGTATCGCCGGCCCGGTAGATCTTGGCCTGGTCCCACTGGGCCACCCCGGCACAGCTGGCGGCCTGCGCCAGGCCGGGCAGGGCAGCGGCACCGGCGGCCACGGCAAGCAGCCAGGCCAGGCGGCGGGGACGACAGCTTCGGGTCGCACGTTCGGCACTGCGCACAATCGGGTCGTACATGGGTAAGTCTCCGATCAAAGGGCGCGCGGGCCCCGATGGCGCCGCGCGTGACGCAGGTCCGGGCGTCGCCCGGGAAGACGACGGAGGGGCCGGACGGAGGCACCTGGGAGGCCGGGGAGAGAGTCCGGCACCAGGTAGGGACAACGTTGTCATCAATTGCGTGGTCAATCCGTGAGCAAGCGCATGGTTCGGGGATTTGGGCGGAAAGCGGCGCTGCGCGCGGTCGGCGGCCATCGGCGGAGCCCCTCGTGGCTG
>NZ_LLXV01000032.1 GCF_001431665.1 Stenotrophomonas beteli | reverse complement strand
CAAGGACGGGTTTACGGCGTCCCCCGCAACCGGACCCACCCGGCCACCCCTCAGGAAGCCAGCTTTTGACGTTGACGTTGCCTCTGCGGGTGCAGGGCCGCAGGCCCTGCCGTTACCCCTGTTCGCGCCGCCCGCGAAGGATGTCGCGGAACCACTGCCGGTGGTGCTTGTACGCCCAGCCGTAGGTCACCTTGCCCTGGGTCATCGCCCGCACCGAGCCCTTGATCCAGATCGCCGCATAGATGTGCACCACGATCGCGCAGATCAGCACCCAGCCGAACAGCGCATGGGCCAGTACCGAGAAGCGGATCACCCCGATCGGGAAGAAGTGGCTGAAGTACTGCCGCCAGATCACGAAGCCGGTCAGCAGCAGTGCCGACAGGCAGCCGATGATGGCCCAGAACAGCAGCTTCTGGCCTGCATTGAAACGGCCTACCGGTGGCAGCTTCTCATCCTCGTTGCGCAGCACATCGCGCATGCCGCGCATCCACGCGCGGTCGTCGGCGGTCGGCAGGTTATCGCGCCACATGCGGAAGGCCAGCAAGGCAAAGCCCACCACCATGGCCAGGCCAACGAACGGATGCAGGATGCGCGTCCACGGACCACCACCGAACAGCTGGGTCAGCGGGAACAGGGCGGGGTGGAACAATGCCAGCCCGGACAGCGCCGTCAGCACGAAGCAGATCGCCACGATCCAGTGGTTGATGCGGGTCGGCGCGCGGTAGCGGATGATCTGGCGCGGGTGCGGGGCGTACTTCATGGCCGCTGCTCCTCTTCGATCCTCTTCGCTTCGTGTTCGGCTTCCTCTTCTTCCTCGTCATTGACCGTGTTGCGGCCGATGCCGATGTAATGCAGGAAGCCTGCGAAGGCGGTGGCGGCGATCGCCAGCACGCCCAGCGGCTTGGCCACGCCCTTCCACACTTCCACCATCGGGCTGATCCGCGGGTCCTTGGGCAGGTCGGCGTACAGCTCAGGCTTGTCCACGTGCTGCAGCACGTACATCACGTGGGTGCCGCCCACGCCCTGCGGGTCGTACAGGCCAGCGTTCCCGTAGCCGCGCGATTTCAGGTCTTCCACGCGGCCGGCCGCGTGCTCGGTCATCGCCTGCTTGCTGCCGAAGGTGATCGCGCCGGTCGGGCAGGTCTTCACGCAGGCCGGTTCCTGGCCCACCGCCACCCGGTCCGAACACAGCGTGCACTTGTAGGCTTTGTGGTCCTTCTTGGAAATGCGCGGCACGTCGAACGGGCAGCCGGTCACGCAGTAGCCGCAGCCGATGCAGTTCTCTTCCTGGAAGTCGACGATGCCGTTGGCGTACTGGATGATCGCGCCCGGCGACGGACAGGCCTTCAGGCAGCCCGGATCGCTGCAGTGCATGCAGCCCTCCTTGCGGATCAGCCACTCCAGCTTGCCCTTCTCGTCCTCGTACTCGCGGAACTTCATCACCGTCCACGACTGGTCGCTGAGGTCCGGTGGGTTGTCGTAGCTGCCGACGCAGCTGCCGACCTCGTCGCGCAGGTCGTTCCACTCCATGCAGGCGACCTGGCAGGCCTTGCAGCCGATGCACTTGCTCACATCGATCAGCTTGGCGACCTGGCCGGTGTGCGCACCACGCGCCTCCGGCGAGGGCGTGGTGGTGGCCGAGCGGCGGATGATGTCCAGCGATTGCAGTGACATGGCGTGTCTCCTACACCTTCTCGACCTTGACCAGGATGCACTTCGATTCGGGCGTCTGCGAGTTGCCGTCACCGATGGCGTTGGTCAGCGTATTGGCGATGTAGCCGGGCTTGGCTGCACCGAGGAACCCCCAGTGGATCGGAATGCCTACCTGGTGCACGGTCTTTCCATCGATCTGCAGGGCCTTGATGCGCTTGGTCACCATCGCAACAGCCTCGATGTGCCCGCGTTTGGAACTCACGCGCACGCGGCTGCCGTTGTTGATGCCCAGTTCGTCGGCCAGTGCAGCGCCGATCTCCACGAACTGCTCGGGCTGGATGATGGCGTTGAGCTTGCCGTGCTTGGTCCAGAAGTGGAAATGCTCGGTCAGGCGGTAGGTGGTTGCCACGTGCGGGAACTCGTCGGGCGAACCGATCTGCGCACGATCGCTGGCGAATACGCGGGCGGCCGGGTTGTTCAGCGTCTGCGCCTGGCCGGGGCTGAGCGGGTTGCTGCGCAGCGGCGTATCAAACGGCTCGTAATGCTCGGGGAACGGGCCTTCGGCCATGCCGGCCTTGGCGAAGAAGCGGGCGATGCCCTCCGGGTTCATGATGAACGGGCCCATGCCGCCGGCCGGATCCTCGTCGGCCTTGAAGTCCGGCACATCCACGTTGCCCCAGTTCTTGCCGTTCCACGCCAGCAGCGTGCGGCGCGGATCGAACGGCTGGCCGGCCACGTCGCAGGAGGCGCGGTTGTACATTACCCGGCGGTTGGCCGGCCACGCCCAGGCCCAGCCGAGGGTATTGCCGATGCCGGTCGGGTCACTGTTGTCACGACGCGCCATCATGTTGCCGGTCGGGCCCCAGGCACCGATGTAGATCCAGCAGCCGGAGGCGGTGCTGCCGTCGTCGCGCAGGTCGCCGAATGCGGCCAGCTGCTCGCCGGCCTTGCGTACCAGCTTGGTCGGGTCCTTCGGATCGAACACGTCGGCCAGTGCCTTGCCGTTGTACTCCATCGCCAGCTCTTCCGGCGTGGGCACTTCAGGGTTGGCGTACTTCCAGGCCAGGTCGCGCACCGGCTCCCACCACGCACCGCCGTCCTTCTCGTACATCGCTTTGATGCGATGGAACAGCTCGGACATGATCTCGATGTCGCTGCGCGCTTCGCCCGGCGGATTGGCGCCCTTCCAGTGCCACTGCAGCCAGCGCGAGGAGTTCACCACCGCGCCGTTTTCCTCGGCGAAGGAGGTGGTCGGCAGGCGGAATACTTCGGTCTGGATCGTGCTTGGGTCGACGTCGTTCAACGCACCATGGTTCTGCCAGAAGGCGATGGTCTCGGTTTCCAGCGGGTCCATGCTGACCATGAACTTCAGCTTGGAGAACGCGCTGATCAGCTTGCCCTTGTTCGGCGCCGAGGCCAGCGGATTGAAGCCCTGGCAGATGTAGCCGTGGATCTTGCCTTCATTCATCAGCTCGTACGCCTGCAGCATGTCGTACGGCTTGTCGAGCTTGGGCAGGTAATCGAAACACCAGTTGTTGTCGGCGGTGGCGGCGTCGCCCCACCACGACTTCATCAGGCTGACGTGGAACTTCGGGTAGTTCTGCCAGAACGACATCTGGTTGGCGCGCAGCGGCTTCTGCGTGCGCTTGGCGATGTAGGCGTCGTAGTCCTGTTCGTCCTGTCTGGGCAGGGTCAGGTAGCCGGGCAGCAGGTCGGACATCAGGCCGATGTCGGTCAGGCCCTGGATGTTGGAGTGCCCGCGCAGCGCGTTCATGCCGCCACCGGCCACGCCGATGTTGCCCAGCAGCAGCTGCACCATGGTGCCGGCACGCACGTTCTGCGCACCGATCGAGTGCTGCGTCCAGCCCAGCGCGTACAGGATGGTCATCGCCTTGTCCTTGCCGGCGGTGGACGCGATCATGTCCCAGATCTGGCGAATGCTGTCGGCCGGCGTGCCGCAGATGCGCTCGACCATCTCCACCGTATAGCGCGCATAGTGCTGCTTGAGCAGGTTGTAGACGCAGCGCGGGTCCTTCAGCGTCGGGTCGCTGCGCACGAAGCCATCGTCACCGTACGCGTAGTCCCAGCTGGAGCGGTCGTAGCTGCGCTTCTCTTCGTTGTAGCCCGAATACAGGCCGTCCTTGAAGGCGAATTCGTCCTTCACCAGGAACGACATGTCGGTGTAGTTCAGCACGTACTCGTGCTGGATGCGGTCCTCGGTCAGCAGGTAGTTGATCAGGCCGCCCAGGAACACGATGTCGGTACCGGTGCGGATCGGCGCGTACACGTCGGCCACCGCGGCCGAGCGGTTGAAGCGCGGATCGACCACGATCAGCCGGGCCTTGTTGTGTGCCTTGGCCTCGGTCACCCATTTGAAGCCGCACGGATGCGCCTCGGCGGCATTGCCACCCATGATCAGGATCAGGTCGGCATTCTTGATGTCGACCCAGTGATTCGTCATCGCACCACGGCCTAGCGTCGGGGCAAGACCTGCCACCGTCGGGCCGTGTCAGACACGTGCCTGGTTGTCGAATGCCAGCATGCCCAGGGAGCGCACGACCTTGTGGGTCAGCACCGCGGTTTCATTGCTGGTGGCCGAGGCCGCCAGCATGCCGGTGGTCAGCCAGCGGTTGACCGTCTGCCCGGCTTCGTTCTTCTGCACGAAGTTGGCATCGCGGTCTTCCTTCATCAGCCGTGCGATGCGGTCCAGCGCATCGTCCCAGCTCAGCCGCTTCCACTCGTTCGAGCCCGGCGCGCGGTACTCGGGGTAGAGCAGGCGCGACTTGCTGTGGATGATGTCGGCCAGGCCGGCACCCTTCGGGCACAGCGTGCCGCGGTTGACCGGATGGTCCGGGTCGCCCTCGATATGGAAGATGCTCGGCTCGGCGTTCTTGGCGCCATCGCCGAGGCTGTACATCAGGATGCCGCAGGCCACCGAGCAGTACGTGCAGGTGTTGCGGGTCTCGGTCGCGCGGGTCAGCTTGTATTGCCGAACCTCCGCGAGCGCGATGCCGGGCGCGAAGCCCATCAAAGCCAGGCTGGAGCCCACCAGGGTTGTCCCGGTGACCTTCAGGAACTGGCGGCGACTCATCGAGGGCATGCCGTTCTCCTTGGATGGCGGGGCGGCACGCAGACCACCCGGCTGTCGGTAGCTACATGCCGGTTATAGCACAGGCCCCCGGATGCCCATGTGGCACTAGGGCCGGCACCGGCCGGACGGGCGCGGGAACGGCCCGCTCTGGTAAAGTTGCGTGCCCGCCCCCCGGGGAAGCGTCTGCCGGGCCTGGTTCCAGGATGTTCCGCGCAGCCCCCGCCATCCTGGCGCGATCCTCCGCGCCGGATCTGGAACACCGAGGAAAAATTTTGCGAAATCAACCCGTTGGATCCCCCGCATGAGCGCCCCGTCGAAACCGTCGGCCGCCATCGCGCGCGGCACGCTGTACATCGTTGCCGCCCCGTCCGGCGCCGGCAAGAGCAGCATCGTCAACGCCACGCTGGCGCGTGATTCGCAGATCGCCCTGTCGATCTCCTTCACCTCCCGCGCGATGCGTCCGGGTGAAGTGAACGGCCAGCACTACCACTTCGTCTCTGCGGAGAAGTTCGAGGAAATGATCGCCGCCGGCGACTTCTTCGAACACGCCTGGGTGCACGGCGACTGGAAGGGCACCGCCCGCCAGTCGGTGGAGCCGCAGCTGGCCGCCGGCCAGGACGTGCTGCTGGAGATCGACTGGCAGGGCGCGCAGCAGGTGCGCCAGCTGGTGCCGGGCACGGTCACCGTGTTCATCCTGCCGCCGTCCAAGCAGGCCCTGCAGGACCGCATGCGCAAGCGCGGCCAGGACAGCGAGGCGGTCATCGCCCAGCGCCTGGGTGCGGCCCGCGATGAAATGCTGCACTTCAACGAGTTCGACTATGTCATCGTCAACGAGGTGTTCGACACCGCCGTGGACGAGCTGTGCGCGATCTTCACCGCCAGCCGCCTGCGCCGGGAGGCCCAGAAGGTCCGCCACGCCGGCCTGATCCAGGCCCTGTTGACCCCGGATCCGGGCGCAACTGACTGATTCCAAAAGAATCGGGTGGGGGTTGGCTTGATTTTGTCCAGCCCCTGCCAGTACACTCCGTCCCCTTTCCCTCATTCGAC
The DNA here is from genome assembly GCF_001431665.1 of Stenotrophomonas beteli. GTDB lineage: Bacteria > Pseudomonadota > Gammaproteobacteria > Xanthomonadales > Xanthomonadaceae > Stenotrophomonas > Stenotrophomonas beteli. The sequence continues at coordinate 54,623 of NZ_LLXV01000032.1, read as the reverse complement.
TGAGCGGCCGACCGGTCGCCGGGAGCCCGTATGGCCCGCATCACCGTAGAAGATTGCCTGGAAGTCGTTAACAACCGTTTCGAACTGGTCATGATGGCTTCCAAGCGTGCCCGCCAGCTCGCCAACGGCGTGCAGGCCACGCTGGACAACAGCGAGACCGAGGACAAGCCGACCGTGCTGGCGCTGCGCGAAATCGCCGCCCGCAAGATCGACAACGCGCTGATCGACGAAGTCGAGAAGGCCGAGCGTGAGCGCGCCGAGCGCGAAGCGCTGGAGTGGGCCGCCGCGGAAGTGGTCGCCGACGAAGACATGTCCAAGAACGACGATTGATCACATCGATCAGAGTCATTGCTGGATCGCCGAACAGCCCGCCCCGTGCGGGCTGTTTCGCATTCAGGATTTGCCGTAAACGTCGCGCTGGAATAGGCTTCGGACATGAACCCAGGCCCCACTGCCAAGGTCGCCGCAGTCCCCGCTGCCGCCGTACCCGACTACGTCCTCCAGCTTGAACGCGCCGCCCACTACCTGCCGCCGGAGCAGCTGCCGCTGCTGCGCCGCGCCTGGGAAGTCGGCGCCGCCGCGCATGCCGGGCAGACGCGCAAGTCGGGCGAGCCCTATATCACCCATCCGGTGGCGGTGGCGCAGGTGCTGGCCGAGCTGGGCCTGGACGTGGAAGCGCTGATCGCCGCGATCCTGCACGACACCATCGAAGACACCCCGCTGACCCGTGAGGCGCTGGCCGCCGAGTTCGGCGAAGCCGTGGCCGAACTGGTTGACGGCGTCACCAAGCTGGACAAGCTGAAGTTCCGCGACCGCCAGGAAGCAGCCGCCGAGAGCTTCCGCAAGATGCTGCTGGCGATGTCGCGCGACCTGCGCGTGATCATGATCAAGCTGGCCGACCGCCTGCACAACATGCGCACGCTGGGTGCGCAGAGCCGCGAAGCACGCGGCCGCATTGCCCGCGAGACGCTGGAGATCTACGCGCCGATCGCACAGCGCCTGGGCATGAGCCTGGTCAAGAGCGAGCTGCAGAACCTGGGCTTCAAGGCGCTGTATCCATGGCGCCACGCCATCATCGAAAAGCACATCCGCAGCCAGCCGGTGGTGCGCCGCGAAGCGATGGCGCAGGTGGAGGTGCAGCTGTCCCAGCGCCTGGCCAAGGAGGGCATCGAGCATCGCCTGGTCAGCCGCATCAAGACCCCGTGGAGCATCTACAACAAGATGCGCGACGAGAACAAATCCTTCGACCAGGTGATGGATGTGTTCGGCTTCCGCCTGGTCGTGCGCAGCGTGCCCAGCTGCTACCACGCGCTGGGCTCGGTGCACGCCACCTTCAAGCCGCTGGATGGCCGTTTCCGCGATTTCATCGCCATCCCCAAGGCCAACGGTTACCAGTCGCTGCACACCGTGCTGTTCGGGCCCTACGGCTCGCCGATCGAAGTGCAGATCCGCACCGAGGAAATGGACCTGATCGCCGAGCGTGGCGTAGCCGCGCACTGGACCTACAAGTTCGGCGGCGACTCGCCCAACAGCGCGCAGAGCCGTGCCCACGCCTGGATCGTCGAACTGATCGACTCGCAGCGCGCCGCCGGTTCCTCGCTGGAATTCCTCGACAACGTCAAGGTCGACCTGTTCCCGGACGAGGTCTACCTGTTCACCCCGAAGGGCAAGATCCTGGCCCTGCCGCGCAACTCCACCGCGCTCGATTTCGCCTACGCCGTGCATACCGATGTGGGCAACATGGCGGTGGCCTCGCGCGTGGACAAGAAACTGGTGCCGCTGCGCACCAAGCTGGTGTCGGGGCAGTCGGTGGAGATCATCACCGCGCGCTCGGCCACGCCGAAACCGCAGTGGCTGGAGTTCGTGGTTACCAGCAAGGCGCGCACCGCCATCCGCCACCAGCTCAAGCAGCTGGAGCACGAGGATGCCGTGCAGCTGGGCCACCGCATGCTCGACCGCGCGCTGGAAGCGATGGATTCCTCGCTGGAGCGGCTGCCCAAGGGGCGCCTGGATGCGTTCCTGGCCGAACACCGCTTCCCGCGCCTGGAAGCCCTGCTGGCCGAGGTCGCGCTGGGCAACTGGATGCCGACCCAGGCCGCGCAGGCGCTGATGGCCTACGCCGAGCTGCGTGGCGGCCCGCATTCGCGCCACCATTCGCAGGAAAAGATCCTGATCAACGGCAGCGAGCGCGGCGTGGTCACCTTCGCCGGCTGCTGCCAGCCGATTCCCGGCGACGAGATCATGGGCTACCACACCGCCGGCAAGGGCATCGTGGTGCATCGCATGGACTGCCCGAACCTGGCCGAGCTGCGCAAGTCACCCGAGCGCTGGGTGCCGATCGGCTGGGACACCACCGTCTCCGGCGACTACGACACCTCGCTGGTGGTGGAAGTGGAGAACGGCACCGGCGTGCTGGCGCAGCTGGCCGCCGCCATCGCGCAGAGCCACTCCAACATCGAGCGGGTGGATTACCTGGACCGCGACTTCAACGCCGCCGTGCTGGCCTTCAACATCCAGGTGCGCGACCGCAACCACCTGGCCGAAGTGATGCGCCGCCTGCGCCGCCTGTCGGTCGTGCAATCGGTACGCCGGCAATAACCCTGCTTCGGATCCGGGGTCGGATCCCTCTCCAACGGAGAGGGCTCTGACCCCATCGCGTGACCCGATCTCATGCACGGGGTCAGAGCCGTTCCCCGGCGGGAAACGGATCCGACTCCAGCCGACGCACGCCCCAGCCGGTACAATCACCGCTCTGTTTCCCCCAACGCACCGGAGCGACCCATGTCCCGCCAGATCATCAACACCGAAAAGGCGCCCGCCGCCATCGGCCCGTACTCGCAGGCCGTGCGCGCCGGCAACACCGTGTACTTCTCCGGCCAGATCCCGCTCGACCCGGCCACCGGCGACATCGTCGGCGCCGGTGACGTCGAAGCGCAGGCCCGCCGCGCCTTCGACAACCTCAAGGCCGTGGCCGAAGCCGCTGGCGGCTCGCTGGACAAGGTCGTGCGCCTGGGCCTGTACCTGACCGACCTGGGCGAGTTCGCCAAGGTCAACGCGGTGATGCAGGACTACTTCCAGGCGCCGTATCCGGCCCGTTCCACCATCGAAGTCTCGGGCCTGCCGAAGGGCGCCAACTTCGAGGTCGATGCGGTGATGGTCATCGACTGACCACCACGTGGCACGCAAGGCGGCGGTCACTCCGGTCCTGTCTCCGTCCGGCGAAGCATCCCTGGCGATGCTCGCTGGCGTAGGCCCGGCCGTGGCCGCCAAACTGCAGGCGCGTGGCCTGGCCACCCTGCAGGATCTCTGGCTTCACCTGCCACTGCGCTACGAAGACCGGACCCGGCTGACCCGCATCGAAGACCTGCGCAACGGCGTGCCGGCGCAGGTGGAAGGGCGGGTGGTCGCGGTCGAGCGCGGCATGCGCTACCGTCCGATGCTGAAAGTGGCGATGGAAGACGAAGGGCAGGGCACCCTGGTGCTGCGCTTCTTCCATTTCCGCCAGCAGCAGGTTGGCCAGTTCGCAGTCGGCAACCGGCTGCGCTGCTTCGGCACGCCCAAGCCAGGCCACCTCGGCCTGGAAATCGTCCATCCCAGTTACCAGGTGCTGGGCCGCAACGACGATCCCGAACTCGGCGACCGCCTCGACCCGGTGTATCCCACCGTCGAGGGCGTCGGCCCGATGACGATGCGCAAACTGATCGGCCAGGCGCTGGACCGCCTGCCCGAGGAAAGCACGCTGGAATTGCTGCCCAGTGGTTGGCTGGACGGCCTCAAGCTGCCCTCGCTGCGCAGCGCGCTGCTGACCGTGCACCGGCCACCGCCGGATGCCGACCTGGCCGCGCTGGCCGCCGGCACCCATCCGGCGCAGCGTCGCCTGGCGATGGAAGAACTGCTGGCGCACCACCTCAGCCTGCGTCGCCAGCGCATTGCACTGCAGGCACACCATGCGCCGCCGCTGGCCGGCCCCGGCAAGCTGGCCAAGGCGCTGCTGAAGCAGTTGCCCTTTGCACTGACCGGCGCGCAGGCACGCGTGTTCAAGCAGATCCGCCAAGACCTGTCGCGGCCCAGCCCGATGCTGCGGCTGGTGCAGGGCGACGTCGGTTCCGGCAAGACCGTGGTGGCCGCGCTGGCCGCCATGCTGGCGGTGGAGCAGGGCAAGCAGGTCGCACTGGCCGCGCCCACCGAACTGCTGGCCGAACAACATCTCAACAACCTGCGCGGTTGGCTGGAACCGCTCGGCGTGCGCATCGCCTGGCTGGCCGGCAAGGTCACCGGCAAGGCCCGCGCCAAGGTGATGGAACAGGTGGCCAACGGCGAAGCGCAGGTGGTGGTGGGCACGCACGCGCTGATGCAGGAGGCGGTGGTGTTCCAGGACCTGGCGCTGGCCATCGTCGACGAGCAGCACCGCTTCGGCGTGCATCAGCGGCTGGCCCTGCGTGACAAGGGCGCGGGTGGCAACAGCGTGCCGCACCAGCTGGTGATGACCGCCACGCCGATTCCGCGCACGCTGGCGATGTCCGAATACGCGGACCTGGATGTGTCGGCCATCGACGAGCTGCCGCCGGGCCGCACGCCGGTACAGACCGTCGCCCTCAACAATGACCGCCGCCCGGAGCTGATCGAGCGCATCGCCCTGGTCTGCCAGGAAGGGCGGCAGGTGTACTGGGTGTGCACGCTCATCGAGGAAAGCGAAGAGCTGGATGCTACGCCGGCACAGGCCACCTACGAATCGCTGCAGGCGCTGCTGCCGGGCGTTCGCGTGGGGCTGGTGCATGGCCGCCTGAAGGCCGCGGAAAAACTGGCCACGATGGTGGCGTTCAAGGCCGGCCAGATCGACCTGCTGGTGGCCACGACTGTCATCGAAGTGGGCGTGGACGTGCCCAATGCCTCACTGATGGTGATCGAGAACGCCGAGCGGCTGGGCCTGGCCCAGCTGCATCAGCTGCGAGGTCGGGTTGGCCGTGGTTCGGCGGTGTCGCGCTGCGTGCTGCTGTACCAGGCGCCGCTCTCGCAGATGGCACGCGAGCGCCTGCAGACCATGCGCGAAACCAACGATGGTTTCGTCATCGCCGAGAAGGATCTGGAGTTGCGTGGTCCCGGCGAACTGCTGGGTACGCGCCAGACCGGCCTGGCCGGCTTCCGCATCGCCGACCTGGCCCGTGACGCCGGCCTGCTGCCCGGCGTGCACGAGTTGGCCGAGCGCCTGCTGGACCAGCAGCCCGCGCTGGCCGACCGCGTGGTGCAGCGCTGGATCGGCACCGCCGTGCGTTACGCCTCGGCGTAGGCCGCCCCGGGGTCAGAGCCCTTTGCACAGCAATGGCCTCTGACCCCATTTCCGGCACGCTCATCCACGCACGGCGTGGATCCACTGTAGAGCCAAGCCCACGCTCGGCTGCTGTGCGCGCTGCGCGCGGGAGTCGAGCATGGCTCGACTCTACAGAGAGCTCTTCCCCGCCATCCGCGGGAAACCCGTTTTTGACGTTGCTGTCGAAGTTGCCGGCCAGCGGCCGGCACTACCGCGGGTGCAGGGCGCGGCCCTGCCAGAACCCCGCCCCCGTACTTGCAACGGTCATCATCCCGGTCCACACTTCGTTGCCGATCTGAAGACGGCAACGATGACCCACAAGATCCCCCTGTTGATCGACACCGATCCCGGTGTGGACGACGCCCTGGCCCTGCTGATGGCCTTTGCCGATGAACGGCATGACGTGGTCGCCCTGACCATCGCCGCCGGCAATGTCGGCCTCGAATACACCGTCCGCAACGCCCTCAAGCTCTGCGACATCGTTGGCCGCACCGACGTGCCGGTGTTCGCCGGCAGCCCGGATCCGCTGCTGCACCCCTCCGTCGACGCCGCCCACGTGCATGGCCGCGATGGCTATGGCGATGTGGACTTGCCGCCGCCCAGCCGCCAGGCCGAAGCCGAGCACGCTGCGCTGGCCATCCTGCGCCTGTCGCATGAACACGCCGGCGAACTGATGCTGGTGATGCTCGGCCCGCTGACCAACCTGGCGCTGGCGCTGAAGCTCGACCCGACCCTGCCCCAGCGCATCAAGCGCATCGTGGTGATGGGCGGCGCGGTCACCTGCCACGGCAACATCACCCCGGCTGCCGAGTTCAACATCGCCTTCGATCCCGAAGCGGCGCACGTGGTGTTCACCTCGTTCAAGCACCTGCTGGTGTCGGACTGGGAGGCCACCGTCGCCCATGGCCTGCCGCTTGAGCAGGCCGAGCAGTGGTTGCAGGCCGATTCCGATCGCGCCCGCTTCTACGAGCTGATCTCACGCAAGACCCGCGCGCTGTCCGAGGACGCCAAGGGCGGCCGCTGGTACACCGCCGATGCGGTGGCCATGGCCTGGGCGCTGAACCCGGAAGGGCAGCTGCAGGTCGAGTCGCGGCCGCTGAACGTGGAGCTGAACGGCACGTTCAGCCGCGGTGCGACGATCGTCGACTGGAACCGCCAGACCGGCCAGCCGGACAACTGCGATCTGCTGATGGCCTACGACCAGCAGCGTTTCGAGGCCCTGGTACGCCAGGCCCTGGGCGCGGACTGAGGTCGATGTCCCGGGACCGGTTGCCCCCAGCGGCAACCGGTGCTTATAATGCCGCTCTTGACCACCAGCCCATTTACGGTGTGAGCCCATGAAGGCCGATATCCATCCGAACTACCGCGACGTCGTCTTCCATGACGTCACCTCCGATTTCAAGATCCTGACCCGCTCGACCATGGCGACGAAGGAAACCATCCAGTGGGAAGACGGCAACGAATACCCGCTGGTCAAGGTTGAAATTTCCTCGGCTTCGCACCCGTTCTACACGGGCAAGCACAAGGTCATCGACACCTCGGGCCGTATCGACAAGTTCCAGAAGCGCTACGCGCGCTGATCTGTCGATCCTGCTTCGAACCGACGGCCGCGCTCTGCGCGGCCGTTTGTTTTTCCCCGACGCGTGCCCAACGGGCGTTTGGATGGGCGGAACACTGCGTTCGGGTGACAACGCTTTTGCCGATCCGGGCCGCTTGCTGGCCGGGCTGTGGCCGCCTGTCGTCTACGACTTCCGTCTAGCACCCGACAAATGCTGCTGTGCGATAATGACCTGATCCCCGGCACAGGCCGAGGACGTCATTCACGTGCCTGACCAATGCGCTTGGGCAGGCGCCTTCCCATGAAGGAGCGCACACAGTGTCCGATCTTGATCAGGTCACGCTCAACGCCGGCGATAAGTCGGTCGTTCTGCCCGTCATCAAACCCACCCTTGGCAACGACTGCGTCGACATCGCGAAGCTGACCAAGGAAACGGGGTATTTCACCTACGATTCCGGCTTCACCGCGACGGCCAGCTGCAAGTCCGCCATCACCTACATCGACGGCGACAAGGGCGTGCTGCTGTATCGCGGCTACCCGATCGAGCAGCTGTCGGAAAAGTCGAGCTACGTCGAAGTGGCCTACCTGCTGATCAACGGCGAGCGCCCGAGCGCCGAGCAGCTGAAGGCCTTCACCGATGAGCTGACCGCCGAAGCCAATGTCGACGACTCGATCAACACCCTGATCGGCAGCTTCGCCAAGGACGCCCACCCGATGGCCATCCTGGCTGCTGCGATCGCGCAGCTGTCGGCCATCTACCACGACTCGCTGGATCTGTCCGACGCCGAACAGCGCCGCCAGGCGGCCGTGCGCCTGATCGCCAAGGTGCCGACCCTGTCGGCGCTGATCTACCGCCACGGCAAGGGCCTGCCGGCCAACAAGCCGGACACCTCGCTGGATTACGTCAGCCGCTTCCTGAAGCAGACCTTCGAGTCGGCCGACGGCCAGTACGATCTGAACCCGGACGTGGTCAAGGCACTGGACCTGCTGTTCATCCTGCACGCCGACCACGAGCAGAACGCCTCGACCTCGACCGTGCGCCTGGTCGGTTCGACCGGTGCCAACCCGTACGCGTCGGTCGCCGCGGGCGTCACCGCGCTGTGGGGTCCGGCCCACGGTGGTGCCAACGAAGCCGTGCTGAAGATGCTGGAAGAGATCGGCAGCGCCGACAATGTCGAGTCCGCCGTGGTCAAGGCCAAGGACAAGACTTCCGGCTTCCGCCTGATGGGCTTCGGCCACCGCGTCTACAAGAACTTCGACCCGCGCGCCAAGGTCATCGGCGAGATGACCAGCAAGGTGCTCAAGCAGCTGGGCGTGCAGGATCCGCTGCTGGACGTGGCCGTGAAGCTGGAACAGGCTGCGCTGCAGGACGAGTACTTCGTCGCCCGCAAGCTGTACCCGAACGTCGATTTCTACAGCGGCATCATCTACAAGGCGCTGCAGATCCCGACCGAAATGTTCACCGTGATGTTCGCCCTGGGCCGTACCTCCGGCTGGGTCTCGCATTGGCTGGAACAGCAGGTCGATCCGGAAATGAAGATCGGCCGTCCGCGCCAGGTCTACACCGGCAGCGACGTGCGCGACTACCAGGGCTGATCGCCCGCGTAGGTTGTGCCGAGAACGCCCCGCATACGCGGGGCGTTTTTTTTATCGTTGCCCCGGTAGGTGCCAACCTTGGTTGGCACGCTTTCCCATCCACGCATGGCGTGGATCTATCGCGTTCCCACCTTCGGTAGGTGCCAACCTTGGTTGGCACGATCTCCCATCCACGCGTGTCGTGGATCTACCGCGTTCCCGCCTTTGGCAGGTGCCAACCTTGGTAGGCACAACGTTCAACGCGCCAAGACCGCGTGATTCAAGGGTCTCACCAGCTTCACAATCGCTCGCGCAGCCTCAGGACACCAACTGCATCCGCAGCATCTGATCCGGAGCGTCCACCCCATGAGTACCCGATTCGACCCACCCGAGCGCGGCCCGCTCGGCCCAGATGTCGCTACTGTCGTCACCGCCCCCATCGTCGCCCCTCCCGGCGAAAGCGCCGTGTCCTGGGGCGCGATCTTCGCAGGCGCGGTCGCCGCCGCCGCACTCTCCCTCATCCTGTTGATCCTCGGCGTTGGCCTCGGCCTGTCGTCGGTGTCGCCCTGGTCGTTCGAGGGCGTCAGCAAGGAAACCTTCGGTTGGTCCAGCATCATCTGGCTCACCTTCACCGCACTGGCCGCATCTGGCTTGGGCGGCTATCTGGCCGGTCGCCTGCGCACCAAGTGGACGCAGATCCATGGCGATGAAACCTATTTCCGCGATACCGCACACGGCTTCGTTTCGTGGGCGGTCGCCACGCTGCTGACCGCTGGCCTGCTGACCTCGGCCATCGGTGGCGTGCTCGGCGCCGGTGCGAAGGTCGCAGGCGCCACCGCAGGTGCTGCCGCTTCCACCGCCGGCGTTGCCGCTGCGGGTGCTGGCAGCGCGGCAGCCGCTGCGCCGGAAGGCGACCTCAACTACTGGGTCGACTCGCTGTTCCGCAACGCCACCAACCCGGTCCCGGACGCCGCCGCCGCACCGCCGGCCCCTGGCGCACCGAGCGCAGCACCGATCGACCCCGCCGCGCCGCCGCCGGCCGCCAACGTCGGCCCGCGCGACGCGCGCATGGCCCCGCCGCCGCGCCCGATGCCGGGCAACGGTCCGATGGGCGACCATCGCGAAGTACGCGCCGAAGTGAACCGCATCATCGTCAACAGCCTGCAAGGCGACGGCCTGGACCCGGCAGACACCCAGTACCTGTCGCAGCTGATCGCGCGCGAAACCGGCATGAGTCCGGCTGAAGCGCAGGCGCGTGTGACCGATGTGCAGACGCGCATGCGTGCGGCGCTGGAAAAGGCCAAGAACACCGCCAAGCAGGCTGCCGACGATGCCCGAAAGGCGACCGCCTATGCCGCACTGTGGCTGTTCATCACCCTGCTGATCGGCGCGTTCTTCGCCAGCCTCAGCGCCACCTGGGGCGGCCGCCGCCGCGACCTGTAACCCGCATTCCGTACAAGGAGACCCGCCATGAAAATGATTCTGCTCTGGTTGTTGGGCGTGCCGATTCCGCTGCTGATTCTGTACGCGATCTTCTTCTGATCGTGCGCCAACGCCATGTCTCATCAGGCCGCCGGAAGGCGGCCTGATATCTGTAGAGTCGCGCCACGCTCGACTCCCGCGCGCAGCACGGGCGGCAGCCGGGCAGGGGCGCGGTTCCACAGGGGCTCGCTTCAGGATCTGAATGCTTTCTGACAATGAATGTCGCTTTCACATCTTTTCGGATCTATTGCATGGGCATCACATCGGGGGCGATAGAACCTGACGGTACTGATCCCTGCATGGAGAACACCATGAACCGACTGCTTGCCATCGCCCTCATCGCCACGCCGCTGACCCTGCTGAGCCCGCAGGCATCCGCGCAGTACACCGGCCCGGGCGCAGGAGCCGCTGTCAGTACCGTCGCTGACGCACGCGCGCAGCGCGATGACCATCCGGTGGTGCTGCGTGGCACCCTCGTCGCCAAGATCGGGGGCGAGCGCTACCAGTTCCGCGATGCCAGCGGCCAGATCGAGGTCGAGATCGACGACGAAGACTTGCCGCCGCAGGCCATCGGCGCCGACACCGTGGTCGAGCTGCGTGGCAAGGTTGACACCCACCGCTTCAAGCCGACCGACATCGATGTCGATCACGTCACCGTGGTGCCTGCAGGCTGAAGCGAACGGCAGCCGAGCATGGGCTCGGCTCTACAGTAGATCCACGCCATGCGTGGATGGCGTGGAGTGACCGGAAAAGCTGTCTGTAGAGTCGAGCCATGCTCGACTCACACGCGCGGCGCTGGCATTTCGGACACTGGCACAACGGCAGCCGACTAACAGTCGACTCTACAAATGCAAGGCAATGAGGTTTCTTGCATTCAATCAGTGAGGAAAATTGCATAACCCTCAAACATTGAACACCTTCAAGAATTCTCCTTAACGTTCAACGTTTTAGGAATGCTTGAATGGCCTGCATGGCAATGGATTTCTAACATTCTCTCCGTCGCCCGCACCCATCCCCGCGGGCGGCGCCTCCCTCCCTTTCTCCTTAGGGGAGGGGGGCTTTCTTATTCCCCCTTTGTCCGAGAGAGACAACCCATGCACGCCATCATCAAGAAGGCCGCGCTCGCTGCAGCGCTGGCTACGGCTTCGCTGTCCGCGCACGCTGTTGAAACCAAGATCTCCGTCTACGCCGACGTCGACCCGACCCTTGCGCTGCTGCGCGATGACGGCACCCCGCTGCCGGACATGGTCACGCTGACCCACGATCCGCTGCGCGGCCTGATTCCGGACACCCAGCGCGTCCGCATCCACTCCAACGATGAAATCGCCGATATCGAGGCCCGTATCGACGGTCCATTCGTGCTGGCCAACGAGACCGGCGCCGTCACCGTGCCGATGACCATCAGCCTCAACAACCGCGCACTGGGTACCACTGCCATCGAGTACAAGGCGGCCGATCTGTTCAACGGCGCCGGCTCCACCCCGGGCGCCTCGATCTCGATGCCGTTGACCATTGCCCAGACCACACCGGCGCCGATTGCCACCAAGGGCCGCTACGCCGGCATCGTCAGCGTCGTGCTGAACCAGAAGGCCACCACGCCGTAATCCCCGCGCCGGCCCGCACGCCGGGCCGGCGGCTTCTGCAGTGGTACCCCCATGACCCCACACGCCCCCGCCGTCACCCGGCTGGCGGTCGCGCTCGCCCTGGCACTGGCTGCTCCCCTGGCCGCAGCCCGCGGCGTCCCCGCCGGCTTCGAGGATCTGGTCGAAGGCCAGACCGAACAACTCGACATCCAGCTGTTCGGCCGCTCGGCCGGACTGTCGCCGGTGCGCGTGACCCTGGAGCACGTGCAGCTGGAAGACCCCGCGCGCGTGCTGCAGGCGCTGGACCTGCCGGCCGAAGCGCAGGCGGCGCTGCTGCCGGCACTGTCACAACCATTGCCGCGCAACAGCCACCTGGCCTGCCGCTTCGGTGGCGCCACGGCGGGCTGCGGCTATCTCGATCCACCCGAAGACCCCGCAGCCGTGCGCGCGCTGTACGACGAAGGCGAGGGCGCGGTGCGCCTGTTCGTGGCGCGGCAGTGGATTCCCGGTGAGCCGGCGGCTGAGCGTTACCACAAGGTCACAGCCAACGCCGAGAACGCCTTCCTGCACCAGCAGACGCTCAACGTCAGTGGCGGCCGCGACTACCAGGCGCTGTCCGCGCGCGGCGTGGGCACGCTGGGCCTGTTCGACCGCGGCCACCTGTCCGCCGAGTGGTACTACACCCAGCAGCGCTACCGCAGCCGAAGCGACGACGACTTCCAGTTCGACAACGTCTATTACCGCCATGACCTGGGCCAGGCGCACTACCTGCAGGCCGGGCGTATGGACCGCCGCAACCTGTCCAGCCCGCAGGGCGGCACCTTCAGTTTCAGCATGCTGCCGCTGGACCGTTTCCAGGGCGCGCGCGTGGGCACCACCCAGGCCTATGTGGACACCGATGCCGCCGTGCAGGCCACGCCGCTGACGGTGCTGCTGGCGCGCGACGCTCGCGTCGATGTGTTCGATGGCGAGCGGCTGCTGCAGACCTTCTACCTGCAGGCCGGCATCAACCAGATCGACACCCGCAATTTCCCGTTCGGCAACTACCTGGTGCGCATGCGCATCTACGAGGACGGTGTGCTGGTGCGCACCGAAGAGGCGCCGTTCGACAAGGGCGGCGACTGGACCAACAGCCAGTGGCAGTGGTTCGTGCAGGGCGGCCGCCGCAACGAGCGTCGCAGCGATCGTTTCGACGGTGAGTCGGTTGCGGTGGCGGGCGTGCGCGTGCCGCTTGGCCGCGATGCTGCCCTTACCGCCGGTGCCGCCAACCTCGGCGGCCATAGTTACGGCGAACTGCGCCTGGACCTGCGCCGCGTGCTCGCCACGCATGAGATGCGTGCAACGCTCAGCGGCATGCGTGGCAGCGATGGCAGCAATGGCCAGCAGCATCAGCTGTCGTACCGGCGCAAGGCGTCGTGGAATCTCTACCAGCAGCGCATGCGCGGCAAGGCCTGCCAGTTCGAGGCCGATGCGCGCGACCAGCTGGGCTGCACCAACTCCCTCAGCGGCTCGATGTCGCTGCCAGTAGCCGGTGGCAATGCCTACGTGGGCTACACCCGGCGCCAGACCTGGCGCACCGGCTGGCATCGGCCTGAATTCGACCAGGATCCGTTGTTCGGGCTCGATCCGCTGCTGCCACCCGGTCCGCTGGAACCGCGCCGCGAACCCGTGCTCAGCCGCACCTGGCAGGCCAGCTTCAGCCGCAGCCATCGCTGGCAGGATTTCAGCGTGTCCACGCGCGTGGGCCTGTGGCAGCAGCGCAGCACCGACAGCGTGCGCGGCAGCAACGAGCGCGATCGCGGCATCTACTTCAACCTGAGCCTGACCCGCCTGCAGCGTAATCATGACAGCAGCGGCCAGCGCCGCTACGCGGTGGACGTGCGCCAGCCGCAGCATCAGCGCCCGGCCATCGACTACAGCGTGGGCCAGAGCCTGCGCCAGGAACGGGATACGCACTATCGCGAGCTGAACGCCGAACTGCGCGCCAACAACAACGATCGCTACAGCGCCTCGCTGAGTGGCCAGCTGCAGAACGGCATCGGCAATTCCACTGCCAGCATCGCGCACTATCAGCAGCGCGGACGCGGCGAGACGGGCTACAGCGGCAGCCACAGCTCCGGCTTCGCACTGGGCCGTCGCGGCGTCTACTGGAGCGGTGCCAACGGCGCCGAGGCCGGCCTGGCCGTGCAGGTGGACGGTTTCGACGATGCCGACCTGCATGGCGTGGCCGCGGAATTGCAGGTGGGTGGGCTGCGCCGACAGCGTCTGCAGATCGGCGAGCGCCGGCTGCTGCCGCTACAGGCCTATCAGTCGCAGCGCGCCGAAGTGCAGGACGCCAGCACGCTGGACAGCATCGCCGCGATCCGCGTGACCGGCGTGGGCGGTGCACGGCCGATGTTCCTCACCCCCGGCAAGCTGATGCGCATGCCAGTGCCGATCGAAGTGACCTACACCTTCATCGGCAACGCCAAGGACCTTGCGGGGTCGCCGCTGGGCGGCGCCCGCATCCTCAACGCGCCGGTGCCCGGCACCAGCGCCAACGGCAGCTTCGTTGCCGATTTCCCGCGTCGCGAAACAACGCTGTACCTGCTGCAGGACGACCGCCTGCTGCATTGCCCGCTGCAGGTGCGAGAGCGCCGTCAGGTGGTGCTGCTGGTCGGCGCCGTGCACTGCGAGCCGCTGGCTGTGGCCCAGCTGCCGCCCGAGATCCGCCAGCAGGCCCGCGTGACCCGCCTGCTGCAGGAACGCGCGTTGATTGCCGCCACGCCCCAGACCGCTGCTGCAGGAGGTACGCCATGAGCCGGCGTTGGATGTGTGTGTTGATGCTGGTGTGTGCGCTGGTGCTGGTGATGCCACGGGCGTGGGCGCAGTGGCCGCCGGAGACGCATCCGACGGACCAGAGCAGGGACATCGTGATGAGCTGGGATCGCTCGACGGCGCCGGGTGATGTGGTGCTGTGGGCGCCACGGACGGTGCTGGGGTTCAGTCACGACCTGGCGTTCAAGTATGGGCAGATCCATGTGGTTTGTGGGTCTGCTTCTGATAGTGAGTTTGGGAAATGTGCCGTAGATGGTGAGCCGGGACAGTCGCTTGGCATCAGTAACGTTGCCCTGCTGTTTGTAGAACAGAGAACCGGCCTGCGTACTGAGCTTCGAGCGGAGGGGTATCTGCAGAGGATCATGTCGGACTGGATCTGCGCCACTGACTACTGGGACACGGCTAGAAGACGTCTGAATGCGTCCTTCTGGTTCGAGTGCGGCTCGGGTAAGCCAGCGGGTACCGGGGCGAACCTTGAGGTTCCAGCTGCAGAACTCTCCAGACTCGTCGCTGGCCACTGGAAAGCCACGATGCGCCTGAACATCAAGTCCGATCCCGCCGCAGCACCCGTCGCAACAGCCACCTTCAACTTCGACTTCACCGTCACCGACTACGACGCGATCTCGATCTACTTCCCGGGCTTCGACGGCATCGCACCGCTGGTCAACATGGACCTGCGCTACGACCCCATCGGCAAGATGGTCGGCGGCTACAAGGAAGTGGACATGTGCCTGTACGACGGCGTGGGCTCGCAGAGCGAGTTCCTCGGCGTCACCGTGCGCGACAGCTGGCCACGGCCCCCGCCCGGAAGGGACTTCGCGGTCTGGCACGGGGACGGCGGCAGCGATGACACCCAGCGCCTCGACTACCAGGTCAGCCTGAAATACGGCGGCAACCGTCTGGCGATGAAGAACGGTGAAGAACAGCTGCTACGCGGTATCGACAGCGCGCAGTTGCGGCTGGTGATGCTGCCGGGCATCAGCCAACCCGTGTACTGCGTGCCCACGCCGCTGGTGCTGGAAACGCCGCCTACGCCCATCGCCAGCAAGCGGCCCGGTCTCTACGACGGCGAGTTGACGGTAGAGCTGCGCGTGCCGACCGCCAAACCCTGATCCCCACGGAGTCTCATCATGAAGAAGCTGCTGTTCTGCCTGTTGCCGTTGAGCGCGCTGCTGGCACCGCCGGTACATGCCAACCTCTCGATCCATCCGATGCGCGCGGCCGTCGATGGCAAGCGCGGTACGCAGATCCGCGTCTACTCGCACTCCACCCAGCCGCAGTACGTGCAGGCACGCCTGTTGCGCATCTCGAATCCCGCCCAGGCTGGCGAGGAAGAGGTGGACATGGAGGCGGCCGATGCCGCGGTCGCCATCACCCCCGGGAAGTTCGCACTCAGTGGCGGAGGCAATCGCCTGATCCGGGTGATTCCACTGCGCAGCGTGGAGAAGGAAGTGGCCTACCGCGTCTACTTCGAGGGTGTCAGGGGACCGGACGGGACCCTGCTCGAGGGTGACGAGCAGGCGGCACAGGCCAACGTCGGCGTCAGCCTGGTCTGGGGTGCGCTGGTGAACGTGCTGCCCGCCAATGGCAGTGTGGATCTGCAACTGCAGGGCGACACCCTGCGCAACGTGGGGACCTTGCGGGTCGGTATCACAGGGCTGGCCGAGTGCACCGGCAGTGGTGCCTGCACGACCCACGACTTTGCCAAAAGCCTGTACCCGGACGCGGTGCTGAAGCTGCCGTTCCAGCCTCAACCGGGCAATACCGTGCAGCTGCATTACCGCCTGTCCAAGGACGGCTACCGCGAGCACGTAACCACCCTGGCGCCAAGCGCCTGATCGTTCCTGGCCCCGCGCTGTTCGCGGGGCCTCATTTTCGATGTCCTGTTAAGGAAGAGAGCATGAACCACATCTATCGTCGTATCTGGAGTGCCGCCAAGCAGTGCTGGGTGGTCGGCAGTGAGTTGAGCAGTCCGCGAGGGAAGTCCGGTGGAGGCAGGGCACTATTGCTGGTGGCTGCACTGGTGGGCCTACCTGCCGCAGCGCATGAGCCTTCAGATGAAGCGGTTGAGCGCGAGCGGGAAGGCGCGGATTCCAGTCAACTGCCGGTGCCTTATCTGTTGCACTCTTCATTGTTTGCGAACCAGGTAAATGCTGAGCACAGGCAGGTGGCTCTGGTAAATGACACCCAGTATCGGAATTCCACGATCAGCGGTGATATGCAGATGATCCTGGGTTCACGCTCCAGCATCAGTGGCTGGGGGTCCGTGGTCTACGGCACCGGATCATCGCTGTCGGGGCTCGGAAGTGTGCTTGTAGGAAATTCATCGATCGCGCGCGGCGACAGGAGCGTCGTCGTTGGATACGGGTCTGAGGGCAAGAGCGGATACTCGACAGTCGTAGGTGCCGGCTCGATCGCGTCGGGGATTGGCGCGACGGTACTGGGACAGGACGCCAGGGCATACTCGAGCAACTCCATTGCGGTGGGCAGCGGTGCCAAGACCGTGGAAAGTTCGGCGGGCGTTTCCCGAATCGCCATCGGTGGAAATGCATTTGCTGGGACTGCGGGTTATTCGGGAGCGATCGCGTTGGGAGGGAACTCACACGCAGAGTACAGCGGAGTTGCGCTGGGGCATCATGCCATGGCGAGCGCCAATGGCTCGGTTGCCATCGGAGCATTTTCCGAAGCAACGGAAAGCAATTCGGTGTCCGTTGGCAGCTCATCGACGAAGCGGCGAGTGACCAATGTGGGCGATGCGCGATTGAGCGCCAGCAGCACGGATGCCGTTACCGGAAAGCAGCTCCATGCCACCAACAGCAATGTCACCGCTGCCCGGTCCGTCGCTGACTCTGCCAAAACCAATGCCGAGAGCGCGCTGGCAAAAGCCAATACGCTCTCCGGCCTTATGGGCCAGACGTCTGCCTCGGGGAGCGTCCGTGTAGGTGCAAGCAATAGCGGTACCGTACTGGACGTCCGTAACAGCGTCAGTGCCAATCGCAGGATCACGGGCGTGGCAGACGCCACGCTGAGTACGACCAGCACGGACGTTGTGTCAGGCAAACAGCTGAACGCTACCAACAGCAATGTCACGGCTACGCGTTCTGTTGCCGACTCCGCCAAGACCAATGCCGACAGCGCGTTGGCAAAAGCCAATGTGCTTTCCGGTCTTCTGAGCCAGACGTCTGCCTCGGGGAACGTTCGTGTAGGTGCAAGCAACAGCGGCACCGTACTGGACGTCCGCAACAGCGCCAGCGCCAATCGCAGGATCACGGGCGTGGCGGATGCCACGCTGAGCGCGACCAGCACGGAGGCTGTGTCCGGTAAACAGTTGAATGCCACCAACACCAAGCTGGCAGATGCACAGCGCGTCGCAGACGCGGCAACCGCGCGCCTGAACGCATCCGCCCCGGCCATCGGGCTGATGGCAGAAGCGGAGGGAAGCGGAAGCGCTGCGAGTGCAGCGATGGGGCGCTCGGCGAAGGCTTACAACTCCAACAGCATCGCAGTTGGCGCAGATGCTCGCGCCGGTGTGGATGCCGATGGTGACAAGAGCGCTGCCACGGGTGCAGTTGCTCTTGGTGCTGCAACGCGTAGTGGCAACGGCGCGGTGGCGGCAGGCCTGCGTGCTTCGGCAGTGGGCGACCGCGCCGTGGCCGTGGGCAATGATGCAACGGCCGCGGCAACCCATGCCGCCGCGCTGGGTTACAAGGCAGATGCGAGCGGCAATCAGGCCGTCGCCGTTGGCCGGGAGGCCGCCGCATCCGGTCTGTACTCGACGGCGCTTGGCAATCTTGCAAAGGCGGGTGCCGAAAGTGCCATTGCGTTGGGCGACCGCGCCCTGGCATCGCACACGGGAAGTATCGCTCTGGGCAATGGCTCGCAGACCACCGGCATCAATCAGGTCTCGGTCGGCAGCTCCAGTATCAAGCGCAAGATCGTCAACCTGGCGGATGGCGCTGTCAGCAGCAGCAGTACCGAGGCCATTACGGGCAAGCAGTTGAATGAAACCAACGGCCGGGTAACGACTGCACAGAATGCTGCGAACGGCGCGCAGGCAACGGCCAATGCCGCACAGGTTGATGCCAGCAAGGCCTTGACTGAAGCTACCGTTCTGGGTGGGCTGGTCGGGCAGGTTTCGGCCACGGAGGCTGTCCGCCTGGGTGAGAAGAACAGCGGCACCGTACTGGATGTGCGCAATAGCGCGAATGCGAACCGTAAGCTGACCGGCGTGGCCGATGGCGTGGTCAGCGCCAGCAGCTATGAAGCCGTGAATGGCAGGCAGCTCAATGCCACCAATGACAAGGTGACGACGGTGGAGGGGATGGCCAAGTCTGCGGGTGCAGATGCTGCCGTGGCAAAGAAGGATGCGACCAAGGCGCTGGCCGAAACAGCGGCGCTGGGCGGGCTGGTGGCACAGGTTTCCGCGTCTGGCGATGTGCGTTTGGGAGAGAAAAACAGCGGTACGACCCTGAATGTGCGTAATAGTGCAAATGCCAACCGGAAGATCAGTGGTGTGGCGGATGGAGCCCTGAGTGGCAGTAGTGCCGAAGCTGTGTCTGGGAGGCAGCTGTACTCAAGTAATGCTCGGATCGCAGCCCTGGAAGATACAACTCAGTTTCTGAGCATTGGCACGGCGCCTGCTAGCGAGCGTGCCGAGGCGGGGCCGGTAGGAGTCGCTGTAGGTAACTCAGCCAAGACCGGCAACGATGGGGGAACAGCAGTGGGTACACATGCGAAGGCACTCGGTAAAAACTCCGTGGCCATTGGCCGTGCGTCAGTTGTGCATGAGGATTCTGATAGTGGATTTGCACTAGGTGCTGGAGCGGAGGTTGGCATTGCGGGAAGCGGCGCACGGGGAGGTGTTGCAATCGGTGCTGGAGCAAAGGTGGGTGAAGGAGCGGATGGTGCGCTGGCACTCGGCGAAGGCTCTCAGGCGAATGAGGCCGGAGTGGCTTCCTTTGGAAGTGCGACTACTTATCGTCGTCTGGTGAACATCGCCCGAGGCACCGCCGACCACAACGCCACCACCGTCTCTCAGCTCAAGGATTCGCTCGCCACCCTCGGCGGCAGTGCGGGTATGGACGCCAGCGGCAACATCGTCGCGCCGACCTACGCGATGCAGGGCGGAGCGCAGCACACCGTCGAGGACGCGCTGATGGCACTTGATGGCGCTGTCATCACCGCAGGCCGTCGCGCGGACAAGGTGGAAGGCCAGCTGGGTTCGATCTTCCAGGATTCACCTTCGGCCCGCACCGACGGCATGAACCAGATCGCGCTGAATGGCGTGAATGGCATGGTGCTGACCAACCTGGCTGACGGACGAGTGGCGCCAGGAAGCCGTGATGCCGTGACCGGCAGTCAGTTGTACGCTGCCGAGCAGAAGATCTCGCAGAATCGAAACGATCTGGAGGCGATGCGCAAGAAGCGGGAGATGGGCGAGCAGGCCATGCGTGGATTGGATGCGAGCGTCATCGACTACGGCGGTGCACGTTTGACTGGCGTGGGCGAGGCGAAGTTGTCGGCTGATAGCTCGGATGTTGTGCGCGGAAGTCAGCTCTATGAGACCAATGGTCGACTCGATGCACTGGAAGATGCTGGTCAGTTTCTCAGTGTGGGTACAGGTCCCACGACTGGCCGCGCGGAGGCCGGCCGAGCCGGGGTCGCGCTTGGCATCCTTGCAAAGGCGGGCACCGAAGGGGGAACTGCGATTGGGTCACGCTCTCTTGCGTTGGGGGTGAACTCGGTGGCACTTGGGCGGGGATCGACCGTCTTCAATGGTTCCGACTTCAGCATTGCCATTGGGACGGGCGCGGAAGTCGGAACGTATGATGGTGGAACCGCAATTGGTGGGATCGCTCTCGGCATCGGTGCGAGGGTTCGGAATGGTGCCGACGGTTCGATGGCGCTTGGGTTCGGCTCGTATGCGACCGAGGTAGCAGTTGCATCGTTCGGTAATGGTGAGATGAAGCGTCGTCTCGTAAACATCGCCAACGGCACCGCCAACCACAACGCTGCCACCGTCGGCCAGCTGCGCGGTGCCCTGTCCGCTCTCGGCGGCGAAGTCGATGCCAATGGCAACATCGTCGGCCCCAGCTTCAACGTGCAGGGCCAGTCCCAATCCACGCTCAATGGTGCATTGGAAGCGCTCGACGGTGCAGTCGTCAGCACCACCTCGCGCGTGAACCAGGTCGAATCCCAGCTCCGCTCCGTGTTCCAGGAACGCCCCTCGGTCCGCGCAGACGGTATCCACCAGCTCACCCTGGCCGGTGCCAACGGCATGGTCATCTCCAATGTGGCCAACGGCCTGATCGCGGCCGGCAGCCGCGATGCGGTCAATGGCGGCCAGCTGCATTCGATGCAGCAGCAGCTCAACGGCCGCATGGATGGGCTGGAGCAGCGTATCGACGATCATCCGCAGGCCCGCGCCATGTCGACGGCATCCACGCCTTCGCCGTCCACCGAAGAGATCGCGCCGACGCCGGAAACCAGCGGTCCGCCGCAGATCGCTTCTACCGGTGAAGGTGACAAGCCCACGCCGCAGCCGAAGTCGAAGCAGGACGACACGCCCAAGCCGCAGGTCGACACCGCTGAGCTGGAGAAGATGCTGGCACGCGCCAACGAGTACACCGACGGTGCAATCAGCAATTTCGAGCGCCGCCTGGACAAGATGGACAAGCGCTTCAACCGCATGGCGGCGATGAGCAGTGCGCAGAGTGCGATGGCAATGAACACTGCCGGTCTGGCCACCTACAACCGCCTGGGTGCGGGCGTGGGCTACAGCGAGGGTGAGTCGGCGATGGCGGTGGGCTACCAGCGCGTGCTCAACGAAAAGGGCTCGGCCACTTTCAGCCTCAATGGTGCGTTCACCAACAGCGGTGAGCGCAGCATGGGCGTCGGCGTGGGCATCGGCTGGTAAGCCATGCAGCCCCGGCGTGGTGCGCGTAATGAACCCCGCCGCGCCGGGGTCCTTGCCGAGGAGATGGCAATGTACCGGTTCATGAGCCGCTTCATCAGCTACCGCAGCTACTACCTGTGGCGTGCGCGCTATCGCTACTACACGCGGCATCTGGATCGATGGTCGCTGTTGAGCGCGTCGTGCCTGGCCGGCGTGGTGCTGGTGCTCTGGTATTACGCACGGGTGGTCGGCTTGCCACCGCCACGGGTACATCCGGATGCGGTGGCCGTGCGTGTGGAGAGTATTTCGCGCGAGGCGATCCATCGCATCGTGCTGGTCCGCCATGGCAATGGCAGGGGCGGCGAACCGTTCGCGACGCCGGAAGAAGTGCGCGACGGCACGCTGCGCACGATGCGGGTACGCCAGGTGCTGCAGAGCGAGGTGGTCTGGAGACTGAAGGCCCACCTGCTCGCGGATATCGCCGAGTACATCGATGCGACGGGCGGCTGCTTCCCTTATGACTGCAACCGGGTGCTGCATCACCTGGAACTGCTGCACCGGGCCGAGGCGGAGAACAGGGCGATCACTCTTGGCCTGCAGGCGATCCTGGAGGTGCCGCTGGATAGGATGCCCGACCTCAGCGGTGGCGAACGGCTGCGCGTGCGCAGCGCGTGGTCCGATGGGTTCGGTGATACCCATGACCAGCTCTGGCTGCTGGGCGAGCTGCAAGGGATGCACGCGCGGATGATGCTGGAATATCCACATCGCGCAGCGGCACCATGGCTGGCGCGTGTTCTGCACGGCGACGCGCTGGAACCGCCCCTGCTCTGGTAGCGCGGTGCATGGCGCCGGGCCGTGCCCGGCGCGGTGTCATCCCCCGATGTACGCGGTGATCTCGGCGTCGGCCAACACCTGCCGCAGCTGGGCGGCGGACGCGCGGCGCATCGGCTTCTCGTCCACCGGCGATAAGGGCGCCTGGCGCAGGGCGTCATACGGCAGTACGGCCAGATCGAAGGTCAGCTCTTCGGCACTGAACACCCACACCGGTACGTCGAGGCTGCGCTCGCGGTCCATGCGCAGCCGCCGCACCCGCGATTCGGCAGGGATGCCGTGCTCGTCCAGGAAGCGGTGCACGGCTTCAGGGTCATCGCTGTGCAGGTGCAGCTGCACGGGGCTGTTGGCGTCGGCGGTGCCGTCCAGTACCGGGCCGGCCAGGCGCGGGGCGAAGCCGTGCAGGAACTCCAATGCACGCATCGCGGCCTCGCGGCGGCGCTGCAGCTCGCTGCCATGCTGGGGGCCCGCGAACAGCCGCTGGTATTCGCGCAGGGCGTCTTCGATCTCGGTGTTGCGCGGCAGGGAGGCATCGTCGTGGATGCCAAGCCGGCTGGCAGCCTTCAACTTGGCCTGGTGGTAGTCGCGGATGCCGCCTTCGGCCATCAGGCGGGCGGCTTCATGTGCGAGGCGGTGGCGCCGCTCGCGGGTCTGGCTGGCAGCATGCTGGCGTGCGCGATGCATGCGATGACTCCTGTTGCGACCTGGCTACAGACTAGCGCACGGATGTGACATCTGCGTGGGTATTTCACGGAGGCGAGCAAGCGGGTGCCGTTGATCCTGTAGAGCCGAGCCCATGCTCGGCTGCTCTACCGCGGGCGCCTGGAGCCGAGCATGGGCTCGGCTCTACAAAGGCGGTGCCAACCAAGGTTGGCACCTACCCCTACCTGCCTCTTAGAAGATGTCGAACGCGGCGGCGTCGGCCTGCGGGGTGTTGAGGTTCAGGTCGTAGTCGGTCAGGCGGTCCATGTCTTCCACCTTCACCCACTCGGTCGCGCCGTTGAGGGTGGCCTGGACCATGCCGCTGGGTGGGTCGTTCTGCGCGATCGGGGTGTCCTTCAGCGCGGTGCGCATGTAGTCGATCCAGATCGGCAGGGCCGCCTTGCCACCGTATTCGCGGTAACCCAGCGAACGGAAGTCGTCGCGGCCCACCCACACCGTGGTCACATACGGGCCGCCGAAGCCGGAGAACCAGGCATCCCGGTGGTCGTTGGTGGAGCCGGTCTTGCCGCCCACGTCCTCGCGGCCGAGCACCTTGGCCTGCACGCCGGTGCCGCGCTGGACCACGTCGCGCATCATCGATACCAGCTGGTAGGCGGTGCGGGCGTCGATCGCGCGCGGGGCAGTGCGGGCATCCGGGTTGGCCGGCGCGGCCGGCGTTTCGGTCTTGGCTTCGGCCTTGGCCGCAGCGGCCGGGTCCACCTTCGGCGCAGGGGCACCGAAGTTGAAGCCGTCCACCACCTGGTTGACCGGCTGGTCGCTGCTGCCGGCGCAGTCGCGGCAGGCCAGCGCCGGGTTCTCCTTGAACACCAGGTTGCCGTCGCGGTCATTGACCTGGTCGATCAGCCAGGTGTCCACGCGCGAGCCGCCGTTGGCGAACACGGCGTAGCCGCGCGCCACCGACAGCGGGGTCAGCGAGGCCGTACCCAGCGACATCGACAGGTTCGGCGGCAGCTCCGATTCGGCAAAGCCAAACTCGCTGATGTACTTGCGGGCGTAGTCCACGCCCATGCCATCAAGCAGGCGTACCGAGACCAGGTTGCGCGACTGCACCAGCGCCTCGCGCAGGCGCATCGGGCCGCGGAAGCCGCCGCCGTCGTTCTGCGGGGCCCAGGTCTTGCCGCGGCGGTCGCGGAACACGACCGGGGCGTCGAGCACGATCGAGGCCGGGTTGTAGCCCTTGTCGAAGGCGGCCGCGTAGACGAACGGCTTGAAGCTCGAACCCGGCTGGCGACGCGCCTGGGTGGCGCGGTTGAACTTGTTGCCCGAGAAGCTGAAGCCCCCCACCAGCGCCTTCAGCGCGCCGCTGTGGGCATCCAGCGAGACCAGGGCGGACTGGCCGCGCGGAATCTGGTCCAGCAGCCACTCACCTTCCTTGGCGCCAGCGCGCACGCGCACGATGTCGCCGCGCTGCACCAGCTTGCCCGGGGTCTTGTTGGTCCACTTGGCGGCACCGGCCGGCAGCACGATCTCGGTACGGTTGGCCAGCACCACCGTGGCGCTGCCGTCGGCGCCGGTGCTGGCGACGATCGCCGGCAACAACCCGGCCTGGCCGGACAGGCCGCGCAGGTGCTCGGCCAGGGTGGCGGCATCGTCGCCAGCGCCCAGCGGCACCTGCTTTTCCACGCCATGCCAGCCGTGGCGGTGGTCGTACAGCAGCAGGCCGTCGCGCACGGCCAGGTTGGCCGCGGTCTGCAGGCTCGAATCGATGGTGGTGGTGACGTGGTAGCCCTTGTTGACCACGTCGCCGCCGAAACGGGCGATCATTTCCTGGCGCACCAGCTCGGCCACGTAAGGCGCGTCCACCTGCACCGGCGGTTCATGCGCACTGGCGTGCATCGGCACGGCCTTGGCCGCATCGGCCTCGGCCTGGGTGACGAACTTCAGGTCGGCCATGCGCTGCAGCACATAATTGTCGCGGCGCTGGCGGGCACGTTCCGGGTTGGAGATCGGGTTGCCCGAGGAGGGGAACTTCGGGATGCCGGCCAGCGAGGCCATCTCGTCCAGGTTCAGTTCGCCCAGCTTCTTGCCGTAATAGAACTCGGCGGCGGCCGCCACGCCATAGGCGCGGTTGCCGAAGAAGCTCTTGTTCAGGTACAGCTCGAAGATCTCGTCCTTGCTCAGCTCGGACTCGATCTTGCGCGCCAGCAGGATCTCGGCCAGCTTGCGGGTGTAGCTGTACTCGGAGCTGAGGAAGAACTGCCGGGCCACCTGCTGGGTGATGGTGGAGCCGCCGGGCACGCGCTTGTCGTTGGTGGTGGCCAGCAGCCACACCGCGCGGGCAATGCCCTTGTAGTCCACGCCGCCATGCTCGTAGAAGCGGGCGTCCTCGGTGGCCAGGAAGGCCTGCTTCAGCTTTTCCGGTACGTCCTTCATGGTGATCGGGGTGCGCCGGGTCTCGCCGAACACCGCCATCAGCTTGCCGTCGGCAGCGTAGACGTACATCGGCTCCTGCATTTCCACATCGCGCAGGGTCTGCACGTCGGGAAGCTTGGAGGACACGGCGTAATACAGACCGCCCACGGCGGCCGCGCCGATCAGCGCCAGGACCAGGACAATCAGGAAGATCCAGCGCAGCCAGCGGCGGAGTCGAGTCATCGGGTTCAGATTCCGATTGCGAATTTCGTGGTCGCAGAGTATAGATTACGCAAGGTGGCGGCTGGGGTCGGCACCGGGGAGCGCAAGGGGAATTGCCAGGGGCTGCTTCGTGAATCCGTGAGGGATTTCACAGCAGGGCGGTTGTCATTTGCTAAGAATACGTTATTAATGCGCGGACGCAGCTCTTGCGTCCAAGTGCCCGTCGGCAGGGGAGAAACCGTGGGGCTCATCCCAAAAAGTCAGTCGCCGCTCGTTGGCGTCGACATCAGTTCGACTGCGGTAAAGCTTTTGCAGCTGTCCCGCAGCGGCAATCGTTTCCGTGTGGAACATTATGCTGTGGAACCTCTTCCGCCAAACGCGGTGGTGGAGAAGAACATCGTGGAAGTGGAGGCCGTGGGTGAGGCCATCCGGCGCGCGATGAACCGTTCAGGCAGCAAGGCCAAGCTGGCCGCCGCGGCCGTGGCCGGCTCGGCGGTGATCACCAAGGTGATCCCGATGCCCGCCGACCTGGACGAGAACGACATGGAAGCCCAGATCGAGCTGGAAGCGGTCAACTACATTCCGTATCCGATCGAGGAAGTGAACCTGGACTTCGAGGTGATCGGGGCGATCCCGAACAACCCGGAAATGGTCCAGGTGCTGCTGGCCGCATCGCGCTCGGAAAACGTCGAGCTGCGCCAGTCGGCGCTGGAACTGGGCGGCCTGCAGGCCAAGGTGATGGACGTTGAGGCCTTCGCGGTCGAGAACGCCTACGCCCTGGTCGCCAGCGAACTGCCGGTGTCCATCGACGGCGTGGTTGCGCTGGTCGACATCGGCGCCACCATGACCACGCTCAACGTCCTGCGCGGCGGCCGCAGCCTGTACAGCCGCGAACAGGTGTTCGGTGGCAAGCAGCTGACCGACGAGATCATGCGCCGCTACGGCCTGAGCTACGAGGAAGCCGGGCTGGCCAAGCGCCAGGGCGGCTTGCCGGAAAGCTACGAGATGGAAGTGCTGGAACCGTTCAAGGAAGCCACGGTCCAGCAGATCAGCCGCCTGCTGCAGTTCTTCTATGCCGGCAGCGAATTCAACCGCGTCGATCACATCGTGCTGGCCGGCGGCTGCGCCGTGCTCGGTGGCCTGCCGGAGATGGTCGAGGAACAGCTGGGCGTGCCGACCGTGGTCGCCAACCCGTTGGCGCAGATGACCCTGGGGCCGAAGGTGAACGCGCATGCGCTGGCCCAGGATGCCCCCGCGCTGATGATCGCGACCGGTCTGGCGCTGAGGAGCTTCGACTGATGGCACGCATCAATCTATTGCCCTGGCGCGCCGAGCGGCGCAAGCAACGCCAGCGCGAGTTCTACGCGATGCTGGGCATGGCCGCTGTCGGCGGCCTGCTGGTGTCGCTGATGATCTGGTTCTACTACGACCGCCAGGTCAGCGGCCAGATGGACCGCAATGCCTACCTGCAGGCCGAGATCGAGAAGGTCAAGGAGCAGAACAAGGAGATCGACCGCCTCGACGCCCAGAAGGAACGCCTGCTGGCCCGCAAGAAGGTGATCGAGGAACTGCAGGCCAAGCGCTCGCAGATGGTCCATCTGTTCGACGCGCTGGTGCGCACCATCCCCGATGGTGTGGTGCTGACCGCACTGAAGCAGGAAGGCGACGTGCTGACCCTGGAAGGGCGCACCCAGTCCAACGCGCGGGTGTCGGCCTACATGCGCAACCTGGAGACATCCGGCTGGATGACCAATCCGGAACTGTCGATCATCGAGGCGCGTGATCCGGAGAAGGACAAGGACGGCAAGACCGGCCCGGTTGCCGATATCAAGGCGCTGCCCTATGTGTTCGTGGTCAAGGTGAAGCTGCCGGCGCAAAGTGAAGAGGCCTCGGCCACGCCGGGCCTGAACGCCGATGGCTCGGTGGCGGCGCCTGCGCCTGCATCTGCGCCGGCTCCGGTGGCGCCGCTCGCCGCCGGCCCGGACGCGGCAACGCCGGCCGCACCGGCCGCACCGGCCGCTGGCCAGCCGGCACCGGCTGCATCGGCTCCCGCTCCGGCACCTGCTGCGAGCCCGGCGCCTGCCGCGGCCAAACCGAACCCGCCCACCGCCCCGGCGCCGAAGCCCGAAGGCAGCCGCCTGGCGCAGCCGCCGCAGGCCTTCAACGCCCCGCTGACGGGGGACCGCGCATGAGCCAGAAGATCGATCTGAAGAACCTGGATTTCAACGACATCGGCAACTGGCCGCAGAAGGCCAAGATCGTCTTCTGCTCGTTGCTGGCGCTGGTGATCATGTTCGTGGCGTGGATGCTGCTGATCAGCGGCAAGCGCGAGGAGCTGGCCAGCCTGGAATCGACGGAAGTGGAGCTGCGCGGCGAGTTCACCAAGCAGCAGGAGCGTGCGGTGAACCTGGAGCCGCTGAAACAGCAGCTGGCGCAGATGGAGCAGGTGCTGCAGCAGATGCTGCGGCAGCTGCCCAGCAAGACCGAAATGCCCGACCTGATCATCGACATCTCGCAGACCGCATTGTCCAGCGGCCTGACCAACGAACTGTTCGAGCCGGAGCAGGAGCAGATCAAGGAGTTCTACGCCGAGAAGCCGATCAAGCTGCGCATGGTGGGCAGTTACCACCAGTTCGGCGCGTTCGTCAGTGGCGTGGCTTCGTTGCCGCGGGTGGTGATCCTGACCATGCATGACATCAACCTCAAGCCCAAGGAAAAGACCGGCGGCAACATCCGCAGCGGGGCGCTGGAGCTTTCCGGCACGGTCAAGACCTACCGCTACCTGGATGAGATCGAAGTGCAGGCGCAGCAGGCGGCTGAGGCGGGCAAGGAGGGCAAGAAGTGATGCACGCACAGATCGTACGGGGTGCGACGGTGCTGGCAGTGCTGCTGCTGGCTGCGTGCGGCCGCGGCGTGACCAGCACGCCCGGTGACGCACCGAACCTGGAAAAGTGGGTGGAAGGCGAGCGTGCGCGACCGGCGCAGCCGCTGGAGCCGCTGCCGGTGATGCAGCAGTTCGAAACCTTTGAGTACTCCGCGCAGGGCATGCGTGATCCGTTCACCGATGCCTGGACCAATCCGCAGCAGGGGAATGGCGGATTGCGGCCAGATCCGAACCGGCGCAAGGAGCCTCTGGAAGGCTTCCCGCTGGATGCACTGGACATGGTGGGTACCATCGGTACCGGTGGCGGTACCGTGGCGCTGGTGATGGGGCCGGACAAGGTGACCTACCGGGTGCGCCCGGGGGGATACCTGGGGCAGAGCGACGGGCGGGTCACGGCGGTCTTTGAAGACCGCGTGGAGCTGATCGAACTGGTGCCGGATGGCGCGGGCGGCTGGCTGGAACGGCCTGCAACGCTCTCGCTTGAAGATCAATGATCGTTTACTGGGGATAGCACGATGACCTTTCACCAAGCCAAGGGGCTGCGTCCCATCCGGCGCTCTACCTTGAACCGCATCAGCGCGCTGGGAGTCGCGCTGATGCTGGCCAGCGCTCCGGCGCTGGCCGCCGCACCGGCAGAGAAACCGGCAGGCACGACTGTGGCAGCGGCCACCGCGCCGGCCGGCCTGTCGGTGGCCAAGATCGATTTCAAGCGTGGCGATGACGGCGCCGGGCGCCTGATCGTGCAGTTCGACGGCCAGGGGGCGATCCCCGACCTGCGCACGCAGGGCAACAGCGTGGTGGTCGACGTCGGCAACGCCCGCCTGCCCGCAAACCTGCAGAAGCCGATGAACGTCACCGACTTCGCCACGCCGGTGCAGCGCATCGATGCCAAGCCCTCCGGGGCCGGCACGCAGCTGGTGCTGAGCACCGGCGGTGCGGTGGAATCGCTGGCCTACCAGAGCGGCAACGAATACGTGGTCGAGATCAGCCCGCGCCAGGCACCGGCTGCGGTCGGTGCGGTCACGGCCGGCAGTGTCACCCAGGCGGCCAAGGCCGTCGGCCAGCGTGGCTTCACCGGCAAGCCGGTGACCTTCAACTTCCAGGACGTGCCGGTGCGCACCGTGCTGCAGTTGATCGCCGAAGAATCCAACCTCAACGTGGTGGCGTCCGATTCGGTGCAGGGCAATGTGACCCTGCGCCTGGTCAACGTGCCGTGGGACCAGGCGCTGGACATCGTGCTGCGTGCCAAGGGCCTGGACAAGCGCCGCGACGGCAGCGTGATCTGGGTCGCGCCGCAGGCCGAGCTGGCCAAGTTCGAGCAGGAGAAGGAAGACGCGCGCATCGCCATCGAGAACCGCGAAGACCTGGTCACCGATTACGTGCAGATCAACTATCACAGCGCCACGCAGATCTTCAAGGCGCTGACCGAGGCCAAGGGCATCGGTGGTGGTGGCGGAAGCGGAGGAAATGGCGGCAGCTCGTCGCAGGAAGACAGCGGGTTCCTGTCCTCGCGTGGCCGCATCGTGGCTGATGAACGCACCAACACGCTGATGATCAGCGACATTCCGAAGAAGATCGCGCGCATGCGTGAATTGATCGGGGTGATCGATCGTCCGGTTGATCAGGTGCTGATCGAGAGCCGCATCGTCATTGCCACCGATACCTTCGCCCGCGAACTGGGTGCGAAGTTCGGCATCAGCGGCAGCCGTGACAATGTCTACTTCAGCGGCAGCCTGGACGCCAACGCCGAGACCCGCAAGTCGCAGGTCGATACCGCGCTGGCCAATGCCAAGGCAGTGCGTGAATGGGAAGCTGGCGGCAGCGTGGGACCGGCACCGGTGCCCAGCGGCTCGACCATCAAGCGCGGGCTGAACTGGAACCTGCCGGTGGCCGCGGCCAACAATCCCGGTTCGCTGGCGCTGTCGATCCTCAATGCGGGTTACCTGCTGGACGTGGAACTGTCGGCCATGCAGGAGGAATCGCGTGGTGAGGTGATCTCCAACCCGCGCGTGGTCACCACCAACCAGCGCGAGGCGATGATCAAGCAGGGCAAGGAGATCGGCTACGTCACCATCAGCGGCACCGGCGCCGCCGGCGGCGCCGGTTCCACCCCGAACGTGCAGTTCAAGGAAGTGGTGCTGGAGCTGCGCGTCACCCCGACCATCACCAATGACAACCGCGTGTTCCTCAACATGCAGGTGAAGAAGGATGAGGTCGATCGCCTGATTGAACTGCAGGGCTACGGCACGGTGCCGTCGATCAACCGTCGCGAAGTCAACACCGCTGTGCTGGTGGAGGATGGACAGACCGTGGTGATCGGTGGTGTCTACGAGTTCACCGACCGCAGCAGCATCAGCAAGGTGCCGTTCCTGGGCGATGTGCCGTTCCTGGGCAACCTGTTCAAGAAGCGCGGCCGCAACAAGGACAAGGCCGAACTGCTGGTGTTCGTCACCCCGAAGGTGCTGCGCGTGGCCAAGCAGAACTGAACCACCCGCACCGGCAACACGAGAAGGGCCGCCGCGTGCGGCCCTTCTTCGTTTGGCCCTGTCTGGCCTTCGCAGATCCATGCCATGCGTGGACGCCGTTCAGCCGTTCTTGATGCCAATCGCAGGGCAGCCTGCGATGATGTCGGGAACCCGTGCCGTCCTGCGCCGGTCAAAGGCCCCCATGAACCTGCCTCCGCCGATGCCCGAAACCGTCCCCGCGCCGTCCACGCCGGCCACCAGCCGCCTGCACGCGGCCTTCAGCCAGCTGCGCGACGCATTGTCGGCCGAAATTGTCGGCCAGGCGGCGCTGGTCGAGCGCCTGTTGATCGCCCTGCTGGCCGATGGCCATCTGCTGGTGGAAGGTGCGCCGGGGCTGGCCAAGACCACTGCGATCCGCGCGCTCGCCGCACGGCTGGAGACCGATTTCGCCCGGGTGCAGTTCACTCCCGATCTGCTGCCAGCCGACCTGACCGGCACCGAGATCTGGCGCCCGCAGGAAGGGCGCTTCGAGTTCGTTCCCGGCCCGATCTTCCACCCGATCCTGCTGGCCGACGAAATCAACCGCGCCCCGGCCAAGGTGCAGTCGGCGCTGCTGGAAGCCATGGGCGAGCGCCAGGTGACTGTCGGGCGCCACACCTATGCATTGCCGCCGTTGTTCCTGGTGATGGCCACGCAGAACCCCATCGAGCAGGAAGGCACGTTCCCGCTGCCGGAAGCGCAGCTGGACCGGTTCCTGATGCACGTGCGCATCGGTTATCCCGACCAGACGGCTGAATCGGAAATCCTGCGGCTGGCGCGCGAGCGCGCCCGTGGTGCGCTGGGCGAGGCCGCAGCGGCGCCGCAGAAGCTGCCGATGCAGGACGTGTTCGATGCCCGCCGCGAAGTGCTGGACCTGCACATGGCACCGGCGCTGGAGCGCTATCTGATCGAACTGGTGCTGGCCTCGCGCGATCCATCGCGCTATGACGCCGGACTGGGCCGCCGCATCGCCTGGGGCGCCAGCCCGCGTGGATCCATCGCGCTGGAACGTTGCGCGCGTGCGCGCGCCTGGCTGGGCGGGCGCGATTTCGTCACCCCGGACGACGTGCGCGCCGTCGCCGCCGACGTGCTGCGGCATCGCGTGCTGCCCAGTTACGAAGCGACCGCCGAGGGATGGGACGGCGAACGGCTGGTACAGGAACTGCTGGCCCGGGTGCCGGCCCCCTGAGCCTGCGCATGACCGATCGTTCCCCGCAGCAGATACCCACCGCCAGCGATGGCGATGGGCTGCGCCCGCAGCTGTCCGAACTGGTGGCCCTGCGCCGCCTCGCGCAGCGTCCGCCGCCGCCGCAGCGGGGGCGTGCCGGCAACGCCGGGCAGGCACCGTCACCGCTGCGTGGACGTGGCATGGAATATGCCGAGTCACGCGAGTACGTGGCCGGTGATGACGCGCGCCACATCGATTGGCGCGTCACCGCGCGCACCGGACGCGCCCACACCAAGCTGTTCCAGGCCGAACGCGAGCGGGTCAGCCTGATCGTGGCCGACACCTCGCCGGCCCTGTACTTCGGTACCCGTGTGCGCTTCAAGTCGGTGCAGGCCGCGCGTGCCGGCGCGGTTGCGGCGTGGTCGGCGCAGCGCCGCGGCGATCGCGTTGGCGCCCTGCGTGGCAGTGATCGCGAGGCGCCGATCGCGCCCGCCGGTGGGCCACGCGGTGTGCTGCGCGTGCTCGACGCGCTCGCCCGCTGGTACGCGCAACCACCCGCCGATGACCTGGGGCTGGAGCGTGCACTGGACCACGCGGCCCGTGTACTGCGCCCGGGCGCTCGCATGCTGGTGCTGGCAGACCCGCAGCAGGCCATCCGGATTGCACCGGCGCGCTGGAGTGCGCTGGCCCAGCATCACGACCTCAGCCTGGTGCTGCTGGTCGATCCGCTGGAACTGCACCCCCCCTCGGCCGCCCTGCAGTTCCAGACCGCACAGCAGCGCATCGGTCTGGACCTGCGTCGTAGCGAGGTGCAGGCGCACTGGCGGGCACACTTCGTCGAACCACTGCAGGAACTGCGGCGCCAGCTTGGCGCGCGCCGGGTCGATGTGCAGGTGCTGTCCACCGAAGCGCCCAGCGATGCCTGGCTGGCGGCGTCGCCGACCGAGGTGCCGGCATGAGTGCCAACCTGCCGTTGCGCGATGTGCAGCTGCCGCCGGCACCGTCGTGGTGGCCGCCGGCGCCCGGCTATCTGATGATCGGCGGCGTGCTGCTGCTGGTGGTCCTGATGCTGGCCCTGCTGGGGTGGCAACGCCGCCGTCGTCGCCTGCGATGGTTGCAGGTGTTCGATCAGGAGCTGGCCAACGCCACCGATGCCACGGCGGAACTGGCGGCGATCGCCGGCCTGCTGCGCCGTGCCGCGCGGCAGGCACAGCCGGGCAGCGAATCGCTACGCGATGACGCGTGGTGGCAGCGCGTGGATCCGAAAGGCACGCTGCCCGCGGCACGTCGCAGTCTGCTGGCCGAAGGCGCCTATCGCCCACGGGTGGATGCCAACGATGTGGCGGCGCTGCGCAGTTGGGCACGCGAGCGCTATCTGGCGATGCTGCTGGAGCGTCGCCGATGAACCTGCTGGCAAGTTACTGGCCATGGCCGGACCTGCAGCTGGCGTGGCCGCTGGCCCTGCTGGCGCTGCCGTTGCCGTTGCTGATGCGTTGGTGGAAGCGTCGTGCCGATCCCGGCGCTGCGCTGCGCGTGCCCTATGCGGCTACGGAGCTGGAAGCGCTGGCCGGTGGCGGCCGCGTCGACGTGTCGTGGCTGCGTACGCTGCTGTTGTGGCTGGGCTGGTGCGCGCTATGCGTCGCGCTGGCTCGCCCGCAACAGCTGGGCGAAGCGATCACGCCGCCACAGCAGGGCCGGCAGATGATGCTGGCGATGGACGTGTCCGGCAGCATGGGCGAGGGCGACATGGTGCTGGGCGGGCAGGCGGTGGACCGCTTGACCGCAGCGAAGGCGGTGCTGGCCGACTTCCTGGATCGTCGTGCCGGTGATCGCATCGGCCTGCTGATCTTCGGTGACCGGGCCTACACGCTCACGCCGATCACCGCCGATCTGGCCAGCGTGCGCGACCAGCTGCGCGACAGCGTGGTGGGCCTGGCGGGGCGCGAAACCGCCATCGGCGATGCCATCGGCCTGGCGGTGAAGCGCCTGCGCAGCCAGCCCGAGGGACAGCGCGTGCTGATCCTGCTGACCGACGGCGTCAGCAACGCCGGCGTGCTGGAACCGCTGCGCGCGGCGGAAGTGGCCCGCGCCGAGGGCGTACGCATCCATACCGTTGCATTTGGTGGTGATGGCAGCATGCGCCTGTTCGGCATTCCCGTTTCCGCCGACCAGGATCCGGTCGACGAGGCTACGTTGAAGAAGATCGCGAGCATGACCGGCGGCCAGTTCTTCCGCGCCCGTGACACCACGCAGCTGGCCGGCATCTATGCCGAACTGGATCGGCTGGAGCCGATCGCGGCGAAGGGACCCAGCCTGCGCCCGCGCGAAGAGCGCTATGCCTGGCCGTTGGGCCTGGCGTTGTTGCTGGGTGCATTGGCCTGGGTGTGGCCGGAGCGCCGTCGATGATCGCGTTGGCCTCCCCGCTTCCCGACTGGAATGCGCTGCACTTCCTGCGCCCGGAATGGCTGTGGGCCCTGCTGGCGTTGCCGGTCATTCTTGCGCTGGCGTTGTACCGGCAGCGGCGCAGCGATGTGTGGCGAACCGCGGTGGATGCCCACCTGTTGCCGCATCTGCTGGCTGCGGGCAAGCGTCGCCGTGCACGCCTGCCGTGGGCCGTATTGCTGGGCTGGACGCTGGCCTCGCTGGCCATGGCCGGGCCGAGCTGGCGCCAGCAGGCGCAGCCGATGTTCCAGGCCAGCGCACCGCTGCTGGTCGTGCTGGATCTGTCCAGCCGGATTACCGCCACCGATCTGCCGCCCTCGCGCCTGCTGCAGGCGCGGGCGAAGGTGGGCGAGCTGCTGCGTGCCCGCCAGGGCGGCCAGGTGGGCCTGGTGGTCTACGCCGAAGATGCCTACACCGTGGCGCCGCTCACCGATGACGGCAGCAACGTTGCGCTGTATCTGGATGCGCTGTCCCCCGAGGTGATGCCGCGTGATGGCCAACGTGCCGACCGCGGCATCGACTGGGCGACGCGGTTGATGCGTCAGATCGGGGCCTTGCGCGGGCAGATCCTGCTGGTCAGCGATCAGGCGGATGATGAAGCAGCGCTGGCCGCAGCGCAGGCACGCAGCCTCGGCCTGCAGGTGTCGGTACTGGGCCTGGGCACCTCCGCCGGGGCGGCGTACCGGGATGGCAGTGGGCAGATCCGCCAGGCCGCGCTGGACGAAGGCAGCCTGCGTGCGGTGGCCACCGCGGGCGGTGGCCGCTATGCCCGCATCGCCGCCGATGACAGTGATCTGCGCGCACTGGGTGTACTTGATGCGCGCGAAGGTACTGCGGCGCAGCGGCCCGGCGCAGGCAAGCAATGGCGTGACGAGGGGTTCTGGCTGGTGCCGCCGGTGATGCTGCTGGCGCTGCTCGCCTTCCGTCGCCGGGCGCTGCTGGCGGCCGTGCTGGCAGTGGGCCTGCTGCCGTGGATGGGAGATGTGCAGGCACAGGCACCTCCAGCGGCCGCCTCGCAGCCGGTGCAGGGCACGCTGTGGAAGCGTGCTGATCAACTGCAGCACCAGCGCTTGGCGGAAGGCGTACAGGCGTACCGCAATGGCGACTATGCCAACGCGCGCAGGCAATTCGAAGGCGTCAACAACGATGCCGGCTGGTACAACCTGGCCAATACGCTGGCGCGCCAAGGCCACTACGATCAAGCCATTGCCGCCTACGACCGCGCGCTGGCACTGCATCCCGGCATGGCCGACGCGGTGGCCAACCGCGCCGTGGTTGATGCTGCCCGCAAGCGCAAACCGCCGGGTGGCCAAGGCCAGGATCAGCAGAAACCGCCGCAGAACGGGCAGCAGAAGCAACCGCAGAACGGCCAGGGCCAGCAGAATCCGCAGGGCCAGCAGAACCCCGGCCAGGGACAGCCGCAGTCGGGCCAGCAGGGCCAGCCCAGGCCCGGTGACGACAGGAACCCGTCGAGTCCGCAGCCCAGCGAGCGTGGCCGCGATGGCCAACAGGCGCCACCGCAGGTGGAAGATGCCAAGGCACAGGCCCAGGCGGATGAGCAGCAGCGCCAGCGGATGCAGCAGGCAATGCAGCAGGCACGTGAGGGCAAGGGCGAACAGGATGGCAAGCCTGTGCCAGGCAGCGACGGCAGCACCCCGCGCCAACGCGAGGAGCAACAAGCGGTGGAGGCCTGGATGCGGCGCGTACCGGATGATCCGGGGGCATTGCTGCGGGCCAAGTTCCAGCTGGAAAACGAACGCAGGAAGAGGGAAGGGCGATGACGCGGGCGATCACCATGCACGGGCGCTGGCCACTGCAGGTACTGGCGGCACTGCTGCTGTGGCTGCCGCTGCTGGCCTGGGCGCAGCCGCGCGCCTGGCTGGACCGCGACCGCATCGCGATGGGCGACACGGTCACCCTCAATGTCGAGAGTGATCAGGGCGCGCCAGACTTCACACCGCTGCGTACCGACTTCGATCTCAGCGGGCAGACCAGCAGCCGCCAGGTGGAGTGGAGCAACGGCAGCATGCAGCAGCGCAACCTGTATGGCGTGGCCCTGACGCCACGGCGCAGCGGCGCGCTGGTGGTCCCGGGCCTGCAGGTGGGCAGCACGCGCACCGCGCCGCTGACCCTGCAGGTGGATGCGGCCGTCGTGGCCGGTCCGGACAGCAATGCGATGGCCTTCATCGAAACCGTGGTCGATGACGAGACGCCTTACGTGCAACAGAGCGTGGGTGTGGTAGTGCGGCTGTATTTCGCCTCGCAGCTGGCCTCCGGCGAACTGGTGCTGGATACGCCGGCAGGCGCGTCTTTGCAGCGGGTGGGCGATGATCGCACCGATGTGCGCCAGGTCAATGGCCGCCGCTACAACGTGGTCGAGCGGCGCTTCCTGCTGATTCCGGAGCGCAGCGGCGCGTTGCGCCTCGCCGGTGCCCGTTTCAGCGGGCGCAGCGCGGGTGGTTTCTTCGATGACTTCTTCGGTGGCGGCGACGGCCGCATGAATGCCACCGGTGCCGATCGCACGTTGCAGGTGCAGGCACAACCGGCACAGGCGCCGCAGCCATGGCTGCCGCTGCAGAGCCTGCAGCTGCGCTACACCAGTGCGCCGACCAGTGCCCGTACCGGCGAAGCGGCCAACGTGGTGGTCGAGGCGATTGCTGAAGGGGCCACCCGCGCGCAGTTCACCGACCTGCCGGTGCCGGATGTCGGCGCCAATGCGCAGGTGTTCGCCGAACCCGCGCAGTACGAAGAGACCTTCAACGGCAGTACACCGCGGTTGAAGATCACCCGCCGCTATTCGATCGTGCCGCGCCAGCCGGGTTCGCTGGTGGTGCCGGGGCCGCGCCTGCCCTGGTGGGATGTGCGCAACGGCAAGGCGCAGGAAGCGAAGCTGCCGGACCTGACGCTGGCCGTTGCGGCCGGTACCGGCGCGGGCACTGCCTCGCCGGCGCCGCTGCCGCCGATCGACACCGAGGCCGCACTGCCCGGCGCCGATGGCCAGGACAGCCGTATCGCAGCCACCGATCCGCGCGCCAGCGGCCTGGCCGAGCGTCCGTGGCCGTGGATGGCGGCGGCCATCGGCCTGGCGCTGCTGTGGCTGTTGACCCTGTTGTGGGGCTGGCAGCGAGGCCGGCGCCCCCG
Source organism: Stenotrophomonas beteli (assembly GCF_001431665.1). Taxonomy (GTDB): domain Bacteria; phylum Pseudomonadota; class Gammaproteobacteria; order Xanthomonadales; family Xanthomonadaceae; genus Stenotrophomonas; species Stenotrophomonas beteli. The sequence continues at coordinate 17,138 of NZ_LLXV01000032.1, read as the reverse complement.
TGCAGTGGCGCCTGTCGCTGGCAAGCCCTCTGTGCCGACTGTGCCGAGCGGACGTGCCGGCCTGGCCGAACTGCGCCGCACGCTCGATGGCGAGGGGTTCGACCAGGTTGAGGCGCAGCTGTGTGCGATGGCCGGCGTTGAACGCATCGAACAGGTTATCGCGCGGCTTGAGGATCCAGCCCAGCGGCAGGTACTGCAGGACCTGCAGCAGGCGCGCTGGGGCGGGCAGGGTGATCTGGCGTCGCTGCGTGCGCGCCTGCGCGAAGTCTTCCGTGACGGACCGCACTGGTCGACGGCCGCGGGTGCCGCCGACACTGGCTTGGCGCCGCTGTATCCACCACGGCGAACCTGAACCGGCGCCGCTTGTGGGCTTTGTTAGAGTGCATTCATTTTTCGAGGAAACCCGCGTATGACAGCAGCTGCTGCCGACAAGAAGAAGTTGCCCCTGCATTGGAAGATGGGCATCGGCTTTGCGATCGGCCTGGTCCTGGGACTGATCGTGCATGCCCTGGGCGGCAGCGTCGACGGCCTGCAGGCCGGTGCCAAATGGGTCATGGACTACGTCACCACCCCGGCGTCGGGCCTGTTCCTCAATCTGATCTTCATGCTGATCGTGCCGCTGATCTTCTCGGCGCTGATCATGGGTGTGTCGGAGATGGGCGACATCCGCGCCCTCGGCCGCATCGGCTGGAAGACGCTGGCATTCACCGTGGTGCTGTCCGGTATCGCGGTGGGCATCGGCCTGGTGCTGGTGAATGTGCTCAAGCCGGGCGCGGGCGTGGACCCGCAGACTGCGGCACTGATGCTGTCGGAGAACGCCGAGCGCAGCAAGGAGATCGTAGCCGGCATCCATGGCACGCCGAAGGGCATGGACATGCTGCTGTCGATCGTGCCGAGCAACGTGCTGCAGGCGGCATCGGACAACGGCGCGATCCTGTCGCTGATGTTCTTCGCGCTGATGTTCGGCATCGGCATGGTGCTGACCGACAATGAGAAGGTCGCCCCGCTGCGCCGCGCCATCGAAGGCGTGTTCGAAATCTCGATGACCCTGATCAACCTGGTCATCCGCCTGGCCCCCTATGCGGTGGCCTGCTTCATGTTCAACCTGGCCGCGCTGTTCGGCTTCGAGCTGATCATCCGCCTGGGCGCCTATGTGGGCGTGGTGGTGCTGGCACTGGGCCTGCACATGATCGTGACCTACGGCACCGCAGTGTGGCTGTCCGGCCGGTCGCCGCTGTCGTTCTGCCGCGATACCCAGGAAGCTACGGTGATGGCGTTCTCCACCGCGTCCAGCAATGCCACCCTGCCGACCGCGCTGCGCGTGGCCGACCAGATGGGCCTGCCGCAGCGCGTGTCGCGCTTCGTGCTGACCGTGGGCGCCACCGCCAACCAGAACGGCACCGCACTGTTCGAGGGCGTGACGGTGATCTTCCTGGCCCAGTTCTTCGGCGTGGACCTGAGCATCGGCCAGCAGTTCATGGTGATGGCGGTGTGCATCCTCGGTGGCATCGGTACCGCCGGCGTGCCGTCGGGCTCGCTGCCGGTGGTGGCGATGATCTGCGCGATGGTGGGCGTGAACCCGCTGGGCATCGGCCTGATCCTGGGCGTGAACCACTTCCTGGACATGTGCCGTACCGCACTGAACGTGACCGGTGATCTGGCCCTGACCACCCTGGTGGCCAAGGGCGAGCCGCATGACGGCCCGGCGCTGGGCCCGCAGCAGGACTGAGTCCGGGACCGCCGCCGGCGACCTGATCGGGGTCGGATTCCTTTCCGCCAGGGAAGGGGCTCCGACCCCTTTTCACATCCGGCATCCGGCAGCGATCACCACCTTGCCGGCCAGCGGCCGGGACGACCGGGCACGGTGATCCGACCCCCGGCCCGGCGACTATGGGACAATAGGCCGCCCGCACGTCCGCGGCCGCCTCCCGATTCCGACAGAACCATGACGCAGCCTACCCGTCGCCAGTTGGCCAACGCCATCCGCTTCCTTGCCGCCGATGCGGTTGAAACCGCAAAGTCCGGCCACCCCGGCATGCCCATGGGCATGGCCGACATCGCCGAAGTCCTCTGGAACGACTACCTCCGCCATAACCCGAGCAATCCGCACTGGTTCAACCGCGACCGTTTCGTGCTGTCCAACGGCCACGGTTCGATGCTGCAGTACGCGCTGCTGCATCTGAGCGGTTACGACCTGCCGATCGAGCAGCTCAAGCTGTTCCGCCAGCTGGGCAGCCACACCGCCGGCCACCCGGAACGCCACGAGACCCCGGGCGTGGAAACCACCACCGGCCCGCTGGGCCAGGGTTTCGCCAACGCCGTGGGCTTCGCCCTGGCCGAGAAGCTGCTGGCGCAGCGCTTCAACCGCCCGGAGCTGGAAGTGGTCGACCACCGCACCTGGGTGTTCATGGGCGATGGCTGCCTGATGGAAGGCGTGTCGCATGAAGCGGCGTCGCTGGCCGGCACCTGGGGCCTGCACAAGCTGGTCTGCTTCTGGGACAACAACCACATCTCCATCGACGGCAACGTCGAGGGCTGGTTCACCGACAACACCCCGGAGCGTTTCGAGGCCTATGGCTGGAACGTGGTGCGCGATGTCGATGGCCACGACCCGGAAAGCATCAAGGCCGGCATCGAGGCAGCGCTGTCGCAGAGCGACAAGCCGACCCTGATCTGCTGCCGTACCACCATTGGTTTTGGTTCGCCGAACAAGGCGGGCAAGGAATCCAGCCACGGCGCGCCGCTGGGCAAGGATGAGCTGGAAGCCACCCGCAAGCAGCTGGGCTGGGAATACGGCCCGTTCGAGATCCCGCAGGCGATCTACGACGGCTGGCGTGCCAATGGTGCCGGCACCCTGCGCCAGGCCGAGTGGGAACAGCTGTTCGACAAGTACGCCCGCCAGTACCCGGGCGAAGCGGCTGAGCTGACCCGTCGTTCGCACGGCGAACTGCCGGCCGACTTCGTTGCCAAGGCCGATGCCTACATCGCCCAGGTGGCCGCTGAAGGCCCGACGATCGCCTCGCGCAAGGCCTCGCAGCTGGCCATCGAAGCCTATGCACCGCTGCTGCCGGAAATCGTCGGCGGCTCGGCCGACCTGGCCCACTCCAACCTGACCCTGTGGAAGGGCAGCAAATCGGTCGCCAGCGACGACGCCAACGCCAATTACGTGTACTACGGCGTGCGCGAGTTCGGCATGACCGCCATCGCCAACGGCCTGGCCCTGCACGGTGGCTTCATTCCGTTCGACGCCACCTTCCTGGTCTTCAGCGACTACGCCCGCAACGGCGTGCGCATGAGCGCGCTGATCCCGGCCCACGCCATCCACGTCTACACCCACGACTCGATCGGCCTGGGCGAAGACGGCCCGACCCACCAGCCGGTGGAGCACCTGGCTTCGCTGCGCTACATCCCGAACAACGACGTGTGGCGTCCGTGCGATGCCGTTGAATCGGCCGTGAGCTGGAAGGCCGCGATCACCCGCCAGGATGGTCCGAGCTGCCTGGTGTTCAGCCGCCAGAACCTGCCGCACCAGCCGCGCAGCGCCGAGCAGATCGCCCAGATCGAGCGTGGTGGCTACGTGCTGGCCGATGCCGCCGGTACCCCGGATGTGATCCTGATCGCCACCGGTTCGGAAGTCTCGCTGGCTACCGAAGCCAAGGCCCAGCTGGACGCGGCCGGCCTCAAGACCCGCGTGGTCTCGATGCCGTCCACCGACGTGTTCCTGCGCCAGGATGCGGCCTACCGTGAATCGGTGCTGCCCAACGCCGTGCGCAAGCGCGTGGCGGTGGAAGCCGGCGTCACCGCGTTCTGGCGCCAGTTCGTCGGCCTGGACGGTGCGGTGGTTGGTATCGACACCTTCGGCGCTTCGGCTCCGGCCGACCAGCTGTACAAGCACTTCGACATCACCACTGCCCACGTGGTGGAAGCTGCCAAGGCGCTGTAAACAGCCTCGCCGCGTGATGAAGGAAAGGCCGGCGCACGCTGGCCTTTTCTTTGCCGCAGGAAAAGGGGACGGAGGGGATCAAGTCGTTTGTGCACATGCGACTTGATCCCCTCCGTCCCCTTTTTCTCAGGCGGTGCGCGCCAGCGCCAGGCGCAGCAGGCGCGCGTCCAGGCGCTCGGCGAAATCCTTCGGCGCCTGCAGGCCCATGCGCTGCAGGTACACCGCGTCGCCGTCGCCGGCCGGCTGGCGCAGCGCTGCCCAGACGGTGCGCAGCTTGTCGCCGCGCGTCTGGGTGTTGGCTTTCAGCCAGCCCAGTGCCTTCACCAGCACCTGCTCGATTTCGTTGAAGTCGCTGCCCAGCGGATAGTCCGGCAGGCTGCCATCGGCGCGGAACGGTGCCAGTGCCGCCGCCAGCGCCTGGGGCGTGTTGCGCCGCTGACGTTCCGGATCTGGTTGCGTAGTCGCCAGCAGCTTGCGCGAGGCATGCGCCTGCTGCAGCAGGCCGTCCTGGAACGGGGCCTCGGTGATTGCGGCCATCGCCCGCACGCAGTCCGCGTCGGTCAGACCACGCAGGTCGGCGATGCCGTATTCGTTGAGGTAGATGTCGCGCAGGTGGCGCGGGATGGTGGTGTGACCGTAGTTCCAGCGCACGTTGGATTCGCGCCGGCCCTTGTCGTCGCGCGCGGCCCGGAACATCAGCACGCTGCGCGCTTCCGGCAGGGCATGAGCCATCGCCACGAAGTTGTACTGGCCACCCACGCCGGACACCACGCGGCCATCGTCCAGCGCATCGGACACCGCCGCGCCCAGCGCGGTCGCCATCATGCAGGAATTGAAGAAGCGCGCATGCCGGCGCTGCAGGCGTTCCAGCGTCTCGTTGCCACCGTACAGCTGGTTGATCTCACTGATGCGGCGCATGCCGATCGCACGGCATTCGTCTTCCGGCAGCGTGCGCAGCCATTCGTAGAACTCCGGTGAGCCCAGGTAGAACGCGCCGTGCAGGTACTCACCTTCGGCGGCCAGCGTGGCGTGGTCGATGGACAGCGTGCTGCCGTTCTCGATGCGCTGCATCAGCGCCAGGTCGTCATGCACCTTGCGCTTGATCACCCCGGTCTGCACCAGCCGGCGGAAGCCCTCGTTGAGCATTTCGCTGCAGCCGTACAGGCCGACCTCGAACGGATCCAGGCCGCCGATCTCCTGCACCAGCGGGTGGCTGGCCAGCTGCGGGTCCAGCGCGTGCAGCACACGTCGGTAACGCGCGTTGTCGGTGTGGCGCAGCACCAGTGCGTGGCTGAGCGCGTCGGCCAGCGTGCCGATGCCGATCTGCAGCGTGCCGCCGTCGCGTACCAGCGTGCTGGCATACAGGCCGATGGCGTAGTCGGCATCGCCGACCGGCTGCCGCGGCAGGCCGAACAGCGCCGGGTACGGCGGCGGCGGGGTGATGACCAGATCGAAGAATGACACATCGACCGTGGCCGAGCCGCCCAGATAGGGCAGTTGCGGATCGATCTCGGCGATCAGCAGCGGGCGCGGCAGCCCGCGAGCGGTCATCGCATCGAGCGTGTCCTGGGTAATGTCGTTGTTGCACGACAGCGACAGCCGGCGATCGTTCGGCCGCATCGCCACCTTCTGCACGATCACCTGCGGCGCGCGCTGCGCGACCGCATCGGCGGCGTGGGTGTAGTTCAGGCTGGTGTAGCTGGATTGCGCCTGCCGCGAACCGAGCAGCGCGCCGGACTGCATGTAGAACTCTTCCACCTGCACATGCGCCGGCAGTGCATCACGCGCGATCGCATCGGCATAGGCCAGGCGCGGGAAATCCTCGCCGAAATGGCGCTGCACGAACGGCGCCATGAAGCGCGCCTCCAGGCCGTTGCCGCGCCCCTTCGGCGGGTTCAGCGACAGTGCGGTATACAGCTGCAGCGGCCGCGACGGGTCCTGCTCGACGCGTGCGTAAAGGGCATTGAGCAGCCGATGCGGCTTGCCCAGTGCCAGCGGTGCCCCGATCCGCAACGGCCCGTCCACGCGCGCAAACACCCAGTCGACGGCGGCGTCCAGGTCGGTGAGGTGTTCGGTCATGCGCGGTGGTCCTGCGTGTGGGGAGTGCGGGCATTACAGCATGTCGGGCTTGAACCGCCGTCGACGCGAGACTTCCGCGCCGGACACCATGAACTGCCCATCGCCGCGGTAATGCACCGTGCGCGGCAGCTTCGGCCGCGGGGCAACGTGCGCACGCACGATTTCCCAGATGAACAGGTTGCTTGAGTCGACCTGGCTGTCGTCGTACAGGCGGCACTCGAAACAGGCATGACACTGGCCCACCAGCGCCGCGCCGACCTCGCGCGCGGGCAAGGCGTCGAGCCCGAAGCGGGCGAACTTGTCGACCTCACGGCCGCTGCAGTTGCCGATGTCCACCACGGTATCGAGCAGCTCCACGCCGGGCACATTGATCACGCACTCGGCGCTGCCACGGGCCAGGGTGAAGCTGTGGTTTTCGTGCCACAGGTAGGTGGCGACCAGTGATGGCGAGAAGCCCATCACCATGTGCCAACCCATCGTCATCAGGTTGCGCTGGCCGCGCCAGGCGGTGCTGACCAGCACGATCGGGCCGGGTTCGAGGAAGCGGCGGGCCTGCTCGACCGGGAAATCCTTCTTGGGCAGCGCTTTCATCCGGGGCCTGGGACGGGAGGAAGCGATGCTGGCGCAGAGGCGATGAACCCCGAGTCGAGGGGCTTGACACAGGGTTCGATTACGCGCGTAATCGGACTGTCGATTACGGATGTAAACCATGACCCCGATCAGCGAAGCCGAAGCCGTTGTGATGGAGGTGCTGTGGCAGCAGGCACCGCGTAGCGCCGAGGACGTGGTGGCTGCGCTGGCCCACCGCGACTGGGCCGAGCCGACCATCAAGACCCTGCTCAATCGCCTGCTGACCAAGGGCGCGATCGCTGCCGAGCGTGATGGCCGGCGCTATCTGTACCGGCCCCTGTTGCAGCGCCAGGCCTGGGTGGAGGCGCAGAGCCAGGATTTCATCGGCCGCGTCTTCGAAGGCAGGGTAGCGCCGCTGGTGGCGCACTTCAGCGAACGCGGCCAGCTCAGCGCACAGGACATCGCCGAACTGAAGAAGCTGATCCAGGAGCTGGACCATGAATGAGCTGCTTGAGGGACTGTGGCAGGGCAGCCTGTGGCTGGCGGTCGGGGCGCTTGTGCTGGCCGCGTTGCGCCCGCTGCTGGTCCGGCTGGGGGGCGCCACGCTGGCCTACCGCAGCTGGTGGCTGCTGCCGTTGCTGTTGGCGGCGCTGTTGCTGCCGCTGCCCGAGGTCGCGCTGCTGCAGCAGGTGCCGACGCTGCCGCTGAAGGTGATGCCGGGGGCTGCCGGTGGTCCCAGCGGGGCGTCGTTGCCGTGGGCCTGGCTGCTGTTGCTGGCGTGGGCGCTGGGCGTGGGCATCCGCCTGTTGCGCGATCTGCGTGCGCAGCGCCGCTTCGAACGCAGCATGGGGCAGCTGCACGCGCGTGCCGACGGTAGTTGGCAGGCCAGCGCTGATCCGGGCCTGCCCGCGCTGGTCGGCCTGTGGCGGCCACGCATCGTGGTGGGTCCGCAATTCGATCAGCAGTTCACCGTGCAGGAGCAGAACCTGATCCTGCAGCACGAGCGCAGCCATCGCCGCAATGGCGATCACTGGGCCAACGGCGCCCTGCTGCTGGTGCGCGCAGTGTTCTGGTTCCACCCGCTTCTGCCATGGGCGGCACGCCGTTTCCTGCGCGACCAGGAACTGGCCTGCGATGCCCGCACCATTGCCCCGCAGCCCGCGCTGCGCGGCCTCTATGCCAGCACGCTGCTGAAGGCGCAGCTGGTCCATCCGGTTGCGCCCGCGATCTGCCCTTGGCGCAGCCAACCCGTGTTGAAGGAGCGTATCGCCATGTTGAAGCAGTCCAAGCGGAAGGCATTGCCGTGGGTGTCGGGTCAGGTGCTGGTGGTCGGGTTGTGCGCGGGAATGGCGGCGGTGGCCTGGGCCAGCCAGGGCGGTGCGGCGGCAGGTCGCCGGATCGGTGTCGAGCCGTTCGAACACGCTGCAGAGGATGCGGCCAGGGCGGGGCTGGACAGTCCGGTCCAGGTCGACAGGATGCCGCCGCCGTCCTATCCGAAATCCGCCTTCGAGCAGCGCCAGGTGGGCGTGGTCAACCTGCGCATCGAGGTGGATGCACAGGGTCATCCCACCGATGTGCGGGTGCTCAGCGCCACCAATCCCGGAGTGTTCGATGCCGTTTCCATCGCCGCCGCGCGCAGCTGGACCTATCGACCGGCGCGGAAGAACGGCAAGCCGGTGGCCAGTGCCGTCCGCATTCCGATCACCTACGCCATGGATGAGACCGAGGAAACGAAGTGAGGCGGGCACCGCTGTGGATGATGGCGGCGCTGCTGGTCGGGTGCGCAAGCCAGGCGCACCTGACGACGGTCGATACCCGCAGCGAGAATGTCGGGCACCAGCGTCTGCGGCCCGGTGCCGCCGGCGGCGCCGGCCAGATCCAGCCCTACACACTGGCCGACAGCGAGGGCTATCGGATGCCGCAGTTGCATACGGCTCCCGATCCGGTGGTGGGCGAGCGCGACCCACGCACGGCGCTGCCGCCGACCACGGTCTGCCTGCAGGTGGTGGTGGATGCGCAGGGTAGCGTTGAACGCAGCACGCCGCTGACCGACCGCAGTGAATGCCGTGAGGGCGCGAGAGCGGAGAATGCGCCCTTGCTGCAGGCCGCGCAGGAGGCGGTTGCGATGTGGAAGTACTCGTCCGCCGCGGTCTGCCACTTCGCAGCGGGCAAGGTGCCGGCTGACCGGGGCGACTGCCGCAGCGCCGAGCGGGTCGAGCCGGTCGCCGTCACCCTGCAGTACGCCTTCACCTTCGAGATCGTGAAGGGCCAGCATGTGGTGCGCACACAGGGCGGGTAGCGCCGGGCCATGCCCGGCGAGTGCAGCAGCGTGGGTCAGGCCCCGCCCTGGATGTTCGCCTTAACCGCCGGCTGCATCAGTGCCGGCTCGGCCAGCGACGCATCGCGGGCCTGGCGCACGCTGACGAACTCCGCCTCGGCCACGCCGTCATGCACGTGGATGTTGTGCGCGCGCTGTTCGCCGATGGTGGTTTCGTTGGCGAATGCGCGGCCACCCGGGCCGTAGTCGTGGCAGACGAACACGCGGGTCGCATCGGGCAGGGCCAGCAGGCGCCGGATCGAGCGGTACAGCTGCGCGGCGTCACCGCCCGGGAAGTCGCAGCGGGCAGTGCCACCGTCAGGCATGAACAGCGAGTCGCCGCTGAACAGGGCATCGCCGATCAGGTAGGCGACGCTGTCGCTGGTATGCCCGGGCACGGCGATCACCTGGCAGCGCAGTTCGCCCAGAGCGAAGGTCTCGCCGTCGCTGAACAGGTGGTCGAAGATTTCATCGGCCGCAGGAAGCTGGAGGCCATAGCGTGGTGCAAACGTCGCCTGCACCGCGCGGATGCCTTCGCCGATGGCGAGCGTGGCCTGCGGGAAGCGCTGCTTGAGCCGGCGCCCGGCCGACACATGGTCGGCGTGGGCGTGGGTTTCAAGCAGCCAGCGCAGCTGCAGGCCCTGCTGTTCGATGGCCTGCAGCGCTTCGCGCAGCGGTGCCTCGCTGCTGGCGTCGGTCTCCGGGTCGTAGTCCAGGACCGGGTCGATCAGCGCCGCCTCGCCGCTGGCCGGGTCACTGACCAGGTAGCTGAAGGTGTTGCTGTCACGGTGGAAGAACGACTGCACCTGGACTGACATCGGAACGCTCCTCAACGCGTGCCGAGCACGCGGTTCAGCAACTGCGCCAGGTTTTCCCCGGCCAGTCGCAGCTGCGCTTCGGCCAGCGGCCGGTAGCGCTCGGTGTACTCATCACCGATTTTACGCGTGGCCGGATAAACGCCAGCTTGCATGGAAATGCGGCAGCTGGCCTCGGCCCAGGCCTGCGGGTCACGCTGCGGGTTGGACTGGCGCGCCAGCTTCGGCGCGCGCAGGCCCTGCAGCACGGGCAGATAGCCGGTGTCGTCGAGCTTGCGGGTGTTGAGCATGCCGCTGTCCCACAGCGAGTGCAGGTTGGTGCCGCGGTTGCCGAACTGCAGCTGGAAATCGTTGCCGCCCTTGTCATGGGCGTAACCGGCGTGCATGGGCTGGTGGATGTCGCCGACCAGGTGCACCACGAACTTCAGTGCCTGCAGGCGCTCGCCGTCGGTCAGGCTGCGGTCGCCGAGGATGGCGCTCTGTGCTTTCAGGGCCTCGACGATGCAGTTGCCGTTCCTGCAGTGCCTGGGTGCTTCGTAATGGCAGTTGTCTTCGGCGATGTTGACGTAGTGCCAACCGGCCGAGCGGCGGCCCAGGCCGGGGTCCTTGGCGCGCAGCTGATCGGCCCAGGGCGCGATGCTGGCCAAGGTGGCGTCCGGCTCGGTGGCCAGCAGGCGGTCCACTTCGGCGCGAGCGGTGGGGGTGAGGCGGGCGTCGGCGACTTCGGCGACAAGGCGGTGGCCTTGTGCGCCCCAGGCATGAGCGGGGGCGGAGGCGGACATCAGGGCCGGCGCCAGCGCGGCGGCGAGGAACAGGGAGTGCAGGGCTTTCATGCGCACATTCTAGCGGGGCAGGTGGATTGAAGAGCGGCGCGTTCCTGTCTGCTGGGGGCTGGCTGCAGGGGCAGGCGCTGCGGGACACGCTGCAAGTACGTCCCTGTAAGCTCGGCCGCGGCATCCATGCCGCGGACGGTCCCGCAGCGCCTGCCCCTGCAGCCCCCATCCAACATGACCGCGAAGGCGGATGCAAACGTCAAATGCAACATCAAAAACAAATGCAGGATCAAAATCGGCCTCCTGCAATTACAGGCAATCACTGCGCCTCGGATGCACGGGTTCTGCTCTTGCCTTTGCTTGAGCTGGTACGCACGCGGTGATGGGAAGGGGCAAGGCGGGGAGCGGAGCCGGGACCGTTGGCGCCATGGATGGCGCCATCGAGCCCCCAGGGATGGGTTTACGGCGCGTCCCGGCTCCGCTCCCTGCCTTGCCCCAGCTCCGGAACCGCTTCAGTCACAGGCACAAAAAAGCCCCGGCAATTACCGGGGCAACATGCTGCGAGGGTTCTGCGTGTAGCGGGGGAGCGGGGGCGAAGCCCCCGCGCTCAACACACCGCTTAGAACTTGAAGACGTAGGACGCGCCGTAGACCAGCGGATCGATGTTGACCGTGCCGATCTTCTCGCCGTTCAACTTCACCTTGCTGTCGATGTCGATCCAGCGCATGTCCACGCGCAGCGCGCCCTTCTCGCCGATCGCGAAGTCGATGCCCGCATGCGCGGCCAGGCCCCACGAATCCTGCAGCTTCAGGCGGCTGTCCTTCAGTGCGCCGGTGGTGTCTTCGCTGAAGAAGGTCGTGTAGTTCACGCCGGCGCCGATGAACGGCGACACCTTGCCCTTGCTGTTGAAGTGGTACTGCACGGTCACCACCGGCGGCAGCTGCTTGGTGCTGCCGACGCGGCCCAGGCCGTTGATGTTGATGTCGTGCTTGAACGGCAGCGCCGCCAGCACTTCGATGCCCAGGTTGTCGGCGATGAAGTACTCGCCGGTGATGGTCGGCTTGACGTCATTGTCGACGTCGACCTTCAGGGTGCCGCCGGCCAGCCAGCCGTTGTTCGACTTCGGCGCCACCTGGTGCACGCCGGCCGAGACGGTCCAGTCGCCCTTGGACTGGGCCATGGCCGGGGCGGCGGCAAGCGACAGGGCGGCGGCCAGGCTGGCCACGATCAGGGAGGAGGTCTTGCGCATGGGGGGATCTCGTTGCGGGGTGGATGGCGACAGTCTCGGCCTCACGCCGCGCTAACGCTTTGATCCGGATCAATTCCTGTCCGCCGGCCCGCTGCGCCCGGGGGCTGGCCCACGGTGGCCAGCCCCGGTTTGCTAGACTTGTGGGCCCTATCCATCCCGCCGCACCCGTCGCGGCCGCAGGAGCTTGAGAAATGGCAATCAAGGTTGGTATCAACGGTTTCGGTCGCATCGGGCGTAACGTCCTGCGCTCGGCGGTGCTGAACTTCGGCGACGACATCGAAATCGTGGCCATCAACGATCTGCTGGAGCCGGACTACCTGGCGTACATGCTCAAGTACGACTCCGTGCACGGCCGCTTCAAGGCCGACGTGGCGGTGCAGGGCAACGACCTGCTGGTCAACGGCAAGAAGATCCGCCTGACCCAGGAACGCGACCCGGCCAACCTGAAGTGGAACGACGTGGACGTGGACGTGGTGATCGAATCCACCGGCCTGTTCCTGACCAAGGAAACCGCGCAGAAGCACATCGATGCCGGCGCGAAGAAGGTCATCATGTCGGCGCCGTCGAAGGACGACACCCCGATGTTCGTCTACGGCGTGAACGACAAGACCTACGCCGGCCAGGCCATCGTCTCCAACGCCTCGTGCACCACCAACTGCCTGGCCCCGCTGGCCAAGGTCATCAATGACAAGTGGGGCATCAAGCGCGGCCTGATGACCACCGTGCATGCGGCCACCGCCACCCAGAAGACCGTCGATGGCCCGTCCAACAAGGACTGGCGCGGCGGCCGTGGCATCCTGGAAAACATCATTCCCTCCTCCACCGGTGCGGCCAAGGCCGTCGGCGTGGTCATTCCGGAGCTGAACAAGAAGCTGACCGGCATGAGCTTCCGCGTCCCGACCTCGGATGTGTCGGTGGTCGACCTGACCGTCGAGCTGGAAAAGGAAGCCACCTACGCCGAGATCTGCGCCGAGGTAAAGGCGCAGAGCGAAGGCCCGCTGAAGGGCATCCTGGGCTACACCGAAGACAAGGTGGTGGCCACCGATTTCCGTGGTGAGACCTGCACCTCGGTATTCGACGCCGAAGCGGGTATCGCCCTGGACGGCACCTTCGTCAAGCTGGTGACCTGGTACGACAACGAGTGGGGCTACTCGAACAAGTGCCTGGAAATGGCCAGGGTCGTCGCCGCCAAGTAAGGCCGGCCAGGATCGCAAACGAACCCCGGCCTGGCCGGGGTTCGTCGTTCATGGGGCTGGGCCTGTCGTAGCATGGGCCGGTCGACCGCCGCCGCTGGGGCGCGGGATCGCATTGGAAGGCATGCAATGGAAGCACTGATCGCCCTGGTTGTCCTGGTTCTGCTGGCCATTCCGCTGTTGCTGGTGGTGGCACTGGTGATGATCGCCGGGCTGCGCCGCCGTGTTGCCGCCCTGGAAGGCGCGCTGGCCGCAGCGCCGGCTGCCCGACCGGCCCCGGTTGTCGCCGCCGAGGGGGCGCCTGCGCGGCCGGTGGTGACCCCAGTCGCCAGCGCTGATCCGCCCTTCGTCCGGCCGGTGGTGGCCGCAGCGCAGCCGCCGGTGCCCGAGGCGTCCCGCGTCGATGTGCCCGCGTCGCGCCCGGCTGCGCCGCCGCCGGTGCCATCGGCCCCCGTCGTGCCGCCGTTGCCGGCCGAACCGCCACTGCCGAACCTCATCGAACGCGGCATCCATGCGGTCAAGCGCTGGTTCACCGAAGGCAATGTGCCGGTCAAGATCGGCATGCTGGTGCTGCTGGCCGGCGTCGCCGCGCTGCTGAAGTACGTCAGCGACCAGGGCTGGCTGGTGCTGCCGATCGAGCTGCGCCTGGCCGGCATCACCGCCGGTGCGCTGGGCCTGCTGGCGTTCGGCTGGCATCAGCGCGAGCGCAGGCGCCTGTTCGCGCTGGCCCTGCAGGGCGGCGCCATCGGCGTGCTGCTGCTGACCATCTTCGCAGCCTTCAAGCGCTTCGACCTGATTCCCCCGGGGTTCGCCTTTGCCAGTTCAATCGCACTGGTGGCCGGGCTGTGCGTGCTGGCGGTGGTGCAGAACTCGCGCACGCTGGCGGTGCTGGGCATCCTGGCCGGGTTCATGGCGCCGTTGTGGCTGTCCACCGGTAGTGGCAACCACGTGGGATTGTTCAGCTACTACGCGGTGCTCAACGCCGGCATTTTCGCCATCGCCTGGTTCCGCCCGTGGCGCGCGCTGAACCTGCTGGGCTTCGCTTTCACCTTCGGCATCGGCACGTTCTGGGGCGTGCTGCAGTACGCGCCGGACAAGTTCGCCAGCACCGAACCGTTCCTGCTGCTGTTCTTCGCCTTCTACCTGGTGATCCCGCTGCTGTACGCGCGCCGGCAGCCGGCCGGGCGGCGCGACCTGGTCGATGGCAGCCTGGTGTTCGGCACGCCGCTGGTGGCGTTCTCGCTGCAGGCAGGAATGCTGCATGAGCAGCCGATGACCCTGGCGCTGTGCGCGCTGGGCCTGGCGGCGATCTACGCCGTGCTGGCAAGGGCATTGATCGCCCGCACCTCGTATGCCGTGCTGGCGCAGTCGCATGCGGTGCTGGCGGTGGGCTTTGCCACGCTGGCGGTGCCGCTGGCGTTGTCGGCGCGGGCCACCGGCGCGGTGTTCGCGCTGGAAGGCGCCGGCCTGGCCTGGCTGGGGTTGCGCCAGAAGCGCTGGCTGCCGCAGGTGGCCGGCGCGCTGCTGCAGATCGGCGCTGCGTTCGCCTTCGTTGCAGGCGCCGACCACTGGCTCGAAGACGCGCGCTTCCTGCTCAATCCAACGGCGGTCGGGGCACTGTTGCTGGCACTGGCCGGGTTCGCCTCGGCGTGGAGCTACCAGCGCAGGTCGCGCCATGAGGTCGCACTGGTCTACTACCTGTGGGGGCTGCTGTGGTGGCTGGGGGGCCTTGTCCACGAGATCTTCCGCTTCTTCCCGCACCGTGCCGAAGCCGATGCGCTGCTGGTGCTGTCAGCCATCACCGCGTGGCTGGCCGCCGAGGTGCAGCGCCGCCAGCCGGGGCGTGCGCTGGGCGTGACCGCGCTGGCGATGCTGGCGCTGGGATTCCCGCTGGCCCTGATGCAGAGCGATGCGCACCAGCAGCCGTTCGCCGGTTACGGCGCGCTGGCCTGGGCGGTGTTCGCGCTGCTGGGTGTGCGCACGCTGCTGTGCCTGCGCCAGGGCGGCGACACCGTGGCGCGCATCGCGCAGTTCCTGTGGTGGCTGCTGTGGCCGTCGCTGCTTTCGCTGCTGGCGCTGTGGGGTAGTAGCGAGGCTGGCCTGGCGCAGGGCTGGACGCTGCTGCTGATCACACTGCCGTGGCTGCTGATGGCTGCGCTGTCACTGTGGCGCTGGAGCGCACTGCGTTGGCCGCTGGGTGAAGCGTTCGACCGCGCGCGCGCGCCGCTGCAGTGTGTGCTGTTCGGGCTGCTGTCGATCGGCTGGCTGCTCGGCCAGCTGTTGCCGGGCGATGCTGCGCCGCTGCTGTGGCTGCCGGTGCTGAACCCGGCCGAGCTCGGGCAGTGGCTGAGCCTGCTGCTGCTGGCGCGTTGGCTGTACAGCGGGCAGGCGCCGCAGGCGCTGCTGAAGATCCGCACGGCGCTGCTGGCACTGTCGGTCTTTGTCGCGCTCACCAGCCTGGTGCTGCATGGCGTGCATCAGTGGGGAGGGCTGTCGTGGAGCGCGTCGATGATGCGCTTCAGCCTGGCGCAGACCAGCCTGACCGTGCTCTGGAGCGTCCTTGGCGTGATCGCCTGGGTGTGGGGCTCGCGCCGCGGCCAGCGTGTGCTGTGGATGGTCGGCGCGGTGCTGATGGGCGTGGTGCTGGCCAAGCTGGTCCTTGTCGATCGTCAGCACCTGGGCAACCTGCTGGGCATCGCATCGTTCATCGCCTACGGCCTGCTGTGCACGGTCGTGGGTTATCTGGCACCGGCACCGCCCAGCGCGGCGCCGACCGTGGAGGAAAACCCATGAAGACGTGGAGCAGGGCACTGCTGCCGGCGATGTTCGGCCTGCTGGCCGCTGTCGCTGCGCAGGCCGCCGAGTATCGATCGCAGTACGCCGAACAATGGCCGCTGACGCTGTCCAGTGCACAATCCGGCGCCTACCGTATCGTGCTGGAACCGGCGATCTACCGCCGTTCCGGGGCCGCCGACCTCGGCGATCTGCAGGTGTTCAACGCGGCCGGCCAGTCACTGCCTTCGGCGCTGTTGGCGCCGGACCAGCCGCTGGCGCAGCCGCCGGTGCAGCGTGAGCTGCCCTGGTTCGCGCTGCCGCCGTTGGCCGAAGCGCAGCGCAACGATCTGCAGTTGCTGACCGAACGTGATACCGACGGCCGCGTGCGTCGCGTCGAGGCGCGCGTGGGTGCCGGCGTGGCCGCCAACGCGCAGGGCGGCTGGCTGATCGACGCCAGCGTGCTGGACAAGCAGCCGGTGGCCGCGTTGGTGCTGGACTGGGCCGACAGTGGCCAGCCTCTGCAGGCGCAGGTGCAGCTTGATGCCAGCGACGACCTGCAGCATTGGCGTCCGCTGGGCCGCGACATTCCGCTGGTGGATCTGCAGCGTGCCGGCAAGCGGCTGCTGCAGCGCCGCCTGCAGGTGGACGGTGAAGCGCGCTACCTGCGCGTGCTGGCACAGGGCGACGCACGCCTGCCGGCCCTGCGCAGCGTACTGGTTGAACTGCCACCGGCACCGGCCACGATTCCGTGGGAATGGCTGTCGCTGGAGCCTGCTGCGGCGGGCAAGGGCGAGTACACCTTCGAGATGGACGGCCGCTTCCCGGTGGCGCGTGCCGACGTGGCCAGCACCGACAACAGCCTGGTGCAGTGGACGCTGTTCAGCCGCGACGACCCGGGCGCGGACTGGCAGCGCCGCAGCGCACCTTGGATCGCCTACCAGGTGCAGCAGGGAACGCAGGGCCAGCGCCAGCAGTCGGCCGCGCAGCCGTTGGGCGGCGTGTACCGCGACCGCTACTGGAAACTGGTGGCAAACCCGGCCGACTCTGCGACTGCGCCGACCCTGCGCCTGGGTTACCAGCCGGAAGTGCTGGTGTTCCTGAGCCAGGGCGCTGCGCCCTACGCGCTGGCGGTGGGCAGTGCGACCGCGCGCCGGGCCGAAGCCCCGATCGGGGTACTGATCGAGGAGCTGCGGCAGCGCAATGATCCGTCATGGCAACCGACACTGGCACGGCTGGAGGGCAGCCCGGAGCCGCTGGCTGGCGATGCCGCGCTGAAGCCGCAGCATGACTGGAAGGCGTGGCTGCTGTGGGCGCTGCTGGGTCTGGGCGTGCTGGTGGTGGGGGGGCTGGCGATCAGCCTGCTTCGGCAGAAGCCCGCGCCTTCGGCGTAGTTTCCGGCGGACGGCGCAGCCCCTCGTGGGTGG
>NZ_LLXV01000031.1 GCF_001431665.1 Stenotrophomonas beteli | reverse complement strand
GGAGACCTCACCCGGTACATCGCCGTAGGCCAGCCCGGACAGTGCGCCCGGCAGCGCAGGGGCGGCCACGCTGGAGGGGCCCAGGGTCTGTTCCAGCGCGTCGAACACCTCGGCATCGAGGTTGTTGCGTGCCTGGTGGTGCACCGACAGGCACAGGAACTGCGCATCCTCGCCCACCTGCGGATGCTGCGACAGGTTGAAGCGCGCGCCCGGCGCCAGCGCCCGCCATTGGCCAGCGCCTTCGATCGTGTGCGCGCGCACGCGCAGCGCATCCAGATGCTGCTGCGCGCGCCGCTGGCCGCGGGCGTTGTCCTGCCAGCCATACGGGCCGCAGGTGTCGCGATCGACGATGCCCAGGTCGTTGCCCTGCCCCGCCTCGGCGCTGGCCTGGCGGCGTTCCAGCGTGCGGTAATCCCAGGTCGCACGCTCGACCTTGCCCGGCCGCCAGCGGTGCGCGGTGGACCACTGCTGCACGCTGTCGCTGCGCTCGCTCTCGTCGCGGCGATGGAAGCGCACGCTGCCCAACTCGGCCGTGTCATGGCTGTGGTCGGCCAGCACCAGGGTGTGCGTGCCGAAGTCCGCACCGCCGGGCTCGCCGGCATGCTCGAACCAGTAATAGATGCCCTCTTCGGCCAGCAGGCGCTGGACGAAGGCCAGGTCGCTTTCCTGGTACTGCGTGGTCAGGCTGCGCCGTGCGTACTGGCTGGCGTCACCCAGCGACCAGCGCCAGGCCGGCGCCAGCCCGCTGTAGTCGGCAAACAGGTCTTCGACGATCTCGACCACGGTCTTGTCGTGGAAGACGTAGCTGTCCACGCGCTGCGAGAGGAACGCCAGCCAGGGTTGCAGGCGCAGCCGGTAGCGGGCCAGGCCGCCGTTGCTGCCCAGCCGCTCGGCGGCCGTGATGCGGCCATGCAGCGGGCGCACGCTGCCATCGGCCTGTTGCAGCTGCAACAGCGCGCCCTGCCCGATCAGCGGTGCCAGCGCCAGGCCGGCGTCCAGCGACAAGGCGGTGATCGTCCACTGGAAGCCGAGGCCGTCGATCTGCTCGACGCCATCGAGGGTTTCGGCGACCAGCACGTCGCTTCCCAGCGACGTGTGCAGCCGCAGGAAACGCTGTGCGTGCGAGGGGCCGGCCAAAGCCGCCCGCAGGTTGTTTACCAGGTCCATGGTGTTTTCCCGACGTCCCCTACTTCAAGGTGGTCTGCATGCGACGTGCGCATCGGTTGCCTCCGCTTCGGCTTCCGCGCGGCCAGCGTCCCGACCGGGGCGCAGGCACGCACGGCCATCAGGCGGCCTGGACGATCTCTTCCAGCTGCAGGCGCACGCCCTCGCTGATCTTCAGGCGGTAGTCGCGGCCACCGGCGGTGATCTGCAGCTCGCGCACGTTGCTCACCAGCTGCGGCTTGCCAACCACCGGGGCATCCATGTGGATGCGCCAGGAACCGCGGCTGATCTGCGCGGCGATGTTACGGGCATCCTGGCGGGCCGCCGGTACGGCGGTGTCCAGCAGTTCAATCACATGCTCCGGGCGCAGCCGGTTCCAGGCACGCACGCGGTCCAGTTCGCGGCCCAGGCCCAGCTCCAGGCTGTCACAGTGGTTGAGGGCCGCTTCGCGGTCAAATCCATAGAATTCCATCAGCGTTCTCCTTCTGCTCAGTGTCATGACACTTTGTATTTGAAGTCACCCTTCTTGCCGGCGGTGACCTTGATGGCGTTGATCCGATTCCCTTCGGCCATTGCCGCCAGCACGCTCTCGGCGATTTCCGGCAGCAGGGTTCCATTGAGGATGTGGTCAACGTTGCGCGCACCCGAGTCCACTTCGGTGCAACGTGCAAGCACGGCCTCCACCAGGCTGTCGTCCCAGCTGAAGGTGGCCTTGTGATTGGCGATGACGCGGTCGCGGATGCGGCCGAGCTTGAGCGTGATGATCTGCGCCAGCACGTCATCGTTGATCGGGTAGTACGGCACTACCTTCAGGCGGCCGAGGAAGGCCGGCTTGAAGGTGCGCATCAGTACCGGACGCAGCGCTTCGGACAGCGCCTCGGCATCGGGAATCTCTTCGGCCGGCTTGTTCAGGCAGGCCTGCATGATCTGCGAGGAGCCGATATTGGAGGTGAGGATGATGAGCGTGTTGCGGAAGTCGATCTCGCGACCTTCGGCGTCATCCATCATGCCCTTGTCGAACACCTGGAAGAACATCTCCAGCACGTCCGGATGGGCCTTCTCGACCTCGTCCAGCAGCACCACGCTGTACGGGTTGCGGCGCACCGCCTCGGTCAGCACGCCGCCTTCGCCGTAGCCCACATAGCC
The DNA here is from genome assembly GCF_001431665.1 of Stenotrophomonas beteli. Taxonomy (GTDB): domain Bacteria; phylum Pseudomonadota; class Gammaproteobacteria; order Xanthomonadales; family Xanthomonadaceae; genus Stenotrophomonas; species Stenotrophomonas beteli. The sequence continues at coordinate 42,519 of NZ_LLXV01000031.1, read as the reverse complement.
CGGCGGCGAGCCCTTCAGGCCGGACACGCTGTGCGCTTCCTGGTACTCGCTCATGTTGATGGTGACCAGCTTGCGCTCGCCGCCATACAGGATGTCGGCCAGGGCCAGCGCGGTCTCGGTCTTGCCGACACCGGACGGGCCGACGAACATGAACACGCCGCGGGGCTTGTTCGGGTCTTCCAGCTTGGCGGTCGCGGTGCGCACGCGCTGGGCGATCGCATCCAGGGCATGGTCCTGGCCGATCACGCGTTCGACCAGCAGCGTGCCCAGGGTACGCACGGTGCGGATCTCGTCCTTGACCATGCGGCCCAACGGCACGCCGGTCCAGGCCGAGACGATTTCGGCGACCACGGTGCCATCGACCTGCAATGGCACCATCGGGGTCTCGCCCTGCAGATCGCGCAGTTCGGCCTGCAGACGCGCCAGTTCGGCATGCTGCGGCGACAGTTCCGGCTTGGCCTTGCCACGCTTGGTGGCCGGCTTGGCCACGGCCACATCGCCATCCGCGTCGTCGGCGGCTGCGTCGGACTCGCCGGTCCCGCCGCCGCCCTGCTCCAGCTGCTGGCGCAGTGCGGCGATCTGGCTGGCCAGTTCGCGCTCGCGGCCCAGGCGCTCCTCATTGCTGGCCAGCACCGCCTGCGCTTCGGCCTGCTGCGCATGCAGCTCGGCCAGGCGTTCAGCATGATGATCGCTGCCACCGGCGGTCTCGCGCTGCAGTGCAGCGATCTCCGCCTGCAGGCGGTCCAGGTGCTTGCGGGTGTCTTCGATGATGGCCGGCGTGGCGCTCTGGCCCAGCGCAACTTTGGCGCAAGCGGTGTCAAGCACGCTGACAGCCTTGTCCGGCAGCTGGCGGCCGCTGATGTAGCGGTGCGACAGGCGCACGGCTTCGGTCACCGCCTCGTCCAGCACGCGGATGTTGAAGTGCGATTCCATCAGCCCGACCATGCCGCGCAACATCGCCGCGGCCAGTGCCTCGCTCGGTTCCTCGACCTTCACCACCTGGAAGCGGCGGGCCAGTGCGGCGTCCTTCTCGAAGTACTTCTTGTACTCGCCCCAGGTGGTGGCGGCGATCGTGCGCAGTTCACCCCGCGCCAGCGCCGGCTTGAGCAGGTTGGCCGCATCGTTCTGGCCGGCGGTGCCGCCGGCGCCGATCATGGTGTGCGCTTCGTCGATGAACAGGATGATCGGATGCGGGCTCTTCTTGACCTCGTCGATCACGTTCTTCAGGCGGTTCTCGAACTCGCCCTTGACGCTGGCACCGGCCTGCAGCAGGCCCATGTCCAGGGTGTGAAGCTCCACGCCCTGCAGCACGTCCGGCACATCCTTGTCGGCGATGCGACGGGCCAGGCCCTCGACCACCGCGGTCTTGCCGACGCCGGCCTCGCCGGTCAGGATCGGGTTGTTCTGGCGGCGACGCATCAGGATGTCGATCACCTGGCGGATCTCGCCGTCACGACCGATCACCGGGTCGATCTTGCTGTCGCGCGCCCGCTGGGTCAGGTTGGTGGTGAACTGGTCCAGTGCCGGCGTCTTCGACAGGCCGCCCTTGGCTTCACCCGGCACCATCTCCTCGCCCTGGCCGCCCTCGCCCGGCGCCGAGGCGTCGGCAAAGCGCACGGTCTGCACCGCTTCCTGCGAGCCTTCGGTGAGCTTGGCGAAATCGTGCTTGAGCTCATCGCGCTTGAAGCGCACGAACAGCTTCGAACCGCGGTAGGCTAGCTGCGAAAGGTCCGGTTCGGTCAGCAGCGCCAGCAGCAGGTGGCCACTGCGGATGCGGGTGGTTTCCGAATCCAGCGAGGCGATCAGCCAGGCGTGCTCGAACAGCTTGGGAATGTGCTGGGAGAACACCGGGGTGCGGCTGTTGCCGGTCTTGAACTGGCTGATCTCGTCGTTGAGGTCGCGTTCCAGCGATTCGGGCAGGATGCCGCTGCGCCGCGCGATCAGCACGAAATCGCTCTGCGGCTGTTCAAGCAGGGCCAGGAACAGGTGCTCCAGGTCCACCTCGTAGTTGCCGCGCGCCATGCACAGGTTCGCTGCCCGTTCGGCGGCCAGCCGGCAGGTGTCGTCCAGTTTGCTGATCAGGGTCTTGAGGTTGATGCTCATGCGGAAACGCGCACTCCTTGCTGGAACCGTTCGGGGGCCGGCGGCACGGACGCTACCGGCGCTGTGTCATTGCAACGTGTGGATGCCATAGGTGGTGTCCTCACGGGAAGTGGTCTGCGCCTGCGTACAGAGGTAGCTGTCCCAGCCAAGGCGGACGCCACCGCCACCGCCGAGTGCGCTGCCCTGCACATCCTCGGCGCGCAGCACCAGCCGTACTTCATATTCCAGGATGCCGCCGGTCAGCAGCGACAGCCATTTGCTGAGCGCCTCGGCGGCACTGCCACCGGGCAGGAATGCATCGAACTGATCGCGGCGCAGCGGACCGATGCGCAGGCGCAGGCGCAGGTCGCGCTGCCAGACCCGGTCACCGGCCAGCGCACTGGCGCCCAGCACGGCGTTGGCCTGGCCCAGGCGGGTGGCCTGCCCCGCCGGCACGCGGTACCAGGCGCCGACGAACTGCTCCAGGTGCAGCGGCACCTGGAAGTAGTCCGACAGCACCCGCTGCATCAGCATCGCCGATACCGGGCGCTGCCGCACCGCACCCGCGTAGTAGGCCACGGCCTGGTCGAAGATCTCGCCCTCGCCTTCGTGCAGGCGGTCACGCAGCTCGCTCATGCCCATGCCGAGCAGCGACAGCACCAGCGGCAGGAAGCGCTCGCGGCGATCCAGCTCGTACTGCAAGGCCAGGCGATGCTTCTTCCAGGCGGCGTAGTGCAGCGATACCGCGCGGGTGGAGAAGATATCCAGGAACGCGCGGGCGGTGCGGTCGCGCTGGTACAACTCGCGCAACTGCAGGGTCTCGGTGTAATGCAGCGGCAGCGCGCCGGCAGTGCCCAGCAGGCCCATGAACTGCGGGGTCAGGTGGACTTCGGCCAGCTCCTCGCCATGCAGGGCCTGCTCGATGGCTTCGCGCCCCTCCAGGCGTTCGCCCTTGAGGGAATAGACCTCGCCGTCGGCCGACAATTCGGTGGCAGGGAAACCCAGCGACAACGAGTTGCGGAAGCGCACCCGCATCGGCACCGCCTGCCCAGGCTTGACGCCCTGCCGTTGGAACACCTGCTCCAGCAACCGCACCGCCTGGAAGAACTGGAAGCGGTGCGGTTCGGTGAGCAGCTGCTGGGCTACGCCAGGATCGATTCGCCGCTGCGCGCTGGGCATCGGACGATCTCCTCTCCGCTGTCGCCGGACACCAGCACCAGTCGGGTAAAGCTGTTGGCATGCACATACAGTGCAAAGAAGTGGTCCATCACCTGGGCGAACGCGGCCACACCGGTGCCCACGAAATGGGCTTCATTGAGAGTCAGGCGGATTTCCAGGCCACGCACCACCGAGGCGAACTGACGGCCATGCATCCAGGTCGTCACCGGGGTCTGCTGCAGTTCAAGGATGCCGTCGATCTGCCGCGCCGATACGGTGCTACCGGACAGGTCGTATAGGCGCAGCATCTCCTTCAACGCCGGCAGGCCACTGGCGGTCAGTGACAGCTGGTTCAACGACAGGTGCGAGATCAGGCGCCATTGCGCGTTGCGACCATGACGGAACCGCAGCGGCTTGCTCGGCTTGCGCAGCAGGCTGATCGCCCTGGCCGGGCTGCCACCTTCGATGTTGAGGTCGCCACCGGCGACGCCGAAGGCGAGCTGGTTGGGCAGGTCGCGGTTGCTGCAGGTCAGCTCCAGGCTGACCGTGTCGGTCTGCGGCAGCACCGGGTTGAACGAGAGGTCGACGAAGCTGATCTCGGTCTCGAAGCCCGGACTCTGCCGGGCGATGTCCTCATCGCGGCGCGCTACCCAGTACTGGCCGGTGCGCTCGGGATCCTCGCCATGATGCAGCGAATAGAACGGACGGAAGGCCTGGATCAGTTCGCCCTGCGGTGTCTGCCGGATGCGGTGCACCGAATCGATCGAATGCACCTCGTAGGCGAAGGCGCGGCGCGCGTCTGCCAGCACCGGATAGTTCACCGTGCGATGGGTGACCCGGATCGGCTCGCCGCTGGTCTGGAACAGGTTGACGATGGGGGTACAGCCCAGGCGCAGATTGTGCGGCCCCAGCTCTTCCAGCACCATCGTGTTGTCACGATCCTGGCCCTGTGCCTGCAGCACCAGATGCAGGGTGAAGCGGCGGCTGGCACTGGCGGTCAGGGCCGGCAGATGCAGGTCGACGAAACCGAACTTTTCCGGATACGCGAACAGTTCGGTCAGCAGCCGGTAGGCCGGATGCGAGCGCGCCGGGAAGTCGATCAGGGCTTCATCGTCGGCAAAGCCGACCGGGCTCAGCGGCACGCTGTCCAAGCGGCGCCAACGGCCGTCGCCATCGGACTCCACATAGGCCGCCTTGACCCCCAGCATCAGCGCATCGCGCAGCGCGGCGCGCACCGACGGCTCACCGTCGAGGAACAACCGCAGACGATCGGTGCCCAGCTGGTGGAAGCCGAGCTGGTCGGACAGCAGCTGGAAGCCCATCGAGATCTGGCCGCCGCTGCCGGCGGGCAGCGTGGTGGCCATCGGCGCATCAGCCACGCTGCGATACACCACCTGCTGCACGCCGACCGGCGCCAGCACCACGTCGTAGGCGGTGCGGAAATCGCAGGGGACACCCCGTACCGGGCGACTCTGCAGCGCGGTGCCGCGCGGCACGCGCACCGGCGCGCTCAGCTTGGAGGCCACGCCTTCCATGTCGAAATGGGCGATCGAGCAGGACGGAAACGGACGCAGGTAGTGCGGATACAGCACGTCCAGCAGCGCGTCGGTGAACTCGGGATAGTCATCCTCGATGCGCTTGGACACACGCGCACTGAGCAGCGCGAATGCCTCGATCAGGCGCTCGACATGCGGGTCCTGGCTGCCTTCGGCAGACAGTTGCAGGCGCCCGGCGATCTTCGGGTAGCGCTCGGCGAACTCGCGTCCGTAGCGACGGAGATAGGCCAGTTCACGTTCGTAATAGGGCAGCAGGTCCTGCATCAGGCAGCCTGCGTGCGGCGTGCGCGGGTGACCTGGTACTGCAGGGTCGACGGCTGCAGCATCGCATCGAAACTGACGGGCTCGCGCGCCGGCTCCAGGTCGAGCAGTGCGTGGATGGTGAAATGCAGGCCGCCGGCGAACTGGTTGCCGGCATCAAGATGCACGTTGACGTTGCGCAGGCGGCGCTCGTGGCGCGCCACGGCCTGCTCCAGCGAACGGCAGATGGCCGCCCGGTCGTAGGCGTTGGCCAGGCTCATCGCGGAGAAATCGGCCAGCCCGTAGGTCAGCAGCGATTGCCGGCAGTTGGGAAATTCCTTCATGTCGCCTTCCTGGAATGCGGCGCGCGAATTCAGCAGCCCTTCCAGGTCGCGGGCAATGGACTCCTTGTACTGCTCAAGCGAGACGGACTTGAAGACCGGCCCGGCGCCCGGTTGCTTGGGGGCGTCGTCGAACAGTTTTTCCAGCAGGCTGGGTTCGAGTCCCTTCATCAGGATAATCCACTCAGGTTCGGCATCCGTGCGGGCGGCAACGGTGCAGCAAAGGCGAGGCCGATCCTGGCCCCACCCGGCGATCAGACTGCGATGGCGCACTAGGCGCCATCGCAGCGACACAACATCACACGGTGTAGTTCGGGATGTTCTTGGTTGCGCTCCACTGCGCCACGGTCTTGCCACCAACGCCGCCTTCCGGCTTCTGCTGCTGGTAAGTCCACTTGATGGCGCCGAAGCTCAGCTGAACAACTTCCTGCGGCATGCCTTCCTTGTCCACCGTCGTGGTGACGCGGTGGACCAGCACGTTCAGCAGCTCGACCGTGTAGTAATTGATCGCGTTGCCGTCCTTGTCGGCGCGCATGAACTGGATCTGCGCCTTGGGGAAGGTGGTGCCGTTGGAGGCGGCCTGGTTCAGGGCCGTGGAGGCGAGGTCGATCGACTTGGTGATTTCGATCGGGGACAGGTTCACGCGGGCAGCGGTGGTGCCGCCGGAGGTCGACGCGGTGGCCGAACGCGGCTGCAACAGGTCCTGCGAGAACGACTGGATTTCGATCCAGTCCTTGTGCTTGTCGTCGTGCGACTCGCCCTTGATGGTGTCAATCGAGAGGAAAGCGTGCTGCATATCTGGTCTCCTAAATTCCGTTCTTCCGTGAGATTTGATGTGCCAGGCGCGGGCCTGGCGGTTAAGGGGGGCTACGCCCTCTTGAAATAAGCGTCACTGCAATCCGGGGAGCGGACTCCCCTGGACGCTTCAGTTACAGCAAACCGTTACGACTTTTTCGCGGACGCCGGCAGTTCGGCGACCAGACGCAACGAAACAGACAGCTCATCGAGCTGGAAATGCGGCCTGATGAAGGCCACCGCGCGGTAGACGCCAGGCTTGCCCGGCACCTCCGAAACCTGCACAGATGCTTCGCGCAACGGGAACTGCGCCTTGGCTTCCTGCGACGCGTTGTCGTCCAGCAGCACGTACTGGGCGATCCAACGGTTCAGGAATTCCTCGACGTTGCCCGCCGAAGCGAAGCTGCCGATTTTCTCGCGCATCATCGCCTTGAGGTAATGGGCGATGCGCGAGACCGCGAAGATGTACTGCAGCTGCGCAGACAGGATCGCGTTGGCATTGGCCGAATCGGTGTTGTACTTCTTCGGCTTCTGTGCCGACTGTGCGCCGAAGAACGCGGCGTAGTCGGTGTTCTTGCAGTGCACCAGCGGCATGAAGCCGAGGTCACTGAGTTCCTTTTCACGACGGTCGGTGATCGCCACCTCGGTCGGGCATTTCAGCGCCACCTCACCATCGTCGGTACGGAAGGTGTGGGTGGGCAGATCCTCGACCAGGCCACCGCCTTCCACGCCACGGATGGCGGCACACCAGCCGAAGCTCTCGAACGCCTGGGTCAGGCGCGCACCCATGGCGTAGGCGGTGTTGCACCACAGGAACTTGCTGTGGTCGGCCGCTTCGATCTCTTCGACGAAGTTGAAGCCCTCGACGGTGGTGCCGTCTTTCGGGTTGTACGGCAGGCGCCCGAGGAAGCGCGGCATGGTCAGGCCCACGTAGCGGCTGTCCTCGCTCTCGCGGAAGGACTTCCACTTGGCATATTCGACGGTGTCGAACACCTTGGCCAGGTCGCGCGGCTTGCCCAGGTCGGTGAAGGTCTCCAGGCCGAACATGCCTTCGCTGGCAGCGGAGATGAACGGCGCGTGCGCCGCGGCGGCCACGTGCGACATCTGCTCGATGAAGTACATGTCCTCCGGCTGGCGGCCCAGGAAGTAGTCACCGATCAACGCACCGAACGGCGCACCACCGAAGGTGCCGAACTCTTCCTCGTAGACCTTCTTGAACAGCGCGCTCTGGTCGAAGTCGATGGCCGACTTGAAATCCTTCACCAGGTCCTTCTGCGGCGAATTGAAGACCTTGATCTTCATGTTCGGGCCGGTGGAAGTCTGCTGGCACAGGTAGTGCAACCCGCGCCAGCTGCCTTCCAGCTTCTGGAACGCTTCGGCGTGCATGACCGCGCTGAGCTGCTCGGAGATGATCCGGTCGATCTCGGCGATGCGGGCATCCAGGGTGAGGTTGAGGTTGTCGGAGACCACCACGGTGCCGTCCAGGACTTCCTTCGCCAGCGCGGCGATGATGTCCTTGGCGCGGTCATGTTCGGTCTGCGACTTGGCGACCTTGCTCTTCTCGACGATCTGGTCGAGCAGGCCCACCTCTTCGGCAACGGCGGCCTGGGTGGCCAGTTGGCTGGCATCGGCTGACATCGGTCAGTCCTCCTTGGTCACGCCGAGCTTCTTCAGCTGCTCGGTGTTGTTGAGCACATCGGTCAGCAGGTCTTCCAGCTTTTCGTTGCCGGCCAGCTTGTTGCGCAGGTCGGCCAGCTTGGTGCGCGACTCGAGCAGGCGACGCAGCGGCTCGATCTGCTGCACCACCGCCTCCGGGCGGAAGTCCTCGATGGAGTTGAACTTCAGCTCGACGCCGAATTCGCCGCCGTCGTCACTGATCTTGTTCGGCACGCGGTACACCGCGCGCGGCGCAATGCCTTCCATCACCTCATCGAAGTTGTCCAGATCGACGTTGACGAACTTGCGATCCTTGACCTTCGGCAGCGGCTGCTCCGGGTTGCCACTGAAATCGCCCATCACGCCGACCACGAACGGCAGTTCCTTCTGCTCGATCGCGTCGCCCTTCTCAACGTCGTAGGTGAGCTGGACGCGCGGCGGGCGGATCTTCTGCAGCCGCTTCTGGATGCTTTCCTTCTTGGCCATGAGTGTCTCCTGACTGGGGCCGGTTCCGGATCAGTTGCCGATGTTCTGGAACGGATCGGAGGTGTTCGAGCGGGCGGCAGGCTTGGCCGGCTGCGTCGCGGCGGGCTGGGCGGCGGCGGCCGGAGCGACGGCACGACCGGCGCGGGTACGGGCGCGCGGCTTGGGCTTGGGCGTCGGATCGAGAATGGCGTCACCCATGGTGTTGCGCAGGGTGGTGGCCAGGGTCTGCGCTTCCTTGCGTGCGGTGTCCGACGCCAGTGCGCCACGGCCCTGCAGGCGGGTCAGCGACTGGTTGGCGACACGGAAGCCGGCGACGGTGATCACACCATCGGCCACCAGATCGTTGGGATCGCGCTGGAGCACTTCTTCCGCGGCAACGATCGCACGGGCGTACTGGCCCTGGTCGAACTGCAGCTGTGCGATGCGCACCCACGGCTCCTTGCGCGTCGGGTCGGCCTTGGCGGCCAGCTCGAACGCACTGATCGCGGCATCGGCGCCGCCGGCGGTGACCTGCGCCTCCGCATTGCTCAGCGTGGTTTCGAACGGCACGACCTCGGCCTTCTTCGGTGCCGATGAGCAGGCCGCCAGGCCCGACAACATCATCAGCGCGAACATCGGCCGGTACACAGCCTTCCCCATTGCCTTCACTTCCATAGTGATCCCTCGTCGAAATTAGTTCCTAAAGGGAGCCGAATCTCCGCCGATACAACGTACGGGATTCCTGCCCCTGTCGGCGGCAGTGTACATTCGCGAATACGCGTCGGTATAGTGAATTTCGTCAAGAATATGGCGAATTTGATAGACACACCCTTCACATCCCAATGTGATATCCGCGAGCAGACACCGTTATACGCGCACCTTTCACCCCCGCACTCCGAGCCCGCCGACTGCACATGAATGCGCAACTTTTCCCATTCCACCGCGTGATATCCGTCACGATTTTCTCCCTGATCATCACCAGCTCACTGGCCGGATGCGCCAGCGACAGCAAGCTGGGTAAAGCGATGGACAAGACCCTGCAGGCGGTCGGCATCCGCGAGGAGAAGCCCGAGGCACCACCGACGGTTCCGCTGCGCCTGTATGCCGGCAGCAACCTCAACGCCGGCAATGACAAGCGGGCCACCGCGGCGGTGGTCAAGATCTACCACCTTCGCAGCCTGCAACGCTTCGAGCAGGCCCCCTTCAATGCCTTCCTGGACCAGGCCGGCGAGCAGGCTGCGCTCGGTGCGGACCTGTTGTCGGTCAACGAAGTGGTACTCACCCCCGGTGCCCGGCAGGAATTGTCCGAGCAACTGAGTGAAGGAAGTGCAGTGCTCGGCGTGGTCGCCCTGTTCCGCGCCCCGGCCGAGAATCGCTGGCGGCTGGCCTTCGATACCAAGGGCAAGACCCTCCCCCAGGACGGTGTCACCATCGGCGTGCATGCCTGCGCGCTGACCAGTGACAGCAAGGCCCTGTTGACGCGCATTTCCGGCGATCCGGGAAGCCTTGCCTCCATCCGTTGTGCAGGAGCGAAGTAACCCCGTGCCGGAATTCTGGCACTCGATTTCGCCGATGCGATAGTATCTCCAGCGCAACGTCTGCCTCCGCGCGCTGAATGTGCGATTCAATTCACACTTTCACATTGCTGGACAGGGGTTCTCGCCGCAGCGAAACGCGAGACGGCGGGACCAGCCGGCAGGGGCGATTTTCTCGAGCTATTTCCAAGGATTGAACGTGGCTTATGTAAGCAGGATGTCGAAGGTTCTCTGGGGTGAGGGATTGTTCCTGCGCCCCCAGCATTTCCAGCGCCAGGACGCCTATCACGAAGCACGGTTGCAGGATCTTTCGCAGACGCTGCATCCGTATGCCTGGGGCGCTCGGCGGGTTCGCTTCGATCCTCATGCACTGTCGGGCGGCACCCTGCGCCCACTCGACCTGTCGGCCTTGTTCCCCGATGGCGAGACCTACGATGCGCCGGCCCACGACAGCCTGCCCGACGCGGTCTCGCTGCAGGATCTGCCACCCGGCGTGCAGTCCACCGTGGTCTACCTGGCGCTGCCGCTGCTGCGCGACGATGGTGCCAACTGCGCTGACGCCGAAGGCACCGCACTGGCCCGCTACCGCCAGGCCAACCGCGACACGCAGGACCTGTTCACCGATGCGGTGGAAGCCGAGCTGGCCTTCCTCAGCAAGGCAGTGAAGCTGCTCACCGACGACCAGCCGCGCGATGCCTATGCCACCGTGCCGGTGGCGCGCGTACGCCGCACTTCCAGCGGTGGCTTCGAACTGGACGATGAGTTCATCCCGCCGTGTGCGCAGCTGCAGGCATCGCCCTTCCTGCACCGCGAACTGCGTGCCGTGCTCGACGCGCTGCAGGCCAAGGTGGACGCGCTGTATGGCCTGCACCGGCAGACCTCGCAGAACATCATCGAATTCCGCTCCGGCGACATTGCTTCGTTCTGGCTGCTGCACACCATCAACAGCTCGTTCAGTGCACTGGCGCACCTGCTGCACCATCCGCAGCTGCATCCGGAGCGCCTGCACCAGGAGCTGCTGCGCATGGCCGGCGCGCTGCTGACGTTCTCCAACGCCTACCAGCTGGGCGACCTGCCGGTGTATCGCCACGACCAGCCCGAGGCCTCGTTCCGCAAGCTGCTGGAGATCGTGCGCGCCCTGCTCGATACGGTGATCTCCACGCGCTATTTCAAGATCGCGCTGAACGAGATCAAGCCGTCCTACCACCTGGGCCGCCTCGATTCGCAGCGGATCGATGGCAATGCGTCGTTCTACCTGTCGGTGTCGGCCTCGCTGCCGGCACAGGAACTGATCCAGAGCGTACCGGTCCGCTTCAAGGTCGGCGCGCCGGACGACGTGGAGAAGTGCGTGCTGTCGGCGCTGCCCGGCGTGAAGCTGGTGCATGCCGCGCAGGTGCCGGCGGCGATCCCGGTGCGCCCGGGCAGCCATTACTTCGAACTGGACGCGCGCGGCGCGCTGTATGAGCGCATGCTCAAGGCGCAGTCGGTGATGATCTACGTGCCGGCCGGCATTGCCGAGCTGAAGATGGAACTTGTGGCGGTGACCTCATGATGAACTCTCCCCTGCCCCCGACCCCGGGCCCGATGCCGTCGCTGACCGCCAATGGCGCGATGGTGAACCCCACGCCGCAGGCGGCCAATCCGCAGAGCCTGCAGGACCTGATGTCCGACGGCTTCTACCTGCTGCTGCTGCTCAAGCGCGGCCAGCTGCCGCACGATGCCGAGAGCTTCGTGCAGACCGTGCAGAAGTTCCTCGATGGCGTGGAGCGCAACGCGATGCGCATGGGCGTGGCATCGGAGGATGTCTACGCCGCCAAGTATGCCTTCTGCGCCGCCGTGGACGAGGCGATCCTGTCGCAGCCGTCGCCGCTGCATGAGACCTGGGAGCGCAATCCGCTGCAGCTGCGCCTGTTCGGCGAGCACCTGGCCGGCGAACACTTCTTCGATCGCCTGGAAGAACTCCGGCGCCAGGGCGCCGCGCGCCTGCCGTCGCTGGAGGTCTACCACTATTGCCTGCTGATGGGCTTCGAAGGCAAGTACCGCCTGGAAGGCACCGAGAAGCTGGGCTACCTGACCGCGCGTCTCGGCGATGAAATCGTCTACCTGAAGGGCAAGCGCCACGGTTTCGCACCGCACGCACTGCCACCGGACAACGTCCGCCACAGCCTGCGCCGCGTGGTCCCGTTGTGGCTGCCGGCCGTGGTGGTGGGCTGCTTCGGCATCGTCGCCTTCTTCGGCATGCGCACCTACCTGGGCCACGAAACCCGCCAGCAGCTGGCCGCCTACAACGACGTGGTGCAGATGCCCGAGCGCACCGCCCACATTACGATCACCCTGCCATGAGCCTGATGATATGGACATCCCAAGCTCCTCACTGCTCGCATCCCTCGCTTCGCTGTCCCACCGCGAACGCCTGATCCAGCTGAAGGGGCCTGAGGAAGGCCTGGTCGTCGAACGCTTCGAAGGCACCGAATCGGTCTGCGGCGACAACCGCCTGCAGATCGACTGCCTGTCCACCGACGCGTTCCTGGACCTGGAGCCGTGGCTGGAGCAGCCGCTGACCCTGCAGCTGCGCCAGGCCGACGGCGCGCTGCGCCAGTGGCACGGGCTGTGCACCGAAGCGGCGCAGCTGGGCAGCGACGGCGGCCTGGCCCGCTACCGCCTGATCCTCGAACCGTGGACCGCGCTGCTGCGCCTGCGCCGCAACGCGGTGATCTTCCAGGACCTGGATACCCGCGCGATCTGCGAACAGATCTTCGCCGACTACCCGCAGGCGGTGTTCCGCTTCGACGTGCAGGCCGAACTGCCGGCGCGCGCGATCACCACCCAGTACCGCGAGACCGACTGGGCCTTCGTCACCCGCCTGCTGGCCGAGGCCGGCCTGGCCTGGCGCATCGAGCAGGCGCAGGGCGATGAGGCCGCGCACACGCTGGTGGTGTTCGAGCCCGGCGCCGAGCTGCCCGATGTGGGCCGCGTGCGTTTCCATCGCGCCGACATGGCCGAGGCCAGCGACGGCATCACCGCCTTCGCCGAGCGCCAGCAGCTGGTGCCCAACGCCAGCACCGTGGCCAGCTGGCACAGCGAGCAGGTTGGTGCCGTGGCCGCGCACTCCAGCGCCGATGCCGGCACCCTGCCCGCACTGGAAGTCTACGTGCAGCCGCGCGCCGGTCGATTCGCCCAGGCCGGCTGGGCCGACGCCGAAGCACAGGCACGGCTGGACGCGCTGCGCGTCGGCCAGGTGCTCTACAGCGGCAGCGGCAGCGAGCGCCAGCTGGCCGCTGGCAGCACCTTCACCCTGGCCCAGCACCCGCAGCACGAAGGCCAGGCCTTCCAGCTGCTGGCGGTGCAGCACGTGGCGCTGAACAACCTTGACCAGGGTATCGCCGAGCTGCTGGGCAGCCCGGCGCTGGAGCGCGGCGCCTACCGCAACAGTTTCCTGGCCACCGGCGCCGGCGTGCCGCTGCGCGCCCTGCCGCAGGACCGGCCGACCCTGCATGGCCCGCAGACCGCCCGCGTGGTCGGCATCGCCGACACCGCGGTGACGCCCAACCGCGAACACCAGGTGCGCATCCAGTTCGGCTGGCAGCGCGGCAGCCAGCCCAACCCGGGCGGCCTGACCGACACCGGCAGCGCCCAGCCCGGCCATGCGCCCGGCGACCACACCAGCGGCAGCTGGGTGCCGGTGGCCGAATGGGTGGCCGGCCCCAACTGGGGCACCGCGTTCCTGCCACGGGTGGGCAGCGAGGTGCTGGTGGAGTTCCTGCACGGCGATATCGACCAGCCACGCATCACCGGCCAGCTGTACAACGGCGAGGTCGCCCCGCCCTTCGGCGGCGGCATCGACGAAAACGCGCGCCACCCCGGCGTGCTCAGCGGCCTGCACACCCAGGCCCATGACGGTAGCGGCACCCAGCAATGGGTGATCGACGACACGCCCGGGCAGCTGCGCACGCGCCTGCACAGCTCACTGGCCGACAGCCGGCTGGAGCTGGGCTACCTGATCGCGCACCAGGACACCGCCCGCGGCGCGCTGCGTGGCGAAGGCTTCGAACTGGCCACGCAGGGCTGGGGCAACGTGCATGCGGCCGAAGGCCTGCTGCTGTCGGCCAGCGCGCAGGAGCGGGCCGCCTCCACGGTGATGGACAACGCCAGCGTGGTGGCCCAGCTGAAGGGCGCCGAGCGCAGCCTGGAACAGATGCAGCAGACCCTGGCCCAGCAGCAGGTGCCGGGCTTGGCCGAATTCGAGCGCACCAAGCAGTTGCGCGAGCAGATCGACCCGCAGGCGCAGGGGCGCTACACCGGCGAAGTGAACGGGCAGAGCGCGATGAAGCCCGGCAGCGATGGCCGCAGCCCGGGCGACCAGCCGGTGGAGCGTCTGGCCAAGCCGCTGCTGCTGGCCGAAGCACCGCACCACGTGGCCTGGACCACGCCAGCCAGCGCGGTGGCCTACGCCGGGCAGAACCTGCAGATGACGGTGCAGCAGGATCTGCACATCAGCGCCGGCGAGACCATCGCCACGGTGTCCGGCGAGCATGTCTCGCTGTTCGCGCAGAGCGGTCCGCTGCGGGTGATCGCCGCGCAGGGCCCGGTCAGCCTGCAGGCCCACGATGGCGAACTGGAGCTGCTGAGCGACCAGGCGTTGACCATCACCGCCACCGATGACCGCATCGATGTGCTGGCGCAGACCAAGGTGGTGCTGCAGGCCGGCAGCAGCGCGATCACCCTGGAGGGCGGCAACATCACCTTCAGCTGCCCGGGCGAGTTCAAGGTGAAGGCGGGGGAGCATCCGTTCATGGGGGGCAGCAGCACACCCGCCAGCCTGCCACCATTGCCCGCCTTCACGATCAAGCCCGATCCGGGCCGCACCTTCGAGAGCACCTTCGCCTACGACCAGCTGCGCAGCATTGCCGCGCAGTCGACACCGGTCGAGTTCGTCATGATGATGGCGCCGACCTTCGGCTTCGATGTCCCGGCGCGGACCTACATGAAGCTGCAGGACGCACTGAAGGATGGCAGCCTGCAGGCGCCCGAACACAAGGTGATGGCCGGTGCGCCCTACCCGGCCGACTACGACAACAACAAGCGCATCATCCGCGTGAACAGCATGGCCGCTGACCGCGCAGCGACAACCATCGAAGCGTCACGCGAGCTGCTGGCCGTGTTGCTGCACGAATTCGGGCACCACGTCGACAACGTGCTGCGCAACGATCTGGCCGAGAAGGACGCGAACGGCAAGCCGACCCTCGCTGCAGATAGCGGCAAGGAAGAAGGCACGGCACTCGCCTACCGCCTGGCGTTCTTCGACCTGGAAGGTACGCACGAAACCGAATACGCGCAGTACACCTCTCCCGAGTACAACGGTGCGTTGAAGGTGAACTATGCCGAGGTGCAGGCGGCACTGAAGCAACAGGGGCCGGTCGCACAGGAGACCAACAAGAGCGAGGATGGACGCTACGAGGGGTTCAGCGCGGGTGATGGACAGAACCATGACAAGCGGCCGAACGAATCGTTCGGGCATCGGTCGATTGAGGCGGTGCTTCAGGACGCCCGATTCTCGCCAATTGAGCGCCAAGCAATCTATTTTGGCAACTGGCTCAGGGACTATTCCCAGCTCCTCGACCCCAAGATCGTGCGTCCTCCGGGCCTCCCGAAGGACCTCGGGAAGTACCTTTCCCGAGCTGCACTCACCCAGATTGTCGATGTCCTGGCAGGCAGTGAGTTCCACGACCTTCGATACCAGAACCGCGCTGAGTTTGGCGTAACACCGGCCCGCCTCGGGGTATACAAGCCAAGCGAGCATATCGACAACCCAAAAAACATCAAACCCGAGCCAGCAGACCCGAAAACCATCGACAAAGACTTCGAGCCTTGGGTCACGCCCGGAAGTGCTCTTCTTCAGATAGACCCGAAAACCTCGATGAAGCGCTACATCATGCGCTCCAGAGACTTCATGTCTTCCGAACTGAACACGGCAATCTCGATGGGCAAGACACCCGATGGCATGCGCCATTTTGGCTCTGCCCTGCATGTTCTTGAGGACTACTTCGCACACTCCAATTTCTGCGAACTCAGCTTGAGAAAGCTCGGACACAGCACCGTGCTGCCTTGGACATCGACTGCCAATTGCACTCATCGATACCCTGTGGTGACTGGGATGTTTGGCTCGACCGACGTCATCGCAAGCCTGGCCGAACCCATTGCTCACAAGCTCTTCGGCGTAGAAAGCTGGGAGTTCAAGGCGAGCAAGCCTGGCGACCGTTCCGACGGCGAGAAGATCATGCTGATCCTTCTTTCCGAGCACAGCGATCAGCGTTACTACAAAGCGTTCCAGGATTTCCTCAAACTTCGAGACCGCATTGCACGAATCCCTGGACATGAGTATCTGGAACGGGCTGGCTGGATCGCCAGCGCGCCAATGCGCGCGGTGCTCAACTGCTACAACTTCGTCTATCAACAACTCCTGCTGCTCGTAGGCAACAGTGTGGACGACGCGCAGACGATGTTCGATTCCGACCCAAACAAAAGTGGGTCAACCGACCCCAGCCATTCCCAGCTGGCAAAGGACCACGACGTCCATCCGCTGCATACATTGGCTGCTCAGCTGGCGCGACAGGCCGTCCTCCAGGTTGGGCAAGCAATGGCAGGGCGATGGCGGGGCGATGCATCACGTGATCCGGTCAAGATCGCACAGTCCTATCTAGTCCACCCCAATGATACGAACTGGCAGGATGCGACTGTTGCCGCTTGGGCCAAAGGGCACGCTGCGGCGATACGGCGCGCCTCGTCCGCCACCGAACTTGAGCACCTGCACGAGGAACATGGAAAGCACGCACTGGAGAACATCCGTCGCGTGGGTCGCTATGGTTCAGACAGCTGGGACTACATCACTCGCTTCTATGAAGACCTCTTTGGCGAGAAGAATCAGGTCAAGACCAAATGATCAAGAGACATATACTCTCAACCATTCTCCTCTTCCTGATTTCAGGCTGCGATGCTGCGCCACATGATTCCGGCACAATCCGGCAGCCAAGAGTGGAGTTTGACAAGGGCTCGTTCTCCATCAACGGCAAGAATGCAAGAATTGGTGCCACCACTGCAGAGTGGATTTCCGCGCTTGGAACGAATTACAGATACGCCGACCCGAAATCTGCTGACATGATGATCTGGGACGACCTAGGCATATTTGTCTATACCGATCTACCAAGGAAGGATCAAGTCAGCAGCGTTGCTTTTGCTTTCCACAAAAATCCCACCGCGGATCTTGCCTTACCCGGCACCGGACAGGCCATCAGACCCAAACGAATGTTCAACGGCGAGGTCGTCATCGGCAGCGGACGGTTCAACGCTGACATGAAGATTGGCGACATCCCGGCCGCGAGCAACATGACCTTTGAGGTTCACTGCAGCAGTGGCATTGCTACATGCACCACGAACCGGGTTGATGGCTCTTCTCGTGGCTACTCGATCTACTTCACTGTTGATGAGAAGCGGTATGACAGCGTTCCCTACACCATAGAAATCAGCCGCGCACTTTAGCGATCTCCGGCCAATCACTCATGATGCGTATGGCCAACTCGAACACGGATCGAGGCGCACACCCCAACGGCGCAGAGACACTCAGCCCACATCACTCCCAGTCGACAGCAGCACTGGGCATCCACGACGGTCTGCTGGAACGTCTGGTCGCTCCGTGGGCTCCAGGCAGACCCATCCCGGATACAGCAACCCGTCATCTGCCCTACCGCAAGCTGTTCAAAGTCTTCGATGCCGCACCCGACAAGCGTCCGGCGCTGATGGCGACCTATCTGGACGAGTGGTATCACGCCAGCCGGCGCGAACCCTACATTGACCAGCACGGCGAAGGGGACATCGCCTTCTATGGCTACTGGTCCTGGGAGGCTGCGGCGACCACGGTCGTTCTCGGCATCGACGATTCAGGCTATCGCGACATGGCGTTCTATCCCAAGGATCTTGCTGACTACGCGCGCCAAGCTGCGTCAGGGGTGGGCGGTGAGGCACGCATCAGGCGCGTTGCTGCCGGCGAGCTGTGCCCCCAGGAGGGCTGGTGGTACACCCCTGCCCAGGGCAGCCGACGTTACTTCAAGCGAGGTGACATCTTCCCCACAATCAACAGCGACTGGGGTGACACCTTCTGGCTGTGGGCCGCGGACCAGACGCCGCTGACGATGGGTTGAAGCACACCTCATACCGCACCCTGCTCTTTCTGGAACTGCCCGATCAGAAGCATGCCCCCCTATGGAACTGAATCCGTGGCACAAGCGCCAAGCCGCCCTCATCCATCATTTCACCTCGATGGACTACCTGAAGGGCCTGCTGCCGCAGATTGACAGCCTGCTGGCCATGACCGACCAGATGCTTGATGAGCGCTCGCATCTGGATACTGCTGGCAGAGCCTTGGCAGGCTGGGAGTCCCAGGATACGGCCTCGCACTTCTCGACGTACGCCTTTCCGGCTCTGATGGAGTTTCGTGAAGGCATCATCAAGGACATAGCACTGCGCTCAATCGAGCAATACAGTGTCGCAGGCGAGCATCAATGTGCGCGCATGCTGGAGGAATACGCTTACCAGATGGCCTGGGCTACACCAGAACAAGAGAAACTGTTCCACGAGACCGCAGAAAGAACGTTCGATTATGCTCGACAACTATCGCGGATCGTTGCTCGTCCGTCGACCATGGATGATTTTGTTCACTGGCATCTATGGAACGAAGGAGTCGTCAACACTCACCGAGTACCTAAATTTCGCATCCGAACCGACATTGTCGTACGGACCAACCAAGTTCCTCCGCGAAGTGGGATCTACGTTGCGAAAGACGACCCCATGGTTTCACTTCAGTTTGCCTGGACAGGCGGCTACGGAGAACTGTGCCCAGCAATGGCCCTCAACGATACTGGAAGGGCGGTCCTCAAGCAGGTTGGGCGCGAAGGACTCTGGGGAGATACAGTAGCGCTGTATCGCTTCCTTGATGCAAATCGGCATCTTGATCCCTATGGCTGGTCCGACGTTCGAAGCGATCTGATGGAGCTGGCACCGTCAGCGATCGCAGTTTCGTCCTTCGATATGAAAGACTGCGAATGGTATTTTGTCGAACCCATCCCTGATGCATTCGAAGATATCGACGGCAGCTACGCCGGCACGGATCAGCCGGACCGCCGGCCGGATCGAGTCGCCGCCGGCAAGCGGGTTCCTGTGGCCGGCTGGTGGTACACGCCTGCACAAGGGAGCCGGCGCTTCTTCAAGGAAGGCGATGTGTTTCCCGCCATCAACAGCGACTGGGGTGACACCTTCTGGATCTGGGCCGCAGACCAGACGCCGCCGACTATGGGTTGAAGCGCCGTATGACATGACCAAGGCCTATTGCAGAATCCTGCATGGATAAGCAATAGGCTCGACGACGCGCAGACAATGTTCGATTCCGACCCAAACAAAAGTGGGTGAACCGACCCTAGTCATTCCCAGCTGGCAAAGGACCACGACGTCCATCCGCTGCATGCATTGGCTGCTCAGCTGGCGCAACAGACCGTCCTTCAGGTTGGGCAAGCGATGGCGGGGCGATGCATCACGTGATCCGGTCAAGATCGCACAGTCCTATCTGGTTCACCCCAATGATACGAACTGGCAGGACGCGGCTGTTGCAGCTTGGGCCAAAGGGCACACTGCGGCGATACGGCGCGCCTCGTCCGCCACCGAACTTGAGCACCTGCACGAGGAACATGGAAAGCACGCACTGGAGAACATCCGTCGCGTGGGTCGCTATGGTTCAGACAGCTGGGACTACATCACTCGCTTCTATGAAGACCTCTTTGGCGAGAAGAATCAGGTCAAGAGCAAGAAATGATCAAGAAAACTCTCCTGCTTTTGTTTTTTGTTCTTGGACTGGGAGCCTGCGACTTCGGGCATCCTGCAGCCTCAGCTACCGACACTCCCAAAGGAGCAAGCCCACTGGCTTTCCAGGATGACCACGTCAAGTACAACGGCCAGCGTCTGGATTTCACTCAGAATCTGTCCAGTTGGATCAAAGTACTTGGCTCTAATCATCGGACCGCGTTCCCCAATGACCCTAGCATTGTGGTCTGGGACGACCTGGGCATCCGTGTCTACACCGATTTCCCCAAGAACCAACGTGTGGTAACAGCATCAGTTACCCTACGCGGAGAGCCAGAGGATTCGCCGTCCTATATCCCGCCCGGCGAAGGCGTTCGACCACGCCGGGACTATGCCTACTCAGTACTTGTCAATGGTGTCCTCGTAAGCAAGAACACTCGCGTAGGCGACGTCGCACATCTGAGTGGAGGTCGGCTTCGCATTGACTGCAGCCGCGGCATCAGCATCTGTGGCGCGAGCAGGAACGATGACAATTTCATTCAGATAAAGACGTATTTCGGAGTGGATGACCGACGGTACGACAGCACGCCCTACGTCATTGAGTTCGGCCCAGGCCACAACCCGCCTGAATGAGGCCTCCCCAACGCCATTGAGGCGATGGTGTGCTGTCGTTATCGCCACCAGACCACCTTCGATAGCTTGACTTGAGGGGACGGACCAGAGTCAAGATGAACTCAAGATTCCTGCTCACGATGGCGCTTTCATTGATCTTCGCTGCATGCAGCGCCGCACCTCAGGATGAGCAGACGAAGCAGAAGCCAGCGGCCGTTTTCGAGAACGGCTCGATCCTCATCGGCTCGCAGCGCGTTGAACTTGGCGCGCCCGCCGATGCTTGGATTGCCGCGCTGGGAAGCAGCTACCGTTTCGCCAATCCTGAAATCAGAAGCATGATCATCTGGGATGATCTTGGAGTCGCCGTCCATACGGATTCCACGAAGGATCGCCATGTGAAATCAGTATCCTTCATACTTCGCCCGCCCCTGGAATCATCTTGAGAGTATGAACCTGCAGGTGTAGGCGCGCAGCCGCGACGCGAAAGTCGGCCTGCACCATAATTGAACGCAGGGGTGTTCGAGCGGTTGCAGCGCGCGGATACACGAAGACCTACTTGGCGGGAGAAGCCGCTCAGGAGCAGGAATGATCAGGAAATTTTTGCTTGCCCCTCTGCTCGTCCTCGGCATCGGCGCGTGTAGCGATGCACAGACGGCAGGTCCTGCACGAGAGGAGGTCAATCCTGCGGCGCACCTGGCGTTCAACGAAGACTACGTCGAGTACAAGGGGCGACGTCTGACTTTCAAGCAGGATCTTGCCGCCTGGGAAACGGTACTGGGGCCCGCACATCGCAATGCGCTTTCGGACGCCCCGGACATCGTTGTCTGGGACGACCTGGGCATTCGTGTCTATACGAACTACCCCAAGGATCTGACGGTCCGTACCGTCGCCGTTACCCTGAAGGGTCTGCCGGAAGACGCGCTGGCCTACATCGCACCAGGTGAGGGCGTTCGTCCCCGCGCAGACTACGAGGGCCCCGTCTCACTCAGTGCGGTGACCGTGGACAGGAATACACGGGTCGGGGACATCGCGCGGCTGAGCAACGATCGGCTGCGCATCGACTGCAGTCGCGGCATCAATCTCTGCACGGCAAGCCGCAAGGATGACCGGTTCATGGATGTCAGCACCTACTTTGGAGTCGATGATCGCCGCTATGACAGCACCGCCTATGAAATCGAATTTGGTCCCGGACGTGACGGCTCCCGCTGAGTTTCCAGTCAAGCCGATGACCTCTGTTCGCGTCACGCTGCTGTTCGTGCTGGCACTCGCATTGAGTGCCGCTGGCTGCCGCTCACGGCACGCGCCGTCTGCGTTGACGACCACGCCTTCCTTGCCCGAAACGGAACTGAAAGGCCTGTATTCGGGGACGCTGCTGAAGCAGCTGTCCTTCAAGGACAGCGACGGCCCGGGCCTGCTATTGCTTTCGCGCAGCGCGCAGACAGTGCCGGCGCAGGACGACGAACCACCGCTGGATCAGATAACCCTGCGTGCCGAGCTGTTCCGACGTGCGGACACGGCAGCGCCGTGGATGTCGCGGTGGAGCGTGGAGGATCCGATCCAATGCGAGGGGTTGGATCTGGACACCGGCTACTTCCTGGACCAGGTGACGGCCACCGACCTGGACCACGATGGCCGCGCCGAATTGACGCTGGCCAGCCACAGCTTCTGCGGCGGCGGCGTCGACCCTCAGCAACTGCGCATCGGCCTTCGCCAGGGCGAGCAGTACTACGAGGTACGCGGCGAATCGCTGGTGGAGGTGGCGGGCGATGAACCCTTCGGCGGCGAACGGGAGGACGACCCGGCGCTGGCATCGGCTGCGGCGCCGCTGCGCGCGCACATCGACACGGTGTGGGAAGCCATCAAGCGCGGCCCTTCGCCCTGACCAAAGCCCCGCCTACGGGCTGCGCAGGATGACGGCCGCGCCTTGATCGAGCGCATGCGACCACCACAGGCACGGTGCTATGGTGGCGCCATCATGATCGCTGGAGCCAAACCGATGACCCGTTTCTCCCCTGCTCGTCTTGCCCTTGCCGCCCTCGCCACGCCCCTGCTGTTGTCGGCCTGCGTCAGCACGCCCGGCCCGGAGGTGAAGGGCACGGGCCGCTGTGATGCCAGCCAGCTGGGCTGGGCGATCGGCCAGCCAGCCAATGAACCCAACATCCGCCGACTGTCCAGCGAAAGCGGTGCCGGCCTGGTCAACCCGATCGGCCCCAGCACCATCACCACCAAGGACATCCGCCAGGACCGCCTGCGCGTGTACGTGGACAAGAACAACATCATCACCGCGACCCGCTGCGAGTAAGTACCGCCACAGGTTTCTGTAGAGCCGAGCCCACGCTCGGCCGCCACTGAACAGCAGCCGAGCGTGGGCTAGGCTCTACAGAGAACGCGCGTCGGGCATGGGTCAGCGTGGCAGGGCTCAGGGTTCGGTATAGCCCGCACAGTCCGGCAGTGGCTGGTCG
This sequence comes from Stenotrophomonas beteli, assembly GCF_001431665.1. Lineage (GTDB taxonomy): Bacteria > Pseudomonadota > Gammaproteobacteria > Xanthomonadales > Xanthomonadaceae > Stenotrophomonas > Stenotrophomonas beteli. The sequence continues at coordinate 19,771 of NZ_LLXV01000031.1, read as the reverse complement.
GGATGAAAACGGCCCTCACTGAAACGGAAAAGACGCGAATAGCTGCACGCCGGGTCCTGTTCGGTGCGCAGGTCCTTCTTCTTCAGAGGCCCCTTGGCCAGCGAATCCTCGAAGCGCGAGACACCGGCCGGAAACCGCGTGGCCACGGTCTGGTAGCGCAGTACCGGCATGCCCTCGGCCGCCGTCTCCAGCCCCAGCTTTGCCGAGAACCCATATTCGTCGTGGCAGGCACCGGCACGCTGCTTGATGTCCTGCTCGCTGAAGCAGGCGCGGATCATGGCGTTGCCCCGCCAGGGCACGGTCAGCACGTCATCATCCACCTGGATGCCGTCCTGCAGGTGGCGCACGCGTGCCAGCTGCAGCGTGGACGCATCGGCACCGCCGCCGGAATACATGCTGCTGAACGAGACGATGCCTCCCACCAGTACATTCTGGCGGGCCCGCTGCTGCGGGTCGGTCACAGGCTCGTCGCTGCCAACGCCTGGGGCCAGCCGCACGATCCACGGCCACAGCTTCAATTCGGCCTCCTGCGGCACGTCGATGCTGACGTGATAGCTGTTCGACTCGCCCTGGCCCGGAACCTTCTCCAGCACTTCCAGCGTGCTGGGCCGCTGCCCCTCCTCGGCCACCGGCTGCACGCGTACACACCAGGTGCCGTCCCGGGTGCAGTCATACAGTCCTGCCGGGCCCGTCTCCTGGGTGATCAGTACCTGCCCCAGCGGCTCCATCACGTTGCCTGCGGCATCGCGCTGCTGCGGCAGGATCGAAGACTGAGCCAGCGCCAGCAGCGGGCTCGCCAGCAGCGCGGCGCACACGGTGGCACGGGGAAGAACGGGGGGCATGGGCGGCTCCTGCGGTCGGGATTCCGATGGTAACCGTTGCCCGGGCAGAGTCGAGCCGTGCCCAACTTCGCCTTTGTAGAGTCGAGCCGTGCTCGACTGCTGTCTGTCGGGAAGAGCAGCCGTGCATGGGCTCGGCGCTACAGTAAAGCCACGTTGTATCCGTCAATGCCCACTGCAATCGCAGCCACCCCACCCTTTCGCTTTCGAGGTCTGGCCAATGCCCGGATTGAACGTATTGCTCGGGTCGAGCTGCCGGTAGAACCCGGCCAGTGCCGGCTTGGCCGGGTACAGGTGGCCGACGTTGTGCTCGGCCGGATACTCGGCGCCACGCTGGTCCAGCAGCGCCCACATCGCGTGTTCGATCGCCATCGGGTCTTCGCCCTTGCGCGCGATGTAGTCCTGGTGGAACACGTGGCACAGGAAGTGCCCGTAATACAGCTTGTGCAGCAGGCGGCCTTCGATATCGGCCGGCAACTGCTCGAACCAATCCGCATCATCGCGGCGCAGGGCGATGTCCAGCGCGACGATGTCCTGCACTTGGTCGCGATGCACTTCGCGATAGCGGACTGCCGCGCCGGCTACGGCGAAACGATGCAGGAAGGCCTTGCGCCCCTCCTCGGCCGTGCAGTGGAAATAGCCGCCTTCGTGGTCAGCAAAAAAGCCGCGCAACCAGGCATCGGTTTCCGCAGCGTCCTGGGCAGAGACCTTCAGCAACAGGTGATGCTCGTAGCGCTGGCGGAATTCACCCATGCGCTTGGGCAGGTGCGAGGGCAGCAGGCCGGTCAGCACCTGCATCACCCGGTCGGTCACCCCGCGCAGGCCCAGCCGCTCGAACCAGCCGTCAACCCGGCTCTTCAGTGCGAACGCGGCCGGCACACGCGCGGTGCCGAGGCGATCGATCAGCAGGAAACTGTCCTTGCCGTAGCGCTCGCCGATGTCATAGGCATCGCGGTGGATGTATTCGCCGGCAATCGGCAGGCGCTCGAAGCCGGTCAGCAGCTGGCGCCGGATCGCGGTGAGGCTGTCGGTGCAGTTGCTGCCGATATAGAAGACCTCGGCCGCCTCCTTCTCGAAGGTGTCCAGGCGCACCGCGAACACCGCCAGTTTGCCGGCCGAACCGGCCGCTTCGTAATGACGGCTGGGGTCGGCATTGAAGCGCGCCGGGGTATCGGCATCGACCCGGCGCACTTCCTCGGCGTAGCGCGGATCGGAGGCGGCACGGCCGTCACCGTCACCCACGTCGGCAGCACGGTAGTCACCCGCCTGCAGGCGCTGCAGGATCTGCTCGGGCGTATCGCCCAGCGCGATGCCCAGATGGTTGACCAGCTGCAGCTGGCCCTGCGCATCGACCTGCGCAAACAGCGCCAGCTCGGTGTAGGCCGGGCCACGGCGCACAAGCGCGCCACCGGAGTTGTTGCAGATGCCGCCCAGCACCGAGGCGCCGATGCAGGACGAGCCGATCACCGAATGCGGTTCGCGGCCCAGTGGCGCCAGCGTCTGCTCCAGCCGGTCCAGCGTCGCGCCGGGCAGGCACAGCACCTGGCGGCCTTCGTTCAACAGCTGGATGCCGGTCAGGCGCAGCGTGCTGACCAGCACGATCGGACGCCCATAGTCGTTCCCATCCGGGGTCGAGCCACCGGTCAGGCCGGTGTTGGCCGCCTGCAGGATGATTGCCGCCCCGCCCTGCACCGCTGCCTGCAGCACGTGCCACAGTTCCAGCAAGGTACCCGGGCGCACCACCGCCAGTACCGGGCCATCCCCGAAGCGATAGCCGCGACGGAAGCGGCGGGTAGCCTTGTCACCGGTCAGTACATGGCGGCTGCCGACCGCGTCGCGCAACTGTGCCAGCACGGAATCGTGGCTGCTCACGGCAGGCTGACCAGTGAATCGCGACCGATATCGGCGATGCGGCGCGCGCCGGTCAGTGTCATCGCCACGCGCATTTCCTTGGCCATCAGATCCAGCAGGTTGGCCACGCCGGCCTCGCCCTGCGCTGCAAGCGCATAGACGAAGGCACGGCCCAGCAGCACGGTGTCGGCCCCCAGCGCCAGCATGCGCACCACGTCCAGACCGGTGCGGATGCCGGAATCGGCGAGGATCTTCAGGTCGCCCTGCACCGCATCGGCAATCGCCGGCAATGCACGCGCGGTGGACAGCACGCCGTCCAGCTGGCGGCCACCGTGGTTGGAGACCACGATGCCATCGGCGCCGAACTTGACCGCATCACGTGCGTCATCCGGGTCGAGGATGCCCTTGATCACCATCGGGCCCTTCCAGAACTCGCGGATCCACTCCAGGTCCTTCCACGAAATGGACGGATCGAAGTTGCTGCCGAGCCAGCCGATATAGTCCTCCAGCCCGGTCGGATTGCCGCGGTAGGTGGAGATATTGCCAAGGTCGTGCGGGCGGCCGAACAGGCCCACATCCCACGCCCAGTGCGGATGGGTGATGGCCTGGCCGATGCGGCGCAGCGAGGCGTTCGGGCCGCTCATGCCGGAGTGTGCATCGCGGTAGCGCGCACCCGGCACCGGCATGTCCACGGTGAACACCAGCGTGGTCACGCCGGCGGCCTGTGCCCGCTCCAACGCATTGCGCATGAAGCCACGGTCGCGCAACACATACAGCTGGAACCACATCGGCCGCTGGATGGCCGGTGCCACTTCCTCGATCGGGCACACCGATACGGTGGACAGGGTGAACGGGATGCCTCGGCTGTCGGCCGCGCGCGCCGCCTGTACTTCACCGCGCCGGGCATACATGCCGGTCAGGCCGACCGGGGCCAGCGCCACCGGCATTGCCAGCTTTTCGCCGAACAGCTCGGTTTCCAGGCTCAGGTCGGACATGTTGCGCAGGATGCGCTGGCGCAGCGCGATGTCGGACAGGTCGGAAACGTTGCGCTTCAGCGTGTGCTCGGCATACGCGCCGCCATCGATGTAGTGGAACAGGAACGGCGGCAGCCGGCGTTGCGCTGCGGCACGGTAATCGGTGGAGGCGGAGATGATCATGGGGTCAACCGTGTGGGGAAGGCAGGCGCGAGGCCCGCGCGCGCCGGGCTTCGTTGTCATCGAGGGTGCGCAGCGTGGTGTGCACGAACTCGAGGTGGGCATGCGCGGCGGCGCGCGCGCGTTCCGGGTCGCCAGCCAGTACCGCGTCCATCATCTCGCGGTGCTGGTCGGACAGCGGCGAGAAGGTCCTCGCCGAGGTATAGAGCTTTTCGCGGCTCTGCGAGATGTTGGTCTGCAGCAGCTCGAACAGCCCGCGCATCACCTGCAGCAGCACCAGGTTGTGCGAGGCCTCGGCGATGGACAGGTGGAAGGCCGCGTCAGCCTCCGCTTCGCCGGTGGGATCGTCCTTGCCGTGCGCGTCCATCATGGTCTGGAAGGCCTGCGCGATGCGCGCGCGGTCCTCATCGGTGGCGCGCAGCGCCGCATGCCAGGCGGTGGCACCTTCCAGCGCGTGGCGGATCTCCAGCACGTCGAAGCGGTATTCCGGATCGCCCTGGAACAACGGCAGGTACGGCGCCAGCGGCTCATCCAGCGCCTGCCGCGCGCGCGCCGCCGGTTCGGCCACGTAGGTGCCGCCACCGACGCGTGCGGTCAGCAGGCCCTGGCTGGCCAGCTGCGCGATGGCCTCGCGCAGCGCGGTGCGCGAGACCCCCAGCTGCACGGCCAGGGTGCGCTCGGCCGGCAGCCGGTCGCCCGGCTGCAGCCGCTGTTCCTGCACCAGGCCGCGCAGCTGCGCGGCCACCTTGTCGGAAATGCGTTGCGTGCTCATGGCGCCATTGTGGCCCGAAGCACGCAACAGGTGGCCGACCGATCGTGCATGGCTCAGGGGATCATCCAGGTCAGCCAGTAGGCCTGGGCCAGGGTGATCAGGCCGACCATGGTGGTGAAGATCAGGCTGTGCTTGACGGTGAAGCGGAACAGGTCCGACTCCTTGCCGGCCAGGCCGACTGCTGCACAGGCAATGGCAATCGACTGCGGCGAGATCATCTTGCCGGTGACACCGCCGGTGGTGTTGGCCGCCACCAGCAGCACGTCGGACACGCCGATCTGCTGCGCGGTGGTGGCCTGCAGCGCTGAGAACAGCGCATTGGACGAGGTGTCCGAACCGGTCAGGAACACGCCCAGCCAGCCCAGGAACGGCGAGAAGAACGGGAACGCGTCGCCGGTGTGCGCCAATGCCAGCGCCAGCGTCGCCGACAGGCCCGAGTAGTTGGCGATGAAGGCGAACGCGAGCACCATGCCGATCGAATAGATCGGCGTGCGCAGCTCACGCACGGTTTCGCCGAAGGTGCGCAGCGCCGAACGGGCCGGCATGCGCAGCGCGATGATCGCGATCACCGCCGCGAGGATGATCGAGGTGCCGGTGGCCGAGAACCAGTCGAACGTGTAGATCGCCTCATAGCTGAGCGGCGCGTCCACGATCGGCGGCATCTTCTGCACCCTCTGGTCCAGGCCCGGCACCGGGATCTTCAGCACCCAGCTTTCCAGCGGGCCGCCCGCCGCGAACAGCGACTTAAACGGCTTGATGCTCCACAGCGTGACCACCGCGGTGAGGATCAGGAACGGCGACCACGCCTTGGCGATCTGGCCGACGCTGTAGCGCGGCGCCTCCACTGCCTGTGCGGCCGCCTCGGCGCTGGTTTCGGTATCGAAGCGGAAGATCCGCACCGGCTTCCAGCGGCGCAGGAACAGGGTCAGGCAGACCAGCGACGCCAGCGAGGCGGTGATGTCCGGCAGTTCCGGGCCGATGAAGTTGGAGGTCAGATACTGCGCGATGGCGAACGAGCCACCCGCAACCAGCACCGCCGGCCAGGTTTCCCTGATGCCACGCCAGCCATCCATGATGGCCATGATCCAGAACAGCACGATGACGGTCAGGAACGGCAGCTGGCGGCCGGCCATCTGGCCGATCTCGAAGGCATCCAGGCCGGTGACCTGTCCGGCCACGATGATCGGAATGCCCATCGCGCCGAACGCCACCGGCGCGGTGTTGACGATCAGGCACAGGCCGGCGGCGTACAGCGGCTTGAAGCCCAGCCCGACCAGCAATGCTGCGGTGATCGCCACCGGTGCACCGAAACCAGCCGCCCCTTCCAGGAAGGCACCGAACGCGAAGCCGACCATCAGCATCTGCAGGCGCTGGTCTTCGGTCACCGACAGGATCGAAGCGCGGATGATGTCGAACTGCCCGGTCTTGACCGAGACCTTGTAGAGGAACACCGCGCCGATGATGATCCAGGCGATCGGCCACAGGCCGTAGACGAAGCCGAAGCCGGCCGCACCCAGCGCCTGGGTCAACGGCATGCGGTAGAACAGCAGCGCCACGCCAAGCGCGATGGCCACGGTGATCGTTCCGGCCAGCCAGCCCTTCATGCGCAGCACGGCCAGGGCAACGAAGAAGAACGCGATCGGCAGCAGCGCGATCAGGCTGGACAACCACAGGTTGCCGGCGGGGTCGTACAGGTGTTGCCAGGGCTGCATGAAGGCTCTCGACTGGGGACGGGTTCAACACCGCAGGGGTGGGCGGTCATGGGCTCAGCATTATTGGTCGTACCAATAATGGATTTAGGGAGCCACTGGACGCAGATTGAACCGCTGATTGCGCGAAGAGCCTATTAGACCATAGGGCTAGAATCAATTATTGGTACGACCATTTAAGACGGTTGAGACAGTGGCGCGCATCCACCACACTGGATCCTGCCCCATCTCTGGTACACGAATGACACTCGCCCCCACCCGCGACCTGCAGTCCATGCAGCAACAGGCAGCTGACTGCCTGGCCGGCTACGCTGAAGCGAACCTTCTCAATCATGCAGGCTTGGATGCGCTCATCGCCCACCTGCGCGCATATCCGGATTCGGGCGAACCCATGGCCCTGCCAGACTGGGATCAGGCAGGCTCAGAGCTTCAGATCGCGGGTCGAGGCGATCCATTGCCGCCATCTCTGTTGGGGCAGATCGCCACAGACAAGCACGAGGAGTTGAATGACCTGATCTGTTCCTGCGTTGAAGTGGGAATCGCAGATCTGTACGGCGCTACGACGGATGTTCCTGACCAGATGCTGGCCAGAGCACTGGCCATCCTGCAGCGCAACACTTCGCAGCAGACCTGACTGCTTCAACTCCGCCTTGGAATCACGTTCAGATCCCCCGAAGGGACTCTGATCCCACTCCCTCAACCCCTTAGATCTTCTTCTCCAACCGCCGCATCACCGCCAGCACCAGCACGCACAGCACGCTGACCCCGATGGCGATCACGTACTTGCTGATCCCCACCGCAATCCCGATGGCCGCCGCCATGATCAACGAGCTGGCTGTGGTCAGGCCGCTGACCTGGTCCTCGCGTGAGCCGCGCAGGATGGTGCCGGCGGCCACGAAACCAACACAGGCCACCACCGCCTCGATGAGACGCACCGGATCAACCTGCAGCAGGTCGCGGTAGCGCTCCTGCTGGAAATGCTCGGCCACCGAATCACCGAGGCCAACGATCAACGCGGCGGCCCCCGCTATCAGCATGTGCGTGCGCAGGCCAGCGGCGTGCTTGCCCATCTCGCGTTCGATGCCAAGCACGCCGCCGAACAGCATTGCCGTTGCCACGCGCAGCAGGATCGAGACGTCCTGGGTAAGTTCCATGGGAAAGCTCCGGGATTTTCCCGGAGCGTCGCGCGGCAGCCGTGGCATGACGGTGAAGGCGGCACCACAGCCCGTTCACCCGGTAGCACCGGGCCACGCCCGGCGTCACCCCGCCTGCGATCACCGCCTCACTGCGCCAGGTAGCCCCCATCGATGGCGTAATAGGTTCCGGTCGCGAACGAGGCATCGTCGCTGGCCAGCCAGGCCACCAGTGCCGCCACTTCCTCGGCAGTGCCCAGCCGCTTCAACGCGTGGCGGCCTTCCAGGGTGGCGCGCACCTTCGCGTCCATCTTTTCCAGCAGCGGTGTACTGATGAATCCCGGGCCGACCGCATTCACCCGGATACCGTCGCCCGCATGCTCCCAGGCAGCGGTCTGGGTCAGCCCGACCACGCCATGCTTGGCCGCCACATATGCAGTGGAACCGGCATAGCCCACCTGGCCCAGGATCGAAGCCATGTTGATGATGCTGCCGCCGCTGCCGGACGCACGCATCGCCTGGATCTGCGCACGCTGGCACAGGAACACACTGGTCAGGTTCACGTCGATCACGCGCTGCCAGCCATCGACCGGATAGTCGCCACTGCTGGCTGCAGGCCCGCTGATGCCGGCGTTGTTGACCGCGATATGCACGCCGCCGAGTTCCTTCACCGTGCGCTGCACTGCGGCCTCCACCGCCGCGTCATCGGTGACGTCCAGCGCGATGCCGATGGCCTGTGCACCGTGCGCCTGCAACTGCGCGACAGTGGCATCCACCGCATCCTGCTTGAGATCCCAGACCGAGATCCGGGCACCGGACGCAGCCAGCGTCTGCGCCACCGCAAGGCCGATGCCGGAGACGCCGCCGGTCACGATCGCGGTCTTTCCGGTGAGCTGGTAATCGATCATCTGTGTTCTCCACGTGTTGTCAATCGAAGCGGAATGCACCCGCCTGGACAGCACGCTACGCCCCGACGTGTTACGACCGTGGCATATACAGAGCCTGCAACGATCCTTTCCATCGCTGCAACGCGTTCGCACCTATGCTCAGGTCACGCATCTCCTCCCCATGGAATTCCCGATGACGACCCCTGCCGCCGATCTGCTGTTCACGCCCACCCGCCTCGGTGATATCGCCGTAGCCAACCGCATCGCGATGGCGCCCCTGACGCGCAACCGTGCCCTGCCCGACCGCGTCCCCTCACCGCTGGCAGTCACCTATTACCGGCAACGTGCCAGCGCCGGCCTGATCATCGCCGAGGCCACGCAGATCAGCCCGCTCGGCCAGGGCTATCTGGACACCCCGGGCATCTACAGCCGTGACCAGGTCGCCGCCTGGAAAACGGTCACCGATGCAGTGCACGCCGAGGGCGGACGCATCGTGCTGCAGCTCTGGCACGTGGGCCGCATTTCCCACACCAGCCTGCTGCCGGAAGGCGAAGTGCCAGTGGCGCCCAGCGCGATCCGTGCCCATGGCAAGACCTTCACCGCCAACGGTTTCGAAGATGTATCCGAGCCCCGCGCGCTGGGCATCGAAGAGATCCCGGCGCTCATCGAGGACTTCCGGACTGCCGCCCGCAATGCGATCGACGCCGGATTCGATGGCGTGGAAGTGCACGCGGCCAATGGCTACCTGATCGACCAGTTCCTGCGCGACGGCAGCAACCATCGTGACGATGCCTACGGCGGCAGCATCGAGAACCGCACGCGCCTGCTGTTCGAAGTAGTCAGCGCAGTGGCCGAAGCCATCGGCCCAGCCCGTACCGGCGTGCGCCTGTCGCCGGTCACGCCGGTCAACGACGCGCAGGACAGCGACCCGCAGCCGCTGTTCAATCGTGCGGTGGAACGCCTGGATGCGATTGACGGGCTGGCCTTCATCCATGTCATCGAAGGCGCCACCGGTGGTGACCGTGACAACATCGCGTTCGACTACGCGGGCCTGCGCGCTCGCTTCCGCGGCCGGTGGATCGCCAACAACGGCTACGATGCCGCACGCGCCGGCGAGGCCGTAGCCAGCGGCTACGCTGACATGGTCGCCTTCGGCCGACCCTTCATCGCCAATCCGGATCTGGTCGCACGCCTGCGCACCGGTGCGCCGCTGGCCGAGCTGGATGCGGACACGCTGTACGGCGGCGGCGAACACGGCTATACCGATTACCCACCGTTGGACCGCTGAGTTCAATGCGGTGCCTGCCCGGTTCCGGGCAGGCACCGGAGCCGGCAGTTTGGCCGTTTGGATCCCTGTTTTTGGCCACCCGGCCCCTCATCGAGGCGGCAGCAGCAGCGAAAATAGCGCGATGTCACGCGAAGGGCGAGCGTGCACCGACGCCCCGTTTTCCTTGCCGAGCGCCGAGCGATGTCCCGATATTTCACCTTTGCCGATTACCGTCGTTTCGGCCAGCGCCATGGCTTCGATTACCGCGCTGATCCGGAACACCTGCGCGAGGACCAGTGGGCCGGTCGCGGCGAGGTCAACGAACAGTTCATGCGCGGGGGCATGAGCCTGATCGCCTCTGACGTGCATAACCGGTTCCCCTATGTGGCGACCGCGCAGCAGCGTCCCGGGCTCGCCATCCGCGTGATGCTGCAGGGGCAGGTTGATGTGCGTATCCCGCGACGCGGTGCATTCACCCTGCGTGCCGGTACCGCGATGACCGCCCAGCATCGCGACCAGATCGAGATGACCGGCGCGCACCCCGGCCAGATGCGCATGCGCGGGGTCAGCGTGATCGTGCCAGCGGGAATCGATGCGGAGGTTTTCCGGATGCCACCGCTGGAAAAGGCGCTCGACACGCACCTGGAATGCCGTCACTGGGCCATCCCCCACGCCATGTTGCCGGTGCTGGGCCAGTTGTTCGACCGCCCGTGGCAGGACGGCATCGATGCCTTGTGGCGCGAGGGCGTGGCACTGCAGCTGCTGGCGCTCGGCCTGCAGGCCGAGGATCTGCAGGCCGACCCGGTGCGCACGCTGCGCGCCGGCCAGCGCGAGCGCCTGGAGCGCGTGCGCAGCTACCTGCATGACGACCCCAGCCATGCCCACAGTCTGGTCGAACTGGCCCGGCTGGCGTGCATGAGCCCCAGCTCGCTGCGCCGCCACTTCGCCCAGCAGTACGGAAGCTCGGTGTTCGACTACCTGCACGAGCAGCGCATGCGCCATGCCGAGCAGGGGCTGCGCGAAAACGGATGGTCCGTCGAACAGGCTGCCGCCGCCAGCGGCTACCGCCACCCCAGCAACTTCGCCGCCGCCTTCCGCAAACGCTTCGGCCTGGTCCCCAGCCGCTGGCGCACCGGTCCCTCGAAGGTGGGGTAGCAGCTCCTGCCTCGGCAGGTGTCGACCTTGGTCGACACGCTCCCACGCCATCGCCGATGCCGGCCAGCGGCCGGCACTACCACGTGCTGCCGGGCATCGCGCACCCGGCGTCATCCTCTCCGCCTCAGTACACCGGCAGATCGATGTAGCTGGCCTGCGCTGCACTGTGCCAGACCCGCTGCGTGGCCTTCTGGTAATCGCCCGGCTTGGCCAGGTAGATGTTGGGCACGTAGGTCTGCGGATTGCGGTCATACAGTGGGAACAGGCTGGACTGCACCTGCACCATCACCCGATGCCCCTTCTGGAAGGTGTGGTTGGCGTTGGGCAGGTCGAAGCGGTACGGCAGCACCTGGTTGGCCGCCAGCGGCTTCGGATCGCTGAAGCTTTCGCGGTAGCGGCCACGGAAGATCGCCAGCGACACCGGCAGCTCATAGCCCCCCATCTCCGGCGTCGACGCCTCCTGGTCCGGATACACGTCGATCAGCTTCACCACCCAGTCGCTGTCGGTGCCACTGGTCGAGGCCTGCAGGTGCACCACCGGCGCGCCGCCGATGCGCAGCGGCGCGGTCAGCGGTTCGGTGATGAAGGTCAGCACGTCCGGGCGGCCATCAACGAATCGCTGGTCCTTGACCAGCCAGGTGGTCCACATGTCGCGGTCGCCGAAGCGGACCGGGCGCGGCACGAACGGCACCGGCTTGGCCGGGTCGGACACGTATTCCTCGAAGTCACCCTCGCCCGCCGCCGGCGCCTGGAACGCCAGCTTGCCGCCGGCGCGCAGGTACAGCGGCTTGCTGCTGGCGGCACAGCCCTTGTCACAGCTGCGCGGCCAACCCTTCAAGCGGTCCCAGTGGTTCTCGCCGGTGTTGTAGACCAGCACCGGCGGTGTGTCGGCCTTGGGCGCGCCCTCCACCAGATACTGGTCGAAGAACGGCTTGAGCACATCGCGACGGAACTGCAGCGCGGTATCGCCATCGAACTTCAGCGCACCCAGTTCGCTGCCGCTGTAGTTGACCTGGCTGTGCCGCCACGGGCCCATCACCAGGTAATTGCGGTTGTTGCCGCTGTCGCGCCCTTCCATCGCCTGGTAGGCGTGGTTGGCGCCCCACATGTCTTCCTGGTCCCACAGGCCCTGCAGCCACATGGTCGGCACCTTCAACGGTGTTTTCGCCATCACCGCATCCAGCGCCTGGCCCTGCCAGAAGCCGTCATAGGCCGGGTGCTCGACCAGCTTCTTCCACCAGGTCAGCTGGTCCACGCCGGTGAAGCGCGCGTAGTCGCCGGCCGAACCGAGGCGCAGGAAAGTGCTGTAGTCGTCGTAGCCCAGGCTGGGCAGCGGCGTGCCCTTGCCGCGCTTCTCGGTCTGCATTGCGAAGTAGTTGAAATTGACCTGGCGGAACGCACCGTAGTTGAGCCAGTCGTCACCCATCCAGCCATCGACCATCGGGCTCTGCGGCGCGGCCACCTTCAGCGCCGGATGCGGATCGGTCAGCGCCATCACCACGGTGAAGCCCTCATACGATGAACCCAGCATGCCGACCTTGCCGTTGCTCTCCGGCACGTTCTTGACCAGCCAGTCGATGGTGTCCCACGCATCGGTGGAGTGGTCCACCTTGGTGTTGTTCAACGGCCCGCGCAGTGGCCGGGTCATCACGTAATCGCCTTCGGAGCCGTACTTGCCACGGATGTCCTGGAACACGCGGATGTAACCGCCGTCGACAAACACCTCGTCGCCCTGCGGCAGCAGGTCGCGCATGCGCGGCGAATCACTGCGGCTGGCGCGACCGGCAGCGTCATAGGGCGTGCGGGTCAGCAGGATCGGCGCGTTGCGGGCACCCTTGGGCACCACGATCACCGTATACAGCTTGGTGCCATCACGCATCGGCACCATCACCACGCGTTTGTCGTAGTCACGACCGACATCGGGGGCAACGAAGGGCTTGCCGCTGATGTCCGGGGTCATCGGCGGGGTATCGGCGGCCAGCACGGTGCTGGACAGGCAAAGGGCAATGGCTACAGCGACGGCACGCACACGCATGGACAACCCCTCCCGGCAGGAAAGCTTCAAGCCTACTCCTGCCCTGCGCCGTGAAGTGTGTGCAGGCTTTGCATTCTGGGGTGGATGCAGGCAGGACTGATGGCACATGTGCGGCCGATGTGGGAGCAGTGCGTCCTGTAGAGCCGAGCCCACGCTCGGCTCAGACCGCCGCGACCTACCCGACGAGCAGCCGAGCGTAGGCTCGGCTCTATAACATCAGGCCACCACCACCTCATGCAGTGCCAGCCAGCGCCAGCGACCCTCTTCCTGCCGCAGCACCGCCAGCGATTCGCGCCATGTGGGCTGACCGTCATCGATCGAATGCCCTTCGCGATAGCGCAGCACTGCCAGCGGCAACGGCACATCCACCGCCTGCACGGCGTCGATGGAAATCTGCAGACCTGGACGCGCGCCATAGCCCCCCACGAACAGCGCCTGCACGGCCTGCCGATCCAATCGGCGACCAGCGATGCCGACCATGCTGAAGTCCGCGCAGAAATGCGTCATCAGGTCCTCCAGCGCGTCCGCACCAACCTCGGCCCGGAACCAGGCCTGCAGTTTTTCGTGCAGGTGGTGGATTTCATGCTCTGCGGTGGTATCCATCAGGTGTTCTCCGGTTGCGAAAAGGTGATCTTCTGCGGCCTACGCAGCAATGCCATCGGTAGCAGGGTCAGCAGAGCGGCCAGACCCAGCGCCATGCCGGTGGCCTGGGCCGGCAGCCATTGCATGGCCAATGCCAGCAGCAGCGCGATGGCCGCAGTTCCGAGGCAGAAACTGAGCTGGCGGTTGAGGTTCCAGAGAGCGCTGGCATCACCCAGCGCCTCCCCCTTCACGCCCTGGAAGGCCAGCGTCTGCGCGGTACTGCTGCACAGGCTGCCGCCAGCGCCCATCAGTGCGAACAACAGCCCGGCCAACGCGAAGGCCGGCTGCGGCAGCAGCGCCATCAGCAGCAGGCCGCTGGCCTGCAGCAGCATCCCGGCGCGCAGTACCGTGGCCGGGCCGAAGCGAGCCAGCAGGCGCTTGCTGGCCGTGATCGCAATGGCCGATGCCAGCGCCCACGGCAGCATCAACGCGCCGATGCGTGCCGCGCTGTAACCGGCCTGGTGCAGCTGCAGGGTACTGACCAGCTGGCTGCCGATGAACACACCGGGTACGGCCAGGTAAACCAGCATCGCCAGGCGCAGGCCGCGATGGGACAGCAGCGACCAGCGCAGCAGGGGCTGCGCCTGCTGCCGTGCATGCCGCAGGTGGGCCGCCGCCAACAGCATTGCAATCAACAGCAGTACGGCACCGGCGGCGCGATGGCCGGGTTCACCCAGCCAGGTCAGCGCCAACAGCAACGCGCCAAGCGCCAGCATCGCGGTAGACAGCGCATAGGCCTGCAGGCGCGGCGCACTGCGCGCGCCATCGGCCGGCATCCACGCCAGCACCAGGCCGATCGCCACCACGGCCAGCGGCAGGCTGGCCCAGAGCACACCGCGCCAGGACAACCACTGCACCAGCAATCCGCCCAGCGCGGGCGCCAGTGCCGGCACCAGCAGCGCCACCAGCAGGATGCGCCGGGTCAGCGCGCCACGCTGCTCGGGCGTGCATTGGCGGTAGGCCGCCGCCTGCGCCACCGGAATCAGCAGGCCACCGGCCAGCCCCTGCAGCAGGCGCCAGCCCAGCAGCCAGCCGATCCCCGGTGCGGTGCCGGCCAGCGCAGCGGCAACCGCGAACAACAGCAACGCCACCAGCAGCAGGCGACGCTCGCCACAGCGCGCGGCCAGCCACGGCGCCAGCGGAATCACCACGCTCAGGCCCAGCATGTAGGCGGTGCCAACCCAGGCCAGGGTACCGATGTCAGCATGCAGCTCGGCCGCCAGTGCCGGATAGGCGACCGTGGCGATGAACATGTTGACCAGATCCAGGGCGAACACCAGCAGGAAGATCGCCTCATGGCGCAGGCGGGGGGACGGCATCGGCGGCGCTCCAGCGGAGAAGCTGCCAGCATGCCGTGCGGGCCTTGTTGGAAAAACACGACGACAGCTGCAACACTGTCAAATCTGTTTTGACAATGGACCGCCATGGTCAGCCTCGACCGCTTCGATATCTTCCGCGCCGTGGTCGAGGCCGGCAGCCTGACCGCCGCCGCCGATCGCCTCGGCCTGAGCCGCGCGGTGGTCAGCTTCAACCTGAAGCGGCTGGAACAGGAGCTGGGCGTGACCCTGCTGTTGCGCAGTACCCGCCACCTGGCCCTGACCGAGGCCGGCGAACAGTTCCTGCAGCACTGCGTGCAGGCACTGGATGCCGCACAGGCAGCGATCGATGCCGCGCGCCGCGACCAGCAACAGCTGCAGGGCGTGCTGCGCCTAACCACCACACCGGAGTACGCCCAGCTACGCTTGATTCCTGCGTTGGAGGCGTTCCGTGCGCGGCACCCGGCACTGCAGCTGCACCTGTCGACCTCACCGGCACCGGCCGACCTGATTCCCGAGCGCTTCGACCTGGCGATCCGCCTCGGCCGCTTGCCGGACTCGGGCCTGCATGCCAGCGAACTGGAACGCCACCCACTGTGCGCGGTAGCGGCTCCGTCCCTGCTGGCACGCCTGCCCTCTGCCGATGCTGCCGATGACCCCGTGCAGCTGGGTTCCCTACCCCGCCTGGGCTATCCGCGTCTGGCCGACGTGCCGGTGGTGGCACCGGATGGCAGCGACGCCTTGTTCGCCACCAACCCCGGCAACGCGGTGGTGCGCGTGGATGGCGCCAGCAGCCTGCGCGCCTTCGCCGTGGCCGGTGCCGGCGTGACCGTGCTGCCACGCTGGCTGATCGAAGACGACCTGGCCCAGGACCGGCTGCGCCCGGTGCTGCGCCAGCACCGCTTCCCGCAGCAGAGCGTCTATGCCGTCTACCCGCACAGCACACAGCCCTCACCAAAGGTGCGGCAGCTGATTGATTTCCTGCGCGGGTGGTTTGGCAAATGAAAAAAGGGGACGGAGGGGATTAAGTCGTTTGTGCATAAACGACTTAATCCCCTCCGTCCCCTTTTCCCGACACGGCCCTGTGCGGGCCGTGCCTTCAGGCATCAGCGCAGCACCTGCTCCACCAGCTGCACGTCCACCGTCTGCAGCGGTTCGGCGGCATTGCGCGACAGCTGCACCTGGTAGGTGCCACCGTCGATCTTCCACTGGCGCGCCTGTGCATCGTAATGGGCCAGGGTCTTCGGCTCGGCTTCGATGCGGATGCGGCGCTGTTCACCCGGCTGCAGGGTCACCTTGTCGTAGCCGATCAGGCGGATCGGCGTGGTGCTGCCAGCCGGAAGCTTCAGGTACAGCTGGGCCACGTCGGCACCGGCACGCTTGCCGGTGTTGCGGATGTCGACGCTGGCGACCAGGCGCGAACCTTCCACGCTCACCTTCAGATTTTCATAGGCGAACGAGGTGTAGGACAGGCCATGGCCAAAGGCGAAGGTCGGGGTCAGGCCCTTGGCCGCCATCCACTTGTAGCCGACGTTGGCACCTTCGATATCGAAGTCGAACACATCACCGAACGGCTTGGCCGGCTTGAAGCCCAGGCCATCGATGTGCGGGCGCGGCAGCTGCGATTCATCCACCACCCAGGTCACCGGCAGACGGCCGGAGGGGTTCACCTGGCCGGTCAGCAGCGCAGCAATGCCCTCACCACCGCGGATGCCCGGGTACCAGGCCTGCAGCATCGCCGGCACCTGCGCCAGCCACGGCGTGCGCACCGGGCCGTTGGTTTCCAGTACCAGCACGGTCTTCGGGTTGGCCTTGGCCACGGCCGAGATCAGCGCGTCCTGGTTGTCCGGCAGCTGCATGTCCGGCAGGTCCACCGATTCGGCGGCCCACTGGGTAGCGAACACGATGGCCACGTCGGCCTGCGCGGCGGCCTTGGCCGCAGCGGCGGCATTGGTCCCGTCCACATACTCGATGGTCGCGTCCGGGCGCGCCGCGCGCAGCGATTCCAGCGGCGAGGACGGATGGAAGATCACCGGGCCCGGCCAGGTGGTCGGCATCACGCCCGGAACTGCGTTGGTGCCCTTGGCAGTCACGCCCACCATCGACGAACCACCTCCACCGATCACGCCCTTGTCGGCATGGCCGCCGATGATGACGATGCGCTTCACGCTGTCGGCCAGCGGCAACAGGTTGCCCTCATTGCGCAGCAGCACGCTGCCCTCTTCCACCGTGCGCTGGGCCACGGCGAAGCCAGCCTCGGCATCCACCTTCTGGTGCTGCGGCGGGTTGTCGAAGTTGCCATGCAGGAACATCGTGCGCAGGATGCGCGCGACCATGTCGTTCAGGCGCGCCTGCGGCACCACGCCGCCGTGCACGGCCAGGCGCAGCGGCTCATCGAAGAACACCGCCGCATCGAACACTTCACCGGCCGACTGCTGGTCCAGGCCGGCCAACGCCGCCTTCGAACCACTGTGCACGCCCCCCCAGTCGGACATCACGAAACCGGGGAACTTCCATTCCTGTTTCAGCACCTGGTTCATCAGGTAGCCGTTCTCGCAGCCGTAGGTGCCGTTGATCTTGTTGTACGAGCACATCGCCACGCCGGGGCGGCCGGCTTCGAGCGCGATCTCGAAGGCCAGCAGGTCCGACTCGTGCATGGCCTGTTCGCCGATGCGCACGTCGTGGAAGTTGCGGCGGGTCTCCATGTCATTCAGCGCGAAGTGCTTCATCGAGGAGATCACGTGCTGGCTCTGCACGCCCTGGATCAGCGCGCCGACCATCGAACCGGCCAGCAGCGGATCTTCACCGGCGTATTCAAAATTGCGGCCGTTGCGCGGGTCGCGCTGCAGGTTGACGCTGCCCGACAACAGGATGTTGAAACGCTGCTGCCACGCCTCGCGGCCCATGGTCGCGCCACCAGCGAAGGCAACTTCGCGGTTCCAGCTCGATGCGGTGGACGGGCCCGACGGCATCGCCGTGGCGAAGTCGCCCGGACGGATGCCACCCGGATTGGTCACGCCGACGCCGGCATCGGCCGACTGCTGCGACGGGATGCCCAACCGCGGCACGCCCGGCACGAAGCCGGCCGAACCGACCGCACCTTCCGGCAGCGGACCACCGTCCTTGCCCAGCCCGAAGTAGCTGTGCAGCATCTGGAACTTCTCATCCTCGGTCATCGCCTTCAGCAGCAGCGCGGCGCGCGCGTCGGCGTTGAGGGTGGTGTCCATCCATGGCTTTTCGCCGTGCTTGTCGGCGGCATAGGCCAGGGTCAGCAGGGTGGCACGCAGGCTGCTGCCTTCGATCTTGAACGGTGCGCTGCTGGCGGCCTGGAAGCCGTCGCTGAAGTAGCTGGCATCGGCTTCCAGCGCAACACGCGCCGGATCGAAGCCTGCGGCCTTGGCCGATTCACCGGCCACCGCGCCGAGCAGCACCGTCGGCGCACCCAGCCGCGAGCGGTTGACCAATGCCGGCAACCGGGCGGCACCCGCGCCGGCGTCGGTGTAGACCGCTACGGTGTGGTGGCCATCGTCCAGGCGCAGGTAGTTCAGTCCCGGCTGGTCGGGGCCGGATTCAGCGGCAATCGGCAGCCGCGTCAACAGCGCCTGGCCGCGCTGGGTCTGGCCATCGTCCTTGCCGGCGGCGATGAAGCGGTACTCATAGCCCAGGCCATCGGCCAGCACCTGCAACGGATCGACCTGGCCGATGCCGCGCTGCACCTGGCGCACACTCACCGCATCCACCTTCAGGCTCATCAGCTGCGCGGCCAGGGCCGGCATCGCCTCGGCGTTGGGCGCCTGTTCCAGGGTCAAGACAGTGAATGCGGCGGGGTCGGCCCAGGCCGGGGTGGCCAGTGCGGCGGTCAAGGCCAAAGAGAGTGCAAGCGGCTTTGTAAACGTTTTCATCGGCAGGCGTAATTCCGTTGCCAAGGCAATCGGTCCAGGGAAAGTGCCGCCGAAGGGTGCAGCGTTCATGCCGCGCAGGAGTTGCCAGGCAACATCCTGCAGGCCAAAGGGCGGGCCGGTCTGCGCGCGGGACCCTCCTCCCGGCGTGACAACCTGCCTGCCCGGGCCGCGCAGGGCGACCCAATCATGTGAAGATTGTGCGAGGGCGTTCACACCTGTCAACAGGACCTAAGTCACAGGGGTGTCCTGGCAGCCGGTTATCAGGCCATTACCGGCGGTCATCAGCGGGCCGCGCGGGGCTACTGATAATGGAGATCCCTGGCCACGAACCGAGCCCATGACCGTACACCGCGACTTCGATCATCTGTGGCGCGACCGCTGCGATACATCCAGCCAGCGCGCGCCGCGCGTGCTGATCCGGGTGTTTGTGGCCCCAGGTGAACTGGAGCGCAGCGTGGCTTTCTACGAGCAGCTGCAGGGCGTGGTGGCCGATGCGGGCTTCCCGTTCCCGGAAGCCGGGCTGCGCCTGGCGATGGTCGGTGCGTTCCTGTTGATCGAGGGCAGCGAGACGGCGCTGGCGCCGTTCACTTCGACCACCGGCACGCTGCTGGTCGACGATGTCCGGCCCTATCACGACAAGCTGGTCGCCGCTGGCGCCGAAATCATCTTCCCGCTGCAGGTGGTGCCGACCGGCGCGGCGTTCAACGCGGTGCATCCCGATGGCACGGTGGTCGAGTACGTACATCACCGGCCCGACCCGCACGGGCGGTGAGGGTGCGCCCGGGCTGGGCCCGGCACCCGCGGTAGTGCCGGCCCCTGGCCGGCAACCTCAGAAGCAACAGCCGAAGCAAAAGCGGGCTTCCTGTGGATGGCGGGGTGGGTCCGGTTGCGGGGGACGCCGTGAATCCGTCCCTGGAGGCTCGGTCGCGCTTGTTCGTGTGCGCTGTCCTGCGCACACGGCAAGACCGGGGTTGGGCGTCCTGCCCAACCCGCCCGAGGCATGCCTCGGGCCCATGGCGCTCACGCCCCCGCAACCGGACCCACCCCGCCTTGGAACGATCCCCGCAATCTGCCGGGGTTGGAACCCGTTGCTTGGCAAGGGGCCCCGA
>NZ_LLXV01000030.1 GCF_001431665.1 Stenotrophomonas beteli | reverse complement strand
GTCCTGCCCACCCACACCGCCCCGCCCAACTCACAACAACCCAGAGCCGCTCTGGCATTTGAGGTTGCCCTGGCGTGAAGCAGGTGCAGGGCTGCAAGCCCTGCCGAACCCCCCACTACGGTAGGGTGGGCCGATGCCGCGCTGCAGCTTGGCGTCGCCGCAGATTTGATTACACTTGAAACTTGTTTGCCCACGACTCCGGACACCCACCCATGAAGCTTGGTTCTTTGAAGGAAGGCGGCCGCGACGGCACCCTGATCGTCGTCTCGCGTGACCTGCGCCACGGCGTCCGCGCCACCGGCATTGCCGCCACCCTGCAGCAGGCCCTGGAGGACTGGAGCCGCATCGCGCCGCGCCTGAACGCCCTGTCCGAATCGCTCAATGCCGGCGATGCCGATGGCGTGTTCGACCTCGACCCGCAGGCGCTGGCCGCGCCGATGCCGCGCGCCTATGAGTTCGTCGATGGCAGTGCCTACCTGCCGCACGTCGAGCGCGTGCGCCGCGCCCGCGGCGCCGAGGTGCCGGAGAGCTTCTACACCGACCCGCTGATGTACCAGGCCACCAGCGCCGGCTTCTACGGCCCGCGCGATGCGGTCAAGGTGGTCAGTGAGGACTACGGCATCGACCTGGAAGCGGAGATCGTAGTGATCACCGACGACGTGCCGATGGCCGCCACCCCGGAACAGGCCGCAGGCCATATCCAGCTGATCGGCCTGGTCAACGATGTTTCGCTGCGCAACCTGATACCGGGCGAGCTGGCCAAGGGTTTCGGCTTCCTGCAGTCCAAGCCGCGCTCGGCGCTGTCGCCGGTGTTCGTCACCCCCGACGAACTGGGTGCTGCCTGGCAGGACAGCAAGGTGCACCTGCCGCTGCTGACCCACATCAACGGCCAGTGGTTCGGCGCGCCCGAAGCAGGCGTGGACATGCAGTTCAACTTCGCCCAGCTGGTTGCCCATGCGGCCAAGACCCGTCCGCTCGGCGCCGGCACCATTGTCGGCTCCGGCACCATCGCCAACGAGGACACCAGCAAGGGCGCCTCGTGCTTCGCCGAACAGCGCGTGGTCGAAACCCTGCGCGACGGCAGCCCGAGCACGCCGTTCATGTCCTTCGGCGACGTGGTTCGCATCGAGATGCTCGATGCCGCAGGTAACAGCATCTTCGGTGCGATCGAGCAGCGCATCGAGCAGGCGGCCAAGCCCTGAGCCTGGAGGCGGCGATGGAGATTCCGGTTGACGACGGCATCGTGCTGTACACCTACTGGCGATCCAGCGCCGCCTACCGTGTGCGCATCGGCCTGGAGCTGAAAGGCCTGGCCTGGGACGCGCGGCCGGTGCACCTGGTGCGCGAAGGCGGCGAGCAGCATCTGCACGCCTATCGTGCGCTCAACCCGCAGCAGCTGGTGCCGACCCTGCTGCACGAGGGGCACACGCTGACCCAGTCGCTGGCGATTGTGGAATACCTGGACGAGCGCTTCCCGCAGGTGCCACTGCTGCCGGCCGACGCCGCCGGCCGTGCACGGGTGCGGGCGCTGGCGCAGCTGGTGGCCTGCGATATCCATCCGATCAACAACCTGCGGGTGATGCAGTACCTGGAGCGTGAACTGCAACTGCCGGCCGATGCCCGCACGCAGTGGACCCTGCACTGGATCGCCGAAGGCTTTGCCGCGATGGAAGCGATGCTGGCCAACAGCCGCGACACCGGCACCTTCTGCCACGGCGACCGCCCCGGCCTGGCCGATCTCTGCCTGCTGCCGCAGCTGTACAACGCGCACCGCTTCGGCCTGGACCTGGCACCGTTCCCGACCCTGCGCCGCATCGAAGCGGCCTGCCAGGCGCTGGACGCCTTTGACCGTGCGCGCCCGGAAAAGCAGCCCGACGCCGCCTGAAAGTAGAGGGGACGGAGGGGATTAAGTCGTATATGCACTTACGACTTAATCCCCTCCGTCCCCTTTCTGCTGCAAACGGGCCAGGTCATCGCGGAAAACCCGGTAGGCTTCCTCGCGGCGCGCATCGTTGGCCTGCCGCAACACCCATGCCGGGTGCACCGTGGCGTAGCCGCGCGTGCCGTCCTCGAGGGTGTGCCAGCGTCCGCGGTCGCGGGAGAGGTCGAAATCACGACCGAATACCGAGGCGGCCGCTGTCGCGCCCAGGCACACGATCACCCGGGGCCGCACGCGCGCGATCTCACCCATCAGCCAGGGGCGGCAGGCCTGGATGTGGCGGCTCTCCGGCCGCTTGTGCAGCCGCACCTTGCCGCGCCGTTCATGGTGGAAGTGCTTCACCGCGTTGGTCAGGTACAGCGTGGCGCGATCGATCCCCAGTTCGGCCAGTGCGCGGTCCAGCACCTGGCCGGCAGGTCCTGCGAACGGTTGCCCGCGCAGATCCTCGGTGTCGCCAGGTTGCTCTCCGACCAGCATCACCTCGGCCCCTGCCGGCCCCTGCCCGAACACGGTCTGCGTGGCCTGCTCCCAGAGCGGGCACTGGCGGCAGGCGCTGGCCTGCCCGCGCAGATTCTCCAGGCTGCTGGCATCGGTCGCCGCTGTCGCCGCGTTCGCGCGCGTGGGAATCCTGCGCTGGGGTGACTGCGCGGGCCGATCATGCATTTCCTGCACGCGATCGCCGGCATCGCGCACCAGGCGCGGCAGCAACTGCGCCTCGGGCAGGTGGCGCCAGTACCTGGCCGGCATCTCCTGCAGCATCATCCGGGTATTGAGCCGGGCCGGATTGAAGATGCTGGCGTAATAGGTCTGCCACAGCGCCTCGCGCGCATCCTCGGCGGGGGCATCCTCACGCCGTGCACCCGGGCCGAACGCCAGCGCCTGTCCGTCCCATGCCACGCTGCGCGAAGGCGTCAGGATGGCCCAGCGCATGCCGGTGAAGCGGCGTGCGAAGAAGGGCGCCACCCGGTCGACGATGTGATGCTGCGGTTCGAACCACGCGATGAACGCCTCGGGCTGGCCGGGCACCTCGCGGAAGCGTACGAATGCCTTCATCTTGTGCGTGTCGCGGCGAACGGCCTGGGCCAGCGTCATCGCACGCAGCACATCGGCATCGGCGGGATTGCTCAGCACCGCGCGTTCGCCATGGGTGATCCGCCACAGCAGCCGGTACAGCAGTGACAGGCGCTGCGGTTCGCTGTGGCACAGGCAGGTGGCGGCCAGTTCCAGGAACTCGCGCGGGACGCCGGGAACGGTTGCGTGTACCGGCACGGGTGCCTGCTGCACCGGCGGCGCATCCAGCAGCGAGGCTTCGCTGCCATCGAGCCAATCCAGCTGCTCGGGCCGCACGCCCCGCAGCAGCGCATCACGTGCACCATCGCGCCAGGCCTGCAACGACCAGGCCGGGTCGACCCGTTGGGACCAGCGTTGCGCCTCAGGCGGCCGGCGGCGCATCGAACAGCGATCCCTGGCGCGGAGGCGGGGCCAGCTGCGCACGCAGCGTGGCCGGGTCATCCAGTGCCTTGCGCGGGTGATGGTCGGCCAGCAGCACGAACGGCAGCAGCTTGCTCATCGGTGCCTTCAGGCGGGCGATGTCGGCCACGCGCAGGCGCCCGTGGCGGCGCGCCATCAGCACGCGCTGTGCATTGCGCACGCCCAGGCCAGGCACCCGCAGCAGCATTTCCTTCGGGGCACGGTTCAGATCGACCGGGAAGCGGTCGGGATGGCGGATTGCCCAGGCCATCTTCGGATCGATATCCAGATCGAGCATTCCGCCCTGCGTGGTATCGGTGATCTCGTCCACGCCGTAACCATAGAAGCGCAACAGCCAGTCGGCCTGGTACAGCCGGTGCTCGCGCTGCAGGGGTGGGGGCTGCAGCGGCAGTTGCCGGCTGGCATCGGGAATCGGACTGAACGCGGAGTAGTAGACCCGGCGCATGCGGTAGTTGCCGTACAGGCTATCGGCGCTGGTCAGGATCTGGCGGTCACTGGCGCCATCGGCACCCACGATCATCTGCGTGCTCTGGCCTGCCGGCGCGAAACGGGGCGGTTTGGGCCGCGCGCTGCGGGTCACTGCTGGCGCCTGCGCGGGTGCGGCCCTGCGGGCCTCCTGGGCTTCCTCGATGCGCCAGCGCAGCTCGCCCATCGCGCCGCGGATCGACTGGACGGTCTTTTCCGGCGCCAGTGTGCTCAGCCCGGCCTCGGTGGGCAGTTCCACATTGATCGACAGGCGGTCGGCGTGGCGGCCAGCGCTGGCCAGCAGTTCCGGCGACGCTTCGGGAATGGTTTTGAGGTGGATGTAGCCGGCAAAGCGGTGTTCCTGGCGCAGGCGCCGGGCGACCTCCACCATCTGCTCCATCGTGTAGTCCGCATTGCGGATGATGCCGCTGGAGAGGAACAGGCCTTCGATGTAGTTGCGCTTGTAGAAATCCAGGGTCAGTGCAACCACCTCGTCCACGCTGAAGCGCGCGCGGGCCACATTGCTGGAAACGCGGTTCACGCAATAGGCACAGTCGTAGACGCAGAAGTTGGTCAGCAGGATCTTCAGCAGGGATACGCAGCGGCCGTCCGGCGTATAGCTGTGGCAGATGCCCATGCCCTCGGTGCTGCCGATGCCACCGCTCGCACGCGAGTCGCGCTTTCCCGAGCCACTGGAGGCGCAGGAGGCGTCGTACTTGGCGGCATCGGCCAGAATGGCCAGCTTGCGGATGGTTTCCATTGCGGAAACCTACGGATGAGGGGTCTCATTGGATGAGACCGCCCCTGAATTCTTCAGGAAAATGGGGCGGAGGAACCGTGTCGTAGGTACATATACGACTTAATCCCCTCCGTCCCCTTTTTCGTGCGGTCAGAAGCCGTGGGTGATGGTGGGCTGGGTTGGCGATGAGAAATCCGCGTACGGATCGTGCTCGCCGCTGCTGCCTTCGGACAGGCGGAACTTCAGCGCCAGACCGTCGCGCGAGTCGGCCGCACGCAGCGCTTCCTCCTGTTCGATGACGCCGGCCTTGGCCAGCCGGAACAGGCACTGGTCGAAGCTCTCCATGCCTTCCTCCAACGAGCCTTCCATCGCCGCCTTGATCTCGTGCACCTGGCCGCGACGCAGCAGGTCGCGGATCATCGGCGTGTTGATCAGCACCTCGGTGGCCGGCAGGCGACGGCCTTCCTTGTTCTTCACCAGGCGCTGGCTGATCACCGCACGCAGGTTCAGCGCCAGGTTCATCAGCACGTTCTTGTGCGCGCTTTCCGGGAAGAAGTTCAGGATGCGCTCGATGGTCTGGTCGGCGTTGTTGGAGTGCAGGGTGGCCAGGCAGAGGTGCCCGGTCTCGGCAAAGGCGATCGCCGCTTCCATCGTCTCCGCGTCCAGGATCTCGCCGATCAGGATCACGTCCGGCGCTTCACGCATGGCGTTCTTCAGCGCGTTGTGGAACGCATGGGTGTCCAGCCCGACTTCGCGCTGGTTGACGATCGACATCTTGTGCTTGTGCAGGTATTCGATCGGGTCCTCGATGGTGAGGATGTGACCGGTGGTGGTGCTGTTGCGGTGGTCGATCATCGACGCCAGCGAGGTCGACTTGCCGGAACCGGTGGACCCCACCACCAGCACCAGCCCGCGCGGGGTCATGATGACGTCCTTCAGCACCTGCGGCAGGTTCAGCTCTTCGATGCTGGGAATGCGGCTGCGGATGGCGCGGATGACCATGCCGACCTCACCGCGCTGCTTGAACACGTTGACGCGGAAGCGCCCGGCATCGGGCAGGGCGATGGCCATGTTGAGTTCCAGCTCGCGCTCGAACTGCGGCACCTGGCCTTCGTCCATCAGCGAGTAGGCGATCTTCTTGACCATGCCCGGCGGCAGGCCGGTGTTGCCCAGCGGATAGAGCTTCCCCTCGATCTTGATGTAGACCGGTGCCCCGGTGGTCAGGAACATGTCCGAAGCGTTCTTTTCGGTCATCAGCTTCAGGAAGTAGCCGATATCCATTGCGAATTTTCCCCAACGAAACGGCCGACGCCCGTTGCCAGCACGGTGTCGGCTTGACGACAATGGCCGTGAACCGACAACCGGTACGGCCTCCCCAATGAAACGACTTAGCTTCGCACGAATGCGCCATGTCCTGTATGTGATGGCGTTTGCATTCGCACTGTCTGCCCCCGCCTGGGCGCAGGACGCCGCGCTGGAACTGGCGCAGGCCCGGCAGGCGGTGGACAAGGCCACCCAGGCCGATGCCGACCAGTACGCCCCGGACCTGATCGGCCTGGCCCGGCAGGGCCTGGAGCAGGCCCAGCGGGCCGCTGCCGACCGCCGCGAGCGCAAGAACGCCCCGGCGATGGCCCTGCGCGCCGCCGCCGATGCCGACCTGGCGCGTGTGCGCAGCGAGGAGGCCACGGCCACCGCCCAGCTGCAGTTGCGCCGCAACGAGGTCAACCAGCTGCAGCGCCAGCTGTCGACCGGGGAGGACCGCCGATGAAGCCGATGACTGCCGCAACCCTGGCCGCCCTGCTGGCGCTGCCGTCGCTGGCCATGGCTGCCGACAACCCGCTGGTGGCGCAGCTGAGCCAGCGCCTGATGGCCATCCAGGCCAACCCGGACACTGCCGAGCTGGGCGCCTTCGAGCGCATGCAGGCGCAGCAGGCCATTGCCACCCTGGACAAGGCCAAGCGCCGCGACCAGGAGCTGGCCACCTATCTGGCCGAGCGCCGGGTGGAGATTGCCGAGACCGCCGTGCGCACCGCCCTGGCCGCGCGCGAGGTTGACCGCCTCGAGCGGACCCGCAGCGACCTGCTGATCGAGGCCAGCCGCCGCGACGCCGCCCGTGCCCGCCAGGAAGCCGAGCAGCTGCGCATGCAGGCGCAGATGCAGGCCGAGGAGGCAGAGCGTCTGCGCCAGGCCGCCGAAGCCGAAACCCTGGCCCGCCAGGACGCCGAGAACGCCCTGACCAGCGTGGCCGGCAAGCAGCAGCAGCGCCTCAGCGCCGCCCAGCAGAACGCCGCCAAGCTGGCCCGCGAGGAAGCCGAGCTGGTGTCCGGGCAGAAGCTGCCGGGCTCGAAGTTCGACGGCCGTGGCGAAGTCTTCACTTTCAATGGTGACGCATTTGCCACTGGCGCCTCCAGCCTGTCCGGCGGCGCCCGCAACCAGGCCAAGGCGCTGGCCGAGTACCTGAACATCGGCAAGAAGGGCCGCCTGCGTATCGAGGCCTATGACAGCGCCAACGGGGTCGGCCAGAAGCGGGCCGAGGCGCTGCGCGACGCACTGGTCGCGGCCGGTGTCGCCAGCAACCGCATCCAGGTCAGTGACAAGAAGGCGGCCGCCACCCGGGCGCGCTCGGCTGAGGTCATCATTGCCCCGTAATTCGTTGATATTGTTTGTTTTTCGTTGCGATGAGCATTCAGCCTGAACCCCGCCCCGGCGGGGTTCGGTCTTTTTGTCGCAGGGGTCTTGTACCCCGCCTTGAGCAGGCGTAGGGTCAATCGTCCGGGACGCAATGCCGCGGACCGGACGATGGGAGGGCCGGGCCGATGCAAGCAGGGCGCGAACCGCAGCAGATCGACGTGCGCAGGCCAGTGCCGCAGGTCGTTGCAGGCGTCCAGGTGGCCATCGACCGGCGCTCCTCCATGAACAACGCCCCGTGCCTTTCGGCCGGGGCGTTCGTGTATCTGTCGAAGGAGGTCCATCATGTTTGAAGATCAGCCCCAGAGCGAGATCGACGCACGTCGTGCGCGGGATCCGGAGTTCAGGGCACTCCATGACCAGCACCGCAAGTTGAACAAGAAGTGCATGGATGCGGAGTTGGGTGTACTCCCGATCGATGATGTCACCCTGGGTCGCATGAAGCGCGAGAAGCTGCTGGCCAAGCAACGTCTTCTGCGAATGTACGCAACACCGCTTTCAGCGCCATCCCCCACGCTTTGACGCACCCCGTCACGCCCGGAACGGCGTGGCCCGGCCATTGATGGCCCCGCCAGGCGCTCCTGCCCTGGCATCGCGGCACCGCCGATGAGGCGGCCGCGCCAAGGCACCACAGGCGGTGGTGCCTTGGCCTGCAGGCACAACTCACCGATGCGGGCGGTACCGGTCTCCTCGTCGATCCGGGGCCGCCCGCATCCCTTTTTGCGGGCTCAGGGCCCGGTTCCGTACGACCTGACATTCATCGCCATCCGACGGATAATCAACGGTCCGGCCCTGTGCGGCGCGAATCGAAAGTCCTCCGAATGCCCATTCATTCTTCCGTCCTCGAACTCATCGGCCAGACCCCGATCGTCAAGGCCCAGCGCCTGGACACCGGCGTCTGCGAGCTCTACCTGAAGCTCGAAAGCGCCAACCCGGGCGGATCGATCAAGGATCGCATCGGCCTGTCGATGATCGAGGCGGCGGAGAAGCGCGGCGACCTGAAGCCGGGCGCGATCCTGGTCGAGGGCACCGCGGGCAACACCGGCCTGGGCCTGGCCCTGGTCGCGCAGCAGAAGGGCTACAAGCTCATCCTGGTCGTTCCCGACAAGATGAGCCGCGAAAAGATCTTCAACCTGAAGGCGATGGGCGCCGAAGTGCGCCTGACCCGTTCGGACGTGGCCAAGGGCCACCCGGACTACTACCAGGATCTGGCCCGGACCATCGCCGAGCAGACCCCCGGCGCGTACTTCATCAACCAGTTCGGCAACCCGGACAACCCCGCCGCGCATGAATTCGGTACCGGCCCGGAGATCCTGGAGCAGATGGGCGGCGATCTGGATGCCATCGTGTTCGGCTGCGGCAGCTCCGGCACCATGACCGGCCTGTCGCGCGCGTTCGCCACGCTGTCGCCGAAGACCGAGCTGGTGCTGGCTGATCCGGTCGGCTCGATCCTGGCCGAATACATCAACGACGGCGTGCTCAACGACAAGTCGGGCAGCTGGCTGGTGGAAGGCATCGGCGAGGACTTCCTGCCGTCGATCTCCGACTTCAGCCGTGTCAAGAAAGCCTACGCCATCAGCGACGCCGAGAGCTTCCATACCGCGCGCGAACTGCTGGGCAAGGAAGGCATCCTCGGCGGTTCGTCCACCGGCACCCTGCTGGCTGCGGCACTGAAGTACTGCAAGGAGCAGACCACGCCGAAGAAGGTGCTGGTGCTGGTCTGCGATACCGGCAACAAGTACCTGTCGAAGATGTACAACGACTACTGGATGCTGGACAACGGCTTCCTGCAGCGCCCCCAGCACGGCGACCTGCGCGACCTGATCCTGCGTCCGTACGGCCAGCGCGACACCGTGGTGATCGGCCCGAACGATCTGCTGACCACCGCCTACCAGCGCATGAAGCTGTACGACGTGTCGCAGCTGCCGGTGATGGACGGCGACCAGCTGGTCGGCATCGTCGACGAAAGCGACGTGCTGCTGCACGTCTACGGCGATGAAGCGCGTTTCCGCGACCCGGTCGCCACCGCAATGGTCAGCAAGCTGGACCGGCTGGACGTGAAGTCGCCGATCGAGGCCCTGCTGCCGGTGTTCGACCGTGGCCAGGTGGCGATCGTGATGGATGGCAACAGCTTCCTGGGCCTGATCACCCGCATCGACCTGCTGAACTATCTGCGCCGTCGCGTGCAGTAAGCCGCCGATCGCCGACATTCGCCACTGAATCCCGGTTTATCTGCGTCAAAGGTCGTTAAGGCCGCGCTGATAGACTCCCGATCCTTTGATGGCGCCGCATGCCGGCGCCCACCAGGAAAGAACATGTCCAACGCTACTTCCCAGGATCGCGCCTTGGCCCTGGCTACCCTGGCCATCCACGGTGGCCAGTCACCCGATCCCAGCACCGGCGCGGTGATGCCGCCGATCTACGCCACCTCGACCTATGCCCAGTCCAGCCCGGGCGAGCACCAGGGCTTCGAGTACTCGCGTACGCACAACCCGACCCGCTTCGCCTATGAGCGCTGCGTGGCCTCGCTGGAAGGTGGCACCCGTGGCTTCGCCTTCGCCTCGGGCATGGCGGCCAGCTCGACCGTGATCGAACTGCTGGATGCCGGCAGCCACGTGGTGGCGATGGACGACATCTATGGCGGCAGCTTCCGCCTGTTCGAGCGCGTGCGCCGCCGCACCGCCGGGCTGGATTTCAGCTTCGTCGACCTGACCGATCTGGCGGCCTTCGAGGCGGCCATCACACCGAAGACGAAGATGGTGTGGATCGAGACCCCGACCAACCCGATGCTGAAGATCGTGGACATCGCTGCGGTCACCGCCATCGCCAAGCGCCATGGCCTGATCGTGGTGGTCGACAACACCTTCGCCTCGCCGATGCTGCAGCGTCCGCTGGAACTGGGCGCCGACCTGGTGCTGCATTCGGCCACCAAGTACCTCAACGGCCACTCGGACATGGTCGGTGGCATGGTCGTGGTCGGCGACAACGCCGAACTGGCCGAGCAGATGGCCTTCCTGCAGAACTCGGTGGGTGGCGTGCAGGGCCCGTTCGACAGCTTCCTGGCCCTGCGTGGCCTGAAGACCCTGCCGCTGCGCATGAAGGCGCACTGCGCCAACGCGCTGGCGCTGGCCCAGTGGCTGGACAAGCACCCGGCGGTGGAGAAGGTGATCTACCCGGGCCTGCCCTCGCACCCGCAGCACGAGCTGGCGGGCAAGCAGATGGCCGGCTACGGCGGCATCGTCTCGATCGTGCTCAAGGGCGGTTTCGAAGCGGCCAAGCGTTTCTGCGAGAACACCGAACTGTTCACCCTGGCCGAGTCGCTGGGCGGCGTGGAAAGCCTGGTCAACCACCCGGCGGTGATGACCCATGCCTCGATCCCGGTCGCGCGCCGCGAGCAGCTGGGCATCAGCGATGCGCTGGTGCGGCTGAGCGTGGGTGTTGAGGAGCTGGGGGACCTGCAGGTGGATCTGGAAAATGCGCTGTCTGCAGGGAATCGCTGATCCATGCAGAAGCACGCCAATCTCCTGTTCCTGTTCCGCCAGCTGCTGGGGCGTGAGTTGGCAGCGCGGTACCGCACCACTACGTTGGGTGTTCTCTGGCTGGTCCTGCAGCCGTTGCTGATGCTGTGTGTCTACACGCTGGTGTTCAGTGGCGTGTTCAAGGCGCGATGGGCGGGTGCCGAATCCACCGGCGACTTCGCCCTGATGCTGTTTGCGGGCCTGGTACCCTTCACGCTGCTGTCGGAAGTACTGATCACGGCACCTGGGATCATCGCTGGGCAACCCAACTTCGTGAAGAAGGTGGTCTTTCCGCTGCCGGTGCTGTCGATGGTGAAGGTGGCCGCAGCGCTGACGACCGCCGGCATCGGCCTGACCATCCTGCTGGTCGCGCAGACCTGGCAGTCGGGGCTGCCGTCGGCGTGGGCGCTGGCCTCGCCGCTGATCCTGCTGGAAATGACCCCCATGCTGCTTGCGATCGCCTGGTCGCTGTCGGCGCTGGGGGTCTATCTGCGCGACATCGGCCAGTTCGTCGGCATCCTCAGCAGCGTGCTGCTGTTCCTCAGCCCGATCTTCTTCCCGGCGCATGCAATGCCCGAGGCGGCGCGGGGCCTGGTGTTTTTCAACCCGCTGGTCACGCCCATCGAACAGCTGCGCGCGGTGACGGTGCAGAACTCGGCGCCTGATCTGGCCGCGCTGCTGCCCCACTTCCTGCTTTCGGTAGTGGCGGCGATGCTGGCCTACGCGCTCTTCCGTCGCCTCTCGCGCGGCTTCTCGGACGTCCTATGAACAACCCGCAGACCACCACGTTGCAGGCCTCAGCTGACGCGGCCATCGAAGTGCTGGGCGTGACCAAGGACTATCCGGTCTACGCCAACCCGCGCGACCGTCTGTTGTCGCTGCTGAAGCCTTCCGGCGACCGCGCCAGCCGCACCTTCCGTGCGCTGGACGGCATCAACCTGGTCGTGCCGAAGGGCGAAACAGTCGGCATCATTGGCCGCAACGGCGCCGGCAAATCGACCCTGCTGCAGATCCTGTGCGGCACGGTGCGCCCGACCTCCGGCTCGGTCAGCATCCGCGGGCGCTTTGCCGCGCTGCTCGAACTGGGGGCCGGTTTCAATCCGGATTTCTCCGGCCGCGACAACGTGTACCTGAGCGCCTCGTTGCTGGGCCTGAGCCGCAGGGAAGTGGACGACAAGCTGCAGTCGATCATCGACTTCGCCGATATCGGCGATTTCTTCGACCGGCCGGTCAAGACCTATTCCAGCGGCATGTACGTGCGCCTGGCGTTCTCGGTGGCCATCCACACCGAACCGGATGTGCTGATCATCGACGAAGCACTGTCGGTGGGTGACATCCGCTTCCAGATGAAATGCCTTGCGCGCATCGAACAGATCCGTGCACGCGGCGCCACCATCCTGTTCGTGTCGCATTCGCTCGAGCAGGTCAAGCGCTTCTGCCAGACCGCGTTGTGGCTGGAAGGT
This sequence comes from Stenotrophomonas beteli, assembly GCF_001431665.1. Taxonomy (GTDB): domain Bacteria; phylum Pseudomonadota; class Gammaproteobacteria; order Xanthomonadales; family Xanthomonadaceae; genus Stenotrophomonas; species Stenotrophomonas beteli. Next base: position 38,310 of record NZ_LLXV01000030.1, on the reverse strand, counting down.
GGCAAGGTCAAGCTGCACGGTGAAGCCAGCTTCGTGGCTGACCGTTTCCGCGACTACGAACTGGGCAAGGACCTGGCCGTGGCGCAGGATGCCGAAGTGCGCCAGGCACCCGCCCCGGGCAGCATCCCCGCGCATCTTGAAACGGTTGCACTGAGCACCGACATGCTGGCCCCGTTCGAGCCGCTGACGGTGGACATCAGTTATACCGTCGGCGATGAGGTGGTCGATGGCCTGCTGCTCGGCGTAGCGATCAAGGGCATGGATGGCCTGCATATCTTTGGCCCCAACACCTATCTTGAGCGGGTGGTGATTCCCACCTCCCGCGGCTCGCACCGCGTCAGCTACTGCATCCCGTCGATGACCCTGCTGACCGGCAGCTACCGCGTTGATGTGGGGCTGTTCACCGACAAGGGCCTGGTCTGCCTGGATTATCTGTCCGAAGCCAGTGTCTTCACCGTGGCCGCGCCCTACTTCAGTGAGGGCGTGGTCTATATCCCGCATGAGTGGAAGGTCCATGACCCCGACGCTGCTTGAAATTCCCTTTGACCATTACCAGCGCTACGGTGCGGCGGCGCATCTGCTGCAGGCGCTGGATCTGCCCGCGCCGCGGGTGCTGGAAGTAGGGGCCAACCGTCAGCGTCTGCTCGGGCAGTTCCTGCCACAGGCAACGTTCCTGTACACCGACCTGCATGCCGAAGGGGACGAGAAGGACTTCGTGGTGGCTGACGCCACCGCGCTGCCGTTCCCCGAGCAGGGCTTCGACGCCGTCGTATCGCTGGATGTGCTTGAGCATATTCCCGCGCTCCTGCGTGCCAAGGCCGCAGCCGAGATGGCGCGTGTCGCCAGCCGCGCGGTCATCGTCGGTTTCCCGCCGGACCAGCCGTGGGTGCGCGACGCTGAAGTCGATGCGAATGGTCGCTGGCGTGAGCTGTTCGGCGAGGACTACGTCTGGCTGCAGGAGCACAAGGAATTCGGCCTGGTCGACACCGCTGAGATCGTGGCCGCGTTTGAAAGCGCCGGCATGACGGTGCTGCGCTTCGGCCAGGGCAATGCCGCGTTGTGGTCCAGCCTGATGGGTGCGCATTTCATCAAGGTGAAGTTCCCCGAGCTGGAACCCCTGGTCAGCGCAGCCGACCGTCTCTACAACAGCCGGGTGTTCGCCGGCGACCACAGCGACCAGCCCTATCGCGAGTACTGCGTGGCCGTGCGCCTGCCCAGCGATGCGGCGCGCCTGCAGGCCAACCCGCCGTTCCGTGCCGATCTCGATGCGGAGGCGACTGCGCTGCTGAGCGGTCTCGCCGGCGGCTTGCGTGAGCTGGCGGTGCGTACCGCCAATTCGGAGAAGGAATGGGAATCCACGGCGCGGCTGCTGGATGCCTACATCGCCGATCTTGCCGTGGCCAAGCGCGAGTGGGGCGCCACCGCCGCCTATGCGCAGCAGCTGCAGCAGGTCAAGGACGAGGCCGATGCCGGGTGGCTGCGAAAGCGCGACCAGTGGCAGCAGGCCGAGCTGGAGCTGAAGGCGCGCGTGGCCGATGAGCTGCAGCAGTTGCAGAGCGCCCAGGCACGCATGGCTGAACTGGTGGAGGCCGCGGAGGCCGCCCGCTTGCAGGCACGGGATGTGGAGCGCGAGCTCGAGCAGCGCCTGCAGCAGCGCGCGGCGGACTACCAGCGCTCGCGCCGCAAGTGGCAAGCCGCAATGGTGGGGTTGACGCTGGGCGGCCTGGTCATTGGCGCGCTGGTGGGTTGGGGCGTGTCTTGAAGCGATGGGGCAAGCGGGAAGTGACCGTACTGAATCAACGAGGTAATGCCTGATGTCCAAGATGGGTAATCTGCTTCGCGGAATCTACTGGAGCATTCGTCGCGCACAGGGGCAGGGTGTCTCTGTCGGCACCATCCTCTCTGCACTGGCCCGCGCCGCACGCAGGGGGCCGAAGCATCTGGCGCGGGCGATTCTGGCCTATGCCAATGGATCGCACACGGCAGCAGCGACCACGCCGCCGGACGTCTACGCCGAATGGCTGCGCCAGCAGGCACCGGCTGCGGTTCCAGCCGACGCCGGCCTGATCAGCATCGTGATGCCGGTCTGCAACACGCCGGAGGTGTTCCTGCGCGAGGCCGTGGCCAGCGTCGAAGCACAGACCTACCCGAACTGGGAGCTGTGCATCCACGACGATGCGTCCGATCAACCGCATGTGGCACGCGTGCTGGAAGAACTGGCGCGGCGGTTGCCGAACCTGCGTGTCTCTCGCTCAAGCGAACGGCAGGGCATTGCGGCCACGACCAACGCTGCGGTCGCACTGGCCAAGGGGCGCTGGATCACCTTCCTCGACCACGACGACCTGCTCGAGCCGGATGCACTGGCTGCGGTGGTTGCCTGCCATGTGGCCACCTCGGCAGGGGTCGTGTACACCGACCACGATGTGCTGGGCGAAGACGGCCGCCTCCGCCATCCGTACTTCAAGCCTGACTGGAATCTGGACCTGTTCCTGTCGCAGATGTACCTGGGTCACCTGGTGAGCTTCGATGCTGCGCTGGTGGCGCAGCTGGGGGGGCTGCGCAGCGACTGCGATGGCTCGCAGGACTACGATCTGGTGCTTCGCTGTGCCGCCGCCGGCGCCACCATCGCGCATGTGCCCAAGGTGCTCTACCACTGGCGCGCGCACGCCGGTTCCACCGCGGCCAATGCCGGCTCCAAGCCCTACGCGCATCACGCCGGTCGTCGCGCGCTGCAGCAGCATGTGCAGGCAACCCACCCCGGGGCGCAGGTGGACGACGGCGAGCAGCTGTTCTGCTACGACGTGCGCTACCCATACGCGGACAAGGGCCCTCTGGCCAGCATCATCATTCCGACCCGCGATGGCCTGGACCTGCTGCGCACCTGTGTTGAGTCGCTGTACGCCAAGACCGACTACCGTGCGTTCGAGATCATCGTCGTCGACAACGGTTCAACCCAGGCCGAGACCCTGCAGTGGCTCGAGGCGATGTCCCGCCGCGAGAGCTTCCGGGTGATCCGTGCCGATGTGCCGTTCAACTGGTCGGCACTGAACAACCTGGCTGCGCGGCAAGCGCGTGGCGAGGTGCTGGTGTTCCTCAACAACGACACCGAGATCATCGATGGGCAGTGGCTGCAGCGGCTTGCCGAGAACGCGCTGCGGCCGGACGTGGGCGTGTGCGGCCCGTTGCTGCTGTACGGCGATCGCACCATCCAGCACGCCGGCGTGGTAATCGGCATGGGCGGCTGGGCCGACCATGTATTCAAGGGTGAAGCGCCGGTGCACAACCAGAACCTGTTCGTTTCCCCGGTGCTGCAGCGCCAGGTGCTGGCCGTGACGGGCGCCTGCATGGTGGTGGCACGTGACACGTTCGAGTCGCTGGGCGGGTTCGATGAATCCTTCATTGTCTGCGGCAGCGATGTGGAGCTGTGCCTGCGTGCGCATGCACGCGGCCTTGCCACCGTTTACGTCGCACGTGCGGTGATGATCCACCACGAGTCCAAGACGCGTGATCCGCGTGCGATCCCCGAGAGCGACTTCGTGCGCTCGGCCGAAGCGTATTCGCCGTATCGCGAAGAAGGCGATCCGTTCTTCAGCCCGAACCTGGACTACATGGCTTCGTCGCCCCGTCTGCGCGGGGCCGTGCAATGAGCCGCCTGGGTCACCTGTTGCGGCGCATCGCCGCGCGGCTGGATGCAAGCGCTCCCGGTGCGCCCACGCCCAATACCCACGTTGCCGAGATCACTCCCTGTACCCCCCGGCACGACCCCTGGGAGGGCCGGCGGCTGAACCTGGTGCTGCCGTCGATCAACAAGCAACATTACTTCGGCGGCATCCACACGGCCGTGCTGATCTATCGTGAGCTGTGCCGGTTCTTCCCTGCATCGCGGATCATCCTGGTCGACAGTTCACCGGATGAAGAAGCGCTTTCGCGCTTCTCCGACCATGCGCTGGTCCCGGCAGACCAGACCTCCACGGCAATGCGGCAGATCGTGCCGTTCAGCGATCGCTACCAGAAGACCCTGCCGGTGGCCGGCGAGGACATCTGGGTGGCCACCGCCTGGTGGACGGCGTACGCAGCGCAGCGCATGTCGCAATGGCAGGGCGACAACGGCGGCATTGATCGCCCGATGATCTACCTCATCCAGGACTTCGAGCCGGGGTTCTATGCCTGGTCGAGCCAGTACGCGCTGTCGCTGAGCACGTACCGCCCTGCGCGCGACATCGGCATCTTCAACACGGCCCTGCTTGCCGGGTTCTTCGAGCAGCATGGCCTGCGCTACGAGAAGCACTCGGTGTTCGAACCGGTTCTGCATGACGGGCTGCGCCCGGCGCTGCAGCAGGTCCGTGATGCCGCTGTTCCCCGCCAGCGCCGTATCGTTGTCTACGCGCGCCCGGGCACGCCGCGCAATGCATTCGAGCTGATCTGCGAGGGCCTGCGCCTGTGGGGCTGGAAGGACCCGCGCGCGAGGCAGTGGGAGGTGGCGGCACCGGGTGAACTGCAGGCCGACCTGGATCTGGGCCCGTTCGCGTTGAAGGCGCTCGGCAAGCTGGATATCGATGCGTATGCCCGGCTGTTGTCGACGTCGGCGATCGGCCTGTCGTTGATGGTCTCACCGCACCCCAGTTATCCGCCGCTGGAAATGGCCGCGTTCGGCATGGAGGTGCTGACCAACCGCTACGACAACAAGCGGCTGGACCAGACCGTGGCCAACGTGCATTCGCTCGACAGCATGACCCCCGAGGCGATCTGTGCGGGGCTTGTGGCGCTGGTGGATGCATTTGAACAGCGCGGCATGATGCAGAGTGCCGTTGCCGGAAGCGATCATGCCCTGCTCGGCCAGGGCGAATTCGCCCGTATTGCCAGCGACGTGCACAGCCGCGTGCTGGCAGACGGCTGACTACATGGTCGCCAGTGCTGGAAACGGGCCAAGCCATGGCGTGCTGGGGCGCAACCGCGGCAGGTGGGTGGTCGCCGGCGTCCTGATCTTCATCCTGCTCTGCTCGCGCAGTGTTTCCCAGTTCCAGTTCGTCATTCTTCTGGCGGTCTCCCTGTTGTCCATGGGATGGTTCGGTCATCGGGTACTGGCATGGCTGGGGCTGGCAAGCACAGCGCAGGGACCTGGCCTCTTCCTGAAGGCCTGGCTGGGCCAGTTTGCACTGCTGCTGGTCTGGCTTGTCTCGGCTCCGCTGGCCTGGGCATGGACGAGCTGGGCCGACCTGCCGTTGGCCCTGCCGTTGCTGGTGATGGCGGCACTGTCGATCAGTCTGCTGGCGCATCGAACGCAGGCACGCGGGTTTGCGCGCAGCCTTGTGCCCTCATGCAGCGGTTCTTCGCTGCCGAGCCTGCTGGGCCTGTTCGCACTGGTCGCCATCGCCGCGCTGTACTCACGGCGTGCCGGTGCGCTGGGGCTCGATACCCATCAGCATATTGCCTTCACAACGGCAATGTACGAAGCGGGCTATCCGCTGCTGACCGCCGGCGGTACCGCTTGGCTGGAGAAGTACCCGAAGCTGCTGCATGTGCTGGCCTCGCTGTGGGCCTGGCCCGGCATGGGCCATCACCTGGGGCCGTTCCTGAAGGTGCAACCGGCCCTGCAGGCGACGCTGGCCGTGGTGGGGCTGACCGAGCTGGTGTGGGGGCGCCTGCGCTCACGGGGGCTGTCGCCGGCGCTGTTGATGGCCGGCGGCGCACTGCTGCTTGCGGGCCTGGGTGCGCTCATGCTGCGCGGAACCACGTACTTCTATCCCGTGGCAGACCTCAACAGCACCGGGCGCCTGAGTGCGCTGGCCGTGCTGCTGCTGCCCGCCCTGGCGGCCACCCTGCACGGCATGGCGCGGAACCGGCGCAGCGCCGCGTTCTGCTGGGCCGCGCTACCCTTTGCCGGGGCAATGGCGGTCAAGCTCAATCCTTCACTGGCAGTGGCCTACGCCGGTTTCTCCGTGCCGCTGTTCCTCTGCGTGGCGGTGTTCCCGTGGTTGCACACGCGTGGACTGTCCCTTCGCCTGCTGATGCCGCTGCTGGGGCTGTTCACCGGAACGGCGGCCGGCGTTGTGTTGCTGCTGGCCGATCCTTACTACCTCCAGCTTGTGGCAGAAGCCGTGCCAGAGGTGCGGGCAGGGCTGCAGCAGTTCCTGGGGCTGCGCCTGTACACGCCACCCTCCGTTGCTCTGGTCGAGGGTTCACTGCCGGAGGCGCTTCGTGCGGCGGTGATGTGGGAGCTCTGGCACGGGCCTCAGCCGGCGCCCTGGACGCAGTGGATGCCCGATTCCAGCCAGTTCCTGTGGCGCGCCATCCATCCGCTGGGACATGCTCTGGCGCTTGCCAGCATTGCGGCAGGCCTGGCAGCGCTGCTCTGGCGCCGCTTGGCCGCGGAAAGCCGGCGTCTACTGGTGTCGATTCTGGGGTGGCAGATTGGATTGCTGCTCTCGGTGCTGTGTGCGCAGCGGCTTGCCAACATCGTCCTGCTCGCCCTGGGCCACAGTTCGCTGGAAGCGAGCCTGCTGAGCACCTACTCGCAGCGTTACATCGACCTGCTGGGCATGTATGCGCTGCTCATCCAATCGATGCTGGCACTGGCGTCGCTGCTGCTGCTGCTGGACGCGGTGGGCGCAGGCCGCCACCTCCGCGCCCTGCCCAAGGCCAGCCTGCGCCGCGCCACCGCCATTGTGGTCGCCCTTGGGGCCCTGGCCTTTGCAGTGGTGCCACCGCCTGCACCGCGGGCCAGGACCATGGGATGGCCCTATCCAGTGGACGAAAAGCAGGTGCGGGCGTTCCAGCAGGCCGAGGCGCGTTTGCCGGCGGATGCGGTGGTGCTGGTACCGGCCTACTCGGTCATGCTCAATGGGCGCGAGGACTGGGTGCTGCCCTCTGCCAGCGTCGCGCCCTATCTTCCGTTCGGACAGCGTGACTATCTGTTCAATGTACGGCTGGGGGCCGGCTATCCATTCACGGCACGCGATCTACGACAGCTGCTCTGCAGCAACAAGCCCGCCGCAGCGCGCCAGCAGCTGCGCAGCCTGGGGGTGACCCATGTGTTGATTGATCGTTCCGATCGTGCAACCGATCGTGACATGCTGGAAACACGCCTGTGCATGACCGAGCTGGGCAGGCTGGGCCTGAGCGTGCAGGATGCGATTGCCGCACCGGGCGGCCTCTTCTTCTATCCTCTGCAACCATGACCGCTGCTCTCTCGCCCGACGCTCCCCAGGCCGCTCCCTGCGTACCGCGCATCGCGGTGATCATCCCGTGCTACAAGGTCACCCGCCATATACGCGGTGTGCTGGCAGCGATCGGCCCCGAGGTGACGGCCGTCTACTGCGTGGACGACGCGTGCCCCGAGGCGTCGGGTGATTTCATCGAATCGGATACGGATGACGCCCGGGTGCGGGTGTTGCGCCATGCCCGGAACAAGGGCGTGGGCGGTGCGGTCGTGACCGGCTATCGGGCTGCCATTGCCGACGGCATGGAGATCCTGGTCAAAGTGGACGGCGACGGGCAGATGGATCCGCGACTGCTGCCGTTGTTCGTGACTCCGATCGCGCGCGGGCAGGCCGACTATGCCAAGGGCAACCGTTTCTGGGATCTGGGCCAGATCAGCCGCATGCCCTGGCTCCGTCGCCTGGGCAATCTGGGGCTTTCCTTCCTGGCCAAAGCGTCCACCGGCTACTGGGATCTGTTCGATCCCACCAATGGATACACCGCCATCCACGCCGCGGTCGCCGCACGCTTGCCGCTGGCAAAACTCAGCGAGCGGTACTTCTTCGAAACCGACCTGCTGTTCCGGCTCAACGCCGTGCGTGCCGTGGTGGTGGACGTGCCGATGGACGCGCACTACGGCGAAGAGGTCAGCAACCTCAGCGTAGGCAAGGTGCTGGGCGAGTTCGCCCTGAAGCACGCGCGCAACTTCGCCAAGCGCATCAGCTACAACTACTTCCTGCGCGACCTGTCAGTGGCATCGCTGCAGCTGGTGGCCGGTGTCGTGCTGTTGCTCGGAGGCGGTGCCTACGGCGCTGTTCGCTGGTTCGAACTGTCCGTGGCGGGGTTGGCAGCACCGGTGGGCACGGTGGTGCTGCCTGCCATGGCCATTCTCAGTGGGCTCCAGCTGATCCTGGCCTTCCTCAACTACGACATCGCGCTTCGCCCGCGTGATGTCCTGCACACCCGGCTGCCGCCGCTGGTGTCAGACCAGGTGCGGCAGCGCGATATGGGTGAATGAAGCGGCTGACAGTACAAACAGCAGCAGCGCCACGGCGGTGAACAGGACGCGTCCCCACTGCGACTCGCCGGTGCGCATGAACAGCGGCACCATCATCACCACCAGGCCCATCACATAGCGCCCCTGCGGCTGGAAATCATAGGTCCAGCTGTGCAGGAACGAGGCCAGCACCAGTGCCAGCCCGCAGCCGACACTGGTGATGGCCAGGGCAGGGGAGAGCGTGCGGGTGCCCAGTCCCCAGGCAAGCGCGAGCAACAGGACCCCGAGCACGCACCAGCCGACGAACCGATAGGCGCTCTCGGTGTCGAAGTACTCCATATAGCCATAGACGCCAAAGAAGCTGCGGAACGTTCCCACGTGCCACTCCTTCGGTGCGTCGAGCAGTTGCCCGATCTGCACGCCCTTCTCCTGGAGCTTGAACCCGGAGACCTCTGCGGACAGCGTGCGGGTCACCGAGGGCTTGAATGCGGGCTCGGCGAACCGCTCACGCTGCTGCTCGATCAGTGCGGTCTTGCCCGGGCCGCCGCGGTGCTTGTAGGCATCGGCCGCGATCCACGGCAGGGCCACCGCCGCCGACAGTGCGAGGGTCAGACAGATGCGACCGATCGCTGCGCGGCTGTGGGATTCGCGCAGCAGGACCCAGGCTGCATAGAAGCAGTAGAGCAGCGACAGGCCGGCCATGATGCCCACCACGGTGAGCAGGGAGGAGCCTGCCGCAGCGGCCAGCCCCGTGCCGGCGCCGTTGGCGGCAACGCCGGCCAGCAGCAGCACGACCAGGGACGAGGCCAGCAGGGCGCGCAGTCGCAGCGCGACGACCGACATCGACAACGCGATGAACGCTGCGACCGGCCAGTAGTTCTTCTTTGAAAGAAGCAACAGGCCCAGGCAGGTGCAGAACACCAGCAGATGCCCCAGCGTGGCGGCGTCGAAGGGCCCGCGGCGCTGCAGGAAGCGCTGCAATGGGCCCTCGGGCATCAGTGCGATCGTGGCGGCCAGCATGCCCAGCGCGAAGGGCATTGCATCGCCATTGAAATAGGAGAACACGTACCAGAGCTGTGGCGTGATCAACAGCGGGATGTAGCTGCCCCGCGGCGCGCGGATCACCACCAGGCCAACGAGCATCAGCGCAAACAATGCCAGATTGAACGCGCGATAGGACAGCATCACGTCCAGGCCCAGTTCGCCAAAGATCCGTGAGGTCTTTGCGGCGAACAGGTAGACAACGTTCCATTCGGAAAGATAGGTCACGCCATACGGACTGCTGGTGAAGCTGGTCGCCAGGTCCGGTGCATCCATGCGCGGCGGCGCCCAATGGTGCTGGAAATACCCCGCATCCGCGTCGTGCAGCAGCTCATCGGGGTGCACCGAACGGCCCGAGGTCGGGGAGAACATCGACAGCGCGGTGCACAGCCCGAGCACGATCAGTGCCAATGCCAGGAGCGGCATGGGCCGGCGCAGGAACTGGAGGCTGATGGCTACCAGCAGGCTCAACCAGAATGCCCACCACAGCAGGTTCCACGTAGCCGGTGCTACGCCGGAGTTGCTTTTCATCGGCACCGCCAGCGGGATCGCCAGCTGTGGATCGGTGGCATCGGCGGTGATCACGAACCGTGCGTGTTCCAGGCCGGGGCTGGTGTCGCGTGCCATCTGCACACCTTCCAGCTGCAGCGGGTCTGCGAGTGTCTGTCGCTCGCGCCCGCCGAAGCCAACCGCGCCGATATGCGTGAACACGATGGGCGCTGCGCCGGGATCAGGATCTATCCGGATGCCGTGCAGCGTGCCGCGTGGCAGCTCGTAGCGCAGTTCGGTCTGGCCGGCCTGATAGCGCTTGATCGTGGACAGGGACTCGGAGAGGCCCTGTCCCATGTCGAAATAGACCTGCAGCCGCCCAGGCTGTGCGCTCTCCAGGTCAATGACCAGCACCTGGCGGTTGTACGGCACGATCAGCAGGATCAGCAGCAACAGGCCCGCGACCAGCATCATCAGCCCTTGCAGGCGGCGGTGCATGGACAGGCTGGAGTACCAGCCGGGCAACCCCTTGAGCAGTTCCCGGGCTTCCTGCGCTGCTGAAGTGACCGGTTGATTCATGCGAGCACGTCGTCCGCAGCTGCGAAGATCGCCTCAAGGTGCTCTTCCACGCCCACCCACAGCGGCATGCGCACCAGCCGTTCGCTGAGCGCGTCGGTATTGTGCAGCTCGCCATGGGTACGGCCGGCCTGAAGGCCGGCGGGTGCCGAATGCAGCGGGATGTAATGGAAAACGGTCTGCACCCCGCGGTTCCTCATTTCCGAGATGAAGCGGGTGCGCGCGTCGAGGTCGGGCAGGAGCATGTAGAACATGTGCGCGTTGTGCTGGCAGTCGGCCGGTACGATCGGCCGGCGCAGCCGGCCAGCCGCTTCATGCGGCGCCGCCCATTGCTGGTAACGGTCCCAGATGGCCAGGCGGCGCGCGGTGATCTGGTCTGCTTCTTCGATCTGCGCGCAGAGGAATGCGGCGGTGATCTCGCCGGGCAGGAAGGAGGAACCGACGTCCACCCAGGTGTACTTGTCGACCTGGCCGCGGAAGAAGCGGCTGCGGTTGGTTCCCTTCTCGCGCAGGATTTCCGCGCGTTCGCCGAATCGGGCGTCGCGGCAGAGCAGGGCGCCGCCCTCACCTGAAATGATGTTCTTGGTTTCGTGGAAGCTGAGGGCCCCCAGTTCGCCAATCGTGCCCAGTGGCCGTCCCTTGTAGGTGGACATGATGGCCTGTGCTGCATCCTCGACGATGGCCAGGCCGTGGCGGGCGGCGATGTCCAGCAAGCTGTCCATTTCGCAGGCCACACCGGCATAGTGCACGACGCAGATGGCGCGGGTGCGCGGCGTGATCGCAGCCTCCACCAGGCGCTCGTCCAGGTTCAGCGTGTCCTCGCGGATGTCCACGAAGACCGGCACCGCCCCTCGCAGTACGAATGCGTTGGCGGTGGACACGAAGGTATAGGACGGCATGATCACTTCGTCACCGGGCTGCAGGTCGAGCAGCAGCGCCGCCATCTCCAGCGCGGCCGTGCAGCTGTGGGTCAGCAGCGCCCGCTGCGCCCCGGTGCGCTGTTCAAGCCAGGCGTGGCTGCGCTTGGTGAACTGACCGTCGCCGGACAGGTGGCCGTTGGCGTGCGCCTGCGCAATGTGCCAGAGCTCACGACCAGTCATGAAGGGCTTGTTGAAGGGAATCAAGAGTGTGCCTCGCAGGGTGGGCGTTGGAATGGTGTCAGGCGACCGATCGTGACAGCACGACCACACCCAGCATGATGATCAGCGTTCCGGCGATCTTGTATCCATCCAGCTGCTCACGGAAGATCACGCTGGCAAACAGCGCAACCAGGAAGAAATTGATCGCCATGTACGGGTAGGCCCGGCTGATCGGCATCTTGCTGATGGCCGCCATCCAGCACAGCGATGCACCGAAGGCTGCCGCAAAGGCGGAAATGACCCATGGCTTGAGCAGCAGTTGCAGCACGTTCAACGGCTGCAGCGGCGCGGAAAGCAGGTGGCCGTGGACGCCTACCTGCCACTTCAGGATCAGCTGGCCGTAGACCGTCAGCATGATCGTCAACGCGATGAAGAGGTAGCTCATCGTCTCAGTTCCCTGGCAGGGTGATCTTGCGGGTCAGCACGTCCAGCAGGTCGGTGCCGTCCCAGACCGGGTGGAAGTCGAGTGCGCGGCCGAAAGGCACGATGCGGTCGATGGCACGATTACCGAGCCGGTCAAGCAGCTTGATCAGCGATTCCCGCGGGAAACCCTGCACGACGAGCGTCTGGTCGCGATCATCCAGCTGTGGCGCCAGTGCTTCCAGCGTGTCCAACTGAACGTCCACCACCAGCCCGTGGCCACTCTGCAGCTCGCGCAGGTTTCCATCGGCGCGGGCTGCATCGAGCGTAAGGGGATAGGTGCCCAGTGACGTGCCCGAATGCAGGCCATCGGAGGAGAGTGCGGCCATCAGGTGGGCATCGGTCACCCGGGCCATCATCGCGGCGGGCTCATCTGCGACGGCGCCGGATTGCGAGCGTACCGCAGGCCAGAACCGTGCACGCGCGGCCTCCACTGTTTCCTGCGCGCCAACCCAGTACAGGGTGCGGGGTGAAGAGCACGCCTGCTGGCCGAACCAGAGAACATCGTTGACGAACCGGTGGGCAAGCTGCTGCAGGTCCGCGTCGCTGCTCTGCAGTACATGCGCGGCATCGATGGCTGCCACACCGAATCGATCCGGGAAGGCGAGTTCAACGGCCAACGGCGCCAGCGGCAAGGAACGGATCTTGGCGACCGTTGCGTCGCCGCCCCAGATGATCCGCGCATGGCAGCTGCGGGAGATCAACGTAGTCACCGCGTCATCATGCGGATAGGTCAGCAGCACGCTGCGCTGCAGGACGTCGGCATGCAGTCCTTCCTCGCGCATGGCGTGCAGGATCGAGACCAGTGCCTCGCGTTGGGGACTGTGCTTCTGCGACAGGCGGGCTACGTTGCGATTGCCGGCCAGCACGGACATCAGCCAGGCATAGGCGAACAGCACATCGACGTTGGCCGGCGCAAGATGGAACACCAGGCCACGTGCCAGCAGGTGTTCGGTGGACGGCGCCAGCAGGCGCCGCGACAGCTGCTCCTGCGCCGCCGGACGGAACCAGTGTGCCAGCGTCGCCAGTTCGGGATGCTCGCGCAGCACCGGCAGCGCGAACACACGTCGTGCGAAATCGGCAACGAACGCGCGCGCCTCCGCACTGAAAGGTGACAGCGGCGGCAGCGTGGCCAGGCGCGCCAGCTGATCCGGCAGCGCTGCGTCTGCGTCAATGGAAAACAGGATCTGTGTCATGCGCGGGGTACCGTTCGTGTGTCGCTGCAGCCGCGGACTTCAACGTTCTTGATGCGGCCCAGTACGCTGAAATGCTTCCCGAGCCGACCGCAAGGGCAATCGTCCTCGCCGTGGATCACGCCCAGGTCTTCGGTGAGCAGGCTGTGCCCCGGGTAGCTGCCAGGCAGCAGGCTCAGCACCTGCACGGCACCTGCGGTTCCATTGGCTGTTGGGCTGAGATCCTGCAGGTCACGAATGATCACATCGGCATAAGCCGGTGCATGAAGATGACCGTGCTCGCACTCGAAGAAAATCGATCCGACCTGCTCGACCATGCCGTAATAATTGTGGACGCGATCAATACCGAAGGTGCTGGAGAGCGAGGCCTTGTAAGCGGCATTGTCGACCTTCTGTTCGTCCATCTTCTTCCAGCCGCCGCCATGCACCAGCATGCTGCCTTCGGGGAAGCGCAGCGTCACGCCGTCGCGTGCGGCAGCCTGGACAAAGGACTGCCAGACGATGGAGGTGAAGCCGAACAGCAGTACCGGTTCGTCCGGGGCTTTGGCCAGCCAGTGCGCCAGTGCTGCCCAGTCGGGCTGCAGCTGTTCGTCGAGCAGGTACAGATGGTCGCGGCCGAAGTTGGAGAAGCCCAGAATGCCGGCTGCGCGCGCGTTGAAGCGGCTGCGATCGCGCAGGAACGAGTCGTCGTCGACCACCAGCATGCGCATCCGGCGGTTGCCGGCAAAGTGGGAGAAGATCCGCGTCAGGGCGCGGGTCTGCGCGCGTGCGGTTTCCGCATCGAGGAAGATCCTCGAGACGGCCGCGCCCGTGGTGCCGCTGGAAACCAGCGTGCGCAGTACCTGGTCGTCGGCGACGCTCTTCAGGTCGATCTGCTTGAACAGCCGGACCGGCAGCCAGGGCAGCGATTCCAGCGAGTCCGCCTGGCCGCCGCGCCACAATGCATCGAGCATGGCGCGGTAGGGCGGGCAGGACAGGTGGTGATGCCGGGTGAGCGACTGCAGGCCGTCCAGCAGCCATTCGCGCTTGGCCTGGCGGCCCAGCCCATAGACCTCCGCTTCCAGCGCAGCCGCTGCCAGCGAACTGTCCGTGCCTGCGTTCATTGACGTGCTCCTTGCGCGGCGAGCTGCCGCAGCGACAGATAGTCGATCTTGCCGCTGGACAGCAGCGGCAGCGAATCCAGATGGATGCAGCGGACCAGGCCGCCGAACAGCTTGTAGCGCGCCTGCACCAATTGGCGGACGTTGTCCTGCGCGGCGGGGGCATCGCCATGGCTGAATACGACCAGATCGTCGTCATTGCCCGAGCAGGCGATCTGACGGCCGAGCGCGGTCGACAGCATCGCTTCCACTTCGTCGAGATTGACGCGGTTGCCGGAGATCTTCAGGAACCGTTTGGCGCGCCCGGTGATGTAATGGAACCCTTCGTCATCCACACGGGCCAGATCGCCCGTGCGAAGCAGGCCGTGCAGTTCGTCGGGGCGCGCAAGTTCTTCGCGCGAGGTGGCATAGCCCATCATGACATTGGGCCCCTCGTAGACCAGTTCACTGCTTTCCGCATCGACATGCATACGACCACCCGGCACCGCAATGCCGATGCTGCCGATCTTGTCCAGCAGCCGCTCGGAGGGAACATAGCTGATGCGGGGCGAGGCTTCAGTCTGGCCGTACATGACGAAGAACTGCAGGCCGTGGTCCTTGGCAGACTCGGCAAAATACTGGACCAGTTCGTCGCGCAGGCGGCCACCGGCCTGGGTCAGCATGCGCAGGCTGGGCAGCTGCAGGCGCGCAAGGCCCATGCGGCGCAGTATTTCGTAGGTGGCCGGAACCCCGGACAGGGAAGTGACCGCATTGCCGCGTGCGGCTTCCCAGAACTCGCGGGTCATCAGGCTGTCTTCGCTCAGCACCACGCAGCCACCACAGCCCAGATGGCTGTTGAGGATGGACATGCCAAACGAATAGGCCAATGGCAATGTGGTGATGGCGCGGTCTTCGGGACCCAGGCCGAGATAGGCAACGATCGATGCCGTGTTCGCGGCCAGGCCCTGCGCGGACAACCGCACCAGCTTGGATGAACCCGTACTGCCCGATGTGCTCAGCAGCAGCGCCAGGTCGCCATGCGGCGATGGGAGCGTGAGGTGGGTTTCGCGCAGGTGGATGCCCAGAGTGCCTGCGACATGCACCGTCCGGTAACCCGCCGGCGCCGTGCCCGGCATGGCAAGCCAGTCCGGCGCGTACTGGGTCAGCAGCGCGTCCAGCAGCTCCGGGTCGACATCGGGCTGGATCAGCAGGGGTACCTGACGGGTACTGCGCAGGGCGCCCAGATAGAGCGCGACCGCGTCGATCGTGCTGGGCATCGCCAGCACGCCCATGCCCCGCCCGGCGGGCAGGTGCATGGCCAGGGTATCGGCCAGCACGCCCAGTTCGTCATAGCTGAGCGTCCGTGTTCCCTCGATGAGCGCAGTGCGGTTGCCGTGCGCCAACTGCCAGAACTGCATTCAGACCACCATCTGTCCGTCGATGCCGATGATCTGGCCGGTGATGTAGGCGGAGCTGTCGCCGAGCAGGAACGCGACCAGCTCGGCCACTTCGCGCGGCGTTCCCGCGCGGCCCATGCCGATCGATTCCACCCGCTTGGCGTGGGCGGCCTGCGGCATGGCGCGGGTCATGTCGGTATCGATGAAACCCGGCGAAATCGCATTCACGCGAATGCCCTTGGCAGCCAGTTCCTTCGACGCGGATCGGGTTGCACCGACCAGCGCCGCCTTGCTTGCCGAATACAGGCTCAATCCTGCAGCGCCATTGACGCCCATGATCGAGACGAGGTTGACGATGCTGCCCTTCCGGGTTCGCGCCATCATCCGGCTTGCATGCTGCATCATCATCAACGGCGCTTTGACATTCACCGCCAGCACGCGGTCGATGTCTTCGGCACGGATCATGCCCAGAAGACCTTCGTGCAGGACCCCTGCGTTGTTCACCAGCCCATCCAGGCGGCCGAACTGGTTGAATATCTGCTTGAACACGGCGGCCACCGCATCGACGTCGGCCAGATCGATGACCGCGACCATCGGTTCCGGTGCCCCCTGTGCAGTGACCTCGGCGGCGAGCGCGCGCAGCGCGTCGTCATCGCGCGCGACGATCACCAGCTGGACGTGCTGTGCTGCCAGCAGTTCGCAGATGGCCCGGCCGATGCCTCGTGAGGCCCCGGTAACCAGGACAACGGGAGCGTGGGTGCCCGTCATTGTCAGACAGCAGCGCCGTGCTTGCGCAGGATTTCACGCGCCTTGCCGACCGAGCTCATGTCGATCACTTCGTCCATGTCGATCATGACGTTGAACGCTTCTTCCAGTGCGGCGACCACGGACATGTGCGCGATCGAATCCCACTGCGGAATGGTGTTGTAACGCAGTTCGTCAGTCACCTGGGAGGCATCGATGCCCAACACGCGGGCGAACACGGCTACAACCTGGTCTTCGTTGCTGGAGTTGCTCATAGGAATTTCCGGAACCCGTTAAGAGATGAATTGAATTGGAAGCCAAGCCGGGCATACAGATTGATGATGCCGGTATTGGCGGCGGACACCAGCGTCGTGCAGCGCTGGATATCCCTGGAAGCCAGCGATTGCAGGGCCGTGACCCATAGCGGCATGGCCAGCATGGCGTACGGGGCGGCTGCACCGGTCAGCAGCAGCTCTGCCCTGTGCTCGTCGGCGAAGACACGTTCTGCATGGAAGCCAATGACACGGCCGCGTGATTCCGCGGTTTGGACCAGCTGGGCGTTGACCAGGTCCTCGATCCAGTTGGCGGTGCGAAGACGTGCGTGTGCAGGGTCGATGGCAGGATCTTCCAGAAAACGACCATGCCCGAAGTCGTCGGCGGCGATGGACCGCAGCAATGGAATGTCCGCAGCAACCGCCGGCCGCAGCGTAGGCAGCATCCCGCGCGGGACCGCAGGCAGTTGCCCCATGCCGCTGCGTGACACGGTCAGTGACGTTTCAACGAACTGGAAACCACAGCCGAGCACCGCAGCACGCAACGCATGCGCATTGGCATCGATGCGACCGAACAGGTAGTGGACACCCTGCTGCCTGGCCCAGGCCTGGGCCTGGTCCAGCATTGCGGCCGCCTGGTCCGTGGTGGCCGCATCCAAACGGACGATCTCGGCAGTGGTGCAGCCCAGCGCGCGCTCATCCCAGGGCGTCAGGCGCGCCTCGACCACGCTGCCGCCTGCCTGCAGAGACAGGTGGCTCATGGAGCTTCTCCGCGAACGGTCGTTTCAGAGACGATGTAGTAGGGGCGCCGTTGCACATTGCGGAAGACCTGGCCGACGTACAGCCCCACAACGCCCATGGAGAACATCATCAAGCCGCCAATCAGCCAGATTGCGGCGATGATCGAGGTGTAACCCGCAACCTGGATGTCGCCGTCCCACCATCGCCAGATGCTGATGGCCACCATGACGAAGGCGACCAGCGCGCAGAACATGCCAGTGCCGGCCACCATGCGCAGCGGCTTCTCCGAGTACCCCAGGGCGATGTTCATGGCCAGCCGCAACAGGCGCCGCAGGGTGTAGGACGATTCACCCTCTGCGCGCTGCTGGTGGCGTACGGGAAGCTTGCCCGTGCGGAAGCCGGCCCATTTCACCATCAACGGGAACGAGCGATCACGTTCCGGCATTGCACAGACCGCGTCGATGACCTTGCGGTGGAAAATGCCGAAATTGGCCGTGGAAGGGTCCTGCGGAACGCCGGTCAGCCAGCCCAGCACCGCAAAGAACCCCCACGACGAGAGGCGCTTGAGCGGGGTGTCCATGCGCTGTATCCGCTGCGCGAACACGGCTTCAAACTGCTCATCCACCGCCTTGCGGTACAGGCCGGGAATTTCTGCAGGAACATCCTGCAGGTCGCAATCCATGACGACCGTCCAACGGCCCTGGGCATGCTCGATGCCGGCTGAAATGGCCGAGTGCTGCCCGAAATTTCGCGAGAGCTTCAAGCCCTTGAGCCAAGGCCGGCTGGCGGCCAGCTCCTGGATGCGCGGCCATGCGCCGTCAGGGCTGGCGTCGTCGACCAGGATCATCTCGAACGACACGCCCATGGATCCTGCCGCAGCCTGGACTTGATCGACGAGATCTTCCAGGCACCCTTTACAGCCATAGACAGGCGCGACGACCGACAGTTCGACCGGCGGCTGCGGAGGGGAAGGCGGAACAGCGGTCATGGGGTGGTGGGCCTCGGCGCCATCTTCAGGGAAATCGGATCCATCGCGCCGGCGCATCCGCCTGCAGGGGGTAAATCCGACAACGGAAGAGTATAGACGCCCGGGCAGGGTCCGGCATGACGGCGGCGGCGCAGGCGCCGCCGCCGTCGCTTGAGTCAGAGCGCCTTTTCCAGCTCCGGCAGGATCGCAAACAGATCCCCCACCAGGCCGATATCGGCAATCTCGAAGATCGGCGCGTCGCCGTCCTTGTTGATCGCCACGATCGTACCGGCGTCCTTGATGCCGGTCAGGTGCTGGATCGCACCACTGATGCCCACGGCCACGTACAGCTCCGGCGCGATGATCTTGCCGGTCTGGCCGACCTGCAGGTCGCTGGGCACGTAGCCGGCATCGACGGCGGCGCGCGAGGCACCGACGGCGGCACCGAGCTTGTCGGCCAGCTGGAAGATGACCTTGAAGTTCTCTTCCGAGCCGACGCCACGGCCACCGGAGACCACGCGCTTGGCGGCCTGCAGGTCCGGGCGGTCGCTGGCAGCAGCGGCCAGTCCGACGAAACGGGTGTGGGTCGGCAGGGCCGCATCCACGCTGGCCGCTTCCACGGTGGCGTTGCCACCCTGGGCGGCTTCCGGCCAGGAGGCGGCGCGCACGGTGGCGACCACGATCTGGTCGGCCGGGGCTTCCACGGTGATGATCGCGTTGCCGGCGTAGATCGGGCGCTTGAAGGTGTGGCTGCCTTCCACGCTCATCAGGTCGGAGACCTGGTTGACGCCGAGCAGGGCGGCCACGCACGGCATCAGGTCCTTGCCGAAGGTGGTCGACGGGCCGAACACGTGGGTATAGCCCTTGGCCAGCTGTGCGATCTGCGGGGCCAGCACCTGGGCGATGGCCTGTGCGTTGGCGGCGTTGGCCACGGTCAGGACCTTGGCGACACCAGCGATCTTCGCCGCTTCGGCGGCGACGGCGGCCGGATCGGCGGCCAGCACCAGCACGTCGATGCTGGCGCCGCTGATGGCGGCCGCTGCGCTGACGGTCTTGGCGGTGGCGGCGTTGAGCCTGCCGTCGTGGTGCTCGGCGATGACGAGAATCTTGCTCATTACAGCAGCCCCTTCTGCTTGAGTGCGGCAACCAGTTCGGCCGCGTCCTTGACCATCACGCCCTTGCTGCGCTTGGACGGCGCGGCGTAGTGGGTGGTCTTGAAGGTGTCGGCGGCTTCGACGCCGAGGTCGGCCAGCTGCAGGGTCTCCAGCGGCTTGGCCTTGGCCTTCATGATGTCCGGCAGCTTGATGAAGCGCGGCTCGTTCAGGCGCAGGTCGGTGGTGACCACGGCCGGCAGATCCACTTCCAGCGTTTCCAGGCCGGCGTCGACTTCGCGGGTCACCGTGGCCTTGCCGTCGGCGATCTCGAGCTTGCTGGCGAAGGTCGCCTGCGGGCGGCCCCACAGCGTGGCCAGCATCTGGCCGGTCTGGTTGGCGTCGTCGTCGATGGCCTGCTTGCCCAGGATCACCAGGTCCGGCTGTTCCTTCTCGATCAGCTTGAGCAGCGTGCGCGAGGCGGTCAGCGGCTGGATCGCCTGGTCGGTGACGACGTGGATGGCACGGTTGGCGCCCATGGCCAGGCCATTGCGCAGGTGCGCCTGGGCGTCGGCCGGGGCAATGGTGGCCACCACCACTTCACTGGCGATGCCCTTGTCGCGCAGGCGCAGGGCTTCTTCCAGGGCGATTTCATCGAAGGGATTGGGAGACAGCTTGACGCCGTCGGTGACCACGCCGGAACCGTCCGGCTTGACCTGAATGCGGACGTTGTAGTCCACCACGCGCTTGTACGCGACGAGGATTTTCATCTGGTACGGGGTCCTTCAATAACTGGGGAGAACGTCCGGTCCTCGCACAGCAACCGGTTCGGGGGTGGGATCCCGATTCTAGCTGGCTTGAGCGGACCATGCGAATGCGTATGGTTATGCTGCGGTGCGGCATGGCTCGCGTGAATCGAGTGCGTCGTTCACGCCGCGCAGGCAGTCGTGAAGACGAACGACATGTATCCTGTGCTGCTGTGCGGGGGCGCTCACGTGCGCTCCTTGGATGAATTTCGATCAGGAGAACAGGTAGTGCCCACATGGCTTGTCACCGGCGGCGCCGGATTCATTGGCGGTAACTTCGTTCTCGAGGCCGTCGCGCGCGGCGTCAAGGTCATCAACCTCGATGTGCTGACCTATGCCGGCAACCTGAAGACCCTGTCCAGCCTGGACGGCAACCCCAACCACGTGTTCGTGCAGGGCGACATCGGCGACCGTGATCTGGTCGCCCGCCTGCTGGCCGAGCACCAGCCGGACGCCGTGCTGAATTTCGCTGCCGAAAGCCATGTCGATCGTTCCATCGACGGCCCGGGCGCCTTCATCCAGACCAATGTGGTGGGCACCCTGGGGCTGCTTGAAGCGGTCCGCGATTACTGGAAGGCGTTGCCGGCCGAGCAGGGCGCGGCCTTCCGCTTCCTGCATGTGTCCACCGATGAGGTGTATGGCACCCTGGGTGAGACCGGCAAGTTCAGCGAAACCACCCCGTATGCCCCCAATTCGCCGTACTCGGCGTCCAAGGCGGCTTCGGACCATCTGGTGCGTGCGTTCCACCACACCTACGGGCTGCCGGTGCTGACCACCAACTGCTCCAACAACTACGGCCCGTACCACTTCCCCGAGAAGCTGATCCCGCTGGTGATCGCCAAGGCGCTGGCCGGCGAGCCGCTGCCGGTGTACGGCGATGGCAAGCAGGTTCGCGACTGGCTGTTCGTCTCCGACCACTGCGAGGCGATCCGCACCGTGCT
The DNA here is from genome assembly GCF_001431665.1 of Stenotrophomonas beteli. Lineage (GTDB taxonomy): Bacteria > Pseudomonadota > Gammaproteobacteria > Xanthomonadales > Xanthomonadaceae > Stenotrophomonas > Stenotrophomonas beteli. The sequence goes on along the minus strand of NZ_LLXV01000030.1, from coordinate 17,220 downwards.
GGCCAAGGGCCAGGTCGGCGAGACCTACAACGTGGGCGGCAACTCGGAAAAGCAGAACATCGAAGTGGTGCAGGCCATCTGCGCACTGCTGGACCAGCGCCGCCCGCGTGCGGACGGCCAGCCGCGCAGCAGCCAGATCACCTACGTCGCCGACCGCCCCGGCCATGACCGCCGCTATGCGATCGATGCCTCCAAGCTGAAGAACGACCTGGGCTGGGAACCGGCCTACACCTTCGAGCAGGGCATCACCTTCACCGTCGACTGGTACCTGGACAACCAGGAATGGGTCAACGGCGTGCTGGACGGCAGCTACCGCCTGCAGCGCATCGGCACTGCGGCCTGAACCCAGGAGACGACATGACCCAGCGCAAGGGCATCATCCTCGCCGGCGGCTCCGGCACCCGGCTGTATCCGATCACCAAGGGCGTCAGCAAGCAGCTGCTGCCGGTGTATGACAAGCCGATGATCTACTACCCGCTCAGCGTGCTGATGCTGGCGGGCATCCGCGAGGTGCTGATCATCAACACCCCGCACGAGCAGGCGCTGTTCCAGCAGCTGCTGGGCGACGGCTCGCAGTGGGGCATGGACATCCAGTACGCCGTGCAGCCCAGCCCCGATGGCCTGGCCCAGGCCTACCTGATCGGCCGCGACTTCGTGGCCGGCAAGCCAAGCTGCCTGGTGCTGGGCGACAACATCTTCCATGGCCACGGCCTGCGCGAGGTGCTCAAGCGCGCCGATGAGCGCACCGACGGTGCCACCGTGTTCGGCTACTGGGTGAATGATCCGGAACGCTACGGCGTGGCCGAATTCGACAAGAGCGGCAAGGTCATCGACCTGGTCGAGAAGCCGGAGAATCCGCGTTCGAACTATGCGGTGACCGGCCTGTACTTCTATGACGGCAATGCCAGCGCGCATGCCGCCGACCTGAAGCCGTCGCCGCGTGGCGAACTGGAGATCACCGATCTCAACAAGCGCTACCTGGCCGAAGGCAACCTGCACCTGGAAGCACTGGGACGCGGCTATGCCTGGCTCGATACCGGCACCCACCAGTCGCTGCTGGAAGCGTCCAACTTCATCGAGACCATCCAGACCCGGCAGGGCCTGCAGGTCTGCTGCCCGGAGGAAATCGCCTTCGGCCAGGGCTGGATCAACGCCGAACAGCTCGAAGCGCTGGCGGCGCCGCTGATCAAGAATGGCTACGGCCAGTACCTGCACAAGCTCGCATTGCGTGGAGTTGTTCCGTGAAAGTGATTGAAACCAAGTTGCCTGGTTGCGTGGTGATCGAGCCGGCGGTGTTTGGCGATGCCCGCGGCTATTTCTTCGAGACCTGGAATGCCGAGCGCTTTGCCGCGCTGGGCCTGCCGGATCGTTTCGTGCAGAGCAACGTGTCGACGTCAGCGCAGGGTGTGCTGCGTGGCCTGCATTACCAGTGGCCACGCCCGCAGGGCAAGCTGGTCAGCGTGCTGGAAGGCGAGGTCTATGACGTGGCCGTCGACATCCGTCGCGGCTCGCCGACCTTCGGCCAGTGGGAAGCGGTGGTGCTGAGTGCGGAGAACAAGAAGCAGTTCTGGATTCCGGAAGGCTTCGCCCACGGCTTTGCGGTGCTGTCCGAGCGCGCGGTGTTCAGCTACCTGTGCACCGAGGTCTACCTGAAGGACTTCGACGCCGGCGTGCGCTGGAACGATGCCGACATCGCCGTGGACTGGCCGGTCAGTGCACCGACGCTGTCGGCCAAGGACGAGAATGCGCCGTTCCTGAAGGACATCGCTGAAGACCGCCTGCCGGTCTACACCGCCGCCCAGGGCGCGCCATGACCGTGCTGGTGTTCGGCGGCAACGGCCAGGTCGGCCAGGAGCTGCTGCGCGCGCTGGCGCCACTGGGTGCCGTGGTCGCCACCACCCGCAGCGGCCAGCTGCCCGATGGCAGCGCCTGCGAAGTGGCCGATTTCGGCCAGCCCGGCAGCCTGCCGGCGCTGCTGGATCGCCTGCAGCCGTCGGTGGTGGTCAATGCCGCTGCCTATACGGCGGTGGACCGTGCCGAACAGGATGCCGAGGCCGCGTTCGCGGCCAACGCGCAGGCGCCGGGCGAGATCGCGCGCTGGTGCGCGGCCCACGATGTACCGTTCGTGCACTACTCGACCGACTACGTGTTCGATGGCCAGGGCAGCGCGCCGTATCGCGAGGACGAGCCGACCGCACCGCTGGGCGTGTACGGCACCAGCAAGCGCGACGGCGAGGAGGCCGTGCGTGCCGCAGGCGGACGCCACCTGATCTTCCGCACCGCGTGGGTGTATGCCTCGCATGGCGCGAACTTCATGCGCACCATGTTGCGCGTGGGCGCCGAGCGTGACCAGCTGCGGGTGGTGGCCGACCAGATCGGTACGCCGACGCCAGCGGCGCTGATTGCCGATGTCACCGCGCAGGCGCTGCAGCATCCGGGTCGGCTTTCGGGTACCTGGCATCTGACCGCCAGTGGCCAGACCAGCTGGCATGGCTTCGCCGAGGCCATCTTCGCGCAGGCACTGGCGACCGGTGTGCTGGCCAAAGTGCCGACGGTGGAGGCGATTGCCAGCTCCGAGTACCCGACCCCGGCCAAGCGTCCGGCCTGGTCGGTGCTGGACAACCACAAGCTGCAGCAGGATTTCGGCATCGTGCTGCCGGAGTGGCAGGACGGCCTGAAGCGGGTGATGGCAGAGATTGCCTGAGCCGGCAGGCGGCGTGCCGACCAGCGGTCGGCACCCACCCCGACCAGCGGTCGGCAGCCTCCAGCAGGCGCCGGGTCAACTGCGCCCGTAGGTATCCTCGAAGCGCACGATGTCATCCTCGCCGAGATAGCTGCCCGACTGCACTTCGATCAGTTCCAGCGGCAGCTTGCCCGGGTTGCGCAGGCGATGGGTCACGCCCAGCGGGATGTAGGTGCTCTGGTTCTCGCTGAGCAGGATCACCTCGTCGCCGCGCGTCACTTCGGCGGTGCCACTGACCACGATCCAGTGCTCGGCGCGGTGGTGGTGCATCTGCAGGCTCAGCGTGCCGCCCGGCTTGACCGTGATCCGCTTGACCTGGAAACGCTCGCCGTTATCGATCGAATCGTAGGCACCCCACGGCCGATAGACCTTGCGGTGCCAGGTGGCCTCGCTGCGGCCTTCGGCCTTCAGCTGCGCCACCACCGCCTTGACGTCCTGCATGCGGTCAGCCTTGCCGACCAGCACCGCATCATCGGTTTCCACCACGACCACATCGTCCAGCCCCACCAGCGCCACCAGGCGCTGCGCGTAGGCGTAGGTGTTGCGGCAATCGATCGCGATCACATCGCCGTGGTGGGCGTTGCCGTCGCCGTCCTGCTGCGAGACATCGCGCAGTGCCGTCCACGAGCCGACGTCATTCCAGCCTGCATCCAGCGGGATCACCACCGCATCGGCGGTCTTCTCCATCACCGCGTAGTCGATTGAATCGGACGGCACCGCACTGAAGGCATCCTTGTCCAGGCGGGTGAAGTCGGCATCGCGGCGCGCCTGCTGCCAGGCGCTGCGGCTGCCGGCCAGCATCGCCGGCTGGAAGCGCTCCAGTTCCTGCAGGTAGCGCGAGGCCTTGAACAGGAACATGCCGCTGTTCCAGTAGTACTGGCCGCTGGCCACGTAGCCGGTCGCGGTTTCCAGGTCGGGCTTTTCGACGAAGCGTTCAACCGCACGCACGTCCTGGCCGTCGGCGGCCTTGATGTAGCCGTAGCCGGTTTCCGGGCCGGTCGGCACGATGCCGAAGGTGACCAGCTTGCCGGCTTCGGCGGCACCGGCGGCGGCCTGAACCGCGGCGCGGAACGCCGCCTCGTCGGTGATCACGTGGTCGGAGGGCAGTACCAGCAGCAGCGCATCGGCGCCGTCGCGGGTGGCTTCCAGCGCGGCCACCCCGATCGCCGGCGCGGTATTGCGGCCGACCGGTTCGAGGATGATCGCCGCCGGTTCAGCGCCTACCTGTTGCAGCTGCTCGGCGGCGACGAAGCGGTGTTCTTCGTTGGCGATCACCAGTGGCCCGTGCGCGGCGATCGGCGCGACACGCTGCCAGGTGGCCTGCAGCATCGTCAGCTCGCCCGCCAGCGGCAGGAACTGCTTCGGATACGCCTCGCGCGACAGCGGCCACAGGCGGGTGCCGGAACCACCGGACAGGATGACGGGCTGGATATTGCTCATGATCTTCCTTGATTACTGCTGGATGAGGCGGGAAATGTCATCGGTACGGGCCTGCATCAGTGCTGCGTCGCCGCGGGCCTCAACGTTCAGGCGCAGCAGCGGCTCGGTGTTGGAACTGCGCAGGTTGAAGCGCCAGTCGCCGAAGTCGGCGCTGATGCCGTCGGTGTGATCCAGTACCGGCGATTGCGCTGCGAAGTGCTCCATGACGCGGGCCACAGCGGCCTTCGCATCGGTCACCTTGAAATTGATCTCGCCGCTGCACGGATAGGCGGCCATGCGGTCCTCCACCCAGTCGGCCAGCGAGCGGCCGCTTTCGGAAACCAGCTGTGCGATCAGCAGCCACGGGATCATGCCGGAGTCGGCATAGGCAAACTCGCGGAAGTAGTGGTGGGCGCTCATCTCGCCGCCGTATACCGCGTCCTCGGCGCGCATCTTTTCCTTGATGAAGGCGTGGCCGCTCTTGCACTGCACCGGCACGCCGCCGGCCTGCTCGACCATGTCCACGGTGTTCCAGACCAGGCGCGGGTCATGCACGATCTTGCCGCCGGGATGGCGCGCCAGGATCGCCTTGGCCAGCAGGCCGACCAGGTAGTAGCCCTCGATGAAGCGGCCGCTGTGGTCGAAGAAGAAGCAACGGTCGAAGTCACCATCCCACGCGATGCCGAAATCGGCGCCGTGTTCGCGCACCGCATCGGCGGTGGCGGCGCGGTTCTCCGGCAGCAGCGGATTGGGGATGCCGTTGGGGAAGCTGCCATCGGGTTCGTGGCAGATACGAATGAACTCGAACGGCAGGTGCGGGGCGAGCAGGTCGACGATGGCGCCGGCGCCGCCGTTGCCGGCATTGACCACCAGCTTCAGCGGCTTGAGTCTGCTGGCATCGACATAGCTGAGCAGGTGGTCGATGTAGGCGCTCTTGTCGTGCTGGGTGACCTGGCCGGCGCGCGCTGGCTCGGCCGCGGACGTATCGGCGGCCACCGCATCGGAAATCGCGAACAGGCCCGTATCGGAGCTGATCGGCCGGGCATTTTCCTTGACCAGCTTCATCCCGTTGTAGTCCATCGGGTTGTGGCTGGCGGTGACCATCACGCCGCCGGCCGCGCCCAGATGATCGGTCTGGAAATAGACCTCTTCGGTGCCGCACAGGCCAATATCGATCACCTCGCGGCCGGTGCCGCGCAGGCCGGCCGCCAGCGCGTCCTGCAGCGCCGGGCTGGTCAGGCGCACGTCGTGGCCCAGTACCACCGGGCCCGGCGCAAGCTGTGCGGCCAGCGCCACGCCGATGCGGCGCGCCAGGTCTTCGTTCAGTTCTTCCGGCACGCGGCCGCGGATGTCGTAGGCCTTGAAGGCGGGCAGGGGCATCGATCGGATCCTTGTTGAGCTCAGCCCTCGATTGTAGTGCCTGCGCTGTATGGGAAGCGTTTCCATGCCGCAACGCCACGTGACCGGTGCACCTGCTGGCCTAGAATGGGCGCATTACATCAACGAGGTGAGGGCGTAGATGAGCAACCCGGCAACGTCCGGCGGCAGGCGCAGCAAGCGCTTTGCCAGCGCGGCCCAGGCGCTGGAGGGCGTGGTCGCCGATGGCCAGACCCTGGCAGTGGGCGGCTTCGGCCTGTGTGGCATTCCCGAGGCGCTGATCGCTGCACTGCGTGACAGCGGCGCCAAGGGCCTGACCGTGATCTCCAACAATGCCGGCGTCGATGGCTTCGGCCTGGGCCAGCTGCTGGAAACGCGGCAGATCAAGAAGATGATCTCGTCCTACGTGGGCGAGAACAAGGAATTCGAGCGGCAGTTCCTGGCCGGCGAGCTGGAGCTGGAGTTCAACCCGCAGGGCACCCTGGCCGAGCGCCTGCGTGCAGGCGGCGCGGGTATTCCGGCGTTCTTCACTGCCACCGGCTACGGCACGGTGGTGGCCGAAGGCAAGGAAACCCGGCAGTTCGACGGCAAGCACTACGTGATGGAAACCGCGCTGCGCGCCGACGTGGCGCTGGTCAAGGCGTGGAAGGCCGACGAGGCCGGCAACCTGGTGTTCCGCAAGACTGCGCGCAACTTCAACCCGGCCTGTGCGATGGCCGGCAAAGTCTGCATCGTGGAAGTGGAAGAGGTGGTGCCGGTCGGTGCCATCGATCCGGACCAGGTGCACCTGCCGGGCATCTACGTGCACCGCATCGTGCACAACGCGCACCCTGAAAAACGCATCGAACAGCGCACCATCCGCGCGGAGGGCAACTGACATGGCGTGGACCCGTGACGAGATGGCGGCGCGTGCTGCCCGGGAACTGACCGACGGTGCCTACGTGAACCTGGGCATCGGCCTGCCGACCCTGGTCGCCAACCACATCCCCGAGGGCGTGGACGTGTGGCTGCAGTCGGAAAACGGCCTGCTCGGCATCGGCCCGTTCCCGACCGAAGCCGAAGTCGACGCTGACCTGATCAATGCCGGCAAGCAGACCGTCACCGCCCGCGCCGGCGCCAGCTATTTCGGCAGCCACGACAGCTTCGCGATGATCCGCGGTGGCCACGTCAACCTGGCCATCCTCGGTGCCATGCAGGTGACCGACAAGGGCGACCTGGCCAACTGGATGGTGCCCGGCAAGATGGTCAAGGGCATGGGCGGTGCGATGGACCTGGTGGCCGGCGTGCAGCGCGTGGTGGTGCTGATGGAGCACACCGCCAAGAACGGCGAACACAAGATCCTGGCCGAATGCACGCTGCCGCTGACCGGCGTGGGCGTGGTCGACCGCATCATCACCGATCTGGCGGTGTTCGACGTGACTGACAAGGGCCTGCTGCTGGTGGAGGCTGCGCCGGGTGTCGGCGATGACGAGCTGAAGGAAAAGACCGGCGTCGCCTTCCAGCGCGCCTGACCGGTACCGGCAGGGGCCCGCGCGGGCCCCTGCGTTCAGCTGCGGCGTGCGTAGGCGTAGTCGCCGTCGCTGATGTCGGGCTCGCCGAGGCAGGCCGCTGCGCTCGCGATGCGCAGCCCGGCCTGCTCGCAACAGGCGCCCAGTGCGCGTTCGATGGCATGGGCGAGCGTGCCATCGATCTGGCCGTGTTCGGCCTCGAAGTCACTGCGATAGAGGTGTGCGTCCAGCAACGGGCGCAGGGCCTGCAGCCGCCACCACCCCATGCTGCCGGCCGCAAAACGGCTGGCCTGCAGCGGTTGCCGCAGGCCCAGCCGGGCCTGCAGGCGCGCCAACGCGGGGCCATTGCCGCCCGTGAAGCCGCTCACCGGCAGCAGGTGGCCCTCGGCGGCCACCATGCCCAATGCAGGGTCGGCCTGGAAGGCGGCGAGGACGCGCGCGGCGCGCCCGCCCTGTACCAGCCGCTGAAGCAGTTCCTGCCGCCATTGATCGCCATCGGCGCGGTGGGTTGAACGCTTGGTATGCAGCTTCAGCACCACATCGTGGTGATCCTGGAGCAGCCGTTCGGCCACTTCGAGGAAGGGCAGGATGTCGCGCCCCCGGTTTTCCACCGGGCTGACCTCGCCCTGCAGCCCCTGTGCCGACAGCGCCTGCTGGACCGCATCAACCTGATGCGCCGGCGTGGTCACGATGATCCGCCACGGCAGGGATGCCTCGCGCAGCGCGCCCAGCACTTCCGGCAGCGTTTCCAGGTACCAGGCGTGGAGGTGCACGGCCGGTTGCGGATTCACGGCCGGTGCCGGTGACAGCGCATCGCGCGTTGCCTGCAACCAGGCGTGGCCGAGCCGTGCGTCGGGTTCCAGCACGGCGCCTTCGGCCCATTCGTTCCAGGCATTGATGAAGACCAGGCGCTGGTTCTGCGCCGCCGTCGACAGTCGCTCATGCACGGTACTGCGCAGCCAGTCGCGGTAGCCGCGCGGCGAGGCGTGCAGGTAGACGCGGCCACGCCCGGAGCGGCGCGCTTCGTTGTCCCAGCCGGGGTTCACGCCGGGGTAGAGCGGATAGTCCGGCAGCGGGCGTGCGGCGATGTCGGCCGCCAGCTCGCGCCAGTCGCGGACATCGCCCTGGAACTCCGGGTTGAGCAGCCACTGCTGTGCCGACAACGAGCCGGGATTGCTCATGTTCGGTGGGAACTCGATGGCCGCGTCGAAGCCGATGTCGCGCGGATCCGGGCGTTCAAACCCCTGCACGTAGGCCAGATGGATCTCGCCGATACCGCTGTCGCGGCACCAGCGGCGCCATCGCTCGCCCGTGGCCCGCGCGTCGGGCAGCAGATTCGGGCGGTAGACCAGCAGCATCGGCCGGCCATCGACCTTCAGGGCGCGACGGTCGCGCAGGTACGGCGCCACGTGGGCGATGAAGGCCAGGTCGTCGTCGGCGCTGTGCTGCTGGCCGATCAGGATGTCCTCGTCGCGGCCATCCCAGCGGCGTGCCCAGTTTTCGTTGGCCCAGCACAGGCAGAACGGCAGTTCGATGCTGTCATCGGCCAGCCACTGGCGGACCGGTTCTTCCATCAGGGTGCGGCCGCTGAACCAGTAGAAGTAGAAGCAGAATGCGCCGATGCCGTGCTCGGCCGCGAGCCGCGCCTGGTCACGCATCACCTGCGGGTTGCGCAGATCGTAGAATCCCAGATCCGCAGGCAGGCGCGGTTGCACATGCCCTTCAAACTGCGGCAGTGCACGGGTGACGTTGCGCCATTCGGTGAAGCCCTTGCCCCACCACGCGTCATTCTCGGGGAAGGTATGGAACTGCGGCAGGTAGAAGGCGACCAGGGTGGCCGGCAGCGTGGAAGGCAGCGCCTGCGACAGCTGCGGGCGATGACCGATGGCCGCCTCGTCGGCCCGCCAGCGCAATTGGGCGTTGGCCGGCGGGCCCTTGGCATCGCGCTGGCCTCGTGGCGGGGGCGGCACCCAGTCGCCATGCCGTGCCAGCAGCCGCGCGCGCAACCGGTCGCGCTGTGCCTGTGGCAGCGGCAGCGCCCGGAACGCGGCGCGCAGCAGCGGGAACAGTGTCTGGCGCAGGCTCATCGGGTGTGGCGCCAGGACGGCAGGTGGAACACGGGGATCGGCATCGGGGCAACGGTCATGCGGGCATTTTCAGCGCTGGCGGCCGTGACGGCAAACACCGGCATGCTAGCGTGTGGCCATGCTCTTCCCGCACGATCTGCCCGATGCCGACGTCCAGCACCTGCCGGGCTGGCTGGCCGCTGCCCAGGCCGATGCCCTGATGGCCGGGCTGCAGGCCGACGTGCCCTGGGAGGTGCACCGCATCCGCATGTTCGGTCACTGGGTGGACTCGCCGCGGCTGAGCTGCTGGATCGGCGACCCGCAGGCCCGCTATCGCTACTCCGGTGCCGACTTCGTGCCGCAGCCGTGGCCGCCTGTGCTGCAGGCCGTGCGTGAGCAGCTGCACGCCGAAGGTGTCGGCCGCTTCAACAGCGTGCTGCTGAACCGCTACCGCAGCGGCAGCGATTACATGGGCTGGCACAGTGATGACGAGCCGGAGCTGGGGCCGGCACCGGTGATCGCCTCGCTGACCCTCGGTGCGGCACGGCGGTTCCTGCTGCGGCGGCGCGATGATCCGGCGCGCAAGGCCGAATTCATGCTGGGCCACGGCGACCTGCTGGTGATGGCCGGGCCGACCCAGCGCTACTACCAGCATGCGCTGCCGAAGATGGCGCGGGTGCAGGGTGAACGGATCAACCTGACGTTCCGCTGGATCATGCCGCGCTGATCGATCAGCGCGCGACGTTGGGTTGGTCGGCCTGCCCGCTCACCAGCGTCCACCCCACCACATCCTGTGCCAGCTGCTGCAGGCCGCGCTCGAAGGCGGCGGTCACCGCCGGAACGTCAGTGCTGCCGACCGGTTGTGCCTGGCGGAACGTGCGATCGGCGACCACGCGCTGGTCGGCGACGTGGATCAGCTTGGCGTTGACCTCGATCACCACCGTCGGCGTGGCCTGGCCCTGGTAATCCGATTCGAAGCGGCGCACGTCGGTGGACAGCTTGTAATCGGCACGGATGCCGGCGGCGCTGCGGGCCACCCCGCGGATGCGGCCGGAGTCCTCGAAGCCGCGCAGCAGGGTGTCTTCGATCATGTCGGTGGCCGGCTGCGCCCAGCTGGCGCCCTTGTAGATCTCCAGCTGCGAAGGCGTCGGCCGCACATTGATGCGCGGGCTGTCGACCATGCGTGCGGCGCTGGGCTTGGCCAGTACCAGCTGCCAGCTGGCCTGCGGCCACGACGGATCGGCCTTGACCTGCACAGCCGGCGAGTACAGCGTCACCGCCGTTTTCTCGCTGCTGCCCAGGATGGAGCAGCCACCCAGCAGGGCGACCATCGAAGCGGCCAGCAGCAGGCGCGGAAGCGGCATCGGGTTCATTTGGGTTCGAACTCCTTCGGTGCGTCGCGGCCCAGCAGGTAGCGCGCGGGGTTGTTCTCGAGGCGGTCGCTGACCCGGCGCAGGTCGCGGATCAGGCCACGCAGTTCGGTCAGGGTCGGGCCCAGCTGGCCCAGGCCATCGTTGGCGAAGCTGTTGATCGCCGCGCGGTTCTCGCCCAGGATCGAATCGGCGTTGCCGGCCGCCGAGTCGAGCTTGGCCAGGGTCGCGTCGAGCTTGTCGATGATGCCCGGCAGCTGCTGCACCAGGTTCTTGTCCAGGCGCTCGATGGTGCCGTTGGTGGTCTTCAGCGTGGTGTCCAGGCTGCGCGCGGCGTCGCGCGCGCTGAGCAGCAGCGCCTGGGTGCCCTGGTCGCGGTCAGCCAGGCCCCCACTGATGGTTTCCAGGTTGGCCAGCGTGGCGTTGATCGAGGCCACGTTGCGGTCGCTGAGGATCTGGTCCATGCGCTCGACGATGCGGTTGGCCACATCGGTGATGTTCTGCAGCGCCGACGGCGTGGTCGGGATGATCGGTGCCGGGTCCTTGTTGACCGTGGTCAGCGCCGGTGACTGCGGCGTGCCGCCACTGAGCTGGATGATCGACGGCCCGGTCAGGCTGGTGATCGCCAGCTTGGCGCGGGTATCGGTCTTCACCGGCGTGGTCGAATTGAGGCGGATGCGCGCGACCACCTGGCGCGGGTCATCGGGAACCAGGTTCAGTTCGGTGATCGAGCCGACTGCGATGCCGTTGTACTGCACCGGGCTGCCGACCGACAGGCCGGTCACCGCCTCGCGGAACACCACGCGGTATTCCTGCCAGGTGCGGTCGGACGAATACTTGGCCGCCCACAGGCCGAAGGCCAGCAGGGCCAGGCCGGTGATCAGGGTGAACGCGCCGATCAGCACGTAGTTGGCTTTGGTTTCCATGGCTCAGGCACTCTCGATCTGTTCGCCGCGTGCGGCACGCGCGCGCGGTCCGTGGAAGTATTCCTGGATCCACGGATGATCCAGTTTCTCGATGTCCGGCAACGGCGCGTTGGCGACCACCTTGCGGTCGGCCAGCACGGCGACGCGGTCGCAGATGGCGTACAGCGTGTCCAGGTCATGGGTGATCAGGAACACGGTCAGCCCCAGCGCTTCCTGCAGGGTCTTGATCAGGCGGTCGAACGCCGCCGCACCGATCGGGTCCAGGCCGGCGGTGGGTTCATCCAGGAACAGCAGCGGCGGATCCAATGCCAGCGCACGGGCCAGCCCGGCACGCTTGCGCATGCCGCCGGACAGCTGCGAGGGCAGCTTGTTGATCGCATCGGCCGGCAGGCCGGCCAGCTTCACCTTCAACAGCGCCAGTTCGTAGTGCCAGCGCTCGGGCAGTTCGCGGTGATGCTCCTTCAGCGGCACCTGCACGTTCTCGCCCACGGTCAGTGAAGAGAACAGGGCGCCGTCCTGGAACAGCACGCCGGTGTTGCGCTCGATGTGCAGGCGGCTTTCGGCGTCGTCGGCACGCGCGTCGCGGCCGAGCACTTCGATCTGCCCCGCATCGGGCGTGCGCAGGCCGAGGATGGAGCGCATCAGCACCGACTTGCCGGTACCCGAGCCACCGACCACGCCGAGGATTTCGCCACGGCGCACGTCCAGGTCCAGGTCTTCGTGCACGGTCTGGCTGCCGAAGCGGTTGACCAGCCCGCGCACGCGGATGGCCAGTTCATGGCCGTCGCTGTCGCGCATGTCGAGGGTTTCGGTGGCGGGCGATGTGGTCATCTCACCAGTCCATGTGCATGAACCACAACGCCGCGAAGGCGTCGATGATGATCACCAGCGAGATGGTCTGCACCACGCTGGAGGTGGTGCGTTCGCCCACCGACTGGGCGGTGCCTTCCACCTTCAGCCCTTCCAGGCAGCCGATCAGGCCGATCACCAGCGCGAACACCGGCGCCTTGGACAGGCCGACCAGCATGTGCCGCACCTCCATCGTCTCGTGCATCCGCGCGATGTACATCTGTGGCGGAATATCCAGGTCGAACGCACCCACGGTGATGCCACCGGCCAGGCCGGCGATCATCGCGATGAAGGTCAGCAGTGGCAGCGTGACCAGCAGTGCCAGCAGGCGCGGCAGCACCAGCAGATCGACCGGGTCCAGCCCCAGCGTGCGCATCGCATCGATCTCCTCGCGTGCCTTCATCGCACCGATCTGCGCGGTGAACGCACTGGCGGTGCGGCCGGCCAGCACGATCGCGGTCAGCAGCACGGCGAACTCGCGCAGGAAGGCGATGTTGACCAGCTCCACCACATAGATCTCCGCGCCGAAGTCACGCAGGATGGTGGAGCCGAGGAAGGCGATCACCGCACCGACCAGGTACGACAGCAGCGCCACCAGTGGCACCGCATCCAGGCCCACCTGTTCCATCTGGTGCACGGTGGCGGTGAGCCGGAACCGGCGCGGCTCCTTCACCAGGCGTGCGGCCTTGACCAGGTTCTCGCCGAGGAAGCTGCACAGCGCCTTGATGTTGTGGCCGGTGGCATGGACGCTGACACCCAGCCGTTCCAGTGCCGCCAGCACGCCGAAGTCGCGCTTGGGCTTGGGCCGGTCGTCGGCCACTTCCTCGATGGTGCACACCAGTGCCTGGTGATCCGGGCGGAACTTCAGTGCGTCTTCGCCGAGGTCGGCGCGATGGGCGACGCGCAGTACCTGCAGTACGCCGGCAGAATCCATCTTCTCGATGCCGGTGGCATCGATGCCGGTCAGCGTGTCGGGAACGCCGCGCAGGACTTCGGCCGCGGCCAGCGCGGTCTTGAGGGTCCAGGTGCCGGACAGGCGGATCACGCCCGGGTCATGGGCATCCTGTTCGAGCTGGGGGGCGTGGTTCGGGGTCACGTGGGCCATTCGGGTCGCAGCATAACCGTTCTGTAGCGGGCGTCGGGTCGTACCCGGATGAATTTATCCGGCGGGGCCCGGCGTAGGTAATACTACGGCGCATGTCCGCAGACGCTCACACGATCCCCACGCCCCAGGCCACCTACGCACAGCGCGTGGCCTTCGTTTCCGAGATCGCCGGACGCCTGCACAGCTATGGCACCACGGCCCAGCGCCTGGAAACGGCAGTGGTGGCACTGGCCCGCCAGCTCGATCTGGATTGTGAACCGTGGTCGAATCCCACCGGTATCATCCTCAGCTTCAGCGACCCGGCGCAGGCAATCGGCTCCAGTGACATCACCCGCGTGATCCGGCTGGCGCCCGGCGAGAACGATCTGCACAAGCTCAGCGTGGCCGACCGCATCGCCGAGGAAGTATCCAACGGCCGGATGAGCATCGCCCAGGGCCACACGGCGCTGCGCCAGCTGGACAAGGATCCGGGCCGGCGCGGCAAGCTGCGCACCATCCTTTCCTTCAGCCTGGGCGCGGCCGGTGTGGCCGGCATGTGGAAGCTGCCGTGGCTGGACATCGCCACCGCCGGTGTCATCGGCCTGATGATCGGCCTGCTCGGCATGGTCACCGACCGTCGCCCGGCCACCCGCGAGGCGGCCGAGGCGCTGGCCGCGCTGCTGGCCGGCATGGTGGCCACGCTGGTGGCCTCCTTCATCGGGGCGCTCAACCTCAACACCGTGATCATCGCCTCGCTGGTGGTGTTGCTGCCCGGCATGTCGCTGACCAACGCGGTCAACGAACTGGCCAGCCAGCATTGGGTATCGGGCACGGCGCGCTTCGCCGGCGCACTGACCACCATCATGAAGCTCAGTGTCGGCGCGATGATCGCGGTGACCCTGGCCGATGTGCTCGGCCTGGACCCGGTGATCCGCGCCGCACGGCCGCAGGGGCCGTGGGTGGAGTGGGGGTCGTTGCTGACCGCGGCATTCGCCTTCGCGATGCTGTTCAAGGCCAACCGTCGCGATTATCCGTGGGTGATTGCCGCCTCGGTGGCCGGTTACGCCATCTCCAAGTTCGGTGGCCATGCCTGGGGCGCGCCGGCCGGCATCTTCCTGTCGGCGATGCTGCTGACCGCCGGCGGCAATCTGTTCGGGCGCCTGGTCGGGCGCCCGGGCGCGATCATCCGCTTGCCCGGCATCATCATGATGGTACCCGGCAGCACCAGCCTGCGCGGCGTGCTGACCCTGGTCCAGCAGCAGGACGTGGGCGCCGGGCAAAGCGTGTTCCTCACCGTGCTCAACGTGGTGATGGCACTGGTGGCGGGCCTGCTGTTCGGCAACCTGTTGATGCCGGCACGCAAGACCCTGTAGGGCCGAGCCCATGCTCGGCTTTGCATATGGATAGCCGAGCGTGGGCTCGGCGCTGCAAAAAAACGCCGGCGTTCGCCGGCGTTTTCCAATGCCTTCCCGATCCGGCCTCAGGCCTTCTTGATCAGGAAATCTTCCGGCTTCTTGTTGCCCTTGGCGGTCAGCTCGGCCATCCAGCGCGGCTGCTTGCCACGGCCGGTCCAGGTTTCCTTCGGGTTGGCCGGGTTGCGGTACTTCGGTGCCACCTTGCCCAGCTTGCGGCCGGCGGTCTTGGACGGCGCCTTGGTGGCCTTGGCCACCTTGCGCGCACGCGGTGCCGGGGCGTCGCCGAACAGTTCCTCGATCGTGTAACCCTCGGTCTTGGCCAGCTTGGTCAGCTGCGCGCGGACCTTGGTGATCGGCCGGCGCTTGGCAACGATGGTCTGCTGCTTCTTCGCGGTGCGGATCAGGGCGCCCAGCTCGCGTGCCGACAGGCCGGTCAGGTCAATGCTCATTTACGGTTACTCCAGAAACTAATGTGTGGACGGGACGAGCCAGTCCATGGCGTCGGCGGACAGAATAGAGATGAATTATTCCAAGCACAAATACGGCAGGGACAGGTCTTGGCGAGCTGACGGCTGCAGCGCGGGCATTTTGACCGGATTATGTCTGCTGCCATATTCCGGCTGGCCGTTCACCGGCAAAAAAAGACCGGGGCATGCCCCGGTCCTGTGTACCGATCAACCCTGCAGGCGCTGCAGCAGGGAGGCCTTGTCCAGGCTCTCGGCTTCGCTGGCGCGGCGCGAACGGTACTCGTAGGTGCCCGCGGCCAGGCCCCGTTCGCTGACCACCACGCGGTGCGGAATACCGATCAGTTCCATGTCGGCGAACATCGCGCCCGGGCGCAGGCCACGGTCGTCCAGCGCAGCATCCAGGCCGGCATCGCGCAGTTCCTGCAGCAGGCTGGCCGCCGCTTCGGCCACCGCAGCGTCACCCTTCGGGTTGATCACGCACACCACCACCTGCCACGGCGCCATCGCGTCCGGCCAGATAATGCCGGCATCGTCATGGTTCTGTTCAATCGCGGCAGCCACCACGCGCGAGATGCCGATGCCATAGCACCCCATCGCCATCACCGCGGCCTTGCCATTCTCGTCCAGCACGGTGGCATCCAGCGCTTCGGCGTACTTGCGGCCCAGCTGGAACACATGGCCGACCTCGATGCCACGGGCGATCTTCAGTTCGCCACCGTCCAGCGCGCGGTCACCGGCACGCACGTTGCGGATATCGGCCACGTCCGGTTCCGGCAGGTCGCGGCCCCAGTTGACGCCAGCCAGGTGGAAACCGGCTTCGTTGGCGCCGACGACGAAGTCGGACATCGCCGCCACTTCACGATCAGCCACCACGCGGATGGGCTTGGCCGGCGCGACCGGGCCGAGGAAGCCGGGCACGCTGCCCAGGTACTCGGCGATTTCCGCCTCGCTGGCAAAGCGTTGTTCGTCCAGGCCGGCAACCTTGGCCAGCTTGATCTCGTTGACCTCATGGTCGCCGCGCACCAGCACCAGCACGAACTGCTGGGCTTCACCTTCGCCGGCCACCAGCGCCACCGACTTCACCGTGCGCTGCAGGTCGATGCCGAGCAGGGCCGCGACATCCTCGCAGGTCTTCTGGGTGGGCGTATCGACCTTGCGCATCGCTTCGGTGGCGGCCGCGCGCGGCGCCGGATCGGCAGCGATCGCCGCCTCCATGTTGGCCGCGTAGTCCGAACCGGTGGAGAACACCAGTGCGTCCTCGCCGGAATCGGCGATCACGTGGAACTCCTGCGAGGCATCGCCACCGATCGCGCCGGAGTCGGCCTGCACCATGCGGAAATCCAGGCCGAGGCGGGTGAAGATGCGGCTGTAGGCCGACTTCATGTTTTCGTATTCGCGCACCAGGCACTCATCGTGCAGGTGGAACGAATAGGCGTCCTTCATCAGGAACTCGCGCGAGCGCATCACGCCGAAGCGCGGACGGATCTCGTCGCGGAACTTGGTCTGGACCTGGTAGAAGTTCACCGGCAGCTGCTTGTAGCTGGACAGCTCGCTGCGCGCAAAGTCGCAGGCAGCTTCTTCGGCGGTCGGGCTGTAGCAGAACACCTGGTCCTTGCGGTCCTTGATCTTCAGCAGCTGCGGGCCGAACTTCTGCCAGCGCCCGGTCTGCTCCCACAGTTCCTTCGGCTGGATGGTGGGGATCTGGAATTCCACTGCGCCGGCACGGTCCATTTCCTCGCGCACGATGCGCTCGACCTTGCGCAGCACGCGCAGGCCCAGCGGCGACCAGGTGTACAGGCCGGAGGCGAGCTTGCGGATCATCCCCGCGCGCAGCATCAGCCGGTGGCTGGTCAGCTCGGCGTCGCTGGGGGTTTCCTTGGTGGTGTGCAGGTGGAACTGGGAGAGGCGCATCGTCGGCTTCGGATAACGGCAGAGACGCCTATTCTGCCAGCCCGGCCGGGGTGGGGGGTACTGGCAGGGCTGCGCCCTGCACCCG
>NZ_LLXV01000029.1 GCF_001431665.1 Stenotrophomonas beteli | reverse complement strand
TATTACGATAGTCGAAGACGGCGTACAATTAACGGGGGGTGAAGTATAGGCGATTTATGAGGCGCGGCGTAAGTATGAGAGGTGCTACTGGTCTGTGATGAGCGGGGGGTGGGGGTTTGGAGGGGAGAGGGCAGGGGGGGGTGGGGGGGGGGGGGGGCAGCACGTTGGGCCGGGAGCCTGCGCCCATCCCGTTGCGCTCGGAAAACGACCTAGTGTTCGCCCGTCGCGAGGACACGCGTCTGGTGCGTAGCTACGGCCCAGAGCGGGACTGCTCTACATTGAATTGATCGCGGCCCAACAGCGTGGTGGGACACGTGAACCGGGCGCTGAGAGGATAATGCGTGCGCCGGGCTCTTTTCGAGAGCCAAGCGCACGCTAGCGGAGTGACTGCTAGATCAACTTCTACAACCAACAGCACCCGCATTACGTGTTGAAGAAGAAGATTCCGGGTATGGCCTGAGCAGCTACATGAATCACGTAGTCTGAGCTGGGAATCCTGAGAGACACCCGCTTGGGTACTATCGAGGCTTCCTCAATACAGAATCGGAGTTATGGTAACTGAGAGCTGTACGGAAGCGAGTGCATGAAGTTCTCCATGTATGCGAAGTCGGGTTTACCCGCAGAGTCGGCAGGCAGTCGAATCTCTGATTGGCTCATCCGGTCCAGATGCCACTTCCTGCCGTAGTTGAAGCGATATTTTTCACGGCGTATCACTGTCGTTAGAAATGGCGCCAGCGCTGGCGTCATGTTGAACTTAGGGTAGAGAACGTTCACGTCATCAGACGCCCAGAACGGCTCGGCTTGATAGAACGCCTCTCCAACCGAGCCGTTGTAATTGACTGTAATTGTATTTCCCTGATGAATCGGACTCTGGCCGACGCTCGCCGAAACTCCATTATTTCCATCGATAGCGCCAATGAAAGGAGTTTCGCCTTTCGTCATTTGCGCCTTCGTTAGTCGGCGCCCCTTCTTTAAGTCGAAAAGCGCAGAGAGTGGAAATGCACGCCAGGTGGAAGTGTCAAAATTGACCGTGTCTGGAATGCGAGCCAGTGCCTTGTCGCCAATGGGGCCGACTTCTGCGCCCTCTACCCACTCAGGAAAATCGGCCAAGTCGGGAATAAGTAACTCTCGCAGTGTGCGATTGGCCTCTCTTCCAAAGGCGCTGTATCGGAAGCGGTTGTGTCGAATGCAAATGCAAACGAATAGCTTTTGAGCAAACGACATCTCCTCCTTCGGCCTAAGTACCGCTACATTCTGCGCGGTATAGAAAGGATGCTCTTGCACAAAAGAGCAAAGAAGCTTCGTGCCACCTAGCGCTACGGTGATGAGGCCGGCATCGTAGGGTTTGATGTCAAGCTGTGCAACCGTGCCAGTTACACCGTGATTCTGACTTGATCTCCCGACGAAGTTAATTCCTCCGTCTCGGCGGCCGACTCGCGTCATCTTGTTTAAATCTAGTTTGTTGCCGTACGCGACGTCGAACAGCTCATTCAACTTCTTCATCATCTTCTATCATCAAGTCTTCATTGAGAATTTTGAAGGCGATATATTTTTTTAGCTCGCGCTCGAACTCACCGCGGTTGAGGGTTGAGTAGTCAGTCTCCATATATGCTTCTGCGCACCACTCATCCTCAGCAGTTACCGAGACCATGACGCTCTCGCCGGCGTGGACTTCTCTATTGCGGAATGACTCTACCCAGCGCTCGCGAATGGCTGGCCAGCGCTCGTAGAGGTCAATCCGTCCCCTGTGCTTTGTCTTAATGAAGCCATCTTCGCGCCAGTATCCAAACCATGTTTTGCGGTTACTGGTGCTGTGAGGAATTTTGGCGGTGAATACCATAATGCAAGTGACAGTGCCAACAGGGGAGAATAGGTCATTGGGCATCGACATGACCGCTTCCAGTGTGTGGTGCTTCAGAAGCTCGTGCCGGGCTGAGTGTGGGGATATGGCACATGAGATTGGCACAATTGCCACGCCAGTCCCTCCTTTTTTCAAACAGTCGAGCATGTGCTTTACGAAGTAGAGTTCAGCCTGATCCGCGTCGCTCTGTGAAAATGGCGGATTAAGCAAGCCGACATCGCATTTATGCTGTGTTATAGCCCTCGTAATGGCATCATCAAAGCAAGAGCCTTGGTGTAGATTTGCCTTTCCGTCACCCCTTAGAATCATGTTCGACGCTGCCAGCGCAAACATTTCCGGTTGCTGTTCTACACCAATAAGTCCTTGACTTTTTATCTTTGCTCGTTGGGCTTCCGTCTGAGCGTAACGCATCATCTGATGCATCGCTGATACCAGGAATCCCCCCGTGCCCGCACAGATGTCAAGGACTCGGCTGTCCTTGGTCACATTGGCAAGTAGAGCGAACAGCTCCGTTATGTGGCGCGGGGTAAGAACAATGCCAAGGGCCTTCTTATCGCCGCCAGTGTACTTAAGGAATTCACCATAGAATTGACCTACGACATCGAAGTCGTGATAAACGCTGATGAATGGCCAAACTTTCTCATTCAGTCTCTTGATGAGCTGATGAAGAATGCCCTTGGGGAATTTACCTTTCGCCTTTCCTAGCTCAGGGTGAACCGCAATGCCTGAGTAGGGCTGGGCCATATTATCCTTCTTGGCCTTTGGAATGTCGGCTTTGTGTATTTCGTCCTTGATGACACGCATCTATTCTCGCTGCAGTTCCTCGGGCGTGTATTCCTCATAAGCGAGCGCGAATGCCTTGTTTCGGAGCGCAATGAGGGTGCCACTTACGAGTAGTGGTTTCTGGCTCTCGGTCAGCTTTGCATGGTCTCTCATGAACTCATGCAACTCGCGAGAGAACGCCATCAGCTCGTCGAAACGAATTCGCTGGACTGCCGGGTCATAGGTGGCGTGCTCAATGTAATCAGGCCAGGACACTATGCCGGTGACTGCGGTTCCCTCCTTGGTTCTTAGAGGGCGCACCTTGGCACTCCCTTTTGAGATTAGGTAATTATCAATTCTTGCGCCGCTTTTTGTCTCGCCGCTTACTGCAACGGCGATGACATTGAATTCTTTGGCGAGCTGGGCTGCATAGTGGAGAACCCCATCAGTTGCGAAGCGCTGTGCGCGTTTGCTGTATTCGGCCTGACTTTCGGCAATGGTTTCCGAATCAAGAGCGCGTACGCATACCGGACTGATGTGATCCTTGGTTGACGCCTTGCACTCAATAACAAGAAGAAAGTCAGCGTTCGACGGGGAACTGACGATGAATTCAGGCGAGCCAATGCCACCTCCGCCGGATTTGCTTGCAGCTTTTAGCAGCTTGCGCACTTCATCGATATTGCTCTTCTGCTCCTCGATCACAATATCATTGCTTCCGTCGAAGTAGCCGTGTTCTCGCAACACATCTCGGACAATGTTCTCGGTCTTTCTTTCGTTCTTGCTCATCGACGTACACACTTGGGCTATGCGATGATTGTGACATGGTTCCTCCATCTCTGTACCGCTCTCCGTGCATACAGCGAGGCGATGACGCGTCCGGCTAAGTCGCTTTAGGTCTGAGCCATCTCAGGTGCTTCTATTCCCAATCAAGGTCGGTTGCGAACGGAGCCATATTGCTTCCGATAGCGGTGGACGAGCGCTTGGCATGTTTCGGCGATACGGCGTTGCATCCAGCTCCCGAGCGTTTTTCGCCCTGGTGGAGAGCAGACCCCTTCGGCCTGAGCAGCGGCTAGGAGAGTCGAGCTTGCCCGAGGCTGCCGCTACTCAGTTATCTCAGGGGGTCCTCTGTTGGGATGACGCGCGTTCTTGTTGGTCCTACGTTGGGCTGGAGCCATTAGCTCCGACGAATGGGCGCGATCCTGCGTCAAGATTGGCTGGGCCTTACCTCATGGCAAGCCCACTCAACCAGCCCCCGGCAAGCCAGAAACAGGCCATCAACCACCCCCTCATCCAAATGCCGCTCCGGCTCCGCTGCCACCCGGCAGCGGTCTGCCGCGTGCAGCAGCTCCAGCACCGTCAGCGCTCCCACCATCGCGCGCTCGGTCCTCGCCAAGCTCACGCGGCGGCCGGGTGATACATCGGTTTCTGGCCAAGGATGTCCATCTGCACCTTCGCAGCCGCGCATGCGCTTGAGGATGCCGAGCAGGGAGTTCAGGTCGTGCAGGGAGGTGTCATCGTTGATGGGTTCAACAACGGTGTACGAGGAGAAGGTGTCGGACTCGTTCATGGCGTCGGCTTCCGTGGCTGTGCTTAACAGCGCCACCGTGTAGACGGGTGGCGGACGATGCGTGGCTGCAAACCGGACGATAGTTGTCAGTACCCGGCGGGTCCGAAGACCCCCACGCACCGCCCGCCAGAAAGGCCGACGGATTACCCGCCGGCACCGGTTAAGGACGGTGCCGACGGGTAAGCGTAAACAACTAACAGTTCGGGTTTGCAGGCCCGGCCACCCGTTGTCGGTGGCACGTCATGGTGTTTATGCCGTCGCTCTGAATGCCAATAGAAATTCGCGAATGAATCGCGGAATCCAAGAGCGAAGAACTATTGTTGCACGCGCCATTCGTGCGGCACGCGACGTCAGCGGACGCATTCGCGCACCCACTCCGTCGATTGCGAATCAAAGTGGCGCGATCGCCCATGCCACAAGCGAATAGCGCGACGGCCTGCTTTGCAACAGTTCTTAGTTCACCTCGGCAGGGAGCGGCGCCCAATGAGCCACACAGCCCGAAAATCGGTTCAAACCCGACATAGCCGGCGAACTTTGCGGCCTCAGCCAGCGCCATCCTCAGCACGCCCCGCATTCCCCACCAGCAACTCAATCATCGCCCGCGCCGCCGCCGACTGCCGCCGATGCGGCGCATAGATCACCGAGAACGGCCGCGACCGCCCCCGCAGCTGCGGCAGCACCTCCACCAGCTGCCCACGCTGCAGCCGCTCGCGCACGATGAACTCATAGCTCTGGCAGATGCCGATGCCCTGTTCGGCCAGCGACACTACGCCCAGTACATCGTCGGAGGTCTCGATGGATGAGCGCGGCAGCCAGTCCACGTCGCGCCCGCCGTCGCGGAAGATCCACGGCGCCAACCGCCCGGTGCGCGGCATCACAAACGGCAGGCACAGGTGCTGCTGCAGGTCGTCCAGCGTCTGCGGCGTGCCGTGGCGCTGCAGGTAGTCCGGCGCGGCCACCAGCAGCAACGGCGCATCTTCCAGCTTTCGCCCCACCAGCCCGCTGTCCGGCAGCTGGCCCAGGCGGATGGCCAGGTCGAAGCCCTCGGCCACCAGGTCCACGTTGCGGTTGGTGATGTTCAGTTCCACCTGCACCTGCGGGTACTGCTGCGCAAAGCGCGCCAGCACGGGCGGTAGCCGGTAGTGGCCATAGGTGGTGGGCACGCTCAGGCGCACGCGGCCGGCCAGCGCACCGTCCTGGGCCAGTACGTCGCGCTCGGCGTCGTCCAGCAGGCCGAAGGCGGTGCGCACCTGTTCCAGATAAAGCCGCCCGGCGTCGGTCAGGCCCACGCGGCGGGTGGTCCGCTGCAGCAGCTGCCGGCCCAGCCGCGCTTCCAGGCGGGTGACCGCGCGGCTCAGCACCGAGGGCGTGGTGGACAGCGCCACCGCGCCGGCAGTGAACGAGCCGTGCTCGACCACCGCCAGGAACACCTCCACATCGCCCAGGTAGTCGAACTTGCGGCTCATTTGGCTCTCCGGGGAACAGATGTTTTGCGATCAGGCCAATTTATCGCCGCTGGGGCGATGAATAAAGTGGCCGCCATTCCCCGATAGGAGTTCCCCATGAACCTGATGACCCGGCTGGCCGCAGCGCTGTCCCTGACCCTGGCCGCCAGCGGCGCGCATGCCGCCAACGTGCTGGTGGTGCTGTCCGACGAAAACCACCTGGACCTGAAGGACGGCAAGGTGCTGTCCACCGGCTTCTATCTCAACGAGTTGATGCAGCCGGTCAAGCTGTTGCTGGACGCGGGCCACGAGGTGACCTTTGCCACGCCGCAGGGGCGGGCGCCGACGGTGGATGCGTCCTCGGTGACGCCGGCGTACTTCGGCGACGATGCCGCGCAGCTGACGCTGCACAAGGAGCTGCTGGAGAAGCTGGCGCTGACCTCACCGACGGCCTCGCCGGTGGTCAGCCTGGCGCGCATCGAGCAGCAGGGCTACGCGCGTTTCGACGCGGTCTACATTCCCGGTGGGCACGCGCCGATGCAGGACCTGCTGAAGAGCCCGGCGCTGGGCCGGCTGCTGGCCGACTTCCACCAACGCAACAAGACCACCGCGCTGGTCTGCCACGGGCCGATCGCGCTGCTGTCCACGCTGCCGGATGCTGCGGGTTTCGTGGCAAAGCTGGAAGCGGGTGCGACGCCGGCCACGCCGAAGTGGATCTACAGCGGCTACCAGATGACGGTAATCAGCAACCAGGAAGAAGAGCAGGCCAAGCCGTTGCTGGGCGGCGGTGAGATGAAGTTCTACCCGCAGACGGCGTTGCAGCAGGCGGGCGCGAAGTTCAGCAGCAATACCACGCCGTGGACCGGGCATGTGGTGGTGGACCGCGAGCTGATTACCGGGCAGAACCCGGCCTCGGCGCTGGAGGTGGGGCAGCGGTTGGTGGAGCGGTTGAAGTAAGGCGGTTTCTGCATCGCATGCGGTGCCGTGGCAACATGGTGGACTGGCCTCGTCCTTCCGGGCGGGGCCGTTTTTCCAGGGAAGCCCACCAACACGACATGCGAACGTCATTTCTCATTCTCTCCGCCCTGTGCCTTGGTCTGCTGTCCGGCTGTGCCAGTGGCCCGGAGGAGCACGCCTCAAGCCGCGAGATCACCAGTGCGTTCGTGGCCGACGACGGCCAGCTGTACCTGTTGCCGCGCTATGACGAGCCGATGCGCTTCAATGCCGCGCCGTTCCGCGAGTACCGCGCGCTGATGGACAGCCCGCTGCGCGAGGCGGTGGTCTGCGCGCAGATGTACTTCCATGAAGACTGGCGCGACCCGGCCAACAAGGCCAAGGTGCACGGCAGCTATGCGCTGCTGCTGCGGCCGGAGCAGGTGACGGCGGAACAGGCCGAGCAGTTCAAGCTGGAGCGGATTGAGGTCCCCCCGCGTGAGGCCAAGGCCGTGGAGGAGCGGGCGCGCTACTACCTGCCGATGGACCGGAACCGCTACGCGCTGGCGTTTGATCGCGCCTGCAATCTTTCAAGGAAGGGCGGCAGCTATTACAGCGCGCTGTTCGAGGGCGACGGCGAGCAGGTGCAGTTGCCGGATGCTGCGGCGCTGGCGGAGAAGGGGAAGCTGGCACAGCCGATCAATGCGCGGGCGCAGCGGATCCTGCCGGAGAGGGAGGACAAGCCGGGTGTGGGTTCGGCGGCGGGCAAGGTGCTCGGCGCGGCGTTGATCCCTGTGGCGGTTCCGGTGTTTGTGCTGAGCCTGCCGTTCCTGGGGCCGGATCATTGGAAGTGAT
Organism: Stenotrophomonas beteli; assembly: GCF_001431665.1. Lineage (GTDB taxonomy): Bacteria > Pseudomonadota > Gammaproteobacteria > Xanthomonadales > Xanthomonadaceae > Stenotrophomonas > Stenotrophomonas beteli. The sequence goes on along the minus strand of NZ_LLXV01000029.1, from coordinate 75,969 downwards.
GGGGCGTTGAAGCCAGAGCATCCACGCGTGGCGTGGATCTACTTGGGTATCGCCTGAAAGTTCATCCTGGAGATCTGTGTGTCCAGCACGCTGGAAACTGTTTTGAAGACTGTAGGCTTCATTGTCGTTGCGGCGCTTCCGTTGGTGATCCTTTGGCTCATCCTTCGGCGAATGTCGGCAACTGCTCGCTCGTCTGTGAAATCGGGGCTGCATTTGCATGCCCCGCGCCGGATTTCCGGCAGGTCCATGATCTTGGTGATGGTGGATGGGGAAGAGGATCGCGAGCACTATTTCTTTGATACAGAATCCTTCTACCTGCGGCGTGGGCCGGTGCCCACGGCGGTTCCGCTTTCGCAGATCACCTCAGTCACACGAACGTCCGACAGGATCTACGGGCGTTATGTCTGGCAGGTGTGCTTCAGCAAAGCATCGGGCAGAAAGTGCGTGATGTTCACCAACAACCTGACGCTGTTCAATCGGGATTTCCTGCTGTTCCTGGAGGCGGTGCGGAAAGCCAATCCGTTGGCGACCGTTGATCGGGCAGGCATCCGCTTCTAGCTGTGGGCCGACTTGAGGGTGTCAGTTAAAGCGGCGAGCCGGTAACGCTACACTGGCAGCCCACCCCCAATGGAAGCTCGCCCATGCTCAGTGGAAAGGTCGCGGTGGTCACCGGCTCCACCAGCGGTATCGGTCTTGGCATTGCCACCGCCCTGGCGCGGCAAGGTGCCGATATCGTGCTGAATGGCTTCGGCGATGCGGCGGAGATCGAACGCATCCGTTCCAAGCTGGAAACCGAGTTCGGCGTGCGCGTGGCGCATGACGGTGCCGATCTGTCGCGGGGCGAGGCAGTGCGCGGCATGATCGACCACGCCGTCGCGACGATGGGCCGCATCGACATCCTGGTAAACAACGCGGGCATCCAGCACACCGCGTCGATCGAGGAATTCCCGGTCGAAAAGTGGGATGCGATTCTGGCGCTGAATCTCTCGGCGGTGTTCCATGCAACGGCGGCGGCCTTGCCCCACATGAAGCAGCAGGGCGCCGGCCGCATCATCAACATTGCGTCGGTGCACGGGCTGGTGGGCTCGGTGAACAAGTCGGCCTACTTGGCGGCCAAGCATGGCGTGGTGGGCTTCACCAAGGTGACCGCGCTGGAGAATGCGGGCACGGGCATCACCGCCAATGCGATCTGCCCGGGCTGGGTGCGGACGGCGCTGGTCGAGCAGCAGATCACCGCGTTGGCCGAGCGCGAAGGCACGGATCAGGAGACCGCCGCGCGTGAGCTGCTGGCTGAGAAGCAGCCGTCGTTGCAGTTCGTGACGCCCGAGCAGCTGGGACAAATGGTGGTGTTCCTGGCCTCGGACGCGGCGGCGCAGATTACCGGCACGGCGCTGCCGGTGGATGGGGGCTGGACGGCGCGCTAGCTGGCTGGCTGTGCTTTACGCTGCAGCATGGGCAATGCCACCAGCGTGGCGAGAATGGTGAACAGCACCAGCGACGAGCCTACCCTGCCGAAGCCCAGGCCGCCCTTTTCCAGCGGCTTGGTGAGCAGGTCGCCGAAAGTGGCGCCAAACGGGCGGGTGAGTACGAAGGCGATCCAGAACGGGATGACCCGGTTGATGCCCTTGATGCGGCTGGCCAGTGCGGTGAGCGCGATGAGGCTGCCGATCAGCAGCGCGCCACCGGTGAAGCCCAGTCCGGAATCGTCGGCGAGGAAATCACCCAGCGCGGTGCCGAGCGTGTTGGAGAACAGCACGGCGGTCCAGTAGAAGCCTTCGGCGCGGCGCGATGCGATGTTGCTGACCGAGATCGATTTTTCCGATATCCGCCAGGCCAGCAGCACCAGCGCCAGGCAACCGGCCAGCAGGCTGGCGCCGGTGGCGTAGCCCAGGCCGAGCGTGCGGTCGATCAGGTCCGACATGGTCGTGCCGGCGGTGCTGGTGGCCAGCACCACCGACCAGAACAGCACCGGATGGAAGCGCCGCGCCCACAACTGCATGCCCAGCAGGCCGGCAAAGATCGCCAGCAGGATGGCCGAGCTGGCCACGTAGCCGAGGTTGAGCGTCATCGACAGCAGGTCGCCGGCGGTCTCGCCGAGGGTGGTGGCGGCGATCTTCATCACTCAGAAACCGAGGGTGACCGCCGCCACTTTGCTGTGCAGGGAATCTGCGTCTGGAGCACGCATCGAACGTCGCCCGGGGAGCCCGCGGGTGATGCTGTGGCGGGCGGCGTCGGAGTGCAGTCGGAACCAGGTTTGGCGAGGGTGAGCGTGGGGGCGGCGTTCAGCCGGTGCTGGCGGGGGCCGGCAGGCGTGCCAGCAGGGCATCCCAGTCGGCCACGAAGCAGCCGTCGCGGCCGCGGTTGCATTCGGTGATCCACGCGTCCAGCGATTCACTCTGTGCGCGGTAGCCGCTGACATCGCCCAGGACGGCGAAGCGCAGGCGGTAGTTCACCAGCATCTGCAGCCATTGCCCGGCCATGCCGGAGCGCAGCTCGAAGAAGTCCGGCGATAGGCGCTGGACCGGCACGGCAATCCACTCGGCCTGGTGCCCGAGCGCATCGCCGACCAGGTCGCGCAGGGCGTTGCCGTCCAACAGGGGGCCTGTATCGGCGCTGCGCAGGATGCAGGTGCTGCCGATCTGTTCGATATGTGTGTGCATGGTGCGCTTTGAAGTTCGTATCGTCCGCCCAGTATGGCCATGGGAGAGGCCGACAGTAAGCAGATGCAGCATGAATCTGGCGAACGAACGCGCTAGGCTGCGCCCGGCGCCCGCACGACGCGGGTTCACTGCAACGGGGAAGAGCATGGCGGGGTGGAAGAGTCGTTCGTTGTTGAGCGCGGTGCTGGTGTGTTCGGGCCTGCCGGTTGCAGCCGCCGAGCAGTGCACGGTCAGTGCCTACGGTGACGGGCAGGGCAACCTGGTGGTGCTGGGCGCACCCGCTACGGCGCCGGCCACGGGCCAGCGCTATCTGATGCTGGACGGGCGACGTGGTGCCACCGGTGATGCCAGTGCGCCGGTGAGCTGCAGCGGCGATGTGGTCAGCTTCAGGTCGCCTGCGGGAGCGACGCAGCGCTGGCAGCGCCTGCCGACCCGCGATACCGAGACGACCTTCAACAGTGCCGGAACAAGACTGGTCGGGCAGTTGATCGAACCGGCCGGCCCAGCCGACCCCAAGCGGCCGTTGGTGGTGCTGGTGCATGGCTCGGAACGCACGATGGCAGTGGCGGCCATCTACCAGCGCATGCTGGTGGCGCAGGGGATTTCGGTGTTCGCCTACCAGAAGCGTGGCACCGGCGATTCGGAAGGCGAGTACACGCAGAACTTCGAGCTGCTGGCTGACGATGCGGCGGCGGCGCTTGCTAAGGCACGTGAGCTGGCAGCGGGGCGTTTCGGCCGGGCCGGCTACTTCGGTGGCAGCCAGGGCGGGTGGATCGCGCCGCTGGCGGCGACGCGTTCGCAGGCGGATTTCGTGGCGATCGGCTTCGGGCTGGTGGTGTCGCCCATCGAGGAGGACCGCGAGCAGTTGTTCGATGAGGCACGGCGCATGCAGCTGGATGCGCCGGCGTTGGCGCAGGTCGGGCAGCTTTCAGGCGCAACCGCGCAGTTGATGCGCACGCATTTCACTGAAGGGTTCGAGGCGCTGGCCAAGGTGCGCACGCAGATCGGTGCTGCGCCGTGGGCGAAGACGATCAACGGCGAATACAGCGGTGACATGCTGCGCATGAGTGACGCCGACCTGCGCCGGATCGGTCGCGCGCGCTTCGACAACCTGGAGCTGATCTGGGACTACGACGCCGAGGCCGCGCTGCGGCGACTGAAGGTGCCGTTGCTGTGGGTGCTGGCCGAACAGGACCGGGCCGCACCGATCGCGGCCACGCGTACCATCCTGGGGCGCCTGCGCGGGTCAGGGCAGCCGGTCGAGACCTACCTGTTCCCGGATACCGACCACGGCATGGCCGAGTTCCGCACCGATGCCGAGGGCAATCGCGTGTCGACGCGGATCACCGACGGCTACCTGCGCCTGCTGGCGGATTGGATCAAGCAGGATGTGCGTGGCAGTTATGGGCGTTCGCGCAGATTGAGCGATTGACCGGCCAGGGAGCGCTGGCGGCGGATGGCGCTCCGCCGCCGATTGCGGCACGACTCAGTTCGGCGTCGCAAACACGTCCAATCCCTTGCCGGTTTCCAGCAGCGACTTCAGGCTCGACAGCACGATCGGCCAGCCCTGGCGGATGCCGGTATCCATGCCACTGCCGGGTTCAAGCTCGTCGTGGGTAACGGTCAGCCGCACCATGTCCTGGTAGGGCACGATGTCGAAGGTCACCCGGCTGTAGGCATCCGGGTTGTCGGCCTGCGAGGCGGCGGCCCAGGTGATGACCAGACGCGAGGGCGGGGTGCTTTCCACCACTTCGCCTACCAGTTCGACCGAGCGCGTTTCGTTGGCACGCACGTGCTGCCAGCGCGAGCCCGGTTTCCAGTCTGAGACGTTCTCATGGCCCCAGTAGCGGCGGGCGATCTCGGGGCGGGTGATGGCCTCGAACACCTTCTGCGGCGTGGAGGCGATATAGATCACGTGGATGAAGCGGGTAGTCTCTGCGGACATCGTCATTCTCCTTCCAGTTCGCGTTTCAGGTCATGCAGCAGGCTCAGGCGCTGCTGCTCGAACTTGCGTACCCAGCGCTCGTAGACTTCATGCAGCGGCACCGGGTTGATGAAGTGCAGCTTCTCGCGGCCACGGCGCACGGTGCTGATCAGGTTGGCGTCTTCCAGCAGGCCCAGGTGCTGGGTGACCGATTGCCGGGCCATGTCCAGGTGTTCGCACAACTGGCCCAGGGTCTGGCCGTTGTCTGCGCAGAGCAGGTCCAGCAGCGTCCTGCGCGTGGGGTCGGCCAGGGCCTTGAACACCTTGTCTGCATTCATGCGGGACGTCTTCAGTTCCAGTTGTCGATCCTGACGTCGTGCGGGTTGGGCTGGCCCTTGCCGGTCTCCAGCAGGGCTTTGAGGCTCATCAGGAATACCGCCCACTTGGTGCTGCAGTGGGAGGTGAACTCGACGCGTTCCTTCCAGCCCTCGTGGGTGAACAGCACGATGCAGTAGTCGCCTTCCTGCTTCAGCGCGAAGCGCGCGTGGGTGCCGATCCATTCGGCGGGGCCGGCGAGGAACTTCCAGAGCACCAACTCGCCAGGAATGAGCAGTTCCAGCTGCATTTCCATGGCGCCGATTTCCTGGCCGTTGTTCGTGAAGCGCACCTTGACCGTACCGCCGGTCTCGCGGTCGCCGTGGGTGTCTTCAGCCCACCAGGCGGCCACGCCTTCGGGGGTGGCCAGGGCCTGGTACACCTGGCTTGCGGGGGCCTTGATGCCGACCCTGTGTGCGATATACACCATTGCAGGTTCCTCGCGTGGGCAGGCAGGCGCCGCCCTTGGGATGGACTATATGCAGGCAAATGCCTGCATGTCAAATCCCGCTACGAACGCCCGGGCGTGGTAGTGCCGGCCGCTGGCCGGCATAGCGATGGCGTAGGGTGACTGCAGTTGCCGGCCAGCGGCCGGCACTACCGGATGCTGCCACCCAACAGCGGGCCGTTGACAGCGGATCAACCTACTAGTAGGTTGACGACATGAAAGAGTCGCTCTCACCCAAAGCCCAGGAGATCCTGGCCCACGCCCGTTCGCTGCTGGAGGCCGGTGGTTACAACGGTTTCAGCTACGCCGACGTGTCGGCGCGGGTGAATATCAGCAAGGCCAGCATCCACCACCATTTCCCCAGCAAGGCGGACCTGGTGCGCACGGTGGTGGTGCTGTACCGGGCCGAGGCGCGCGAGGGCCTGGCGCTGCTGGACCGGCAGCTGGACGACCCGCTGCGGGAGCTCAACGCCTATGTGGACTACTGGTCCAGCTGCATTGCCGGAGGCACGTCGTCGTTCTGCATCTGCGCGATGCTGGCGGCCGAGGCGCCGATGATTCCGCCGGAAATCGCCGAGGAGGTGCGCGGCCATTTCGAGGACCTGAGCGGCTGGCTGGCCGTGACGCTGGAGAAGGGCGCTTCGATGGGCCAACTGCAGTTGCAGGGCTCGGCGGCCGATGAGGCCAAGGCGTTCATGTCCTCGGTGCACGGCGCGATGCTGGCCGCGCGCGGTTTCGGTGATGCGGCAACCTTCGCGGCACTGGCGCGGTTGGCGATCGCGCGGGTGGCCGTGGCCGCCTGAGCTGTGGTGTGTGTGGTGGGCCTGCCCGGGCGCAGGCCTCTTTTTTGCCCTCAATACCTACCTACTAGTAGGTTTACTCGATCAACGGAGATTCCCATGTCGCATCCGCTTTCGACCCTCGGCGTTGTGCATACCGCCGTCAGCCTGATCCCGGTGCTCGCCGGGCTGTATGGCTTCATCCGCCACCGCGCGATCGATCCCGCTACGCGCTCAGGCAGGCTCTACCTGTGGGGCCTGCTGTTGTCGGTGGCCACATCGTTCACGGTGTCCAGCACGGGCGGGTTGAACACCGGCCATGCGTTCGGGGTGATCGTGCTGCTGGTGGCGTTCGGCGGCGTGGTGCTGGCGCGCCTGCGCTGGCTGGGGCGTGCAGCCCGTTATCTGTCCACGTTCGCGTTGTCCTTCAGTTTCCTGCTGTCACTGGTGCCCGGCGTGAATGAAACGCTGACCCGCCTGCCGGTGGGCCACCCGGTTGCCGCCGCACCGCTGGCGCCGGTGATCCAGCAGACGCTGCTCGGCTGCGCACTGCTGTTCGCCATCGGGTTCCTGGCGCAGTGCTGGATGCTGCATGCGCGCGCTGCACGTGCGCGTGGCTGATCAGTCGGCCAGCACGGCGTCGGCACCGTCGGCGTAGCCCGCGCGGGCGCTGCCACACCGCGCGAAGGGCGCGGCGCGGGCCGGCAGGCCGGTGGCCTTGATGCCGTGCCGCGTGTCGCCGTTGAACACTTCGGCGTAGCGTTCGGCGGCCAGCGTGCCGTCAGGCAGTACGTACAGCAGAACCTGCTGCAACGTGGATTGGCCCTGCAACGGCTGCGCCTGCCGGAACGCTGGCACCTGCACGCGCGCGCTGTGCCACCGCGCTGGTGCATCGACGGTCTGCCAGCGCAGCTGCAGCGGCCGGTCGAGTGACAGCAGTGCCACGCCTGCAGGAAAGCCATAGGCGGTGCAATCAGCAGGCGCCGCCGGGATGTTCTCGATAGCGCTGTCACCAATGTCCAGTGCGATGCCATCGACCTCCATCCGCACGATGGGTGTGCTGCCGTAGTTGTGGATCTTGAACAGCACCAGGCCCTCGAAGCGGCTGCGCTGCAGGTGGTCGGCAGCCGAGCCGCTGAGGCGCGCGAGCGTGGGCGCGACCTCTACATGATCGCTGTAGTGGTAGTAGAGGTGTACGAGCTCGGGTGGGCCGGCGCTGCGCCATCCGGCATTGAAGCGTGTGGTGTCCGGATAGGGTCGTCGGACCAGCGGCACGTCAGTGACGGCGCGATCCCCCGATGGCATGGCGTACCGGTAGTGGTCCGCGGAGCGCTTCAGGCGCGCGTCCTGGTACGGAAACGCGCTGTCCACATCGGACTGCGCGTTGGGATAGCGGTGGAAGGCCACGAAGCGCTGGGGCGTATCGCCTTGCATCGGCAGGTCCGGGCCAGCGCCGGAGCCGGTGGACGCATACGGCGAGGTGTCCAGCCACAGCGGCTGCCCGCTGAGATTGATGTGCAGCTCGGCAACAGGGATACGCGACCCGCCTGCCAGGTTCGCCCAGCTGTGCTGCAGGGACTGCCACAACGGAATGATGAGCATGGCCGCGGCGGTGGGCAGGAACATCCAGGCGTGTACGCGGCCGGGCACGCGCCCGCGCTGTCGCAGCATGTAGCGCAGCCAGGCCAGCAGAAGAACCAGCAGCAACGGGGCACCTATCCAGATCGCGATGGTGGCCAGCGCTACGACGCCCCAACCCAGGTTGGGGGTCGCCACCGCGATGAGCGAGAGGGTGGCGATGAGCGCGGCCAACAGCAGCGACACGCCGATGCCTGCGCGGTAGTTCCTGTAGGGGCGGTCGGTCATCACCGGTCCATCGGCAGTGCGGGGATGGCCCTATCTTGCAGTGGTGGGACGGGCCTGGAAAGCCGGGGAAGCAGCAACTCAGCAGCCGATCAGCCGGTCCACGCCAATACCGCCGCGATGCTGGCTGCGGTACTCGGTTGGACTCGCATCGACCTGGCCGCGGAAATGGCGGCGGAACGATTCCTGCGAACCAAAGCCAGCCTGTTCTGCAATCCACTGCAACGGACGGTCGGTGGTTTCCAGCAGTTCGCGGGCGTAGGCCACACGCTCGCGGATCAGCCAGTCGATCGGCGACAGGCCCGTGGCTTCCAGAAATTGCCGCTGCAGCGTGCGCTGGCTCAAGGCAGCCTGCTCGGCGAGGCTGCCCAGCGAGTGCGGTTCACGCAGGTTGCGGCGCATCCATTCCATCAGCTTTGCCAAGCGGGTGGGCTCGCCGTGGGGAATGGCGCGGCTGACGCGCTGGCTGCGCCCGGCATCACGCCATGGTGCCAGGACCAGCCGTTCGGCCACCAGGTTGGCCACGCGCGCGCCGTAATCCTTGCGCACCATGTGCAGCATCATGTCCATGCCGGTGGCCGAGCCGGCCGAAGTGATGATGCTGCCGGTATCCACGTACAGCGCATCCTCGCGCACATCGATGCGTGGGAACTCGCGTGCCAGCGCTTCGGTGAGGCGCCAGTGGGTGGTGGCCTGGCGGCCATCGAGCAGCCCGGCCCAGGCCAGCACGAAGGCACCGGAGCAGATCGAGGCGATGCGCGCGCCACGTGCGTGGGCACGGATCAGTGCATCGAGCAGTGCCTGCGGTGGGCGCTCGCTGGGTTCGCGCCAACCGGGGATGACGATGATGTCGGCGTCATCAACCGCGCTGAGATCGTAGGGAAGCTGCACCTGCGCATTGCCGAGCATGCGCAGCGCACCGGGTTCGCCCGCGCACAGCTGGGTGCGGTACCAGGCCACGCCGAGTTCCGGCCGCACCGGCGCGAACAGGCCGACCGCGCAGCCGAATTCGAACAGCCCCTGGCCGTGGCAGGCGACGATGGCAACGAGCGGCGCGGTGGGATCGGCGGGTGGGCTGGGCATGGCCTGATGCTACGGGTGGCGGTGCGTGGCGTTGCGTGATGCGCGGGCATGAGGTGATGCCGGGCGGGCATATGGGAACCGGGGTCGGATCCCTTCCGCAGGAAGGGCTCTGACCCCGTTGGGGGATGCGTGCGTTATGTCAGAGCCCTTTCCTTTGGAAAGGGATCCGACCCCGTGCGTGTGGGCCACCTAACGTCATTACCAGCGGTCATGTGGGTGGCCGGATGTTACGGCTGGGTGACGCGATCCCGCCTGTTGCCGCGGGTGAACAGGCCCTTGAATGGAGGCGTGTTTCCGGCCCACCCCACGAGCCCCCATGCCTGCCGCCTACCGCCCTGTCCTCAACACGCTTTCCGTCCTGATCGCCGTCGCGCTTACGGCATCGCCCAGCCATGCCGCTGAAGCCGATGCTGAGCCCTCCACCACGGCAGCCACCGCCAATGTCGCTGCGTCCACACTGGACGCCGTGGTGGTCACCGGCTCACGTACCAGCACACGCACGGTGAAGAACAGCTCCACGCCGATCGATGTGATCTCTGCCGAGGACCTCACCGCCACCGGCCAGGCCAACCTGCTGGAAGCGCTGCAGCGTGCGCTGCCGTCGCTGAGCCAGATCGGCGGCTACCAGAGCGACCAGGAGAGCCTGATCCGCGGCTACCAGCTGCGCAACCTGTCGCCCGGCTACACGCTGGTGCTGGTGAACGGCAAGCGCCGCAATGCCAGCGCCTATGTCAGTGGCGCAAACGGGGGTGGCTTTCCAGGCCATGCCTGGGCCGATCTGGCGCTGATTCCGGTCTCGGCCATCGACCATGTGGAAGTGCTGCGCGATGGTGCGTCGGCCATCTACGGCTCGGATGCGATCACCGGCGTGGTCAACGTGATCCTGAAATCGCAGGCTCACGGTGGCGAGTTTGCCGTGGAAAGCGGGCAGAGCACCGACGGCGACGGCTCGCGCACCAGTGTGCGTGCCAACGTGGGCCTGCCTTGGGGCGCCGATGGCTTCGTCAATCTGTCCGGCGAAACCACCCGCCAGCATCATGCGATTCGTACACGGCGCTACATCGATGGCTACCTGAGCTATCCGGCGGTGGATGCCAACGGCACTCGGGTCGCGCTGCGCCCGAACAACCGCTTGCCGGCGGGTGCGTCGCCGAACCCGGCCGAGGCCGGCCGCGACGCCGAGGCCAACACCATTCTCAGCTCGCCGTCGTATGCGTTGAAGGCGTTCGCGGTGAATGCCGGTCATGGTCTGGGCGAGAGCGCGCAGTTCTACGCCAATGCCACCGCCAGCGACCGCACCGCGCAGGCAATCCAGAACTTCCGCCTGCCGGCGACCATCTTCACCACCTACAAGGCGCCTGGGGTGCTGAGCGTGTTTCCCGACGGCTTCCTGCCCGTGCTGGAAACCAAGGAGAAGCAATACACCGGTACTGCGGGCGTGAAAGGACAGATCGCAGGCTGGGACTACGACGCCAGCCTGACCGGCAACCGCAGCACGGTACGCACCTATACCCGCAACTCGGTGAACTACTCGCTGACATACCCCGGTTCGCCCACTGACTTCTATGACGGCAAGCTGGACTACCAGCAGGGCATCGCCAACCTGGACCTGCGCCGAGGCTTCGAGGTGGCGGCCTTTGCTTCGCCGCTGGAAGTGAGCGCAGGCGCTGAGTACCAGCACGAACAGTACGAGCGTGGGGCGGGGCAGTGGGAGTCCTACACCGGCTTCGGTGCGGCCGCCTTCGTCGGCTACTCCACCGCCGACGCGGTGAAAGCCACGCGCAACAGCAAGGCGGTGTACGCGGGTGCGGCCGCCAATATCACCTCGCATTGGTACCTGGATGCTGCCGCGCGCTGGGAAGATCATTCGGATTTCGGCAGTGTCTCGACCGGGCGCCTGACCACGCGCTTTGATTTCACCGATGCACTGGGCCTGCGTGCGACGGTCAGCAACGGCTTCCATGCGCCCAGCCTGGGCGCGCAGTACTACCAGGCCACCGGCAGCTGCCCGTGCGGTACCACGCTGGTGGCCCAGGTGTCTTCGCCAGCGGCGATTGCGTTGGGTGCCACGGCGCTGAAGCCGGAAAAGGCCACCAACTACAGCCTGGGCGTGACCTGGGACCCGAGCCCGGCGTTCCATCTGGCTGTGGATGCCTACCAGATCGACATCCGCGGACAGCTCGGCCAGTCCAGCCAGATCGGTTACAACGCGCAGGACCCGGCGCGCATCACCGACAACAGCGGCACGGTGCTGAGCACGGCGCAGAAGAACACCATTGATGCACTGCTGGGTTCGGCCGGCATCAGCATCCTGCCGGGTGATGCGTTCTATGCCAGCTACTTCACCAATGTGGGCAATACCCGCACACGCGGTGTCGAGCTGACCCTGGAGGCCAACCAGGACACCGCGTGGGGCACGCTGCGCTGGAGCTATGCGGCCAACGTCGGGCGTACCACCATCCAGAAGGTGAGCGCCATTCCGGCGGCGCTGCAGGGCCTGCCGAACATCAACCTGCTGACCAAGAGCAGCGAGTACGCGCTGCGCTTCCGCACGCCCAGCTACACCCAGGTGGCGGGCTTGGGCTGGCAGAACGGGCGCTGGCGCTCGAATGTCGACTTTACCTACTACGGCCCGATCAAGCGCCTGAACAACGGCGTGGAATACAGGCAGCCGCCGGTGCTGGTGACCAACCTTTCAGGTGCGGTGGAGCTGGGCGCGGGCTGGAGCGCGGCGCTGGGCATCAACAACGTGTTCGACAAGCGCACGCGCAAGGTGCCGGAGTACGCGCGCAGCGCCACCGATGTGGCCAGCATCGAGACCACCTGGGATTCGGGCGATGTGCTGAGCCGGATCGGGGCGTTCTGGTATGGGCGGGTCAGTTACCGGTTCTGATCTGGGACAGCCGAGCATGGCTCGGCTCTACATAACGCGAAAGGCGGCCGGACAGGGTTCGGCATCATCGAGGAGCAGTTCATGTCTTCTGCATTGAAGGTGGTTGCACTGGTCGGGTCGCCGACAAGTTCGGCGACGTCGCGCACGCTGTTGCTGGTGCGGCATCTGCTGGAGGCGCTGCAACAGCGGGTGCATGCGCGCGTGGACCTGGTGGAGCTGGCGCCGATGGCGCGTTCGCTGGGGCAGTCGCTGTCGCGTGATGAGGCGGAGCCTGCGGTGGAGCAGGCGCTGCAGACGATCGAGGCGGCCGAGCTGCTGGTGGTGGCGGCGCCGGTGTATCGCGGTTCCTATCCCGGCCTGTTCAAGCATCTGGTCGATTTCATCGGGCTGGAGGCTCTGGTGGACACGCCGGTGCTGCTGGCGGCAACCGGCGGCAGCGAACGCCATGCGCTGGTGATCGACCACCAGCTGCGGCCGTTGTTCAGTTTCCTGCAGGCGCACACGCTGCCGATCGGGGTGTATGCCACGCCGGCCGATTTCGACGGTGAGTACATCCACAGCGTTGCCTTGCAGGCGCGGATCGCCTTGGCTGCCGAGCGTGCCGCAGGGCACCTGGCCACACAGGCGCAGACCGTGGCGGCGCCGCTGCGGCGCATCGCGTGAAGCCATAACCGCCGGCGCTTTGCTTATGGCCAAGGCGCATCTGCATGGCCGGATATGACCGCCGATTGTCGCCGGGTGTCGCTGTGGCAACCGCTGGCATCTCTAGCATCGACGTTGAAGCGGCATCGCATTGCCGGCCCTTGTGAGGACCCCCCGTGACGCTCGACGCAGCAAGCAAACCCATCCTGTTCCTGCTCGATCGCGAGTTCGAGGACCGGCAGATTCCCGGCCAACGCTTCTTCTGCCGGCACAGCCTGCTGCTGGAAGGCGCGCTGTCGAGCATCGAGGGCCTCGACGCGCAGCTGGACGTGCGTCGCATCGGCTTCGCACGGCCACGCCGCGAGGTGATTGCTGAAATCGGCGAGCACGACCAGTCGCTGCCGAAGCTTGTACTGCCGCGTGGCGTGCGCAGCGAGCTGGCCAGTGGCGCACACCAGGACCGCCAGTACATCTCCGGCGCCGAGCCGATCCTGGCCGCGCTGAACGGCTTGCTTGGCATTCCTGTAGCCCACCCCTGAGCGAGGACGCGACCGTGAGCTATCTCATCAGTGTGCTGGACAAGAGTCCGGTGGCCGAAGGTGCTACGCCTGAACACGCGCTGCGCAACAGCCTGCAGCTGGCGCAGCGTGCCGAGCAGCTGGGTTACCACCGCTACTGGTTTGCCGAGCACCATGCCGCGCCGACCCTGGCCAGCCCGGCACCGGAAGTGCTGGCGGCCTGGGTGCTGGCGCAGACCCGGCACATCCGCATTGGCAGTGGCGGGGTGATGCTGCGCCACTACGCGCCCTACAAGGTGGCGGAGAACTTCAACCTGCTGTCTGCGTTGGCACCGGGACGCGTTGATCTGGGTGTGGGCAAGGCCCCGGGTGGACTGCCTGCGTCGACCGCTGCGCTGGCGGCAGGCCGACCGGCCTTTGCCGACTTCGACCAGCAGCTGCGGAACCTGGAAGACTACCTTTCGGGTGCCGATGCCGATGCGTTGGCGCGCCCGATTCCGCAGCAGGCGCCGGAGCGCTTCCTGCTCGGTGCCAGCCCGCAGAGCGCGCGGCAGGCGGCCGAGCTGGGCTGGCGTTTCGTCTATGCCGCGCACTTCGACGGTGATCCGACGCATGTCGAGGCCGCGTTCGACGCCTATCGCAGCGTGTCCACCCAGCCACCGCTGCTGGCCACGGTGGCCTTCGCCGCACCGACCGCCGAAGCAGCCGCACGCCATATCGGCACGCTGCGCGTCTACAAGCTGCACCTTGGCCCGGGGCAGACGGTCAACCTGCCCAGCCCCGAGGCGGCTGCCGAGTACGCACGCCAGGTGGGCGTGGCCGACTTCCGCATCGAGGAAACACGCCCCAGCGTGCTGTCCGGCGATGCGCAGCACGTGCGCGGCGAACTGGACGCGCTGCACCGGCGCTTCGGCGTGGGTGAATTCATCCTCGACGCGCCGGTGGCCGACCTCGACGCACGCCTGACATCCCTTGAACTGCTGTCGCCCGCGCCGCGCGCGGCGGTGGCCTGACCTGCAGGAGCGATTCCCATGAGCACGACCCCGCGCCACATTCCGTTCGGCATCATGCTGCAGGGCCCCGGCAGCCATATGCATGCCTGGAAGCATCCGTCCAACCCGGCCGATGCCAGTGTCAACCTGCAGTTCTACATCGACATTGCGCGCACCGCCGAAGACAACGGCATCGCCTTCGGCTTCGTGGCCGACGGCCTGTACATCAACGAAAAATCCATCCCGCACTTCCTCAACCGCTTCGAGCCGATCTCACTGCTGTCGGCGCTGGCTACGGCGACGAAGAAGATCGGCCTGGCCGGTACGCTGTCCACGTCCTACAGCGACCCGTTCACTGTTGCCCGCCAGTTCGCCTCGCTGGATCTGCTCAGCGGCGGCCGCGCCGGCTGGAATGTGGTGACCTCGCCGCTGGAAGGATCGGGGCGCAACTATGGCCGGCCGCATCCAGAGCACGCGCTGCGCTACCAGATCGCCGACGAGTACCTGGACGTGGTGCAGGGGCTGTGGGATTCGTGGGATGACGACGCCTTCGTGCGTGAGCGCGACAGCGGCACCTTCTTCGCACCGGAGAAGTTCCGCCGGCTCGACCACAAGGGCCGCTTCTTCCAGGTGGAAGGCCCGCTCAACATCCAGCGTTCGCCGCAGGGCCAGCCGGTGATCTTCCAGGCCGGTTCGTCCGACGATGGCATCGCGTTGGCCGGCAAGTACGCCGATGCGGTGTTCACCCATTCGCCATCGCTGGAGGAGACCCGCGCGTTCACCCAGAAGGTGAAGAACTCGGCGATCGCGCACGGCCGCAGCGGCAACGACGTGAAGATCTTCCCGGGCATCGGCCCCATCGTCGGCCGCACCGCCGAGGAGGCCGAGGCCAAGTACCAGGCGATCGCCGCCCTGGCCACGCTGGAGGATGCGCTGGCCTATCTGGGGCGCTTCTTCGATCACCACGATTTCAGCCAGTACGACCCGGATGCAGCGTTCCCGGAGCTGGGTGACATCGGCAGCAATTCGTTCCGTTCCACCACCGACCGCATCAAGCAGGATGCGCGCGAGAAGGGACTGAGCCTGCGCCAGGTGGCGCTGGAAGCAGTGAGCCCGCGGCCGAACTTCATCGGTACACCCGAGCAGGTGGCCGACGAGCTGATCCGCTGGTTCGATGCCGGTGCCAGCGATGGCTTCATTCTCGGCTTCGCCGCGCAGCGCGAGGGCCTGGACGATTTCGTGACCCAGGTATTGCCGATCCTGCAGGCGCGCGGCTACCACCAGCGCGCGCTGGAAGGGCAGACCTTGCGCGAGCATCTGGGCCTGCCGTACAAGGCCAGCCGGTATGCGACCGACGCCGAACCGGCGCGGAAGGTGGGGTAGGGCGATGAGTGGAGAAACCGCAGTAGCACCGGGCCAGGCCCGGCGGAGTTCCCCAGCGACTGGCGTGTTGCCGGAGATCGCGGCACGAGCCGAGGCGGCCATCGCGATCCGCCATGACCTGCACCGCCACCCGGAGCTGGCCTTCGAGGAGCATCGCACCAGCGCCCGTGTGGCCGAACTTCTGCAGCAATGGGGTTATGAAGTGACCACTGGCCTCGGCGGCACCGGTGTGGTCGGTACGCTGCAACGCGGGCAGGGCGGCCGTCGTCTCGGTCTGCGTGCGGACATCGATGCCTTGCCGATCCACGAAGACTCCGGGCTGGCCTACGCCAGCCAGACGGAGGGCCTGATGCATGCCTGCGGTCACGATGGCCACACCGCCATCCTGCTGTCGGCCGCCCATTACCTGGCCCATCACGGCCGTATCGATGGCACCCTGCAGCTGGTGTTCCAGCCTGCGGAGGAAACTGGCTCGGGCGCTTCGAGGATGATTGCCGATGGCCTGTTCGACCGTTTCCCGGTGGATGCGATCTATGGGCTGCACAACTGGCCGGGCGTGCCGGTGGGGCACTTCGGCTTTGTCGACGGCCCGGCGATGGCGTCGGTCGACTGGGCGCGGCTGAAGGTGATCGGCAAGGGCGGCCACGGGGCGGAGCCGCAGGGCAGCGTGGACCCGATCCTGGTCGCCGCGCACATCATCACTGCATTGCAGAGTGTGGTGTCGCGCAATGTCGACCCGCGGCAGATGGGCGTGGTCACCGTCGGTTCGATCCACGGTGGGCAGGCCGCCAATGTGATTCCGGACGTAGTCGAGCTGACGCTGACCGTGCGCGCCTACCTGCCCGAGGTGCGCGACACGCTGCGCCGCCGGGTCAGCGGGATTGCCGAGCAGACCGCTGCCGCTTTCGGGGCACGCGCCGAAATCGAGTTCCCGCGCGGCTTCCCCAGCGTGATCAACCATCCGCAGCAGACCGCCTACATCCGCAAGGTGGCGGTGCAGGGCTTCGGTGCCGGACAGGTGGTGCCGGACTTCGCACCGCGCACCGCCAGCGAGGATTTCGCCTTCCTGTTGCAGGCGCGCCCGGGCAGTTTCGTGTTCGTCGGCAACGGCGACAGCGCACCGCTGCACAGCCCGCGCTATGTGTTCAATGATGCGGCGATCGCACCGGCTGCCAGCCTGTGGGCCCGGTTGGCCGAGAACTATCTGGTGAAGGACGCAGCATGAGCAGCAACGAACGCTTCCTCTATACCTCGGTGGATGATCCATTGGCGCGGCCGCTGTTCGATGGCCTGGAGCAGGAGTACGACAGCCGTTACGCCGACGTGCGCCGACGCATCGGCGGAAGCGCCCGCGAGGAGCTGCAACGCTATCCGGCGCAGGCCTTCGCGGCGCCTGTAGGAGCGTTCGTGCTGCTGCTGCGCGATGGTGTGGCGATCTCCGGCGGCGCCTTCATGCCGCACCGCGATCCGGATACCGCCGAGTTCAAGCGCATCTGGACGCTGCCGGGGCTGCGCCGCCAGGGCATCGCGCGGCGTGTGCTGCAGGAACTGGAGGACCAGGCGCTGCGCCAGGGCTATCGCCGCGTCTTCCTGACCACCGGCTTCCGCCAGCCCGAAGCCGTCGGCCTGTACCTCAGCCATGGCTACACCGCGCTGTTCGATCTGGAGGCCGATCCGGAGACCATCGCGCATCTGCCCTTCGAGAAGCACCTGCCTGCGCCGGCAGCGGTGATCGCACCTGCGCCGGCCGCGTTGCACGGAGTCCACGCATGAGTACGCCCTCGACGGTACTGGAAGGCATCGCTGGGCGGCCGGCGCAGGCATCGGCACTTAGAATCGTGCCGGCCCGTCATCCGCTGCAGGTGTTCGGCACGGTGTTGGCGCTGGCCTTGATCCTGATCGGGCTGCAATCGGTGCTGGGCAATCCGCGCTGGGGCTGGGGCACATTCGCCGAATGGTTCTTCGCGCGCCCGGTGCTGGAGGGGCTGGGCCGCACGCTGCTGCTGACCGCGCTTGGCACGGCGCTCGGCTTCGCGCTGGGTACGCTGCTCGCGCTGGCCCGGGTGTCCGGCTCGCCGCTGCTGTCAGCGGTGTCGTGGGGATATGTGTGGTTGTTCCGCTCCATTCCACTGCTGGTGCTGCTGTTGCTCCTGAACAACCTGGGCTACCTGTACAGCACCATCGAACTTGGCGTGCCGTTCACCGGCATCAGCCTGTTCTCGTACCCGACCACGCAGCTGATCGGCGTGTTCACCGCCGCAGTGCTGGGCCTCACCTTGAATCAGGCGGCGTTCTCGGCCGAAGTGATCCGTGGCGGCATTCTGTCGGTGGACCACGGGCAATACGAGGCCGCAGCCGCGCTCGGCCTGCCGCGGGGCCGACAAGTGCGGCGCATCATCCTGCCGCAGGCAATGCGTTCGATCCTGCCGGCCGCGTTCAATGATGTGATCGGCCTGGCCAAGAGCACTTCGGTGGTCTATGTGCTGGCACTGCCGGAACTGTTCTACACCGTGCAGGTGATCTACCGCCGCAACCTGGAGGTGGTGCCGCTGCTGATGGTGGCCACGGTCTGGTACCTGGTGATCCTCACCGTGCTGTCGCTGCTGCAGCGGCGCGTGGAGCAGCGCTTCGCACGCGGGCAGCTGCAACGTGAGCGCTCGGTATCGCGCCTGGCATCGCCACCGCGCGTGCACAGCGATGCTGCGCCCCGCGTGATCAACCGCCCGCGCATCGCCACCCAGGTCGAAGCGGGCGAAGGGGCATCG
The DNA here is from genome assembly GCF_001431665.1 of Stenotrophomonas beteli. GTDB lineage: Bacteria > Pseudomonadota > Gammaproteobacteria > Xanthomonadales > Xanthomonadaceae > Stenotrophomonas > Stenotrophomonas beteli. Next base: position 57,644 of record NZ_LLXV01000029.1, on the reverse strand, counting down.
GTATCGCTGCATGGCGTGGGCAAGGTGTTCGGCGAGCAGCCGGTGCTGGAAGACGTGAACCTGGACCTGCGCGCCGGCAGTGTGACCGTGCTGATCGGCCCTTCGGGCGCCGGCAAGTCCACGCTGCTGCGGCTGATCAATCATCTGGAACGCGCCGACAGCGGCTACGTGACCGTCGGCGGCCAGCTGATCGGCTACCGCCGCGATGGCGACACCCTGTACGAACTGCCCGAACGCGAGATCCGCCGCCGGCGCGCCGAAGTGGGCATGGTGTTCCAGGGCTTCAACCTGTTCCCGCACCTGACCGCGCTGGAGAACATCATCGAGGCGCCGATCGCGGTGCGTGGCGTGCCGCGCGTGCAGGCCGAGCAGCAGGCGCGCACGCTGCTGGAGCGGGTTGGCCTGGGTGACAAGGCCGATGCCTTCCCGCGCCAGCTGTCCGGTGGCCAGCAGCAACGCATCGCGATTGCGCGGGCACTGGCGCTGCAGCCGAAGGTACTGCTGTTCGACGAACCGACCTCGGCGCTGGACCCGGAACTGGTGGCCGAGGTGCTGAGCGTGATCGAAGAACTGGCCCGCTCAGGAACCACGCTGGTGATCGTCACCCATGAGCTGAGCTTCGCCCGCCGCGTGGCCGACCACGTAGTGATGATGGACCAGGGGCGGGTGATCGAGCAGGGCACGCCCGAGGTGCTGTTCGAGCGACCGCGCCAGCAACGTACGGCCGATTTCCTGGCCAAGACCCTGTAACCCCGGAAGGAATGCCATGAGCCCTACAGCACCCCGTCGCCCCTCGCGCAGCACCCTGTTGATCGTGGGCGTGCTGGTCATCGGCATCGCCGGCATCGTCTATTCGCGCGTGCGCCAGGCTCCGGAGGCTCCCGCTGTGACCGCGACCAGCCTGGCCGGTACCAACACCGCTGCGCTGGAGGGCACGCCCGACCCCAAGGCGCAGGCCTTGATTCCCGCTGGTTACCGTTTCGTCACGCCCGGCGCGTTCACCGTCGCCACCCATCCGGGACAGCTGCCGCTGGCCGACTACGGCGCCGACAGCAAGGACGTGGTCGGCATCGAGCCGGACATCGCGCGGCTGGTCGCCGATGCGCTGGGCCTGAAGCTGGTGATCGTGCCAGTGGCGTGGGTCGACTGGCCGCTGGGTCTGGAATCAGGCAAGTACGATGCGGTGCTGTCGAACGTGACGGTCACCGAGGAACGCAAGAAGAAGTTCGATTTCTCCAGCTATCGTTACGACCTGCTGGGCATCTATACGCGCAGCGACGGACCGATCCAGAAGATCGAAAAGCCCGCCGATGTGGCCGGGCTGAAAGTGGTGGTCGGTGCCAGTACCAACCAGGACCAGATCCTGCGCCAGTGGGACCAGCAGAACATCGCGGCCGGTTTGAAACCGGTGGAGTACCAGTACTTCGATGACGCCGTGGTCGGGCGGCTGGCGGTGATCACCGGGCGCGCCGATGTCTCGTTCGAGCCCAACGCCACCGGCGCCTATTCCGCACGCGACGGTAAGGTGCGCCGCGTAGGCCTGTTCCCCGGTGGCTGGCCGAACGCCGCGGCGATCTCGGTGACCACGCGCAAGGGCAGCGGCCTGGCTGACGCAGTGACGCAGGCGCTGAACACCCAGATCGCCAGTGGCACCTACGCGCAGGCGCTGAAACGCTGGAATGTGGCCGAGGAAGCCGTGCCGCAGTCGCTGACCAACCCGCCGGGATTGCCGACGTTGCAATGACACCGGGCGTGGCCCGGCGCGACCTCCGCTTTTGTAAAGCCGAGCCATGCTCGGCTGCAGTCCGCGCGGTGCGCGATGAGTCGAGCATGGCTCGACTCTACCACCGCGCCTCCAGCGTCCTGAACGGTTTCGCCAGGCGCACGCCCTCCGCATCGAAGGTGCTGACCGCTCGTCCGTCCACGCGCACCGTCTTCGGTGCCGTGCGGGCAGGCCACCAGACCTTCACCGCCGTTCCACCGCGCAGCCCTTTGCCAAGCCCCACCGTCAGCACCCGGTCGCGCTGCCGCGCCTGCATCTGCAACGTGCCATACGCGGCCGGCAGGCGTTCCACCGCCAATCCATCCCCCGCCACCCACGAGGGTGGCGTGCCTGGCAGCAGCGAGAGCGCATCATCGTCTTCGCGCATCAGCATGCCGAACAGGGTGCGGCCGTATTCGGCGCCGATCCAGGTATGCGGCATGTCGCCGAGGTAGCGCGGGAAGCGCAGCCGTGAATGCACGACTTCGGCCAGCACCTGCCATTCAAGCGGGCGCCTGTCATGAAGCAGGCCCTGCAGCAGCTCGTCAGCCGCGTCTGGCTGGCCCAGGTGCACATAGCTCAGCACGTTGCGGATCTCGTACGGCGTGTAGGCATACAGCGCACCGGGCTGGCTGCGCTTGCGCACGTCCTCCAGGTAGCGTGCGAACGTGGTCCGCAGCGCCTCGGCGGGCAACACGCTCTGTGCGCCGGTCGGGTCCAGTGCGATCGAAACGCCGGTGGGATCGCCATCGCCCAGGTCGGCCGAGGAGGGAATGAAGTCGATGCCCTTCCACGCCATCGTCGCCCGGATGGAGGCATGCAGTGCGTCGTAGAGCAGCGTGTATTGTTCGCGCGCCCAGGCTGCGGTCTGGTGGTCGCCCAGCGATTCGGCCAGCCAGGCACCGTCGTGCCAACCCTTCAGGCCCCAATAGTCATCCCAATAGCTGTGGGTGGGCGAGGGGTAGCCCTCATGGCTGATCGACGGCGCAAGAATGCCCGCGAACCGTTCCGGCGAAGGCTGGTCAGCCTTGTAGCCGGGCACCAGCGTGCGCTCGCGCAGTTCCTGCAGGAAGTGCAGCGCGGCCTTCACCTTCGGCAGGTAGTCACGCACTGACTCGGGTCCGCCATCCAGGCGTGCAACGTCGGCGACCAGCGCCACGTACTGGCCCTGGCTGTCGTACTCGATGTCCGAACCGAAGCCGGTGTTGACGCTGCCATCGTCATTGAGGATCGGCGAGACCAGGCCGTTGGCATGTACGCCGTGTTCGCTGTACCAGGCCAGGTAGTCGCGCGCGACCTTGGCCTCGCCCATGCGCAGCAGCACGGCCGAGGTGGCCATGCCGTCGCGGATGAAGGAGCGGTTGTAGTTGCGCGGGCCGGGCTGCATCGCCGGGCCGGTCTGGTTGATCAGCATGTAGGCGGCCTGCGCGCGCAGCATGTCCACCAGTGATGGATCGGGCAGGCGCAGGCCGACCTGGCCCAGCCGTGCCTGCCAGTCGGCGGAGGCCTGCGTGGCCAGTGAATCGAACGCCGCATTGGCATCGCGGGGAAGCGTGGCCAGATCCAACGCCGGCGCCTCGGGCAGCACGCCATTGGCATCCGCGGCGGCGGTGCCCAACGGGAACGCGACCACGATGGCATCGCTGGTTCCCGGCGCCAACGAGACGCGGTAGTTCAACGCAGCCGAGGCAAGACCCAGGTCATCACGTGCCTGTTGCGCGGAGGGCAGTTGGCCGGAAGCGATGTTCGCGGTGATTTCCGTTGCGCCGTCCCTGCCGAACGGCGCCGCGCCGGACGCAGCCACTGGCGTGAGCGACTGCAGCAGCGTGCGCCCATTGATGCGCACGGATTGCCTGTCGATGGCCACATCGCGGATCGGCGACAGCCCGCCGTTCTGCCATGGCGGGTTCATCTGCATCGGGCGCACGACCAGGCTGAGCGTGCCGTCTATCCGGGTCTTGCCGGTGTTGTGCAGGCGATGGCGGAGGAAGGTCACCGGCTGGCCATCGCGCTCGATGGCGAACACTTCACTGCGCAGCTCCAGGCCGGGTTGCGGTGACCAGGTGGCGGAGGGCATCGGCTTCCAACCGTCGCGCAGGGCATGCTGCACGGATTGCCCGGCAGCACCCGCACTGCGGCCGTCGGCATTGCGCCAGATCGGCTGTACCAGCGGTGCCCCCTTGAACGCCTCCAGGTTGCCGTACTCGTCGAAAATCGATTTCTGCCGTCCGGCATGCACGCCGACGGCGGTCCAGTAGGTCTGCTGCATCTGCAACGAGGCCGGAAACAACGCGCGCTGCGCGCCGCTGGCGGCGATCTGGTAGCGCTTCATCGGCGTCATCGCGGCTTTCGGGCCGAGCAGGCGCAGGCGCGCGATCTGCGGTGCAGCGCCGTCCACGCTCAGGCGGAATGCACGCAATGGTTGTGCTGCAGTGGCGGCCAGCCAGCTTTGCCGATGATTGGCTGCTTGTGCATCGTGCGCGAGGTCCTGCCACCGGCCCTGTGCATCCTGCACCTGCAGTCGCGCGGCGCCGCGCGCGCCATCGGCCCAGTCGACGACCAGGCCAGCCGTTGATTGGGCCTGCGGCAGCGTGACCTCGAGCGTATGGGATCCATTTGCCCCGTCCGGCATCGCGACGATGCCGCCGCCTTGCCAGAGCGCCGCTGCCTGCGTTGCAGTGATACCGCTGATGCGTGCGCTGAGTGTGCTGTCCAGTGGCTCCATCTCGAAGATCGACACGCCCCAATCGGAGGTGCGCTGCGGACTGGCCAGCCGCAGGTAGCGTGCCTGCCGCGGTGCGAAGTACAGCGTTTCCACGTCGCCCAGCGAATCGGCCATCGTGTACGCGGTCTGCCACTGCGTGCCGTCCAGCGAGGTCTGCAGTGAATAGCCTTCCGGGTTGGAGACATCCCAGGTGAGGCGCGCACCGGCCAGCAGGGTGGGCGCGCCCAGGTCGATCTGGAACCAGTGGCCCGGACTGAATGCACCGCCGGTGACGGTCTTCGGGTCGCCGTCGATCAGGTGGCTGATTGCCATCGCCGGCACCTGCTGCGAGGAACTGCTGGCCTGCCATTGACTGCGCGGGGGTAGGGTCTGTGCCTGTGCGGAGGACCCCAGGGCGACGAGCAGCAGGGCGGCGGCAGGGCGCAACGGGAAAAGCGGGGTGGGGACCTTGGAGCGTTCGGCGCGCAACGTCATTACAGGCAGCCTCACAGGTTCGACCGGAATCGGGCGAGCACTACGCTAGCAAGGGATGTAATCGGTTACATGACGCACTGCAGCGGCGCTGGAGGCTGGCGCTGCCATCACCGTAGGGCTGACGGATGTGGCTCTGGACGGCTGCCGGCTTGCCCCTCTGCTGATCGGCAACGACCACCGAGTCAGCAATGCTGCCGGCGTCTCCAATTGCGGTGCCTCCAAAGCTGAGCTGGTTTGACTTCCACGGCGCACTTCCCAGGAGCAGCCGAGCATCGCTCGGCTCTACACGGCTTCCGGCAGGTCAAACGGCATCCCCCATTACAGCTCCACCGTCTCCCACCAGCGCGTACCCGCCTGCGGCGCCTGCATGTCCAGTGCTTCGCCCATCATCGGCGTGGCCACCGGCACGTTGTTCGCGGCCGCCAATGCGGTGATGCGCTCGAACGGCTGCTGCCATGCGTGCAGGGCCAGATCGAAGGTGCCGTTGTGGATGGGCAGCAGCCATTTGCCACGCAGGTCCAGGTGCGCCTGCAGGGTCTGTTCCGGCTGCATGTGCACGAACGCCCAGCGCGGATCGTAGGCGCCGGTCTCGATCATGGTCAGGTCGAACGGGCCGTATTTCTCGCCGATGGCCTTGAAGCCGTCGAAGTAGCCGGTGTCGCCACTGAAGAAGATGCGGAAGTCACCGTCCTGGATCACCCACGATGCCCACAGGCTGCGGTCGCTGTCACCCAGCCCGCGGCCGGAAAAGTGCTGGCCCGGCGTCGCGGTCAGGCGCAGGCCGTTGGCCTCGGTCGACTGCCACCAGTCCAGCTGTTCCACCTTGCCCGCATCGATGCCCCAGGCGATCAGCTGGTCACCCACGCCGAGCGGGGCGATGAAGCGCGCGGTCTTGCGATCCAGCCGCATCACAGCGGCGTGGTCGAGATGGTCATAGTGGTTGTGCGAAAGGATGACGCCGGCGATCGGCGGCAGTTCATCGATGCTGATCGGCGGAGCATGGAAGCGCGCAGGGCCCATCCACTGCACCGGAGAGGCGCGCTCGGAGAACACCGGGTCAGTGAGCCAGTACTGTCCACGCAGCTTCAGCAGGATCGTGGAGTGGCCGATGCGGAACAGGCTGCGGTCGGGCGCGGCGTCCAGGCGGGCGCGGTCCAGTGGCAGCACCGGAATGGGGTGCGCCGGCACCGTGCCCTTGGGCTTGTTGAACAGGAACGTCCACCAGATCTCCGCACCGTCGCGCAGGCCCATTGCCGGGCGCGGCAGCGCGTTGCGGAACTTGCCGTCGCGGTACTGCGGCGATGCGGGGAAGTCGGGGAGGGACCAGGACTTGCAGAAGGTGTAGGCGGTCACGGCAAGGATTCCAAGCAGGGGGACAAGGAGCAGGCGCTTCATGGGGGACGTCCGCTGTGTACACTGCACAGTGTAGTTTCCTGTTTTTCAAAAGTACACTGGCGGGTGTAAAATGCGCATATCCGTTCAGCTTCCTGGTTCTCCGCCATGCCCCGTGCCCCGCAACGCCTGACCGACCGCAAACGCGAGGCCATCGTGCGCGCTGCCGTCGAGGAGTTCCGCGCGGCGGGCTACGAGGCCACCAGCATGGACCGCGTCGCCGAAGTGGCGGGAGTATCGAAGCGCACCGTCTACAACCACTTCCCGAGCAAGGAAGCGCTGTTCTCGATGATCCTGGAGGAGCTGTGGGAGCGCAGCGTGGCCAGCGACTCGCTGCCGTACCGTGCCGATCAGCCATTGGACGCGCAGTTGCTGCAACTGCTGGGCCAGAAGCTGGAACTGCTCAGCGACGCCAACTTCATCGACCTGGCGCGGGTGGCGATGGCCGAGATCATCCATTCCCCCGAACGCGCGCAGGCCATCGTCTGCCGCATGAGCGAGAAGGAGAGCGGCGAGAGTGCCTGGATCCGCGCTGCGATTGCCGATGGTCGGCTGCGCGCGGTCGACCCGGAATTTGCCGGCCACCAGCTGCACGGGCTGGTGAAGAGTTTTGCGTTCTGGCCGCAGGTGACGATGGGGCAGGCGCCGTTGAGTGCGGCCGAGCGCACGCGCGTGGCCGAGTCGGCAGTGGCGATGTTCCTGGGCTTCTACGCCGTCTAGTTGGCCGCGAAGCGGCGGAACTCATCGGCCGGCAACGCCGCCGAGTACAGGTAGCCCTGTCCGACATCCACCCCCAGCGCACGCAGCTGCTGTTCCTGCGCCAGCGTTTCGGTGCCCTCGGCCACCACGATTGCGCCGCAGCGGTGTGCGACCTCGACGATGAAGCGGACAATCGACTGCGACTTAGCGTCGGCCAGCGAGGCGATCAGCGACTGCTCGATCTTGACCTCGGCGATGGCCAGCTGCGAAAGCAGGATCAGCGTCGAGTAGCCGGCACCGAAATCATCCAGCGACAGCGTCACGCCGGCGGCAAGCAACTGGGCGATGTTGGCGTCGACGACGTCGCGCTCGACGATCTCCGTCCACTCGACGATCTCCAGCCGCAGCATCGCACCGGCCACGGCGTGCAGCTGCAGCAGTTCCTGCAGGCGCAGCCCGAAGTCGGGCAGGCGCAGGGATTCGGCCGAGACGTTGACGGCGATGGTCAGCGCAGCGACGTCCTGCCGGCTGCGCTGCAGGAAGCGCACCGCCGAGCGCAGCGTGGCCCATTCCAGGTCCGCCAGCCGGCCGTGCCGGCGCACCAGCGCGATCACCCGCATCGGTGCGATGGCACGCCCTTCACCATCGCGCATGCGCAGCAGGGCCTCGGCACCCACCAGCTGCCGATCGCGCAGGCGGTGCTTGGGCTGGTAGCACAGCGGGGCGTTGCCGTGCTGCAGCCAGTATTCGAGCGCACTCTCGATCAGGTCGTCGATCTCGCTGTCGCGCTGGATCGGATCATCGAAGAACACTACGCCTGATTCGATCGTGCTCAGTGCCAGGGTGATCGCGCGGAACGGCAGGTGGCCATCGTCGGCATCCCCGGGGGGCTTCAGTTCCACCACCGCGCAACGGAACAGGGGCCGGAAGCCCGGCCAGTCCTGCGCGACGCGGTCAGCCAGGTTGGAGGCCAGTTCGGCAATCTGCGGCTGCACGCGCAGCTCGGGCAGCGACAGGTCGTGGATCAGGATCGCCAGCGCGGCGTCGCCAAACTGGTAGATCTCCAGCCGCTCCGCTGGCAGCGGCGGCAGCAACCGACGCACGTCGTCGCTGTTGTCGCGTCGCCACAGCCCATTGTCCTGCAAAGGCCCATAGCGCAGGCGCAGGTCGCGCAGATTCCCCATCTCCGCCACGATCAGGCAGGCCTTGCCGACGCCGTCGTTGTCGCGCCAGACCTGCTGCAGGCGCTCGCCCAGTGCACGCATGTTCGGCAACCCACTGATCGGATCGACACGCAGCCAGGCCTGCTCGCGCTGACGCTGCGCATCGATCTGCGCATCGTTGTAGACCAGCGCGAACACCGCACCGAGCATCAACAGCGACAGTGGCAACGCCAGCAGGCGCTGGATCGCCAGTTCTTCCACCGGCAGGTGGCCGGCGCCGATCATCGCCACGCCCAGCGCCAGGCCAAGGGCGGTGGCCACGATCCGCACACCCCACGCTTGCAGGAGGATGCGCAGCGAGAGTTCGCCGAGCATGCGCGGGTGCAGGCGACGGCGCAGCCAGATGCCGGCCAGCATGTGCAGGGTGGATTCGAGGCTGGCGGGCAGGAAGAACTGCGTACCCGAGAACTGGTAGCGTGCCATCAGGCTGCCGGCGAGGCAGGCCAGGCCGCCTCGCCAGCCGCCGAGCAGACCACTGATCAGCAGGATGTCGAAGCCGAGGTGGAGCTTGACCACCCCTTGGGTATAGCGGGCCACGAACCAGGAGTTGAACAGGTAGATCAGGCCCAGTGCCACGCCCACGTACAGCCGGCGGGCTTCGATGGCATGGCCGGCACGGCGGGTGGCGATCAACAGCACGCCGATCATGCCGATCACTGCGGTGGCCTGCAGCAGGTACAGCGGCAGGCTGGGCAGGGCGCTGTCCAGGACCTGGGCCGCAACCCGTGAAAGCGAATTCATAGCCGGTTCCCGCCTGTGACCGACGGCCAGTGAGAGCAGGGTAAACCACGGCCGCGCGTGCGGCCACCGAGGCCGCGCGGCGCTGGCGGCCGTGGTCAGTAGCGCGGGTCGGCGATGGCCGGCAGCACCAGCTCGCGCACGAAGCCGGATGGCGACAGGTGCAGCAGCGCACGCACCATGGCCACCACATCGTGCACCGGTACCAGTCCACCTTCGCCACGTGCCGCCGCGTCGGCCACCGGCACCGACAGCGCATCGTCGGTATTGAGATAGCCCAGCTGCAGGCTGGTCACCGCCAGGCGGCGATCACGGAAGCCTTCGCGCAATGCGTCTGCGATGCCATTGAGCGCGAATTTCGAGGCGCCGAACGCGACTTCCGGACGGCCACTGCGCGGCAGTGCCGAGGTCGAGCCGGTCAGCACCAACTGCGGTCGCGGCGCGTTCAGAACGCGCGGCAACAGGCGCTGCAACAGCAACAGCGTGGCGGTGATGTTGACGTCGACCAGTTGCGTGAGTGCCGCATCGCTTTCATCGAGGAAGGCATAGTCGTCGCTGAAGGCCTTCTCTTCCCAGATTCCCAGGTTGTGGATCAGCACGTCCAGATCGGCCGGCGCCTGCGCGGCAATCTGGCCGGCGGCAGTGGTGGGCTGGGCCAGATCGGCCTCGATCCATTGCAGCGTGATTCCGTCCGGGCAGTGCAGGTCGCGCGGGCGGCTGCGGGAGACACCGATGACGGTATCGCCGGGACTGCACAGTCCTTCCACGAACGCCCGACCGAGACCCCTGCTGGCGCCGATGACCATCAAATTCATGTTGCTTCCTTGTATGGGGGAGTTGCAGCGAACGCCACTGCACACCGCCTGTGCGGCGCCGGGCACTGTGGACGGCGCGCCGGGTTTCGTCCATCGCCCGGCGCGCCGGCGTAAGGATCCGGTTCAGCGCGGCCGAGTGCCTGCTGGAAGTGCGCGACAATCGCCCGTGTCACCCGCCGACGCAGGATCTTCGCATGCAAAGGAATGAAACCGACTCCGCCCCGAGCGACATGCCGTTGCCGAAGGCGTGGCGGCAGATCCTGGCCGACGCCCGCATCGAACGGCAATCGATCGGCGCTTCGCGCGCGGAGGTTGCCCGCGTGCATCGGCACGGGCAGGCCGATGCCTTCCTGAAGTCGGAAGTGATCGACGCCTTCAGCGAACTTGGCGATGAGATCGCGCGCCTGCGCTGGCTGCGGGCACAAGGCCAGCCCGCGCCGACGGTGATCGCCGACGTCAAGGAAGCAGGGCGCCACTGGCTGCTGATGAGCGCGTTGCCAGGTCGCGATCTGGCGTCGTCGCCGGAGCTCGCGCCGCCGCGGTTGGTTGAAGTGCTGGCCGACGCCCTGCGCGGCCTGCATGCGCTGCCGGTAGCCGCCTGTCCCTTCGACCAGCGCATTGCGTCGCGCCTGCAGGCGGCCGCAGCGCGGATCGAGGGCGGCTTGGTCGATGCCGGCGATTTCGATGACGAACGCCTCGGCCAGAGCCCGCAGCAGGTGTTCGCCGAACTCCACGCCACCCGGCCGGAGCACGAAGACCGGGTGGTGTGCCATGGCGACGCCTGCCTGCCCAACCTGATGGCGGCCAACGGCCGCTTCAGTGGGTTCATCGACTGCGGGCGGCTGGGCGTGGCCGATCGCTACCAGGACCTGGCGTTGGCTGCGCGCAGCCTGGTCGACAATTTCGAAGACACCCGGTGGGTGGCGCCCTTTTTTCAACGCTAAGGCCTGGTTGCCGATGAGCGGCGGCTGGCGTTCTACCGCTTGCTTGATGAGTTCTTCTGAGGTGGCAAGGGCTGAACGCTGGCCTGCCGGCGCCAGCCCAGTGCCTTGAAATGGACGAACGTTCGTTCATGATTGGCGTCATGAACCGCATCGACCGCAACCAGCAACGCATCGCCCAGATCCTGCAGGCGGCCCTGCAGTGCTTCCTGGCCAAGGGTTTCCACCAGACCAGCATGCGTGACATCGCGCAGGCGGCCGGAGTCAGCCTGGGCAATCTCTACAATCACTTCCCGGGCAAGGAGGCGATCATCCTTGCGGTGGCCGAGACCGAGAGCGAAGCGCTGGCGCCGCTGCTGGCGCGGTTGGCCGCAGCCGACGGTGAACGTGTAAAGGTGCTGGCCTTCCTTCAGGCTTTCCACGCGCTGTGCCGGCAGCCGGAGTGGGCGACGCTCGCCGTCGAGGTCCTGGCCGAATGTGCGCGGACCCCGGCTGTCGCCGCCGCCTTCAATGCCAATCGACGGCAGGTGCAGCAGGCGCTGGCCGACGCACTGCTGCGCATGGCACAGCGCGAACGCCGGCGGCCCGCGCTGGCACCGGCGCTGCAGGCGCAGGTCGTGCTGGATGCCATCGAGAGCAATGCGCTGCGCCAGGGCCTTTTCCAGGCCGGTGGCGCGCAGGGAGACGTGCTCGACCCTGCCCAGTTGCTGGCACTGCTGGGCGCGCGCGCATGAGTGGGGGCGAGCGGCGCATGCATGGGTTGGATCTGGCGCGTTACCTGGCACTGGCGGGCATGGTGCTGGTCAACTTCCGGTTGGCCATGGCCGTTCCTGCCGATGGTGACGGTTGGCTGGCCGGCGTCTTCCACCTGCTGGAGGGCAAGGCCTCGGCGACCTTCGTCACCCTGGCAGGGCTGGGCCTGGTACTGGCCACGCAGCGCCAGCAATGGCGGCCGGCGAGCATGCAGACCTGGCGGCGCGCAATGGTCCTGATGGTGCTGGGCCTGTTCAACCTGACCCTGTTCCCGGCCGACATCCTGCACTTCTACGCGGTGTATTTCGCGCTTGCGGTGCTGTGGCTGCGCGCGTCGCCGAAGGTGTTGCTGGCCAGCATCGTCGTCCTGGCAGCGTGCTCGTTCTGGGCGCTGCTGCACTGGGATTACAGCGAGGGCTGGAACTGGCGGACGCTGGAGTACGCCGGCCTCTGGCAATGGCCCGGCGCGGTGCGCAACCTGCTGTTCAATGGGTTCCATCCGGTGCTGCCGTGGCTGTGCTTCTTCCTGCTGGGCATGCTGCTGGCGCGCCTGCCGTTGTCGCTCCCCCGGGTGCAGCGGGCAGTGCTGGCGCTGGGGCTGTTGCTGATCGGTGCCGGCCACGGCGTGCAGCATCTGGCGCAGGCCACGCCCTGGCAGGCGTGGCTGGGAACGCAGCCGATGCCTCCTGGCCCGGCCTACCTGCTGACCGGCGCCGGTGCAGCGTGTTCGCTGATCGCCGCCTGCCTGTTGTTCACGCATCGCTATCCGGGTGACTGGATAGAACCGTTCACCGCCGCAGGGCGCATGACCCTGACCTTGTACGCCGGTCACATCCTGCTGGGCATGGGCACGCTGGAAAGCCTGGGCCTGCTGGACGGAAGCGCTTCGTTGGCGTCGGTGCTGTTGTGGGCGCTGCTGTTCCTGATGCTGGCAACGGCCGCAGCGTGGCTGTGGTCGTGGCGGTTTGCGCGTGGCCCGCTGGAAGCGCTGATGCGTCGCGTCGCGGGCCAGCCTGCGGCTCGCCCCGGCGCGATGTTGTGACGGACATGTCTGTGTCTCGGCGAGGGCATCTGCGATAGTGGCCGCAGGTAATACTTTCCCCTTCCATTCATGTCATTCGCGTCGGCGCAGCATCTCGGCGAAGTTCTACAGCAGTCCTACGGCATCACGGCAACCGCAGTGGTGCCACGCGCGGTGGGCGCCGACGCCGGCGCCAGCGTGTACCGCGTCGATGCGCGGCATGGCCAGTGGTGGTTGAAATGCCGTACCTACCAGGTTGATCCCGCGGTGTGGGACAGCCTGCATTGGCTGCGCGGCACATCCGGCATCGACGAGATCGTGGCGCCATGGCCGGCACTCACCGGCGGCGCCTCGGTTCAGCGCTGGGGCCTGCAGTTCACCCTGTTTCCCTATATCGAGGGTCAGTCCGGTTTCGAGGCGCCCTTGAGCCGCGCCCAGTGGAACCGGTTGGGCCAGGTGCTGCGGCGCCTGCACGAGGTGCGGTTGCCTGCGGAGCTGCAGGGAGCATTGCCGCGCGTGCAGCTGGAGCCCGCAGCGCTGGAAACGGTGGGCAGGTGGCTGGCCGAGGATGGCCTGCCGGCTGCACAGGACGGGCTCAGTCGCGCGTTCGTCTCCATCTGGGAGCAACAGCACGTGCGCATCGCCGCGCTGCACGCACACGCGCTGCAGCTGTACGGTGCGCTGCAGGGCGTTCCGGTGGACCTGCACCTGTGCCATACCGATCTGCACGCCGGCAACCTGCTGATGGGCAACGATGGCGCTCTGCACCTGATCGACTGGGACGGCCTGTCACTGGCACCGCGCGAACGTGACCTGATGTTCGTCGGTGCCGCCGTTGGAGGGCGCTGGGGCCGCGAGAATCCGGCGGGCTTCGGCGAAGGCTATGGCGGCGACCTGGGGGATCCGCGCTGGATCGCCTGGTATCGCCACGGGCGCATCCTGCAGGACCTGATCGAATTCCAGCAGGTGCTGCTGGCGCCTGGCGCGCTGGATCGTTCGCCACAGCTGCGCCGGCAATCGCTGCATTTCCTCAGCGAGCAGTTCGCTCCCGGCAATGTGTTTGATGCTGCCGAGCGCGCGTATCGCGCGCTGTAGATCCACGCCACGCGTGGGTGGCGTGATCAGGCGGGAGGGTTGTTATCCACGCTTGGCGCGGTCTACTCGGCCGGTTTGGCGGCGGCTGAGGCCGCAGCGCTGGCGGCACGTCGTGACAGAACAGCCTCGCGGTGCGCGATATAGGCGTTGGCGCCGAGGATGATGCCGGCACCGAGGATCGTCCAGCGATCGACGGTTTCATTGAACAGCAGCCAGCCGCACAGGGTCACCAGCGGAAGTTGCAGGAAGCTGATCGGCGTCAGCGCTGAAACTTCGCCCAGGCGCAGAGCGCGGGTCCACAAGAGCTGGCCCAGGGTACCGAGCACGCCGGTGGCCAGCAGCCACAACCAGGCCAGGCCGGTGGGCCAGACCCAGACGAACAGCGCCGGAACCAGCGACAACGGCACCCAGAACACATAGGTGTAGAGCACCACGGTGTCGGCGCTGTCGATGCGGGTCAGCTGCTTGATCTGGATCGCCACCAGCGAGCTGAGCACGGCCGCGCACACCGCAACCAGGCTGCCGGCGGTGAAGCCAGCGGTGCCAGGGCGGACGATCACCAGCACGCCGATGAAGCCGACCACCACCGCCGCCCAGCGGCGCACGCGCACGGTTTCGCCCAGCCACAGCACCGCGGCAATGGTGACGAACAGCGGCGTGGAGTACGAGAGTGAGACCGCCTGCGCCAGCGGCAGGTGGCCCAGCGCCCAGAACGCGCACAGCATCGACGCCAGGCCGATCGCACTGCGCACGAAATAGCGCGGCAGCTGCTGGGTCTTCCATGGCGCGCGGCCCGGTCGCAGCAGCATCGGCAGCAGCGCAAGCAGGCCGAAGGCGTTGCGGAAGAACGCCACTTCCTGGGTCGGTACGTAGCGGGTGGCATAGCGGATCGCCACCGCCATCAGGCCGAAGGCCATCGTGCTGCCGAGCATCAGCAGCGCCGCCCGCATCGGGGTGGCGCCGGGGGAGAGGGTGGGGCTGTTCACCACTGTGCGCCGAGCAGGCGGGGCTCCGGTTCGATCGGTACGCCGAATTTCTCCAGCACCGAGGCCGAAATGCGGCGCGCCAGTGCCAGCAGCTCGGCGCCGGTGGCGTTGCCGTGGTTGACCAGCACCAGCGCATGGCTCGGCGCCACGCCGGCATCGCCTTCGCGGAAGCCCTTCCAGCCGCAGGACTCGATCATCCACGCCGCCGAAACCTTGCGCTTGCCCTCCTGGTCGGCCGGGAACACCGGCAACTCAGGGAAATGCTGCAGCAATACGTCCACCTGCTCCAGCGGCAGCACCGGGTTCTTGAAGAAGCTGCCGGCGTTGCCCAGTACATCCGGGTCGGGCAGCTTGCGGCGGCGGATCGCGATCACCGCATTGGCCACGTCCACGGCGCTGGGCAGCTCCACGCCCTGCGCCTGCAGTTCCTCGCGGATACCGGCGTAGTCCATGCGCAGGTCATGCAGCAACGGCAGCTTCAGCTCGATGGCGGTGATCAAGTAGCGGTCCATCTGCTGCTTGAACACGCTGTCGCGGTAGGCGAAACCACACTGTTCGTTGTCCAGCCGCACCCAGGCCTGTTCCTGGCAGTCCCAGGCTTCAACGGCCTGGATGAACTCGCCGACCTGCGCGCCGTAGGCACCGATGTTCTGGATTGGCGCGGCGCCGGCGGTGCCGGGAATCAACGCCAGATTCTCCAGGCCGGACAGGCCTTCCTGCAGCGACCACATCACCAGGCCATGCCACGGCACGCCGGCGCCGGCGCGGATCACGGCATGGTCGGCGCGGTGTTCAAGGAAACTGATGTCACGGTTGGCGAACACCAGCACGGTGCCGGGAAGATCTTCGGCGATCAGCACGTTGCTGCCGCTGCCCAGCACCAGCAGCGGGCCGCTGGCCACCTCCGGCAGTGCCAGCACCTCCGGCAGCAGTGCGGGATCGTGCAGTTCCAGCAGCTGCGCGGCGCTGGCCTGCACATGGAAGGTATTGAGCGCCTGCAACGGGGCATTGCGGGTGAGCGTCCAGCGCAGCGGGGCGTTGCCGTCGACGGTATCCATGGGCGCGCTCACAGCGGCGCCACCGCGCCACGGCTGGGCGCCTCGCGACGGCGGCGGATCGCCTCCACGCAGTCCGAGACCAGGGCCGGGCCGCGGAAAATCAGGCCGCTGTAGACCTGCACGAGCGAGGCACCGGCGGCCATCTTGGCCACCGCATCGGCACCGGACAGAATGCCGCCGACACCCACCAGCGGCACCGCTTCGGGCAGGCGCGCACGCAGCCGGCGCAGTACCAGCGTGGACTGCTCCAGCACCGGTGCGCCGGACAGGCCGCCGGCTTCGTTGGCCAGCGGGTCGCCGGCCACCTTGCTGTGGTCGATGGTGGTGTTGGTGGCGATCACGCCGTCCACCTGCAGCTCGCCCAGCACGCGCGCGGCGGCATCGATGTCGCGCTCGCTCAGGTCCGGCGCCACCTTCACCAGCATCGGCACGCGACGGCCGTGCCGCGCGGCGAGGTCTTCCTGGCGGTCACGCAGCTGGCTCACCAGCTGGCGCAGCGCGGTCTCTTCCTGCAGTTCGCGCAGGCCGGCGGTGTTGGGCGAGGAAATGTTGACGGTGATGTAGTCGGCCAGCGGGTACACCTTGTCCAGGCAGGCGATGTAATCGTCCACGGCCTGTTCGTTCGGGGTGTCCTTGTTCTTGCCGATGTTGATGCCGAGCAGGCCGCGGCGGTTGCGCGCGCGCTCGACGTTGCGCACCAGCGCGTCCACGCCGGCATTGTTGAAGCCCATGCGGTTGATGATCGCGTTGTGTTCCGGCAGGCGGAACAGGCGCGGCTGCGGATTGCCGGCCTGCGGGCGCGGGGTGATGGTGCCGATTTCGACGAAGCCGAAGCCGAGCGCGAACAATGCATCGATGTGCTCGCCGTTCTTGTCCAGGCCGGCGGCCAGGCCGACCGGGTTGGGGAACGTCAGCCCGAACACCGTGCTGGGCATCGGCGCGATGCGTGCGGCCAGCAGCGGCGTGGTGCCGGTGCGGTAGGCCAGGTCCAGTGTGGACAGGCCAAGGCCGTGGGCGCGCTCGGCATCGAGCGAGAACAGGAAGGGGCGGGCAAGCGAATACATGCGTCGATTCAGTCCAGCGTGCCGAGGAAGGCTCGGGTTTGATATTCAAAAGCGACCTGGCCGTCGACCGCGTGGGCGGCGAACAGGTCCTGCAGCGCGGCGATCATCGGCGCGTGCCGCGGATGGCCGGCCTGCGGTGCGTAGGAAGAAGACAGCAGCCGCCCGCGCAGGGCGTCCAGATCCAGGTACTGCACGTTCGGCAGCTGCACCATGCCGCGTAGCCCCCTCCCGAACCATGCCCGCATCGTGGCATCGTCCTGGTAGCGCTCGGCCACCGCGCTGTAGTCAGTGCCGAACTCCAGCAGCAGCTGCTCGTAGCCGACCAGGAACGGGCTGGCATCGAGCAGGCGCGAATTCCAGTAGATCAGTGCCTGGCCGCCGGGACGCAGGATACGCCGCCATTCGGCGCGCACGGCCACGGTGTCGAACCAGTGGAAGGCCTGGGCGACGCTGACCAGATCAACGCTGGCAGCGTCCAGGCCGGTGGCTTCGGCGCGGCCGTCGACGGCACGGAACTGCCGATAGTGCGGTACCAGCCATGCTTCGGCGGCGGCGCGCATGGCCGCGTTCGGCTCAACGGCGACCACCGGATGGCCGCTGGCCAGGAACAGGCGGCTGGAGATGCCGGTGCCAGCGCCGATGTCGGCCACCTGGACCTGGTCGCTGACGCCCATCGGGCCATGCAGCCACTCCAGCAGGGCGGGCGGGTAGTCAGGCCGGTAACGGACGTAGTCGGCGACGCGGCTGCTGAAGCGTTCAGTGCTGTCGGAAGGGGTCATGACGATCCGTTCGACATCGCAGCGAGCCAGGCCAGGCCGCCGAAGAACAGGATGAAGACCACGATTGCGGCGATCACCGCGCCGACCATCAGCCAGCCCAGCACCAGGCCGGTGACGGCCAGGCCGTCACCGTCAAGGTCGTGCGGACGGCGGCGGATCTCGGCGCGGGCCATGTGCCCGGTGACGATGGCCACGATGCTGGCTACGAACGGCAGGACGGTCCAGCTGGCGATGCCGGCGACCAGGCTCACTACGGCCAGGGCACTTGTCTGTCGGGGTGCCACGCTCATCGGGGTCCTCCTTGGCAGTGTGCACATGATAGTGCCTCTGACCGGGCAATCCCATGCCCGGCGGATGCGATGGCAGGCGTGGACCCTGGTCGACAAACGAGGTGCCAGCCCCGGTAGGCGTCGACCTTGGTCGACGAAGGGCAATTCAGCAGGGTAGGCGTCGACCTTGGCCGACGAGCGGCATGCCAACCAAGGTTGGCAGCTACCGGGAGCGGTATCAGCCCGTCAACACTTGGCCGCCATCGACGTTGAGCACATGGCCGGTGACCCAGCGCGCCAGCGGCGAGCACAGGAACAGGGCGGCGTCGGCGATCTCGCGCGGGTGGCCGAAGCGGCCGAACGGAATCTTCGCCAGGGTGCCGTGGTACAGCGCGGGATCTTCGGTGCGGCGGCGGTCCCACAGGCCGTCATCGAACGCGATCGAGCCCGGTGCGATGGCGTTGACCCGGATGCGGTCCTTGGCCAGGGCGAGCGCCTGCGAGGTGGTGTAGTGCGACAGCGCGGCCTTGGCCGCGGCGTACGGCGCGCCACCGGGGCGCGGCTGCTGTGCGGCGATCGACGACAGATTGAGGATGCAGGCGTCACTGGACGCACGCAACCAGGGCAGGGCCAGGCGCGAGGCCCGAACGGCCGCCATCAGGTCGATCTGCAGGCTCGCGGCCCAGCCGTCCTCGTCGTCGGCCATGCCGTAGCCGGTCGCGTTGTTTACCAGCACGTCGATGCCGCCGAGCGCATCGGCGGCGGCCTGCAGCCACGCCTGGATCTGGCCGAGGTCGGCCAGATCGGTGGCGAACGTGTGCAGGGGCGAGCCCTGCGCCTGCGCGTCGGCGCGCAGTGCATCCAGGCCGGCTTGGCCGCGTGCGCAGGCTGAAACCTGCGCACCGGCGCTGGCAAAGGCCAGTGCCATTTCACGACCGATGCCCTTGCTGCCGCCGGCGATGAGCACGCGGCGGCCGCTGAAATCGAGGATCGGAGCCCCTGCGGGGATCCGACCCTTCGCTGGGGTCAGATCCCCGGAGGGGCTCTGACCCATGGGCGTGTCCGCGTCGTTTGCCATCACAGGTCGAACTTGATGCCCTGCGCCAGCGGCAGCGAATCCGAATAGTTGATGGTGTTGGTCTGGCGGCGCATGTAGACCTTCCAGGCGTCCGAACCGGACTCGCGGCCACCGCCGGTGTCCTTCTCGCCACCGAAGGCGCCGCCGATCTCCGCACCGGACGTGCCGATGTTGATGTTGGCGATGCCACAGTCGCTGCCGGCCGCCGACAGGAACTTCTCGGCCGTCTTCAGGTTCTGGGTGAAGATCGAGGACGACAGGCCCTGCGGCACGCCGTTCTGCATGTCGATGGCTTCGTCGAGGGTGTCGTACGGCATCACGTACAGGATCGGTGCGAAAGTCTCGTGCTGGACCACCGCGTCGCTGTTCTTCAGGCCGGAGACGATGGCCGGCAGCACGAAGTTGCCAGCGCGGTCGATGCGGGTACCGCCGGTTTCGATGGTGCCGCCGGCGGCCTTGGCCTGGGCGATCGCATCGAGGAACTGCTGCACGGCGCCTTCGCTGTTCAGCGGGCCCATCAGGTTGGCGGCATCGGTCGGGTCGCCGATCTTGCCTTCCACCTGCTTGTAGGCCTTGACCAGCGTAGCCAGCACATCGGCGTAGATCGAGCGGTGCACGATCAGGCGGCGGGTGGTGGTGCAGCGTTGGCCGGCGGTGCCGACCGCACCGAACACGATGCCCGGCACGGCCAGCTTCAGGTCGGCGGTTTCGTCCAGGATGATGGCGTTGTTGCCGCCGAGCTCCAGCAGGCAGCGGCCCAGGCGGCGTGCCACCTTCTCGTTGACGGTGCGACCGACCTGGGTCGAGCCGGTGAAGCTGATCAGCGGTACGCGGCGGTCATCGACCATCTTTTCCGACAGCGCGGTGCCGGCATCGTTGATCAGGAAGAAGATGTCCGGGAAGCCGGCTTCGCGCAGGGCGTCGTTGCAGATCTTCAGCGAGGCGATGGCGGTCAGCGGGGTCTTGTTGGACGGCTTCCAGATGCAGACGTCGCCACAGATGGCGGCCAGGAACGAGTTCCAGCTCCACACCGCGACCGGGAAGTTGAAGGCCGAGATGATGCCGACCAGGCCCAACGGGTGGTACTGCTCGTACATGCGGTGGCCGGGGCGCTCGGAATGCATGGTGTAGCCGTACAGCATGCGGCTCTGGCCCACGGCGAAATCGGCGATGTCGATCATCTCCTGCACTTCGCCATCGCCTTCCGGCTTGCTCTTGCCCATTTCCAGGGCAACCAGCGAACCCAGGGCGTCCTTGTGCCTGCGCAGCGCTTCGCCGCACAGGCGCACGGCTTCGCCGCGGCGCGGGGCTGGCGTGGTACGCCAGATCTTGAAGGCTTCCTGGGCGCGGGCGACGACGGTCTCGTACTCGGCCTCGGTGGTCGCGCGGACCTGCGCGATCGGCTCGCCGGTGGTCGGGTTGACCGGGGTGATCAGCTCACCGCTGGTCGCGCTCGACCACTCCCCGTTGCCCAGGTACGTGCCAGCGTTGATCGCGTCCAGGCCAAGGGACTTGAGCAGCTCGGAAGACATGCAGACTCCTGTGTTTCGTTACGTTGTTTTGGCGCCATCGCGGGCAGGTGGGGGACGCGATGAACAGAACCGCCGATGGTAGCAGAGGGTGGTGGTGGGGCTTTGGTGCGGTGCAGGGCAGGGGGCGGCGGCCCGGGGCGTCAAGCGGTTGGCGTCATGTGAAGATGAGTTGACGGTTTGTGACGCAAGGTGACGCATGTCGACACCCTCCGAAACAAACAAAAATAGTAATGGTTCTAATTACTTAGGCCTGTGCGAGGCGGAAAGTGGTCGCCATTGAGTGACCGGGTTCCTATCTTTTGCGCGTGACATCATTCACAATCCTCGCACATTTAATTGACACAACCTCGACATCTCCGTGCGGGCTGGGGAGTCCCGCGCGCGACAGCGAGCCGCTCGCTGTCGGGTCGGGTAGACATGGAGAAGTGCTTTGCTACATGGATCCGTAGAAGACCTTCCCGCAGAGCGGGCCCGGGCGGGTCGCCGCCGGGTCGAGGCCCGGGCGGCCCTGGAACTGGGGCTGCGCCTGGGTGATCTGTTGCTGCTGCCGGGCATGGCGGTGCTCTCGCACCTGCTGTGCTACGCCACTGGGGCGCCCAATCCCTCGCAGCGCATCGTGTTCGGCGCGGTGATTCTCAGCGCCATCGTCTGCTTCTCCATTGCTCCGGTCTATCGCAACTGGCGCATGCGCGGTCTGCTCGCCGACCTGTGGTTGCTCCTGCTGGCCTGGTCCAGCACGTTCGCCCTGTTCTCGCTGTACGCGGTGCTGGTCGGCCTGGGTGACTCGGTGCCGGTGCAATGGCTGGTGAGCTGGTATTTCACCGGGCTGGCCTCGATGGCGACCGTGCGCGTGCTGTTGCGGGTGCAGTTGCACCGGCTGCGTTCGCGTGGCCTGGATCGGGAGCGCGTGTTGCTGGTGGGCCTGCGGGCGCCGGCCCTCAGGCTGCACCGCCTGCTGCGCGGCAAGCCCGAGCTGGGCAAGGAAGTGGTCGGCTATTTTGCCAGTGCCGGCGACATCGCCACCCGCCGGGGCGGTGACGCGCCGCGTCGCTTGGGCGCCCTGGGTGACGTTCCGCAGTACATGGATCTGCACCGGGGTGAGTTCGACCAGGTCTGGGTATCGATGCCGATGGGCGACACCGGGCCGATCAAGGACATGCTCAAGCAGATCGAGCGCTTTCCCGTGCCTGTGCGCCTGATCCCCGATACCACCGGTCTGGGGGCGTTGAATCCGGGGGTGCATCAGGTGGGCGATGTGCCGATGATCGGCGTTCGCCAGGGCCTGGCCGACCATCGCTTCCGGTTGTTCAAGCGCGTCGAGGACATCCTGGTGGCCGGCGTCGCCGTGGTTCTGTTGTCGCCGCTGTTCGTGGTGCTGGCACTGGGGGTGAAGCTCAGTTCGCCGGGCCCGGTGTTGTTCCGGCAGCGGCGTCATGGGTTGGGTGGCAAGGAATTCTGGATGCTCAAGTTCCGCTCCATGCGCGTGCATGAAGAGGGCGTGGGGCAGTTGACCCAGGCCACGCGCGGCGATCCGCGGGTTACCCGGTTCGGTGCGTTCCTGCGCCGCAGCAGCCTGGATGAGCTGCCGCAGTTCTTCAATGTGCTGGGCGGCAACATGTCGGTGGTGGGGCCGCGGCCGCACGCGATCCAGCACAACAACCACTACGAGCGGGTGATCGAGCGCTACATGCATCGCCACTACGTCAAGCCGGGCATCACCGGCTGGGCGCAGGTGCACGGGCTGCGTGGCGAGACCCCCGAGCTGCGCTCGATGAAGAAGCGCGTGCAGTACGACATCGACTACATCCGACGCTGGAGCCCGACGCTGGACGTGCGGATCATCGCGCTGACCGTGCTGAAGGTGCTGGGCCAGAAGTCGGCGTATTGAGCTGGCCGATGTGCGGAACTGCGACGTAATTCCATGAATCTGTTGGCGATTTCATCGCCTGTAATGCGCTTGTAAGGTATCCTGTGCGGCTGCCGCCGGCCCGATGCTTGTTCTGGTCGCGCGCGCCGCAAGGAATGCCACAGGATCCAGGTCAGTGTTCAAGAACGTTCTTTTTGTATGTGTAGGCAACATCTGCCGCAGCCCTTCGGCTGAAGTCATGCTCAGGCAGGCCGTGGCCGGCAGGGGCATCCAGGTGTCTTCGGCGGGCCTGGGCGCGCTGGTGGGGCACGGTATCGATGCCACCGCGCAGGAGCTGCTGGCGGAGCGGGGCATGGATGGGTTGGCCCACCGCGCCCGCCAGATCGATGACGCCATCCTCGGCGCCGCCGATCTGGTGCTGACCATGGAGCGCAAGCACGTACGCCGCATCGCCGAGATTGCGCCGCAGGCGTCGGGCAAGACCTTCCTGCTGGGCAAGTGGCAGCAGGATCGGGAGATCCCCGATCCGTACCGCCAGCAGCGTCCCGCGTTCGAGCATGTCTACACGCTGATGGCTGAAGGCGTGGAGAGTTGGGCGCGTCATCTGTAGTGCTGACCTCTCATCCCTGACCGCACCTACATCCAATTGAAGAGTTCTTACTGATGACCACCGATACTCGCAGTCCGGCGCAGGATGATGCCGATGAAATCGACCTGCGGCAGTTGCTCGGCACGCTGGTTGACCACAGATGGTGGATTGCCGGAATTACGGGGACGTTCTTCGTCATCGCGGTTGCCTATGCCTTGTTGGCGACGCCCATCTATCGTGCCGATGCGATCGTGCAGGTTGAATCCAAGGTGCCGAGTCTGCCAGGGCTCTCTGATATCAGTCAGTCGCTCGGCATCGGAGGGGGCACGGCGGAGGCGACAACCGAAATCGCGCTCATCACTTCTCGTTCGGTGGTCGGCAGCGCAGTCGATGCGCTGAAGCTGGATATCACCATCGAGCCCAACCGCTTCCCGCTCCTGGGGGGCTACTTTGCGCGCAAGGCAGAGCGTGCAGATCCGGACGCTCTGGCTGATGTGCGCTTTGGCATGAGCCGTTTCGGCTGGGGCGGCGAGACGCTGGAGATCTTCCAGCTGGATGTGCCGCGCGCGCTGTTGGCGCGACCGATGACTCTGGTTGTCGGCGAGAACAGCAGCTATGAACTGTTCGACGAAGACGACAATCTTCTGTTGAAGGGGAAGGTCGGAGAGGTCGCCAGCGGCAAGGGGGTGACCGCGCAGGTTGCGGAGATGCGCGCGCATCCGGGCATGCGCTTTGAAGTGACCCGCCAGCGCCACCTCACGGTGGTGGGAGAGCTGCAGAAGAAGGTTGCTGTAAGTGAGTCGGGCAAGGAGTCAGGTATCCTGACGCTGGCCTATGAGAATGCGGATCCTGATCTTGCACAGCGTTTCCTGCAGCAGGTCGCCCAGGCCTATGTGCGGCAGAACGTGGAACGAAACTCGGCCGAGGCCTCTGCCCAGCTGACCTTCGTGAAGGAGCAGTTGCCCAACGTGCGCAATCAGGTGGACGCCGCGCAGAAGGCGCTGAGTGCCTACCAGACGCGCGCCAACTCCGTGGATCTGAGCCTGCAGACCAAGGGACTGCTGGATCAGGAGGTTGCTGTGGAAACCAGCATCCAGCAGCTGCGCCTGCAGCAGGCGGAGATGGATCGCAAGTTCACGCGCGATCATCCGGCGTACCAGGCGCTGATGCGGCAGATTGGAGAGCTGGAGGGCCGGAAGAGCGGATTCCAGGGGCAGGTGAAGCAGTTGCCTGAAGCGCAGCAGGAGCTGCTGCGGCTGACGCGCGACCTTCAGGTCAGCAATGAAATGTATACCGGCATGCTGAATCAGGCGCAGCAGCTGGATGTCGCGCGCGCTGGCACGGTGGGCAATGTGCGCATCGTCGATGCGGCCGAGGTGGATGCATCAACACCGGTGAAGCCCAGAAAGGCACTGGTTGTTCTTGTTGGCACCCTGCTCGGTGGCTTCCTATCGATTGCCTTTGTACTCATGAGGCAGATGCTCAACCGAGGCGTCGAGGATCCGGCGCAGATCGAGGAGCTGGGATTGCCCGTCTACGCGTCGATCCCGGTAAGTGCGCAGCAGCAGAGCGACTCGGTGCGGGGCAAGTTCCGCGCCGATGGCAAGCTTCACCTGCTGGCCATCAAGGATCCTGCGGATCTTGCGATCGAAGCCGTGCGTAGCCTGCGAACCAGCCTGCACTTCGCCCGCCTGGAGGCAAAGAACAACATTGTCCTGATCTCGGGCGCCAGCCCGAACGCAGGCAAGACGTTCGTCTCCTCCAATCTCGCCGCAGTGATCGCGCAGGCGGGTCAGCGCGTCCTCATCATCGACGCAGACATGCGAAAGGGCACCCTGCATAAGGCGTTGGGTGCAGTGCAGTCGCCTGGCCTCTCTGATCTTCTGGTGGGCAAGGCAGATCTGGCGCAGGTCGTGCGGACGCTGCCGGGCATCGACAGCCTTAGTTTCATTACCCGTGGTGAAGTTCCGCCGAACCCGTCCGAGTTGTTGATGCACGCCAACTTCACGCAGCTTCTTGAGGCACTGTCGCCGCAGTACGATCTGGTAATTGTCGATACGCCGCCGATTCTTGCTGTGACCGACGCGGCAATCATTGCGCATCACGCCGGCACGTGTCTGATGGTGGCGAGATTTGGACTAAATCAGGCGAAGGAGTTGGCGCTAGCCAAGCATCGTTTTGAGCAAAACAACGTTCGAATCAAGGGGGCGATCTTCAACGCTGTGCAGCGTCGTGCTACGGGCTATTACAGCTATGGCTACTACGAGTACAAGTCTTCAACCTGACTTCGGCTGAAGATGGATGCGGAGCCGTGATGTTCGGCTCCGTAGTCGTTCATGACGAGGTGCTGTTGTTTCGATAAGGGAATGAATGCTGCCTGCGCGCTGAGCTTGAGCGGTGCTTGGGTGGAGTAGGGAGCATTGGATATGAAGATCGCGGTTGCAGGGATGGGGTACGTCGGCCTGGCCAATGCTGTGCTTCTTGCTCAGCACAATTCTGTCGTCGCACTGGATGTGGACGCGGCAAAGGTGGAGGCGATCAACAAGCGCCGTTCGCCCATCGAAGACGTTGATATCCAGGGCTTTCTGGACCGAGGGACCTTGGATCTCCGCGCGACCGTGGATAAGGAATCGGCTTATGCCGGCGCCAGGCTCGTCATTATTGCAACGCCGACGGACTACGATCCGGATACGAACTTCTTCGACACGAGCTCGGTCGAGGAAGTCATCCGTGATGTGCTGGAGATCAATCCGTCCGCGACGCTGATCGTAAAGTCCACCGTACCCGTGGGGTTTACCGATCGTGTCCGTGCTGAGCATGCAGGCGTGAAGATCATCTTCTCGCCGGAGTTTCTTCGCGAGGGTCGCGCCCTGCACGACAACCTCTACCCCAGCCGCATCATCGTGGGTGAGAGTTCGGCGCAGGCCACGGAGTTTGCGTCACTTCTTTTGCAGGGGGCTGCGACGGACAACGTTCCCGTTGTCTTCTGCGGAGCAGCTGAGGCAGAGGCCATCAAGCTGTTTGCGAACACATATCTGGCGATGCGCGTGTCCTACTTCAATGAGCTGGATACCTATGCGGCCTGCCATGGTTTGGATGCGCGTCAGATCATTGATGGTGTGTGCCTGGATCCCCGGATTGGAGAGCACTACAACAATCCCTCCTGTGGCTATGGAGGCTACTGCTTGCCAAAGGACACGCGACAGTTGCTGGCGAACTATCGCGACGTTCCACAGAATCTCATCCAGGCCATCGTGGCGTCCAACTCGACCCGCAAGGACTTCATTGCTGCGGAAGTACTTCGCTCCAATCCCAGGGTGGTGGGCATCTACCGTCTGGCGATGAAGGCCGGGTCGGACAACTTCCGTTCGTCCAGCATCCAGGGCGTTATGAAGCGAATCAAGGCTAAAGGCGTTGAGGTGATTGTCTATGAGCCCACCATCGTCGCCGATGAGTTTTTCCGGTCCAGAGTGTGCCGGGACCTGGGTGAATTCAAGCGCACTGCTGACGTGATCATTGCCAATCGACGCCACCCTGATCTAGACGATGTGGCAGGCAAGACATACAGTCGCGATCAGTTCGGGGTCGACTGATGCAGGTAGCTGCTGGAAGGGTGCGAGCCGGAACATCGATGTTGATGCTGGTCTCGCTGGTCCTCGCCAACCTGGCGAGTCTTGGTATCCAGTTCGTGATACCGAGGCTGCTGGTCCCGGAGGAGTACACGCGTTTTGCGATGATGTGGGCGTCGGGTCAGCTTGCGGCTGCTGTTCTTTTCGAATGGCTGCGGATTGGCGTGGTCCGTTATTCCACAAGTGACTCCCGCGATCCACGGCAGTTGCCTGAAGCCCTTGGCGCACTTTACCTGGGCGTTCTGGGTGTGGCGGTAGTCCTGGCGGTGCTGCTTCTGGTAACTGGCGATGCTGGGGGGGCAATCTTCACTGCGGGCTTCATCCTCTTCTACGCATGTGCTCAAGGGGCATTCGATGGTCAGCAGGCCAGCCTGAGGGCCAGCTTTCGCAATGTTCGCTTCTCCATTACCTGGATGGCGCGAAGCATCCTGTCATTCATCCTTACGCTTGCCGCGGCGTCGACGTTCTCTGATGGCAGGTTCGCACTTGCGGGCCTGATCATTTCCTTCCTGGTTGCCTCGCTGTTCGCCGGATCATGCCCGCGCTCACTTCGGTGGCCCGCGCGATCGAGCGTGATCTTCCTGATGAAGTTTGGATTGTTCGCTGCTGCCGCAGGGATGATCTCGTTTGCGCTGCCACTCGCCGCGAGATACGCGATGGTGCACTACGCAGGTGGAGCTGAGTCGGCAGGCGCCTTGCTGGCAGTGGATATTGCACAGAAGATCCTGATGGCGCTCGGAACGGCGATCAATCTGGTGCTGCTCCAGCCGGTAATTGGTCGCGTCAATCTTGATCCGGTGGAAGGCAGGCGTCACATGGCCGGCCACTTGGTCAATGTGGTGGCGCTCTTCTCTGCCGCCATGGTTGTTCTGCTCTATGCGAATCGTGTAATGGTGACGTATTTCGTGCCACCTGCATTCCTTGATTCCTACTCGAAGGTGTCGCTTCTCGCGGTCATCTCAGTCGTGCTTGTTTGCTTGAAGAGCTATGGACTCGATGCATTGTTCGCCATCGGGGGCAAGACGGTCTACTCGGTAGCTACCAGCGCATTGGCGCTGATCCTCTTCGTGCTCGGATGCGTTGGTCTGTACGCGACCCAATCCATCGGTCTGGTCAGCATCCTGATCGCCTTGCTGCTTGCCTTGACCGTGGGTGTCATTCTGGCTGCCTGGCTCGCGGCCTCCAAGCTGTCAATGAAGCTTCCGTGGGCCAAGTTGTCAAGGATCTTCCTGGTCACCTTCGTTGCCCTGGCTGCGTCCTACTGCCTTGCTGTGTATGCAGGGCCTGTTGTCCAGATGTTGGGAATGGTGATGATCGTGCTCGTCATTCTTTGTGGCTATCGCTCGCTTGGTGTAGGCGGGCCCAAGCAATGGTTGGGCCATTCGTGAGCTCGCAGGAAAGAGGTGGAGATGAGATGCGCAGCGATCCTGATCGTGTAGGCGAACAGACGGATTGCGTGGAGAACCCGGTTTCGTCCCTCAACGTCCTGATCTTCACTACGGATGTCCACGCGGGTGGGATCAAGGCATCCACCCTTCGCCTTAGGGAGATGCTGGCTGACGGCGTCTCCAATGTGAGCATCCTGTCCTATGAGCCTGCGGAAGAGGGTGGAGAGGCGGACTATTCCCTCGGCCTTCCGCTGGTGCGGGAGTTCCAGGCCAATGCGCGGTGGGATTATGACCTTCGCCGCGCCATGGGTATCCTGGTGGCTGTGCTTCGATTCCGCAGGCTGATGCGGAATGAACGCTTCGATGCAGTTGTTTCGATGTCGTACGGTCCGAGTATCGTCGCGTTGATGGCGAAGAAGTTCGGGCTTGACTTCAAGCTCGTCGTTTCCGAGCGACAGGATCCTTCGCGGGATCTTGCTGCCGGCTGGCGAAAGCGCCTGGTGCGGAGTTTGTGTGGTTGGATGTACCGCGGGAGTGATCTCTATCACTGCAATTCCCCAGTTGCTGCCGAACGCGCCCCGGTTCTCTTCAACGTGTCGCCGAAGAAGACACTTTACATCCCCAATGGATACGATTTTTCGCAGCTGGATGAGCAGTCCCTTGCTCCGCCAGTTTCGGCGATATCCGGGCCGTACGTTGTGTCATGCGGTCGATTGAATGAACAGAAGGGGCAGCACATCGCCATTGCTGTTTTCGCCGGAATGGCGAAGCTGGGTTACAAGGGCGTACTGGTGTTCATTGGTGACGGCAGCTTGAGAGAGTCTCTGGAGGCGCGTGCTGAAATGAGTGGGGTATCGGATCGAGTGGTGTTCCTCGGAGCGGTGGACAACCCCCTTCCGTACTTCCGCCAGGCCGATCTCGTGCTTGTCACTTCCTTGTGGGAGGGATTCGCCAATGTACCCGTTGAGGCGATGGCTGTCGGCGGAAGGGTGATCAGCACGCGTTGGAGTGGGGCCAAAGAAGTGCTTCAGGACGCAGCCGACTTCTTCTCGTCCGATCTTGACGCACTTGATCGATGCGATAAGGCCGCAGTGGCAATAGCGTCAACCGAGGCCATGGCTGCGATCGCCGAATTGCCCCGACTCGCTGCCGTCCAGTCTTTGCGCGAGCAGTACGGATACGCGGGGACATCGCGCAGGTTCGTCGCGGCCATTGAGGGGCTTCGATGATCAGGATCAGGTTTGTCAGCTGGCTTGGTCTTCTGGCGATAGTTCTGTTGCCCGTTTTCAAGATGTCGTTCGTCCCTGTCAGTTACAGCCCGCCGTCGCTCATCCCGGCAGCACTGCTTGGCATCGTCTTCTTCTTCGGTTCGCGTGGAAGGATTGAGCGCGCCGACGTGGCGACAATCTGTTTTGTGCTCTACGTGGTCCTGGTCAGTTTCATCTTCCTGGGCGTGAAGGACATTGGCGTGGATCGCGTCCTGAGAGGAATTCTGCCTGTTCTAGCGGGGCTGGCCGCCTTTCTTGGTTTCCGCTACTACTTCAGGTTCGTCTCTATCGATCAGTACCTGAACATTCTTCGTTCCGTGCTGAAAATCGTGCTGTGCTATGGAATCTTCGAGATCGTCGCCATCTACCTGGGTATTGGTGGCGTGTTTCGCGACGCATTGGCGCTTGCACTGAGCGGAAATGCAGGGTCGCGGGTGCAGCTGTTTACCTCCGAGGCATCCTGGGCCAGTCTCTATCTTGTGTTCGCATTCCCGCTGCTTGGCCGCTTGTCCTGGATCTATCGCGGGATGTGGTTGATGCTTTTTGCCGCCACTTTCTCTCTCTATGGCTTTGCGACGCTGGTCATCGGATTGATCGGATACCGCCTTCTGATGGGGCGCAGCTTCACCAGGACCCTGTTTCAAGTGCTCCTCATCGGGGCAGGTACCTTGTTAGTGGCATATGCGGTGAAGCTGATCGTGTCCAATCTCGCATCTTCAGGGGACCTTCCTTACTACTTGACACGCATCATCAAGCTCGACGAGGCGTCGACCGTTGAGGCATCGCTGCTGGAGTCCCTCGACGGATCCGTCTTTGTGCGCATCATGTATCCCGTGTACGCATTCCTTGTCTCGCTTTCATATCCGTTCGGAATGGGCGCAGCGATGTATCCGTTCAGTTTCAATGACGCGATGTCATGGTTGCCGCTGAATCATGTTGCGTATCGAAATTTCGAGATCATGGGCGACATCTCGTCGGTCTCGGCTGATCCGCGCAATCTGTATGTGGGCATCTACGTGATGGGCGGGTTGCTGGGGCTGGCGTATCTCATCTTCATGCTCAACCGCGTTCGTCGGGATTTCGGCCTCATCAAGCGCTTCGGTTCTCCGGCCGAAAAGCTGGTGGTTCTCCAGCTGGTGCTCATGGGCGCCGCTTGCCTTCAGTTTGGCTCATTTGCCTTCGTGCTCCTGTGGATCCCGCTTGCCGCAGTACTGACCATTTCACGTGGCATAAGGATGGTGCGTCATGGCTAAGGCCGTCTTTCTCATGACCAGGCCGTTCCTTCCTGTGGTCGGCGGCCGCGAGCGCATGCTGCGCCAGCACCTCGAGTACCTGGTTGATCGGTTCGATGAAGTGATGGTCATCTGTTTCAAGGGGCGGGGCGAGACTGTTGATGTTGAGCGGTACCGGCGCGAGTTCCCCTCGGTGGCGTTCCATTTCACCAGTTATCCGGGGGTGGTGGATGTACTGCGTGGCGCCCTTCACCTGGGGCTGTCAGCGCCGCTTCAATGCCTGGCCTTCTTCGGCAAGGGCAAGTCACGTTGGATCACCTCGGAGATCGCCGAATTCGGTCCAGATGTTGTTGTTGTGGACATGCTCAGGTTGTGGAGCTACGTCCGGCATTGGCGCTCGACGCCGCTCGTCCTTGATATCGATGATCTGCTTTCCGTCCGTTATCAGAGGCAACTGGCCTCAGGCGCGACGGACGTGCTTGGAACCTTCAGGGAGCGATTGCCGGCTGCAGCCGGATGGCTGGCCAACGTGTTTGCAGCCCGTCTTCTGGCTGTCGAGTCCAAACGATTGGCAAAGATGGAGCTGGATGTGACCGCGTCCGCCGCGAGCGTCATCTTTGTATCGGGGCTGGAGGCTGAGCGGCACAGGCTGAGGACGGGCGCGGCTAACCTGTACTCTGTGCCGCCGATGTCTGCGGACGTCAGTGGCGTCCGGCCGCCACGGTTACGTCAAGGCGGCATGCCGCTTCGCTTCGCGTTCCTGGGCAACCTAAAGGCACCGCAGAACTTGCAGGCCCTGCGATACGTGGTTGGCACGCTTCTTCCTGTGCTGGTTGACGCCGGGTTTGAGTACTCGCTGGATGTGATTGGAAGCATCGATGCGAGGGTGGCCCATGAACTTTCGCGTCCGGGGATTACCTTCCATGGTTTCGTTGACGATTTGAATGAGGCGCTCCGTGAAACGGATCTGCACTTGGCGCCCATTCTTTCCGGATCCGGAGTCAAGACAAAGATCGTTGATGCCTTTGCGATCGGGGTTCCAACCGTGACAACCTCTTTGGGCTTGGAGGGGTTGGATGTCGAGGGGCGTCACGTTGCACTCGTCTTCGACACGCCCATGCAGTTCCTTGAAATCGTAAGGACAGTCACTGCGGATCCGACAATGCTGGACAATATCGCCTTCAACGCATCGGCCTACGTCTCTGAGCAGCACGCGCGCGACGTGGTCTTCTCGAGGTACTCCAACGCCTATGAGAGGCTGGGATCATGATCTGGCGCATCCTCCATAAGTGCGTGGTGCATGGGTTAAACATGGCCTGCGCGGTGCTTCCCGATGATCCGATCTCCTGTCGCCTTCGTCCGCGTCTGCTGGGCATTCTCGGGATATCGACTGCCGGTGGTGTTCGAATCCGGGGGGGCGGGCGCTTTGAGGGTGGGCGCATCGTCATTGGCCAGGGCTGCTTCATCAACCGTGGCTGTTACTTCGATGCAACGGGGACGATCCGCCTTGGCCGTCGTGTAACCGTGGGCCACGGCGTCGCATTGATCACGGCGTCTCACGTTGTCGATAGCGCCGACGCGCGCGCGGGCAAGGTTACCGCCAGTGACGTGCATGTTGGTGATGGGGTCTGGATTGGGGCGAACGCGGTTATTCTCCCCGGCGTTTCGATCGGTGCCGGCTCGATCATTGGTGCGGGAGCGGTGGTTACACGCGACGTGCCAGCGAATGTGCTTGTTGCGGGCAACCCGGCCGTCTTCAAGAAGGAGTTGGATGCATGACCGAGGTTCCTGCTACGGAAACACTACTGAGCCTGTTGAATGCGGACCTCCGCGCTGCCAGGGCAGGGGCGGAGCCATCACTGATGAGCGGTCTGGCTCGCTATTTTGTGGATCCTGGGTTCGCAACAGTGGTGCGCTACCGGTTATCGGTCTTCGCGAGGCGGTTCGGCAAGGTGGGCCGCGTGCTGTCGAAGTTGATGTGGCTGTACAACGTGCGCGTTTCCGCTTGCTATCTTTCCCCCAGCTCCAGGATCGGGCCTGGATTGTTTCTTCCCCATGCTGCTGCCGTGGTCGTGGGAGATGGCGTTGTGGCGGGACGCGATCTTCAGCTGTACCAATCCGTCACGCTCGGCCAACGCGGCACGCAGTATCCGTGCATTGGAGATGGAGTAATCATTTTTGCCGGCGCCTGCGTGCTGGGCTCGTTGCAGGTGGGAGATGAAGCGGTTGTGGGCGCCAATGCAGTTGTGCTGCGGAGCGTACCGCCCCGCAGTACGGTGGCGGGTGTGCCTGCTCGCGAGCTGGCCGGAAAGTAGCGCCAAGGCCCGACCCGATGGGATCGAGCAGGGAGCTGTTCCCTTAATCGCCAATTCTATTGATGTTGTCGAAGAAGAACCCAGGGTCTCGTTCAGACGTCATCTGATAAAGGCCGTAGCTGTGGCCAACTCTTGCACCTCCATCTCGATAGAGCGGATTCCACAGGAAGTTGGCACGTGCGCGCGTCGATCGTGGGAGCAGGAAATCGAACGGGATCGAGACATAGATTCCCTTGTCGAAGCTTCCTTCGCCGTAGTCGGCAGAGGAGACATCGGTCTTCGTCGCGTAGGCGCCCATCGTTACGCCGTTGTCAAAGGCGCGCGAGACGGCGAGCGTTGCGCCCCAGTCTTTGGCGAGGTATCGGCCGGCGCTCAGCGCGCTGACCACGCGCCGCTGGTCACCCCACAGGTAGTAGAAGGTTGCATGGCCGGTAGCGACGCTGTAGTCGCGGAAACTGAACCGCTGGTCGAAATCGCGCTGCTTCACCCAGTTTGCTTCGACTCCCAGTGCCCAGCGCTCGTCCAGCGGGCGATAGAGAACCTCGCCGCCGGCGCCTGCATACATTGACTCCAGCATGCCGGCGTAAGCCATGCCGTAAAGGTCTCGACCGAGATGATGGGTGCTGGTCAGCTGCAAGCTGGGCAACGTCAGGTCTTCAGTCGTCATGTAACGACGAATGTTCGTTCGAACCCGCGGCAGGCGGCTTGGGGCGTCGTAGCGGAACTTGTCGTAGTTGTTGTAAGCGTTATAGCTGATGTTGCCACTGAGCCACAGATTGCGCGTGAAGTAGAAGCTCGCGCCGTAAGTGCCGGCGACCTGGAACAGCACGAACCCGTCGGGACCGCCCAGTGATTGCTGATAGCCAATGTTGAATGCACCATCGAAGCGGTGACGCGGCGCCTCGTAGAGGGTCTGCCTGCGTTGGCTTGCCGGGGGGGCCATCTCCACATGCCCGGCCAGCGTACCCAGGTCGCTCTTGTTGTTTACATAGTCCACGAACGCTTTGCGCTCCATGCTGGTCTCGACGACCGGCACGCCGAGGCGGGTGTTCTGCACTGTGAACCAGTCGACGCTGGCCGGCGCGATGCCGTCGAGAACGCGAGCAGTCCGTCCCAGGCCCTGTGCTGGGTAATAGAAGCGTCGTTGCTCGCCGGTAACGATGACTTCTGAGCCTCGTTGGCTGATGCGGCTTACGCGCAGTCCGGCGTTCTGATCAAGCTGGCTGGCCACGGCGCTCCAATCCGGGGATTGAGAATCCGTGTTGTTGCTCTCATCAGTGCTTGCCTCACCATTCCATCCATGACGCTTGAGTGGGACAGGCGCTGGATCCAGAACCTTGGGCATGGACCTGGCCTGCGCGAGGTTGGTTCGCAGCGTGATGCCAAAAGTGGCCACGTCACCTCGCTCCCAGCCTGCATGCAGGTGCACATTCTGATTGACGGCGTAGGATGCCCCGAAATTGAACGGGCTGCGTTGAACCTGCCGATTGTTCTGCGGCTCGCGCTTGTAATCGTTGCCGTCGTACTCGAGCTTCAGCTGAAGGGGTTCCCACGGCGTCTGATAGGCGACACCGCCGAATACGCCAACCGGACCACGGAGCATGCCATTGCTGTTGAACTTTCCTGCGCCCGTGGAGCGTGGTCGGGTCTCAAACCGATCATTCAACGCAGCAAGGGGATTGCGGAAGTCACCCCGATTGCCGATGTAGCCCGTCGCCACGCCCAGGCTCGCGTCAAAGGCGCCGATCCGCTTGCTTGCCACCAGGTATTCGCTGGAGAAAAGGCCGGTGCCGCCTAGGTCGCGGAAGCCTGCGGAGACTTCCGGGACCCAGCGGCTTTCCTGCAGCAAGCGGATCTTCACGTCGATCGACTTGTCCTTGTAGTTCTGGCTGCCGCTGAGCCATTCCGGGCCATAGCGCCGATTTGCCACCGATACATAGCGGAACGCACCCTCCATCCATGGGAGCGGCTGCAGCACGAGGTTGTAACGACTGTAAGGCGACGTGTGGCTGGCGGTGAACGCCAATTCGCCTTCTTCTGCCATGCGTGCGGTAGGCGTCTGCAGCAAGCCGATACCGCCCCAGTCACTCGCGGTTGGTGCAGGCGCGGTCTGTGCCTGCAGGACAGTGCTGATGCTCAGGCTGAGCAGGGCCACGCCGGCGCGCGCCAGCGGCCTATAGGTGGAGGTGATCAAGGCGAAACTCCCGGTAATTCCATTACCTGGGTTGCGAGGAAGCTAGCAATTTCTTCATTGAGGCCAGGATTCACCTTGGCCAGGGCGCTCGGTCGCAAAGGTACGTACAGCACTGCTCCAGGGGCCAGCGAGGAGGGGGCTGAGCGATTCCAGAGCGCAATGCCGATCTTCTCGACTCTGCCGTCCGGCTCGATCACGTACAGGTGGTCCTTGCTCGCAGCGCGCAGGGCAGGACAGTCGCGCAGGTAGTCGACCGGCGCTTGCTGGGCAACATGGTCCAACGTGCACGGCTCGGCAACGACTCCCATGACGGTCACCGTGTTGGGACGCCCGGGATAGACCAGGCGATCTCCGTCGCCGATGGGGCGGTTGCTTGCGTCTGCCACTTCGATCGCGCGAGCGGTCAACAGTGCGGGGACACGACCGGTGACCGGCATGCGCTCGATGTCGTCCGCAAGGGTGCGGGCGACACCTGCATCATCCGCGTCGGCGGATGTGTCGTCCATCAGTTGAGCTAAATCGAACAGGACACCGGTCTTCAGGCGAGTCTGCGCGATTCGCTCGGAGGCACGCAGCCAGGCGGCCGCCAATGGGTAGGCAGAGGGCTGCGGGCTTGCGGCCAGAATGGCATCACTGAGCCGTGCGCCGGCCGGCATGATCTGCACGCCGGGATGGCTGACATGACCCATCACCTCCACCGATACCTGTGGAGCGGCCGAGGCGGTGGCTGCAGTTATCGTGCCCAGCAGCAGGGCAAGCAGACGCGGGCTCATCGGTGTAGCAGATCCGGGCTATAGGGCTTGAGCTGGGTGATTTCCAAGCTGGTGCCTGGCGCGATTGCCTGGCGGCTCTTCCAGATGAAGCCGGTATCCGGGTCTACCCAGAAGTGATTCTCGGCCTTCCAGTGCCTGCCGCGCTGTGTTTCGCGCACGTGCAGCACACTGCGGCGCTTGCCGAGAATCTCGATGGCTTCACTGCCCATCGGCTCCAGCGTGCCTTGCACCTCCACGCCATAGCGGTAGCCCGGCATCAGGTCGTAGCGGCGATGCACGATTACTGCACGATCAAGCTTGTGCAGTGCCCTGAACGGGTTATCGCCCTCGATCCACATGTTCTGCAGCTCGGGGCTGCCACCAAAGGTGCCGACGAGCAGGCCGTCGTGCAGGAAGATGATGCTGCGCTCACTGCTGTACCAAGCTTGGCGGCCGGCGTCGATATTGCCCAGCACCAGCACGGCACCGCCATCAGGACCGAGCACCTTGATCTGCGGATAGCGCTTCTTGGCGACCTCTTCGGCGCTGGGTGTAATGTCGGGGCGGCCTTGCAGGGCCAGTTGTGCCGTCTTGATGCTGGTACGGCCCACCACGCCGCAGCCC
Source organism: Stenotrophomonas beteli (assembly GCF_001431665.1). GTDB lineage: Bacteria > Pseudomonadota > Gammaproteobacteria > Xanthomonadales > Xanthomonadaceae > Stenotrophomonas > Stenotrophomonas beteli. Next base: position 21,382 of record NZ_LLXV01000029.1, on the reverse strand, counting down.
GACAGACCGAATGCAATCAACAGCGATGCGGCAACGCCGCGTTGCGCCGACGATAGCGCGGCGAGAGCGCTCCTGCTCATCTTGTGCCTGCCATCAATTGTCGAGATCGTTACGCGCGCTTGCCGCGTTACTGATGATCGACGTGAAGGGAAGCAGCTGGTTCACAAACCGGCTCCAGCGAGTGACCCCGGCCGCACCGACGAATACAACGTCACCGGGAAGCAGTTCAAACTGGCTGGCAACGGCAAACGCGGCCGGCGATCTGGCTTCCAGGTGGTACACGGTGGAAGGCGTGCTCTGCAGATCCTGCGAGCCGCGGATCACGTAGACGGCATTTCCGTTTGAGGTGCTTTGCTGCAGCCCGCGTGCCCGGCCGAGTGCCTGGCTGAGCGAAATGTCGCTGGTTTTGAAGCTCATCGCGCCGGGCTGGTTGACTTCGCCCACCACGAAAATTTCCTTGCGATCCAGGTAAGGCACGTACAAGTGGTCGCTGGACTTCAGGAAAATATTCGTGGCACCGCCGCCCTGGCGACCAAGGCGATCCAGGTCGATGGTGTAGGTGACGCCGTCGCGGGTCAGCCGGACCCCGGACAGGTCGGCCTGGGTGGCGTCCAGTCCGGACTGGCTGATTGCGTCGCCCAGCGTCAGCGGCGTGACGGTCAGTGGCACAGTGGCGGCCTGGCGCGACGCGCCTGTGACCCAGACGCGTTGGCTAGCATAGGTCAGGATGGAGACATCGACCTGGGGTGCTTCAATGTAGCGCGCAAGCTTGCTAGTGAGTTCCTCGCGCAGCTGGCTCGGTGTCCTGCCTGCGGCAGAGATCTTGCCAACATAGGGATAGAACAGCGATCCATCGGACTGGACGGGACGGCCCGCCGCATTGAGCTGTTGCTGGGGGCCTGCCGGAACGGTCAGCTCCGGGTGATCCCAAACCGTGATGTACAGGACGTCGCCGGCGCCGATCTCGTAAGGACCAGGCTGGTAGCTGGTCAGCGCTGTCGGCAGGCCGGGCACATCGCGTGCAGCCCGATCCATGGCGATGAGCTTCGGCGTGATCGGAATCAGCTCGATCTGGTCATTGCCAACCGGCTGGTCGTCGCGTGCGAACGCGCTCGAACGCATGTGCTGGCCGGGTGCAAACATGCATCCGGAGAGAGAAAGGGCCAGCGCCAAAGCGGCGCAAAGACGCTTGCAGTCCATCGATGATTCTTCCTTGCCCTGCTAGGCAAAACAAAAGCCCCCGCCAGATCTGCGCCCGGCGGGGGCGTGATGACCCTGATCTGCTCAGCGGATCAGTTGGTGCCGGTGGTGCCGGTAGTGCCGGTAGTGCCGGTAGTGCCGCCGGGACCCGGAGGCGTGGTGCCGCCACCATTGTTGTTGCCTGCATCGTCCTTGCTGCTGTCAGCGGCAACGCTGTACAGCACGCCAGCGGCAGCAATGCCCAGGCCAACAGTAGCGACGGTGGTCAGGGTGCCAGTGGCGGCGGCGCCAGCCGCTTCTGCGCCAGCGACTTCAGCGCTGGTTTCCGCAGTGGCAACCGGAGCTTCCTGGGCAAACACCGGCGAGGACAGGCCCAGCAGGGCCAGAGCGGCAATCATCTTCTTCATCTACGGGGTCTCCTACTCCGTGAGGTAAGTTTTTCCGCGCTTATGTTGGCCGCTGTTCATTCCTCCTGTCAAGGAAAGTGAAGAAGATGTGCGGCTCTGTTGGCAGTTCTCACGGGTGGGCGTGGAGCTCTGTTCTTCCAGAAATGAACTTTGCCAGCGCGATCACCGCTTGATGGGTGTGCAGGTTCGGCTGGGCGAGGGGAAGTGCCGCGCCGGCGAGTAAAGCGGCGGCAATGGAAATGAGAGCCGCGCGGCGGGACGGACGCGCGCCGTACAACGCCCACGCACTGCAGCCCAGTCCAAGCATCAGCCCAGCAATGACCTCAGAAAGGCTATGCGCATGCAACGGGATTCGTGACCAGGCAATGGCGATGGCCAACAGCACGCCGATTGCCACGCCGATCGCCCGTGCGCGCTTGGCCGGTCCGGCGAGCAGCGCACCAACGACCGGATAGACGACACTGGACATCGCGGCATGCCCGGAAAAACCGGTGAAGTGCACGCTCTTGATGCCAATCCCCCAGCCCATGAAGGCCACCTTTGAGGCAAGCGTGACGCCGGCGGTGACGGCGATGGCCAGCAGCCATCGCCATTTCAGGCGTGCGTCTGCGCGGGGCAGGGTGATCAGCAGCACCAGGGCCATCGGCAGCAGCCAGCGGCTGTCGCCGAGGGCAGAGAGGGTTCGCCAGACGTCGGACATCCAGTTCACAACGGGTCGCGGCGGGCCAGCATATCTACTTCGGGAGCCGTGCAGGACGCCCGGCGCTTGGTCCATTCAGCCAGACGAGGTATCCTTTCCCGCTGCCAATGGCCCCGTAGCTCAGCTGGATAGAGCGTCCCCCTCCTAAGGGGAAGGTCGCCCGTTCGAATCGGGCCGGGGTCACCATCTGCTACAGCCGCATGGCAACCGCTCGCCGGACGGCAGCGGCAGGCAGTCCTCCCCATACAGGTCCAGCAGCGCCGCCGCGCAGGCCATGACGCGAATCCACGTGGCGTGGCTGCCGGCCACGCGCCCGATCAGTCGCGAAAACACCCGCTTCAGAGCGCGGGGTAACGGGAAACGCGCTGAGGCCTTTGAACATGGCAATTCCCGAAATCGGGATGGGCTGGGTGCCGCGGCACACGGGGCGTGATGGCGGCGCGTCTGGAATCTATTGCCCCATGGCAGATCTCAAATGCGGCCTCGCAGCGTGTACGCCTGGCGCAGATGACGCACCATGAACGCCATGAGCCCCCAGCTTCGCCCCGTCCAGCCGTCGCATTACGCCATCGTGGCCGACTGGCCTGAATCAGCCGAGGCGACCCGGCGCTGGGCAGGCCCCGGTGTGCCGTTTCCCCTGCTGCCGGAGCGGTTCGCGCAGGTGCTTGAGCTCGCGGCGCGCCCAGGCTGGGCGCTGCTGGACGAGCAAGGTACCTGCGTTGGATTCGGCCAGTACTGGATGACTGACGCCCGCACCGCACACCTGGGCCGCATCATCGTTTCCCCGCTGGCACGCGGGCGCGGCCTTGGCCGGCTGCTCATGCAGGCATTGAGTGCACAGGCCCTGGGCCAAGCGGATGTGCAGCAGCTCACCCTGCGCGTCTATCGTGACAACACGGCTGCCGTGGCGCTGTACCGGGACCTCGGTTTCCAGCAGGTTGAAGCGTTCTCGACCCCGGAACTTCTATTCATGCAGCGCACCTCGGGCTGAACGCCGCTCCGGCGTTGCGTCCTTCAGGGCACACCATTGCCCACGGGATAACCGCAAGCCGTTGGGGCGCCAGGGATGAGGGCAGCCGAGCGCTGGACCGGCCTTCCTCATTCCTGCTTCAACAGCTCCACCAGCTGGCGCAGGCGGTAGGGCTTGGGCAGGAATTCCACCTGCTCGGGCAGCGGTGGCAGCTGCGAACGGGCATAGCCGGACGACAGGATCATCCGTGCCTGTGGTTGCTCGCGGGCGACGTGCTCGCTCAGTTCGATGCCGGACATGCCGTTGGGCATGCTGATGTCACTGAACACCACATCGAAACGCGCCTCGCCCTTCAGCAGCGCGGCCGCTTCATGGGCGTCGGCGGTAGTTGATACGTCGATGCCGAAGTCGCGCAGGGCCAGGCCGATCATTTCGCGCAGATCGGTCTGGTCCTCCACCATCAGCACGCGGATCGGGTCATCGGTCATCGGCAGGGTCCTCTATTGCGGGAAGCAGCAGGCTGACCGTGGTGCCGACACCGGGCGTGGTGGACACGTCGACGAAGCCGCCGCTCTGGGTGGTGAATCCGAACACCTGGCTCAGGCCCAATCCGCTGCCCTTGCCGATGTCCTTGGTGGTGAAGAAGGGCTCGGTCGCACGCTCGGCGATGTCGGCGGCCATGCCATGGCCCTCGTCACAGACGCTGAGGGTGACATAGCCACGTTGCAACGTGCTGTCCGCATCCGGGTCGAGCCGATGCTCCAGTGCGGTGGCCACCAGGATGCGACCGCCATCGAGGGTGGCCTCCACTGCATTGGCCACCAGGTTGCTCAGCGCGGTCTGCAACTGCATGGCGTCGGTGCTCACCGCAGGCAGGCCGGGTGTCAGCTGCAGGTCCAGCACCACCGTGGGCGGGCACGCGCGCTGCAGGTCCGGCAGCCAGTGCTGCACCTGCGTGTTGATATCCAGCGGCTCGCGGATCAGGGTCTGCCCGGTGCTGAAGGCCAGCAGCTGGCGGGTCAGCAGCGCGCCGCGGTCGGTGGCGGCCTGGGCCGCATCCAGCAGTTCGGCGGCGCGCCTGTCGTCGCTGCCCACGCGCATGGCCAGCAGATCCAGCGCATTGCCGATGGTGGTCAGCAGGTTGTTGAACTCGTGCGACAGCCCCCGGCTGAGCCGGCCCACCGTCTCGAACTGCTGGGTATTGCGCAGCGCACGCTGGGCATCGCGCAGCAGCCGTTGTGCCTGCCACTGCTCGGTGATGTCACGCGTGATCTTGACGAAGCCGAGCAGCTCGCCGGCTTCGACGACCGGCTCGATGACCACGCTGGCGCGGAACGACGAACCATCACGGCGTACCCGCCAGCCCTCGCTGGCGACATGCCCTTGATGCGCTGCGACGCGGAGCAGGCGCTGTGGTTCGCCAGCCTCGCGGTCGCTGGCCAGGTAGAAGCGGCTGAAGTGGGTTCCCACCACTTCGTCGGCTGAATAGCCTTTGATGCGCTCGGCGCCAGGATTCCAGCTGCACACCACGCCCTGGGGATCAAGCAGGTACAGCGCATGGTCGCGCACGCTGTCGATCAACAGTCGCAGTTGTCGGGAAGGGTCCGTCAGCACGGACGTCGTAGAAGCGGCTGCGTCCACGTGGAAATGAGCATTACCCCAGGGAGGGACGTGAAGCTAGGCAGTGCAGTGTGAAGGGTGCGTGCAGGCGGCACACGTGCCATTCGTCCTGTGCGGCTGAATGCGACACGGAGTACCATCACCCACCCTTTGACCTCTGGAACCGACCCGCATGCGTCCCGGTGCAACTACGCGTGACCGCTGGATCTGGATGATCTCCACTGTATTGCTGGCGGCGACCATCGCGCTGGAGCTGGTGGTGCCGCTGGGCTACGCGGTGTGGCTGGCCTATTTCCTTGCCGTCGGTGTGATGGTGTTCCAGCGCAGTGCGCGGGCTCCGTTCATCGTCGCCGTGCTGGCCTGCGTTCTGCTGATCGTCGGCTACAACGTCGCGCCGGCCAGTTCCAATTCCGCGTTCTCGTTCGTCAATCGCAGCGTAGGTGGTGGCGCATTCCTGATGATCGCGCTGATCGTCTCCCGCGCCATCCAGGCGCGCCGCGAGGCGATGCGCGCGCTGTGGCTGCAGGAGGCCGAGAACGCCGTGGCGCTGAGCCTGCGTGGCGACCTGGGGCCGGAGCAGATCGCCGAGGCGGCGGCGACCAGCCTGGGCGCGCAGCTGCAGGCCGAGGTCGGTGCGGTGTACCGGCTGGAGGGTGGGCGGCTGCAGCTCAGCGGCGGCCTGGCGTTGCCGTCCGGCATGCCGGCATCGCTCGCCCTTCAGGAAGGCGTGGCCGGGCAGGTGGCCCGCGACCGACGCATCCGCCATCTGCAGGGAGGCGACGCGACGGTGCTTGAACTGCAGACCAGCCTGGGGCGGCTGCCGGTGCGCGAGCGCATCCTGGCGCCGATCACCAGTGATGACAGCGTGGTCGGCATCATCGAGCTGGGACGCACCCGTGCCGGTGAGCAACCGCGCCTGGATGTCGAACTGCTCGAGCGTTGTGCCGAGACCATCGGCATGGCACTGCGGGCCTCGCTGCTGCGCGCGCAGCTGGTGGTGCTGCTGGAGGAGTCGCAGCGCCAGGGTGAAGAGCTGCAGGCCCAGCAGGAAGAGCTGCGCGTGGCCAACGAGGAACTGGAAGAACAGAGCCGCAGCCTGCTGCAGTCGCAGAGTCATCTGGAAGAGCAGCAGGCCGAGCTGGAGCAGAGCAACGTCCAGCTGGAAGAGCGCACCCATGAGCTGGAGGCGCAGAAGCAGGCGCTGCTGGTGGCACAGAGCCAGCTGGTGCGCAACAGCAACGAGCTGGCCGCCACCTCGCGCTACAAGTCCGAGTTCCTGGCCAACATGTCGCACGAGCTGCGCACACCGCTGAACAGCTCGCTGATCCTGGCCAAGCTGCTGGCCGACAACAAGGACGGCACGCTGACCGAAGAGCAGGTCAAGTACGCGCGCGCGATCCTGTCATCGAACAACGACCTGCTGGCGCTGATCAACGACATCCTGGACCTGTCCCGCATCGAAGCGGGCCATGTCGAACTGGCCGATGAGCTGGTGGTGGTGGACAGCGTGCTGCGGCGCCTGCGCGAAACCTTCGAGCCGATGGCACGGCAGAAGGGCCTGTCGCTGCAGATCGAGGCCGATGCGCTGGCGCCCAGCCAGCTGGTGGCCGACAACCAGCGCCTGCAGCAGATCCTGAAGAACCTGCTGGCCAATGCAGTGAAGTTCACCGAACACGGCAAGGTCAGCCTGCAGGTGCGCGCCGCCGCCGACGGCCGCATCCGCTTCGAGGTCTGCGATACGGGTATTGGTATCGCCCGCGAGCAGCTGCAGGTCATCTTCGAGGCTTTCCGCCAGGCCGATGGCAGCACCCGGCGCCGCTATGGCGGCACCGGGCTGGGGCTGTCAATCTCGCGCGATCTTGCCGAGCGCATGGGCGGCGCCATCCGCGTCGACAGCGAGCCGGGGCGCGGCAGTTGCTTCATCCTGGAGTTGCCGCTGCAGGGGGCCCCAGCTGCAGCGCAGCCCGGCACCGCTGAAGCAGCCACCACGCCGGCGGCCGTCGCGGTGCCGGCGAGCGCTCCGCTTGCCGCCCCCGCCGCAGCGGCTCCGGTCGCGACGGTGGCAGGCGTGGCCGATGACCGTGGCCGCCGCCAGCGTGCCGGTCGGCTGATCCTGGCCGTGGAGGACGATGTCACCTTCGCCGAAGCGCTGGTAGCGCTGGCCCACGAACTTGATTTCGACTGCGTGGTGGCCGGCACGGCGGAAGAGGCGCTGGTACTGGCCGCCGATCTGCGCCCGAATGGCATCCTGCTCGACATCGGCCTGCCCGATGTGTCCGGGCTGAGCGTGCTGGAGCGCCTGAAGCGCAATCCGGAAACCCGCCATATACCGGTACATGTGGTGTCGGCGGTGGATCGCAGCCAGGTGGCGCGCGAACTGGGCGCGATCGGTTTTGCGATCAAGCCGACCACGCGCGAGCGCCTGGTGGCGGCCATCGAGCAGCTGGAACAGACCAGCCAGCGTGACGTGCGACGGCTGCTGATCGTCGAGGACGACAACGAACTGCGGCAGAACCTGGAGCTGCTGCTGGGCCGCGAGCAATTGCAGATCGTGGCGGTGGGTACCCTGGCCGGTGCGTTGGAGCAGCTCAGTTCGGTCACCTTCGACTGCATGGTGATGGACCTGTCGCTGCCCGACGGCAGTGGCTACGACCTGCTTGAGCACATGGCCGGCAACGATGACGTCGGCTTCCCGCCGGTGATCGTCTACACCGGCCGCGCGCTCGGCCGCGAGGAAGAGCAGCGCCTGCGCCGCTATTCGAAGAGCATCATCATCAAGGGCGCACGTTCGCCCGAGCGCCTGCTGGACGAAGTCACCCTGTTCCTGCACAGCGTGGAAGCCAGCCTGCCCTCCGACCAGCAGCGCCTGCTGCGCGAAGCGCGTCGCCGCGATACCGTGCTCGACGGGCGCACCGTGCTGCTGGCCGAAGACGATGTACGCAACATTTTCGCGCTGTCCAGCGTGCTGGAACCGCTCGGCGTGACCCTGGAAATCGCCCGCAACGGCCAGGAGGCGGTGGATCGCCTGGCTGAGCGTGAGGTCGACCTGGTGCTGATGGATATCATGATGCCGGAGAAGGACGGCCTGGCCGCGATGCGCGAGATCCGTGCGCAGCGCCACCTGCAGGACCTGCCGATCATCGCGTTGACCGCCAAGGCCATGCCGGACGATCGCGAACGCTGCCTGCAGGCCGGCGCCAACGATTACATCGCCAAGCCGATCGACGTCGACAAGCTGGTCTCGCTGTGCAGGGTCTGGTGCTCGCGGCAATGAATGATCAGGCACTGTTCGACCTGGAGCTGAAGGTCCTCCTGGAGGCGATCTACCAGCGCTACCACTACGACTTCCGCAGCTACGCGGTGTCATCGCTGCGCCGGCGCATGCGCCAGGCCATGCAGCGCTATGAGTGCGCGCGCCTGGCCGACCTGCAGCATCGCCTGCTGCACGAGCCGGAGCTGTTCGCCCAGGCCATGCAGTTCTTCACCGTGCAGGTGTCGGAGATGTTCCGTGACCCGGCCTACTTCCGCGAGCTGCGCGAACAGGTGGTGCCGGTGCTGCGCACCTATCCATCGGTGAAGCTGTGGGTGGCCGGTTGCAGCACGGGCGAGGAAGTCTGGTCGCTGGCGATCCTGCTGCACGAGGAAGGGTTGCTTGAGCGCAGCATCGTCTATGCCACCGACATCAATCCCTCGGCGCTGGCCAGCGCCGAGGCGGGCGCCTATGGCATCGACCGCATGGCCCAGTTCAGCCGCAACTACCTGGCCGCCGGCGGCACCGCATCGCTGTCGGACTACTACGCCACCGCGTACGACGGCGCCGTGTTCGATCGCCAGCTGCGGCGCAACGTGGTATTTGCCGACCACAGCCTGGCCACCGATACCGTGTTTTCCGAAGTGCACCTGGTGTCGTGCCGCAATGTGCTGATCTACTTCAACCGCGATCTGCAGGACCGTGCCGTTGGCCTGTTCCGCGAGGCACTGGTGCATCGCGGTTTCCTTGGCCTGGGCAGCAAGGAATCGTTGCAGTTCGGTCGCCACCACGATGCCTTCGACGTCTGTTCGCGCGAGCACCGCCTGTATCGGAAGGTCGCGTGATGGCAATGCACATGCGTCCTGCGTTGCTGCTGATCGGCGCCTCTGCCGGTGGGGTTGCTGCGCTGCAGTCGGTGCTCGGCGCGCTGCCCGCTACGTTTCCTGCGCCGGTCCTGGCCGTGCTGCACCTGCCGCGCGATCGCAGCAGCCGCATCGCCGAAGTGCTGGCGCCGTACTGCGCGCTGCCGGTGCGCGAGGCGGAGGACAAGCAGCCGCTGCAGCCGGGAACCGTCACCTTCGCACCGCCGGACTACCATCTGCTGGTGGAAGACGCCACCTCGGTGGCGCTGTCGGTTGACGCGCCGGTGCTGTATTCGCGCCCGGCCATCGACCCGTTGTTCGAGTCGGCTGCTGCGGTGTTTGGCCCGCGGGTACTGGCCCTGCTGCTGACCGGCGCCAGCAGCGACGGCAGCGAAGGCGTGGCTGCGGTACGCGCTGCCGGGGGGCACGCCTGGCTGCAATGCCCTGAGGAGGCCGAGGCATCGATGATGCCGGCCTCCGCCCTGCAGCACGCCGGTGCCGATGCCGTGCTGCCCGTTGAACAGATGTGCCGTCGCCTGAAGGAGTTTTCCGCATGAACCTGCTGCCACCGGACCCTGCGCAATCGCAGACCCCGGTCAACCTGCTGATCGTCGATGACGTACCGCAGAACCTGGTGGCCATGCAGGCGCTGTTGCAGCGCGAGGGCGTGAACCTGCTGCTGGCCGGTTCGGGCGCGCAGGCGCTGGAGCTGCTGCTGGAGCACGAGGTAGCGCTGGCGTTGCTGGACGTGCACATGCCCGAGATCGATGGCTTCACCCTGGCCGAACTGATGCGTGGCTCGCATCGCAGCCGCACGGTGCCGATCATCTTCCTGACCGCCTCGCCGGACGATCCGCTGCGTGCGTTCAAGGGCTACGAAACCGGCGCGGTGGATTTCCTGCACAAGCCAGTGGCACCGCAGGTGATCCTGAGCAAAGTCAACGTCTTCATCGAGCTGTACCAGCAGCGCCAGCTGCTGAAGGCCCGCAACGAGGCGTTGGAGCGGGCGCTGAAGCTCAACGAGACGATGGCCGCCGTGTTGACCCACGACCTGCGCACGCCGCTGTCGGCGATCCTGTTGTGTGCCGACAAGCTGGCGCTGGAGCTTCCGGCGAACAGCAGCAGCGCGCAGCAGACACTGGCGCATCTGGAGGCCAGTACCCTGCGCATGGCGCGGATGGTCGAGCAGTTGCTGGACTTTTCGCGGATCCGCAGTGGTGGCCTGCGGCTGCAGGCTACCGCCTGCGACCTGCGTGAGGTCACCCGTGCGGTGATCGCCGAAGCGGGCAGTGCCCACGGTCACGAGCGCATTCGTTTCGACGCCGTCGGCGACACGCGCCTGCAGGGCGACATGGACCGCCTGGGGCAGATCGCAGCAAACCTGGTGGGCAATGCGTTGACGCATGGCAGCGAGGCACACGTGCAGCTGGATGGCAACGATGCCCGCGCGTTGGTGCTGCGGGTGAGCAATGCCGGCCATATCGATGACGCGCTGTTGCCGCGCTTGTTCGAGCCGTTCAAGGCCAGTTTCCACCAGAGCAAGGGACTGGGCCTGGGCCTGTACATCGTGGATCAGTTCGTGCGCGCGCACGGCGGCCGGATCGGGGCGCGCAACGACGCAGGCCAGGTCGTGTTCGAGGCTGTGTTGCCGCGACGGTGGGACGGGGCGGGCGCCATCGCAACCTGAATTCTTCAGGAAACGGGCGGGCGTATTGAGACGGGCTCGTCCGCAACTGCTACCGTGCGTTCACCCCCAGCCAAGGAAGCACCATGCCATTGCGCGCCATCGCCTACATCAGCCGGGCGCTGCCGGAGCTCTCCAGCCAACGCCTGCAGGCGCTGGTCGAAGACGCTGCGCGTTTCAACAAGATGGCCGGGGTGACCGGAGTGCTGCTGCACGATGGCAATCGTTTCCTGCAGTACATCGAGGGGCCGCCGGATGGCATCGACTCGGTGTATGAGCGCATTCTCCAGGCCGGCAGCCACATCGACATCATCGAGCTGGCGCGAGGCCGCCTCGGCCAGCGCCAGTTTCCCTACTGGTCGATGCGGGCGTTGCCGGTGGAGGCAGCGCTGCTGCGCCAGTTGTCATCCAGCGACTGGGCCGGTTTCAGCCGGGCGCTGGAGGGAGATCGCGCGGCGCCGACACCGGTCGACCTGCTGGACACGGTGGTGCAGCCGGCGCTGCATGCCGGCTGACATTCAACCTCATGCCCGGCCGCAGTAGGCAGCGTGCAGGGCCTGCAGCACACCCAGCGCAGGTCCTTGGACCACCCGGTAGTGCATCGCCTGTGCCTCGCGCCGGGTTGCCACGATCTTCATCGCGCGCAGTACCGCCAGGTGCTGGGACAGCGCCGACGCGCTCAGCCCGGTGAGCGCCTGCAGCTCCGCTACTGGCGCCTCGCCTTCAACCAGGCGGCACAGTACCCGCAGTCGGGCGGGGTGGGCCAGGCCTTTGAGCAGCGTGGCTGCCTCTGAAGCGTGTTCGGCCATTGCTGCGCTGTCAGGCAGGGACCGGACCATGGTTGACCTCTTTGTTTAGGATGATCTAATTTAGATAATTCTAAATCAAGGAACAATTCCATGTGCGGTGGCAAAGAGGGCGTGGCATGAATCTGCCCTGGGGTGCGGTCACCGGCGGCGCCTTGATCGGTGCCGCTGCGGTGCTGTTGCTGTCCAGCATCGGGCGCGTGGCCGGCATCAGCGGCATCGCCGCTGGCAGCCTTCGGGCAGCCGGAGGCGAGCGTGGCTGGCGCTGGGCATTCCTGGCCGGCCTGCTGGCATCGGCGGGGCTGGTGCTGTGGTGGCAGTCGGTGCCCGAGGCATCGCCACGCGCACTGCTGCGTGATGCATTGCCGGCCTGGCAGTTGCTCGGCGCCGGCCTGCTGGTCGGCTTCGGCACCCGCTTGGGCAGCGGCTGTACCAGTGGTCACGGCGTGTGTGGCCTGGCGCGCGGTTCGAAGCGATCGTTGCTGGCGGTGCTGGTATTCGTGGCCTGCGCCATGCTGACGACTTTCCTGGTCCGGTACGGTGGAGCCGTGGCATGAGTCGTCCGATGGCTGCTGCCGCTGTAGCGGGTGCGCTGTTCGGCGCAGGCCTGGCCCTTTCCGGCATGACCGATGCGCGTCGCGTGCTCGGCTTCCTCGATATCACCGGGGACTTCGATCCCACTCTGCTATGGGTGCTGGGGTCGGCGCTGCTGGTCAGCGCGGCCGGCCAGCGCTTGGCGCTGCGGCGCGCGCGGCCGTGGTTCGCGATGCGCTTCCAATTGCCCACCGCGCGCGATGTCGATACCCGTCTTCTGCTGGGCGCCGCACTGTTCGGTATCGGCTGGGGATGGGCCGGCTACTGCCCGGGCCCGGCCATCGCGGGGCTGGCGGCGGCATCGCGCGAGGCGCTGTGGTTCGTGCCTGCCATGGTCCTGGGCTTCTGGGCGCACGATCGGTTCGTGCACTGAGGCTTCACTCCGGTGTCACCCTGGATCGGATCAGATCATGCGATCACGGGGAAAGGAGCTTAGGGCATGGCACGGATGAACTGGAAAGGAAAGGTGATGCTGGCCGTGGCGCTGGCGTCCGCGACCACGCCGGCGCTGGCCTGCACGCGTGCGGTGTACCTGGGCGACAACGGCGACGTGATCACCGCGCGGTCGATGGATTGGAAGGTCGATGTGGCGACCAATCTCTACGTGCTGCCGCGTGGCATGGCACGCACCGGCCAGGCGGGGCCGAACTCGTTGGCCTGGACGGCGCGCTACGGCAGCGTGGTGGCCACTGGCTACGACGTGTCGACCACCGACGGCATGAACGAGAAGGGCCTGGTCGCCAACCTGCTGTGGCTGGTCGAGTCGGAGTACCCGCAGCAGCGTGGCAGCAAGCCCGGCCTGGCCATCTCACTGTGGGCCCAGTACGTGCTGGACAACTTCGCCACGGTGGACGAAGCGGTGGCGGCGTTGCAACGCGAGCCTTACTCGATCATCACCGACAAGGTGCCGGGCGAGGATCGCCAGGCGACGCTGCACCTGTCCCTGTCCGATGCCAGTGGTGACAGCGCCATCGTCGAGTACATCGGCGGTCGCCAAGTGATCCACCATGACCGCCGCTACCAGGTGATGACCAATTCGCCGATCTTCGAGCAGCAGCTGGCGCTCAACAGCTACTGGCAGCAGATCGGCGGCACCGTGATGCTGCCCGGTACCAATCGCTCGGCCGACCGCTTCGCGCGGGCGTCCTTCTATATCAATGCCATCCCCAAGGCCGAAGATCCGGTGGTGGCGCTGGCCAGTGTATTCAGCGTGATCCGCAATACATCGGTGCCCTATGGCATCACCACGCCGGGCGAGCCGAACATCTCGTCCACGCGCTGGCGCACCGTGGCCGACCACAAGCGCCGGTTGTACTTTTTTGAATCGGCGTTGACCCCGAACACGTTCTGGGTCGATCTGAACAAGGTCGATTTTGCTGGAAAGGTGCTCAAGCTCGACCTCGGCCCGGACCAGCGCAATACCTTCGCAGGGGATGCACTGGGCCAGTTCGTGCCCAGCGCACCGTTCACCTTCCTCGGCGTCGACGGTTAGTTCGACGCCTGGCTGGAAGCTGGATAGACCGCCTGGATCGTGCAGCCGCCGTGGGTGTACTGCGGCAGCGGTGCCAGCGCGTCGCTGCGCAGGTCACCATTCTCGAATCCGGCGGTGAGGATGCGATCACCCGGATTGCCACAGATCAGGCCGTTCTGCATCCCGGACTGGAAGCTCAGCTTGGGCGCACGGTCGAGTTGGCGGCAGTGGCTGCCCAACTCCACGCGGTAGTAGCGGTGGCCGCCATTGCGATGCGGATTGGTCTCCACCAGCATGCCCTGCGGGTCGGACGACCACGCGCGCACGTTGCGCGTGGCAAAGCAGTACGACGGCGAACCACCGAAACCGCGGCGGATGTCCTTGCGCTCGCGGATGGTCAGGGCGGGCAGGGTGGCCATGCGCAGGCGGTCGCTGTCGCGGGCCACGCTGGCGTAGTCCCGATCCTGCACGGGGGTCACCGCGCTGATCGCGCAGTTGCGGCCGTCCACCACCACGCGCTCGCTGGGGCGGCCGCAGGCCCAGCCGGCGGGCGCCTCAAGTTTCAGCGTGGTGGCACCGCGGACACCAGGGCATTCCTCGCTGAAGTCGATACGATAAGCTCGGCCGGAAGCGGCCCGCAGGGCGATTGACTGCGGTGACGCCTGCTCCACTTCCTGCACGCCGACCGCGTCCATGCAGTGCGGGGCCGGTGGGGTACGTTCCTGCGCGGAGGCCGGGGCGGCGAGCGCCAGGCCGAGGCTGGTGGCAAGCACCAGAGACAGCTGCTGATGAGTCATGTCCTGCACTCCCTGCGTTGGATGACGGACCGACTATAGCAGCGGTTTGCACGGCCGTTGTTACACGCGCACACTGCCCGGATGGGCGCCATCTTCCATCTGCGGCACTACGGCCAGGCCACCGGCCTGGACCGCCACGACTACGCGCAGTGGGTGCTGCCGCTGCAGGGCGAGCTGCAGTTCGAGATGGAAGGGCGCGGCGGTCGGCTGGACCTGCTGCAGGGGGCTTTTGTTGCCGCTGGCGAAGCACACGACCAGATGGCCGATGGCCCGAATGGTTTCGTGATCGTCGACTGCCCCCCGGGTGTGCTCGATGACGGTACCCAGGAACATCTGTGCCGCCAGCGCTGGCTGCATCTGCCGCTGGTGCTGCGACAGCGCCTGGCGCAGGTACGTGAGGGCCACCCGTTGCCGCCCCTGCTGCCGCAGCTGCTTCAGGTGTTCGCACCGGCGGGCAGTGGCGCGCGCATGCAAAGCCTGTGCGCGGCGGTGCAGGTCGATCCAGGCCAGGCGTGGCCGATAGCGCGCATGGCCGCCTTCGTCGGGGTCAGCGAGAGCCGCCTGCATGCGCTGTTCCAGCGGGAGTTCGGGCTCAGTCCGCAGGCCTGGCTCAGTGCTTGCCGGCTGCGCTGGGCCAAGCACCAGCTGCGCACCAGCGCTGCGCCGATCAGCGATATCGCGCTGGCAGCAGGCTATTCCGAGCACAGTGCACTGACCCGCGCACTGCGCCGTGAGTGTGGCCAGACCCCGGCTGCGTGGCGCAGGGGCGCCATCTGATCTGTAGAGCCGAGCCCACGCTCGGCTGCGGTTGCCCACTGCGTAGGCAAGGGAAGCCGAGCATAGGCTCGGCTCTACAGATCGGCGACATCGCGGGGCAGTAGCCTGGGTCAAGCGCGCTTGCCGTGCTGCCACTTACACTGCGCGGCCTGCTCTCAGTCCCATCAATCATCCGCATGCGCAACAACCCGATGGCCCTGGGCATCGCCAATGGCGTTGCCGCTGGCGCGCTGTGGGGCGTGGTCTTCCTCGCGCCCGCTGTGCTGCAGTCATTCAATGCCCTGCAGTTGTCCGCTGGCCGCTATCTGGTCTATGGGCTGATTGCGGTGCTGTTGCTGCTGCCACGCTGGAAGCGGTTGTCGCCGCAGCTGGGGCGCGCCGAGTGGTTCGGCCTGCTGTGGCTTAGCCTGGCCGGCAACCTGGTGTACTTCCTGCTGCTGGCGACGGCGGTGCAGTGGGCCGGCGGCGCGGCGGCGTCCTTGATTGTCGGCCTGATTCCGGTGGTGGTGACCGTGGTCGGCGTGCGCGAGCAGGGCGCGGTGCCGCTCAAGCAACTACTGCCCGCGCTGGGCTTGTGCGTGCTAGGCGTGGCGCTGGTGGGCTGGGAAGCGCTGATGTCCGAACACCTGGCAACGCCGTGGCGGCAGCGCCTGATCGGCCTGCTCTGTGCGTTTGGCGCGCTGTTCTCGTGGGCGCTGTACTCGATCGGCAACAGTCGTTGGCTGGCGCGCCGGCCGGACCTGTCCAGCCACGACTGGTCGTTGCTGACCGGCGTCACCACCGGTGGCCTGGCCCTGCTGCTGGTGCCGATGGCCTTCATCGGCCACTCCGGCGGGCACACGGCGGCGCAGTGGAGTGGTTTCTGGGCGATCAGCGCTGGCGTGGCAGTGGTGGCCTCGATCCTCGGCAACGCGTTCTGGAACCGCGCCAGCCGCCTGCTGCCGTTGACCCTGACTGGCCAGATGATCGTGTTCGAGACACTGTTCGCGCTGCTGTACGCGTTCGCCTGGCAGGGTCGGTGGCCGACCCTGCTGGAAGCACTGGCGATCGTGCTCCTGGTCGCTGGCGTGATGCTGTGCGCGCACGCCCATCGCACCCCACGAGCGATCGCCGAACATGCCGGCTGAATGCGGTCGTCAAGCGCGCTGATATCGACTTGGTCTCAGTTGCAACCAAATGCCGGCACGTTGGCCGATGATCGTCGCAGAAGATTTTTGCATCGCAGCACTTGACAGCCGCCGTGCGCGCAGTGTTTTCTGTACGCCATGGTCCTTGATGCCGCCCACGCCAGCCTGATCGCTCCCGCCACTGCGGGCCGTTCGACTGCGCCGGTCGCCATCACCACCATTACCACCACCACCGCCACCACTGCCCTGGTGCGGCCCGTCGTCTTCGTGTAACTCCCGAAAACCACGGCCCCGCACCATCCAGGTGGCGGGGAAACTCGACACCTGCATGCGACGGGGCCTCCTGCCGAGGTCTGCATGCCTTCCCACGCCCCCGCCCATCCCGTTGCTCCCGCCGATCTGGCTGCGCCATCCACCGTCGTGCACAAGTTCGGTGGTACCTCCGTGGCCGACGCCGAGCGCTACCGCCATGTCGCCGGCCTGCTGCTGGCCCGCCCCGAGACCCTGCAGGTCACCGTTGTCTCGGCGATGAAGGGCGTCACCGACGCGCTGATCGAGCTGGCGCAGCTGGCGGCCGCGGGCGATCCGGGCTGGCGCGAGGCCTGGCACGCGCTGCGCGCCCGCCATCGCGGCGCTGCCGTGGCCCTGCTCGGCGAGCAGGTGGGTGACACCGTGGAGTGGATCGATGCGCGCTTCGATCAGCTGGCTGAGGTTCTGGCGGCGCTGGCGGTGATCGGCGAGCTGCCGCGCGAGGTGCTCGACCGCGTGCAGGGCCTGGGCGAAGTGTTCTCCGCACAGCTGCTGGGCACCCATCTGCGCGCACGGGGCGAAGACTGCGCGGTGCTCGATGCACGTGACGTGCTGGTGGTAGGGCATGGTGAGCTGGGCGTGGATGTCGACTGGGAAGCCAGTGCGGACCGCCTGGCCAAATGGCGCCTGCAGCATCCGCAGTCGCGGCTGG
This sequence comes from Stenotrophomonas beteli, assembly GCF_001431665.1. Classification (GTDB taxonomy): domain Bacteria; phylum Pseudomonadota; class Gammaproteobacteria; order Xanthomonadales; family Xanthomonadaceae; genus Stenotrophomonas; species Stenotrophomonas beteli. The sequence goes on along the minus strand of NZ_LLXV01000029.1, from coordinate 4,155 downwards.
TGGCCACCGGCTTCGTCGCCCGTGACCGCCACGGTCGCATCACCACGCTGGGCCGCAATGGCAGCGACTATTCCGGTGCGATCTTCGCCGCGTTGTTCAACGCCGATGAACTGCACATCTGGACCGACGTCGATGGCGTGCTGTCGGCCGACCCTCGGCTGGTGCCCGAGGCCGTGCAGCTGGAATCGCTGAGCTACGACGAAGCCTGTGAACTGGCCTATTTCGGTGCCAAGGTCGTGCATCCGCAGACGATGTCGCCGGCCATCCGCCTGGGCCTGCCGATCTTCATCCGCAACACCTTCCAGCCCGCACATCCGGGCACGCGCATCAGTGCCGAGCGCTCGCCGCGCGGGCCGGTGAAAGGGCTGACGCTGAGCCCTGGGCTGGCCCTGCTGAACCTGGAAGGCACCGGCCTGATCGGCGTGCCGGGCACGGCCGAACGCGTATTCGCTGCGCTGCGCCAGGCGCAGGTGTCGGTGGTGATGATTTCGCAGGGCTCATCGGAACACTCGATCTGCTGCGTGGTGCGTGCCGCTGAGGCCGTGCGGGGGCGCGAGGCGCTGCTGCACGCGTTCGCGCATGAACTGTCGGTCGGCCAGGTACAGCGCGTCCAGGTCAGCGAGGGGGTGAGTGTGCTGGCGGCCGTCGGTGACGGCATGGCCGGCCAGCCGGGCGTGGCGGCGCGCCTGTTCGAAGCGCTGGGCCGGGCGCAGGTGAACATCCTGGCGATCGCCCAGGGCTCGTCGGAACGCAATATCTCGGTGGCCGTGGACAGCGCCGATGCCACCCGCGCGCTGCGCGCCGCACATGCCGGGTTCTGGCTGTCGCCGCAGACCTTCGCGGTGGGTGTGATCGGGCCGGGCAATGTTGGCGCCGCGCTGCTGGACCAGCTGCTGGCCGCGCGCCCGCAGTTGCTGGCCAAGGCCAATGTCGACCTGCGCCTGCGCGCACTGGCCTCGCGTTCGCGCATGCGGCTGGATGCGGATGGGCTGCATGCCGACTGGCGCGAAGCCCTTCAGCAAGCGGGAGAGTCCAGCGATCTGGATCGCTTCACCGAACACCTGCTGGCCGCGCACCTGCCGCATGCGGTGGTGATCGACTGCAGTGGCAGTGCCGAGGTGGCCGAACGCTACGAGGGCTGGCTGGCTGCGGGCATCCATGTGGTCACTCCCAACAAGCAGGCCGGTGCCGGCCCGCTGCCGCGCTACCAGCGCATCCGCGCCGCGGCGGCGGCCAGTGGTGCGCGTTTCCGCTACGAAGCCACGGTGGGGGCGGGCCTGCCGGTGATCACCACGCTGCGCGACCTGGTCGACACCGGTGACGAAGTGCTGGCCATCGACGGCATCTTCTCCGGCACGCTGGCCTGGCTGTTCAACCGCTTTGATGGCAGCCAGCCGTTCTCGGCGCTGGTGGCGCAGGCGCGCTCGATGGGCTACACCGAGCCGGACCCGCGCGATGATCTTTCGGGCGTGGACGTGGCGCGCAAGCTGGTGATCCTGGCGCGCGAGGCTGGCCACGCGTTGAGCCTGGAGCAGGTGCAGGTCGAAAGCCTGGTACCGGCGCTGCTGCGCGAGGGCAGCGTGGATGATTTCATGGCGCGTCTTGGCGAATCCGACGCCGGCCTGCTGAAGCGGCTGCAGGATGCGCAGGCGCGTGGCGCGGTGCTGCGCTATGTGGCCCGGCTGGGTGCCGACGGCGCCTCGGTGGGCCTGCAGGAACTGCCGGCCGACCATGCCTTCGCCAACCTGCGACTGACCGACAACGTGGTGCAGTTCCGCACCCGTCGCTACTGCGACAACCCGCTGGTGGTGCAGGGGCCAGGGGCCGGTCCGGAAGTGACGGCGGCAGGTGTGTTCGCCGATCTGCTGCGGGTTGCGGCCGGTGAGGGGGCGCGCCTGTGATCGCACGTGCGTTCGCTCCGGCCTCGGTGGCCAACGTCGCGGTCGGCTTCGACATTCTCGGTCATGCCATTGCCGGGGTCGGCGATACCGTCAGCGTGCATCGCATCGATGAACCGAGGGTGCGCATCGATGCAATCCGCGGCAGCGCGGTCGAGCTGCCGCTGGAGGCAGCCGGCAATACCGCCGGCGCGGCACTGATCTCGCTCCGCGAGCGCCTGGGGCTCGCGTTCGGCTTCGCCATCGAGATCGACAAGGGCATTCCGTTCGGCTCGGGCATGGGCGGTTCGGCGGCCTCCTGCGTGGCGGCGCTGGTCGCGGCCAATGCGCTGCTGGACGTGCCACTGTCGCGTGAAGCGCTGTATCCGTTCGCGCTGGAGGGCGAAGCAGTGGCCAGTGGCGGCCGTCATGGTGACAACGTGGGCCCGCTGCTGCTCGGCGGGTTGGCGTTGTGCACGGCCGATCGGCTGCTGCCGATCCCCGTGCCAGCCAACTGGCACAGCCTGCTGGTGCACCCGCACGCGGTGCTGGAAACGCGGCGCGCGCGCCAGGCACTGCAGGGCAGCTATGCGCTGGGCGAGTTCGTCGCGCAGAGCGCGAATCTGGCGCTGGTGCTCAGTGGCTGCCATCGTGCCGATGCCGGGCTGGTGCGGGCCGGGCTGCGCGACGTGCTGGTCGAGCCGCGGCGTGCCGGCCTGATCGCGGGCTTTGAAGCGGCGCGTGACGCAGCGCTGGCGGCGCACGCGATGGGCGCGGGCATTTCCGGTGCCGGTCCCAGCGTGTTCGCCTGGTTCGAAGACGCCGACCAGGCCCGCGCCGCTGCCGCACCGGTGCAGGCGGCATTCGCCGCCGCCGGTTTTGACAGCGATGCCTGGGTGTCGCCGCTGGATGCACCGGGAGCCCGGCTGTGCTGAATTCTTCCCCTCCACTGGATACCCAACCCATGCGATTTGTTTCGACCCGTGGCCAGTCCCCAGCCGTTGGCCTCAGCGCGGCCATTGCCGCCGGACTGGCGCCTGATGGCGGGCTGTATGTCCCGGAGATGCTGCCGAGCGCGCGTGAGCTGCACGCTGGCGCGACGCTGGCCGATACCGCAGCGGATCTGCTGGCGCCGTTCTTCGCCGGCGATGCGCTGGAATCCGCGTTACCGTCGATCTGCCGCGAGGCGTTCGACTTCCCGGTGCCGCTGCGTGCGCTTGGCGATGGCGATCATGTGCTGGAGCTGTTCCATGGGCCGACCGCGGCGTTCAAGGACATCGGCGCACGCTTCCTGGCTGGTACGCTGTCGCGGTTGCAGGCTGGCCAGGATCGCGACCTGACGATTGTCGTTGCCACGTCCGGCGACACCGGTGCCGCCGTGGCGGCGGCGTTCCATCGCCAGCCCGGGGTGCGGGTGGTGGTGCTGTATCCGGATGGCCGCGTGTCGCCACGGCAGGCGCACCAGCTCGGCTGCTTTGGCGACAACATCCAGGCGCTGCGCGTGGCCGGCGCATTCGACGATTGCCAGGCCATGGTCAAGCAGGCTCTGGCCGACCGCGAGCTGCAGGCACAGGTGCCGTTGAGCTCGGCCAACAGCATCAGCCTGGGTCGCCTGCTGCCGCAGATGAGCTATTACGCACATGCGGCATTGGCCCATCATGCGCAAACCCAGCGCCGGCTCAACCTGGTGGTGCCGACCGGCAACCTTGGCAATGCGATGGCGGCCGTGCTGGCGCGCGCGCTGGGCGTGCCGATCGGGCAGATCGTCCTTGCCACCAATGCCAATGCCGTGCTGCCAGCGTACTTCAATGGTGGCCACTACGAGCCGCAGGCCAGCGTGGCCACCGTGGCAAATGCAATGGACGTAGGGGCGCCAAGCAACTTTGAGCGCCTGCGCTGGCTTTACCAGGGAGATGACGCCGAGCTGCGCGCTGCGTTCCGCGCATTCGCGGTGGATGACGTGACCATCCGCGCGACGATTGCGGCGGCACATGCCAGCAATGGCGAGCTGTTCTGCCCGCATACCGCCACGGCGGTCAAGGTGCTGAAGGATCTGCGGGGGCGCGGCGCCAAGGGTGACTGGGCGATGGTGGCCACCGCGCATCCGGCCAAGTTCGAGGCGGTGGTAGAGCCGTTGATCGGCGAAGCGGTGGCGGTACCGCCGGCACTGGAGATGCTGTTGCAGCGGCCGGCACACGCCGAACCGCTGGCCGCCGATTACGCGGCGCTGCGTGAGGTGTTGCTGCGTTGATCGGAGATGGATGCGGTTGCCGGCCAG
>NZ_LLXV01000028.1 GCF_001431665.1 Stenotrophomonas beteli | reverse complement strand
CCCGCCATCCCACGGAATGCCAGCTTTTGCTGTTGCAGTTGCTTCGGCTTCGGCTTCGGCTTCGGCAGGTGCAGGGCGCAGCCCTGCCGAACAACCCTATCGCCCCGGCAACTGCGCGAACGCGCGCTGCATGCAATCCTCGCGCGGGCACACCCGGCACCCCGGGCCGATCGACACCGAATTGCCCGGGCTCTGCACATCCAGCCCCAGCGAATACACCAGCCGTTCGGCGTGCTGCAGATCGCAGCCCAGCGCCACCGCGAAGGTCTTGCGCGGCTGGCCGTGGCCGACCGGTCCACTGCTGACCTGCCGCGCCAGCCAGAAATGGCGGCGGCCATCGGGCATGCGCGCGGTCTGGGTGAGGATGCGCCCGGGCTGGTTGAATGCCTCGTACACGATCCACAGCGGGCAGGAACCGCCCACCTGCGAGAAGTGGAAATCGGTGGCCGAATGGCGCTTGGACACATTGCCCGCGCGGTCCACGCGGATGAAGAAGAACGGCAGGCCCGGCGCACTGCGTCGTGCCAGCGTGCTCAGCCTGTGGCAGACCGCTTCAAAGCCCACGCCGAACTGGTGCGCCAGCAGTTCGATGTCGTAGCTGCTGGCCTCGGCCGCACGCAGGAAACGCATGTACGGCATCACCAACGCACCGGCGAAGTAATTCGACAAGCCAATCCGCGCCTGCGCGATGCGTGCGTCATCGGTGAAGCCGGCGCGCGCCACCACCGCATCGATCTGCGGCAGGTAGCCATGCAGGGCCAGCTCGGCGGCCATCTGGAACGCCTGCTGGCCCGGTTCCAGGTAATCGGGCAGCCACAGCCGTCGCGTGCCGGCGTCGTACTGGCGCTTCTCGCGACCGGCCTGCAGCGCGGCCACTTCCACCAGCACCCCGTGGCGATCGGCCAGCAGCTGGCGCAGGCGCGGCGCCACGTGCCCGGGTGACAGCCCCCACTCGGCGAACAGGCGCTCGGCCAGCTCGTCCAGCTCGGGAATGTGGTTGTGCATGCGGTTGAAGAACTCACGCACCTGGTCGCCAGCGGGCAGGGTGCTGCCGGCACCGGGCTCGCCCAGCTGGAATTCCAGCGCGGCGGCATGCTCGCGCAGCGCCAGGTGGCGGCGGTGCAGGTCCAGCAGCGCGCGGCTGACCTGCGGCAGGTTGCCCGCCAGGGCGCGCAGTTCAGTGGCACTGACTTCGGCCAGGCCCAGGTCGCGCAGGGTCTCGCCCAAGGCTTCCTGCAGGGCAGCGGGCTCATCTTCGTCGAACAGTGAGGAAACATCGCCCAATACCTCGCCCAGCTTCTTCTGCACGGCGGGGGTCAGTGGGCGCTTGTTGCGCTCGATCTGGTTCAGGTAACTGGCCGACAGGCCCAAGGCGCGGGCCAGGTCGGCCTGGCTGTAGCCGCGCTGCTCGCGCAGCCGTAGCAAGCGCAGGCCAAGCTGCCGCTGGGGAGCTGAATAATTCACAGAATTAACAGGAATCGTGGGGCGCGTTGGCCAGATTAAGCGGATTCAGCGCGGAAATCGAGCTGAGTGCTGTGAATAATGCCAAGCATCTTTCGAGCCCGTGGGATTGTCGTCATGACTGTTGCAGCGCCCCGTATCCGCATGCTGATCGATGGCCAGTTCATCGAATCGGCCACCTCCCACTGGCAGGACGTGGTCAATCCGGCCACCCAGGACGTCCTGGCCCAGGTGCCGTTCGCCACCGCCGGCGAAGTGGACGCCGCTGTCGCTGCCGCCAAGGAGGCGTTCAAGACCTGGCGCAAGACCCCCATCGGCACCCGCGCGCGCATCTTCCTGAAGTACCAGCAGCTGATCCGCGAGAACATGAGCGAGCTGGCCCACATCCTCACCGCCGAACAGGGCAAGACCCTGCCCGACGCCGAAGGCGATGTGTTCCGCGGCCTGGAAGTGGTCGAGCACGCCGCCGCCATCGGCAACCTGCAGCTGGGCGAGCTGGCCAACAACGTGGCCAATGGCGTGGATACCTACACGATCATGCAGCCGCTGGGCGTGTGCGCCGGCATCACCCCGTTCAACTTCCCGGCGATGATCCCGCTGTGGATGTTCCCGATGGCGATTGCAACGGGCAACACCTTCATCCTCAAGCCGTCCGAGCAGGACCCGATGGTCACCATGCGCCTGGTGGAACTGGCGCTGGAAGCCGGCATTCCCAAGGGCGTGCTGAACGTCGTCCACGGTGGCGAGGAAGTGGTCAACGCGATCTGCGACCACCCGGACATCAAGGCCGTGTCGTTCGTCGGTTCCACCCGCGTCGGCACCCACGTCTACAACCGCGCCTCGCTGGCCGGCAAGCGCGTGCAGTGCATGATGGGCGCCAAGAACCACGCCGTGGTGCTGCCGGACGCCAACAAGGAACAGACCCTCAACGCGATGGTCGGCGCCGCCTTCGGCGCCGCCGGCCAGCGCTGCATGGCCGCCTCCACCCTCGTGCTGGTCGGCGAAGCGCGCAGCTGGGTGCAGGACCTGGTCGAAAAGGCCAAGACGCTGAAGGTCAGCGCCGGCACCGTGTCCGGCACCGACGTCGGCCCGGTCATTTCCTGCAGCGCCCGCGAGCGCGTGGAAGGCCTGATCGCCTCGGGCGTGGAGCAGGGCGCCAAGCTGGTGCTCGACGGCCGCAAGCCGCAGGTGGATGGCTTCGAGAAGGGCAACTTCGTCGGCCCGACCATCTTTGCCGGTGTCACCACCGACATGCGCATCTACCAGGAGGAAATCTTCGGGCCGGTGCTGGTCATCCTCGAAGCGGAAACGCTGGAAGACGCCATCGCGATGGTCAACAGCAACCCCAACGGCAACGGCACCGCACTGTTCACCCAGTCCGGCGCGGCCGCACGCAAATTCCAGGAAGACATCGATGTCGGCCAGGTCGGCATCAACGTGCCGATCCCGGTGCCGGTGCCGCTGTTCTCGTTCACCGGTTCGCGCGCCTCCAAGCTGGGCGACCTGGGCCCGTACGGCAAGCAGGTGGTGCTGTTCTACACCCAGACCAAGACGGTCACCGCACGCTGGTTCGATGACGAGACGCTGAGCCACGGCGTCAACACCACGATCAGCCTGAAGTAAGCGCAGGAGCAGCCATGAGCCACTCGATGACGACGGAACTGGAAGAAGCGCAGCAGGCGTACCGCGAAGCGGCGCGCGACTTCGCACAGGCCGAACTGGCGCCGCACGCCGCGCGATGGGATGCGGAGGGCATCTTTCCGCGCGAGGCGATCGCCAAGGCTGGAGAACTGGGCTTCTGTGGTCTGTACATGGACCCGGAGGTGGGCGGCAGCGGCCTGAGCCGACTGGACGCCGCCGTCGTCATCGAGGAGCTCGCCAACGTCGATCCGTCGACGGCGGCCTACATCAGCATCCACAACATGGCCTCGTGGATGGTCTCCAAGTGGGGCCAGCCGGCCCTGCGCGACGCCTGGGGCAGCGACCTGTCTTCGGGCAGCAAGCTGGCCTCCTACTGCCTGACCGAGCCGGGCGCCGGTTCCGATGCGGCGTCGCTGAAGACCACCGCCGTGCGTGATGGCGACCATTTCGTGCTGAACGGCTCGAAGGCCTTCATTTCCGGCGCCGGTGCCACCGAACTGCTGGTGGTGATGGCACGTACCGGCGGTGCCGGTGCCGGCGGTGTCAGCGCGATCGCGGTGCCGGCCGACCTGCCGGGCGTCAGCTTCGGCCGCAAGGAAGAGAAGATGGGCTGGAACAGCCAGCCCACCCGCGGCATCACCTTTGAAAACGTCCGCGTGCCGGTCAGCCACCTTCTGGGAGAGGAAGGCGGCGGCTTCAAGCTGGCGATGAAGGGGCTTGATGGTGGCCGCATCAATATCGCCGCCTGTTCGCTGGGGGCCGCGCAGGGCGCGTTGGATGCCGCGCGCCGCTACATGGGCGAGCGCCGCCAGTTCGGCAAGGCACTGGCCGAATTCCAGGCGCTGCAGTTCAAGCTGGCCGACATGGCCATCGAACTGGTGGCCGCGCGGCAGATGGTGCACACCGCCGCGCGCAAGCTCGATGCCGGCGCCAGCGATGCCAACGTGTGGTGCGCGATGGCCAAGCGCTTCGCCACCGATGCCGGTTTCAACGTCTGCAACGAAGCGCTGCAGATCCACGGTGGCTACGGCTACATCCGCGAGTACCCGATCGAGCGCCTGCTGCGCGACTGCCGCGTGCACCAGATCCTGGAAGGCACCAACGAGATCATGCGGGTGATCGTTGCCCGTCACCTGCTCAACACCGAAGAGGAACTGCGATGAAGGATTGGCGTACCCAGGAGCACGTGGGCCTGAAGGTCGAGGTCGATGGCCACACCGCCGTGGTCACCCTGAACAACCCGCCGGCGCACACCTGGACCGTGCACAGCCTGTCGGCGCTGCGCGACCTGGTGGGCGCGCTCAACGCAGACCGCGACATCTACGCGCTGGTGATCACCGGTGACGGCGAGAAATTCTTCTCCGCCGGTGCCGATCTCAACCAGTTCGCTTCGGGTGACAAGGCCGCTGCACGCGAGGCCGCGCGCCGCTTCGGTGAAGCCTTCGAAGCGCTGTCCGGTTTCCGTGGCGTGTCGATCGCCGCGATCAACGGCTATGCGATGGGCGGTGGTCTGGAATGTGCACTGGCCTGTGACCTGCGCATCATCGAAGACCACGCCCAGGTCGCGCTGCCGGAGGCCACTGTTGGCCTGCTGCCGTGCGCCGGTGGCACCCAGAACCTGCCGCGCCTGGTCGGTGAGGGCTGGGCCAAGCGCATGATCCTGCTGGGCGAGCGCATCAACGCCGAGACCGCGCTGCGCATCGGCCTGGCCGAGGAAAAGGTCGGCAAGGGCGAAGCCAAGGCACTGGCGCTGGAATGGGCGAAGAAGGCCGGTAAGCAGAGCCCGACCAGCATCGCCGCCTGCAAGACGCTGGTGCAGTCCACCCGTACCGGCACCCACGCCTCGGCGCTGGTGGCCGAGCGCGAAGCCTTCGTCGATCTGTTCGACACCGCCGACCAGGTCGAGGGCGTGACCGCCTTCCTGGAAAAGCGCGCCGCGCAGTGGAAGAACGCATGAGCACCGACACCGTTGCCGACGACGCACCGGTGCTGTTCGAAGAGCGGGTGGCCGGCAACGGCGCGCGCATCGGCATCGCCACGCTCAACGCGCCGCGCACGCTCAACGGCTTCTCGCTGCCGATGGCGCACCTGCTGCTGAAGCAGTTGAATGCCTGGGCCGACGACGAGGGCATCGCCATGGTGGTGCTGCAGGGCGCCGGTGAAAAAGCGTTCTGCGCCGGCGGCGACCTGCACAGCCTCTACAAGAGCATGGTCGCCTTCCGCGAGGCTGGCCACAGCGATATCCGCGAGAACGACTACGCCGCAGAATTCTTCGACGTCGAATACCGCGTCGATCATCTCATCCACACCTACGCCAAGCCGATCCTGTGCTGGGGCCATGGCATCGTGATGGGCGGTGGCATCGGCCTGATGTCCGGCGCCAGCCATCGCGTGGTCAGCGAGCGCTCCAAGCTGGCCTTCCCGGAAATCACTGTTGGCTTGTTCCCCGATGTCGGTGGCAGCTGGCTGTTGCCGCGCGTGCCCGGCCGGGGCGGCCTGTTCCTGGCCCTGACCGGTGCGCTGCTCAACCCGGGCGACGCCATCTACGCCGGGCTGGCCGACGTGCACGTGGCCGAAGAGCGCCGCAGCGCGGTGTTCGAGGCCCTGTTGCAGGTGGCCTGGTCAAGTGACACCGCGCACAACCACGAGCGCCTGACCCATCTGCTGCAGTCGCATGCCAGTGATGCTGCGACCGGTCCGTTGTTGGCCAACGCCGCGCAGGTCGATGCACTGTGCGAAGGTGATGACCTGTCCGCCATCATCAACCGCATCAGCAACCTGCAGACCGACGATGCCTGGTTGCAGGCCGCACAGAAAACCCTCGCCGCCGGTGCGCCGGGCTCGGCGCGGCTGGCGTTCGAGCTGCAGCGCCGCAGCGCCGGCCAGGATCTGGCCAGCGTGTACCGTCTGGAATACATCACCGCACTGCACTGCGCCGCCCACGGTGATTTCGCCGAAGGCATCCGCGCGCTGCTGATCGACAAGGACCGCAATCCGCAGTGGAACCCGGCCACCCTGGCCGAGGCCAGCGGTGCGTGGGCCGGTACGTTCTTCGCTTCCCCCTGGGCCGAAGCCGCGCATCCGCTGGCCGACCTGGGCACTCCCCTTGTTGAAAGGAGCCTTGCATGAGCCGCATTGCATTCATCGGGTTGGGCAACATGGGTGGCCCGATGGCCGCCAACCTGGTCAAGAACGGCCATACCGTACGCGTGTTCGATCTGGTCCCGGCGGCGGTGCAGGCCGCCGTCGATGCCGGCGCCAGCGCGGCCGCGTCGGCGCGCGACACCCTGGCCGATGCCGAAGTGGTGATCTCGATGCTGCCGGCCAGCCGCCATGTCGAAGGCGTGTACCTGGGTGACGACGGCATCCTCGCCGCGATCCCGGCCGGTGCACTGGTCATCGACTGCAGCACGATCGCGCCGGCCAGCGCCCGCAAGGTTTCCGAGGCGGCCGCCGCGCGTGGCCTGCAGATGATCGACGCACCGGTGTCCGGCGGCACCGCAGGGGCACAGGCCGGCACGCTCACCTTCATCGTCGGTGGCGAAGAAGATGCGCTGGAACGCGCCCGCCCGGTGCTGCAGGCGATGGGCAAGAACATCTTCCATGTCGGCGCCAGCGGCGCCGGCCAGGTCGCCAAGCTGTGCAACAACATGGCGCTGGGCGTGATCATGGCGGTGACCGGTGAAGCCATCGCGCTGGGCGTGGCGCACGGGCTGGACCCGAAGGTGCTGTCGCAGATGATGGCCGTCAGCACCGGCCGCAGCTGGGCTACCGAAGTGTGCAATCCGTGGCCGGGCGTGCTGGAAAATGCACCGGCCTCACGCGGTTACAGCGGCGGCTTTGGCAGCGATCTGATGCTGAAGGACATGGGCCTGGCAGTGGAAGCGGCGATGAGTGTCGGTGCCTCGATCCCGCTGGGCGAAGTGGCCCGCAACCTGTACTCGATGAACCACCAGGCCGGCCGCGGCAAGCTGGATTTTTCCAGCGTCGTGCAGCTCATCACGAGCGAGAAGTAAGGCTTGGATATGTAGAGCCGAGCCCGTGCTCGGCTGCTTTTCCGCCGGATGTTCCCGCGCCGGACGGATCAGCCGAGCAGGGGCTCGGCTCTACAGAAGCGAATGCGTCCCCGGCTGCGCGCTGGGGCCCACCCGAGGTGGGATGGGCGGATGTTCGGTTTCGACCGGCATCCGCCCATTTTTTTGGGGGTCAGATCCCTTTCGCAACGCGAAAGGGATCTGACCCC
>NZ_LLXV01000027.1 GCF_001431665.1 Stenotrophomonas beteli | reverse complement strand
GGAGACCTCACCCGGTACATCTCCGTAGGCCAGCCCGGACAGTGCGCCCGGCAGCGCAGGGGCGGCCACGCTGGAGGGGCCCAGGGTCTGTTCCAGCGCGTCGAACACCTCGGCATCGAGGTTGTTGCGTGCCTGGTGGTGCACCGACAGGCACAGGAACTGCGCATCCTCGCCCACCTGCGGATGCTGCGACAGGTTGAAGCGCGCGCCCGGCGCCAGCGCCCGCCATTGGCCAGCGCCTTCGATCGTGCGCGCGCGCACGCGCAGCGCATCCAGATGCTGCTGCGCGCGCCGCTGGCCGCGGGCGTTGTCCTGCCAGCCATACGGGCCGCAGGTGTCGCGATCGACGATGCCCAGGTCGTTGTTCTGCGCGGCCTCGGCGCTGGCCTGGCGCCGCTCCAGGGTGCGGTAATCCCAGGTGGCGCGCTCGACCTTGCCCGGTCGCCAGCGGTACGCGGTGGACCACTGCTGCACGCTGTCGCTGCGCTCGCTCTCGTCGCGGCGATGGAAGCGCACGCTGCCCAACTCGGCCGTGTCATGGCTGTGGTCGGCCAGCACCAGGGTGTGCGTGCCGAAGTCCGCACCGCCGGGCTCGCCGGCATGCTCGAACCAGTAATAGATGCCCTCTTCGGCCAGCAGCCGCTGGACGAAGGCCAGGTCGCTTTCCTGGTACTGCGTGGTCAGGCTGCGCCGTGCGTACTGGCTGGCGTCACCCAGCGACCAGCGCCAGGCCGGTGCCAACCCGCTGTAGTCGGCAAACAGGTCTTCGACGATCTCGACCACGGTCTTGTCGTGGAAAACGTAGCTGTCCACGCGCTGCGAGAGGAACGCCAGCCAGGGTTGCAGGCGCAGCCGGTAGCGGGCCAGGCCGCCGTTGCTGCCCAGCCGCTCGGCGGCCGTGATGCGGCCATGCAGCGGGCGCACGCTGCCATCGGCCTGTTGCAGCTGCAACAGCGCGCCCTGCCCGATCAGCGGTGCCAGCGCCAGGCCGGCGTCCAGCGACAAGGCGGTGATCGTCCACTGGAAGCCGAGGCCGTCGATCTGCTCGACGCCATCGAGGGTTTCGGCGACCAGCACGTCGGGTCCGCACGATGTATGCAGTTTCAGGAAGCGATGCGCATCGCTGGGCATCGCCAACGCCGAGCGCAGGGCAATCCACTGCGAAGCAGGTACAGAGCCATCCATGGGGCAACGCACGCAGGTCCAAGGAGCCGTGAGCGTGTTGCGGTAACGGAAGCCGATGAAGAGGCAAAGACGTCACGGCAGACGGGGCCACCGTGAAACGCAGGCGCTACCTGCGTGTTGTGGGCGCTAAGAAAGATACGAAACGCGCGCAGGGCACCGCATGGAATGGCGGTACCCGCCAACAGGCCAGACTGAAAACGGCAGCGGGTCACCGGGTCGGCAGTGCCGGCCACCGGCCGGCAACCCCCACTCCCTGGGTCAGTGCGCCATGCCGCGGGTGATCGCCGCCGCCCGCTGCTTCAGCTGGGTCACCGCATCGGGAATCATTTCCATGCCCACATCCAGGCCCGGGTTCAGCACCAGGCCGACGCCGTCGCCGATGCCGGCCAGCAGCGCATGCACCGCGATCGGCATCGCGTGGGCGAACTGCGGCAACTGTTCGTGCCACAGGCCGGCGCGCTCGGGGGCGGTGAACACCGCGAACATCGGCTCGCCGCTCTCGCTGGTCAGCACCAGCGGCGAGATGCTCTCATCCCACGCACCGTCTTCACCGATGGCCTTGTCCAGCAGCACGAACGCCGTCGAGGTCAGCAGGCCGTCGAGGAACTGCGCTGCGGTCAGCGTACCGTCCTGGGCCTGCAGCAGGCGTACCTCGAGGTCGTTGAGGGGTTCGAACGGGGTGTCGTGGTCCATGGTCGGTTCCGGTACGTGGTTGCAGGGCAGACTTTAGCAGGCCCGGTCCTCAACCGAAGAATCCGTGCCGCCACAGCCAGCCCAGCGCGGCCAGCCCCGCCACCACCACCAGCATCAACGGCAGGCCGAAGCGGTGCCGCCACGGGATCGGCACCCCGCCCAGCTGCTGGTCCATGGTCTCGGTATCCAGCACCCAGCCGTGCTCGCAGCGGGTGCAGGCCAGCTCGTAGCGGCGCTGGTAGGTGAAGCCGAACAGCAGGTCAATGCACGCCATCGTGTAGCGCAGCTGCGGGGCAAACTCGGTTTCCGTCTGGCAGCGCAGGCAGTGGTGCGCTTCGGTGGGACCGACGATCAGCACCCGTTCCTGTTGGCCGATCAGCAGCATCATGGGCGGCCTTGGCACGCCGGCTGGGCCAGCAGCCACTGTTGGGCCGCCGCCAGCGTGGCCGCATCACCTTCCGTGTGCTGATCAGGTTCGATCTTCAGCCCGTCGCCGCGGCCATCACGGTCCTGCATCACGCTGGTGGTCAGCAGCAGGCGACTGCCATCGGCCAGGGTGTGCACAACGTTGCCGGTCGAGACCCCTGCCGTCGGCTGGCCGAAGCTGCGCGCCTGCGCGCGGCCACGCCATGCCAGCGCCGAGGCCTCGCCCGAACTGCCGGTGCGCGGCCCTAACAGCACCGCCACCGGTGCCCCGGGGTGCCGCAGCACATGGCCGGACTGGCCGAAGTCCAGCAACGGCTTGCCCGCCAGCTGCACGGCAGTCGCGGTTAACGTCCAGCGCTGTGGCCCGTGCGCGGTTTCGAACGAGCCAACGTCCTCGTTGTTCACCACCGAGGTGCGCAGCAGCGGGGCCATGCCCAGCAGCATGGGCCACATGGAGCCGCCGCCGTTGTCACGCAGGTCGACGATCCAGCCACAGCGTGTGCCGTCATCCTTGCTGCGGATGACCTGCTGCCACCGCACGGCACGCTGGATGTCCTGGCGGAATTTTTCCTGCGGCGTTGCGCCAGGCGTGGCGGCATAGCCCTCGATGACCACCCAGCCAATACGCGCATCCACCGCATCGGCGACTTTGGCCCTTTCCACGGCGGCGGCGCCGACATGCTGCGCGCGCGCAAGGGATTCGCGCTGGCGCTGGGTCGTCGTCCATACGCCATGATTGCCCGTGCTGAGCGAAATGGCTTCGCGCAGAACGGCCAGCCGTTGCGCGGGGTCGCTCTGCGCCGATTGCAGGCGTACGCGGGTGGCGGCCCAGTCCACCCGGTCGCGATACAGTGCCTGCCGTTCAAGCAGGTTGAGGATCTCGGCCTGGGCCTCTGCCGAGGGCAGCTCGACCGGCTTCGGGGTCTCGGCCAGGGCGTTGGCCGCCAGCAGCGTGATCATCAGCGCGCCGATGCGACGCACTCCCTTGCGAACCTGCATGCGACGTTTCCTTGTCGTTGAGTCAGGCCGCAGCATAGCTCGCGGCCGGTGCGCTTTGCCATGCGTGAACTGTCGCATCTGGCTCCGCCGCGGGCTTAGGGAAGACGACCTCGATGCGATCAGCCCTTTGCAACGTTGCCCATGTCATCGCGGCGTAGAACGGGGGAAGGCGGCCTCCGTCGGCACCGCTTGTGCCGGCCGGGATTGGCGTCCTGAATCAAACATCGAATCGATCAAGTTGCCGCCTCAACGGCAATCGCGACAATGCGCCGGCTCGCCCATGGCGGGCGGTGCGTGGGGATCCTCGTGATCCGTGGGCTTTTTTCGATTCGATTCTGACCGGCACGCCAACCCGCACCGTCCGCCACCCTGCTTCCCGCAGGTGGCCTTGCCTTGTGAGGTTGCCGCCATGAACACGCGCCGCCCTCGGCGTTCTTCGCGCGATTGCGTGGCATTGCGCGGGGCCACGCCGCCGATGGGCAGGCGTGGCGGAACGCCAGACCAGCGAGGCACGCGGTCGGGAGTTGGCCGAGGCGACGCGCTGTATGGCGGCGGTGGTTGCGTGCGGCGGTGTGTTGCTGGCGGCGCAGTCCGCACGCGAGATGGATGATGCACAGGCGCAATGTCCGCCGCAAGGTGGAGGAAGGGTTGCTGCATGCGGTGGTGGTGTTGCCGATCATGCCGGGGCGCTGGTGGAACCGGATGCGCACGCCAGTGCGGTTTAGAGCCGAGCCCATGCTCGGCTGCGCGGAGGTCATGGCGCCGGTGGGATCAGTGCCGACCAAGGTCGGCACCTACCAGAGCGGGTCATGACATCTGCACGGCGCACTACCAGTCCGCGCGCAGTCCGATGTTGCCCTCGATGATGCGGCGCTTCTCGTTGCGGTCGCCACCCAGCTCGCGGGTGTAGTCGGCCACGGCGTAGGCGCTGATGGTGCGGTTGAATCGACCGACCACACCCACACCGGCTTCCAGCGCGCGTGAGCGCTGCGAATTGACGATCACGTCGTCGTCGAAGCGGATGCGGTCCTCGCCGGAACGGCCATGCCAGTAGTTGAGCTTGAAGTACGGCTGCCAGCCGTTGTCGGCCAGCTGGTAATCGCCGGCCAGGCGCAGGCCGACGCGGCCGGTCCAGGCGTTGTCGTTGTCGAAGCGCACGCTCGACACCTCATCGCGGCGTCCATCCAGCGCGGTGCGTTGCCAGATCACCTGCACCTGCGGTTCCAGCCACCACGCGGACTGTCCAAACCGCAGCAGCGGTTTGCCGGCCTCCACCGACACGCTGGTACCATCACCGCTCAGGCCGAAGCCCAGCCCACGCGAGGAACGCACGCGGCCGTCGTAGCGGCTCTGCATCGCTACAGCGTCGAGGTAGCCACCGCTGCTGTCGGTGAGCGTCCAGTACAGGCCCACGTGCTTGTCGTCCAGGCGGTTCTGTCCCACCTGCACGTTCTCCCAGCCCAGTGCCAGGCCGGTGGTCTTGCCCTGCGCGCGGGTGCGGCCGACGAACACGCCGATCTGGTTGCGGTGGTTGTCAGACACCGAGGCCCACACATCGAGACCGGCCTGCAGGCCCATCACATCGCCATCAAAGCCGGGCTGTGCATCGCCCTTCCAGTGGATCTCGCTGCTCTGCCCCACCAACCTGCCCCAGGCGGTGCGGAATGCGCCCTGGTTGTACAGCAGGCGCTGCTCGCCCTGCCGCTCGTGGAACGTGCCGAGACTGGCCAGCGAGGTCTCGCGCAGCAGTGGCGGTACCACCGCATAGGCGGCGGTCTCCACGCGGTACAGCGGCACCACCGCGCCTTCGGCCGGGCGTGCACCCGGCGTTGGCGGAGTGCCGGTACCGGGCAAGGCGCCACCGGCCACGGGCACGTCCGGCACCGCCGGGTCGCTGGGCGGCGCCACCGGCGCCGGTTCCGGCGGCGGCGGCGGCGGCGCGGTCTCGCCGGCGGTCAGGTCCGGATCCGTGGCGCCTTCCGGCGGCGGCGGCGGTGCCGGGGTGATCGGTGGCGGCGGTGCCACCGGCGGTGTCAGCGGCGGCGGGGTGGCGCTGCCACCGCCGTTGGGCGCCGGCGTCGGCCCGGTCACCAGCGTCGAGCGCAGGTACCAGTTCTCGCTGGTGCCGGCACTGACACCGCCCTTGAACAGGAAGTACTCGTAGGCACCGGCCGCGACCGGTGCGAACAGCGAGAACGCGCCCGGCGCGGTGCGGCCACCATTCAAGGCCTGCACCACCAGGATGCCATCGGCCAGCGTGGCAGCCCCGCTGCCGCCGGCATTGAGCACGCCGATGCCGGTGGTACCGGTGGCGGTACCGCCATCGATCACCAAGCGGTCGCTGGTTGAATTATCCGCCCCCAGAACGGTGCGCAGGTACAGGCCACCACCGTCACCGCGGTAGTTGCCACGCACGGTGAACACGTCACCAGCGCCAGTACCGGTCAGGTCGATGCGCCCGGCGTTGACCATCTCCACCAGTGCACCACTGTTGAACGGACGGACGGCATGGCCGCCACTGCCCGCGTAGACGGTGCTGGTGTCATCCACCGTCAGCGTGCCGGTGCCGGTTCCGCTGTCGCCCAGCACCAGGTCGCCATCAAAGGTCAGCTCGGTGCTGTTGGCCAGGCTGATCGCCTCCCAGTTCTGGAAGCGGCCCACGCCGTTGGTCTTGACGTTGTTGAAGTTGAGCTGGTCGATGCCACTGCCGCCGTCGAACAGCGGCACCGCACCCAGGTTGCCCTGGTTGAGGTTGCTGAGGTTGGCCACGTCGTTGTCCGGCCCCATGTCGATCGCGCCGTAGACGATGCCACCGCCGCTCCAGTTGAAGGTGTCATTGCCGGTGCTGAGCAGCACCTGCCCACGCACGGTGCCGTCGGTGATGGTCACGCTGTCGGCGCCGCCGCTGACGCTGATGTTGCCGCCGATGTAGGCGGTGCCGGAAATGATGATGGTGTCGGTGTCGAAGCCGGTCACCACGTTGCCGTCCACCGTGCCACCCGACTGGTCCCACAGGTTCTTGTCCAGCTTCATGTTGACCCGGCCGATGCGGCCGCCGGTCATCCAGGCCTGGTCGCCATCCTCGAACGCGCCGACGATGCGGCCGCCACTCATGCGGAACGTATCGATGTTGTCGCCCTGCTGCAGCGCGCCGAGAGTGCCGCCGGTCATGACGAAATCATCGCGGCCGCTGCCCTGCGCCACCACGCCGGTGACAGTGCCGCCGCTGACCGTCATCTGGTCATCGCCCGTGCCCTGGTCGATGCTGTCGATGGTGCCATCGACCAGCAGCAGCACATCGTTGCCATCGCCCTGCAGCACGCCGCCGGTGATGCTGCCGGCCCGCATTTCCAGGCGATCATTGCCGGCACCGAACTGCACGCCGGTACGCCCACTGATCGTGCCGCGGTTGACCAGCACGCTGTCACCGGCACCGACGAACTGCAGGGCTGTGGTGTTGCCGGTGCTGATGCTGCCGGTGTTGTCGACACGGCTGCCGCCACCAAGCTGCACGGCCACGCCTCCGACGGCGCTGATCGTTCCCAGGTTGGACAACAGGTGTCCGCCTGCGCCGACCAGCGAAATGGCGCTTGCGCCGCTGCTCTGTTGCAGCTGTGCGCCGCTGGCGACGTTGACCGTGATGCCGGCCGCGCCATTGGCGGTGATGGGAACCGTCTGCGGGTTCGGCGCGTTGGCGTCGCAGGTGACGGTCTGGCCGGCGACGGGGGCGGCGATGTCACAGCCGGCCCAGGCGGCGCTGGCGGTCAACAGCATGACGGACGGTACAGCCAGGGCCTGCAGTACGGAAACAGTGAGGCGGCGCATACGCACTGCGCGCGGGACGGCACGGGACATACAGCACTCCTGGAAAGGGGATCAGGAACTGCAAATGCACACTGCTGCAGGTGCAGTCTGCCGTGATATGAACCGTTTCGATAGGTGAACTTGCGTGCGGAAAATCACACTTCAGATGTGAAATCGCCGAACTCTCACGCCAATGTGATGTGGCTGAAATCGTTCATTTTTCAAGGCATCGGGGAACCGCGCGCAAAAGCACCCACGCCATGCGCGGTTGAGACGCCCTCCGGTGTAGGGTCAGAGCCATCAGATCTTCAGGTAGATCTTCCGCCGGTCCAGCCACCAGGCTACGCCCCACCACAGCGTGACGAACGCCAGCGCCTGCAGCATCGATGCCAGTTCCAATGCCTGCGGCAGGGCAGTCGCCAACTGCTGCCAGGCCCAGCCCCAGGCGCCAGTGGCCAGCAGCACCACCGACATCACCGATGCGCCCAGGTAGGCGGTGATCGCGTTGACCCCAAATCGCCGGCCCAGCGGCGGCCAGCCCTTCTGGTCGATCAGCAGGTGGCCCAGCCACAGCGCCAGCGCCGCGAGACCGCCCGTCCACAGTACGTAGCTGGGCGTCCACAGCTGCTTGTTCAACGGCAGCACCACGGCCAGCAACAGGCCCAGCACGGCGGTCGCCACACCCAACCCGGCCAGCGCGGCAGCGCGCCCATCGCGCAACAAGCCACCGGCCAGCAGGCCCAGCACCGTGCTGGCCAGCGCACCCAGCGTGCTCAGCAGGCCCTCCGGGTCGTGGCCCAGGCCGGTATCGGCGTGCCATTGGTAGATCCACGGGGCGAACAGCGCGGTATCCAGGCGGCTGGCCGGGTTGGTCCATGGCGCCAGATCACCGAGGCCCAGCAGCAGCACGGTGTAGCCCACCAGCAGCACGACCAGCACCCCAGCCTGCACGCGCGGCCGCGCATACACCGCCAGAACACCTGCCAAGGCGGCACACACCGCGATCCGTTGCAGCACGCCCCAGATGCGGAAGTGGTGGGTATCCAGCGCCCACCAGATCAGCAGATGCAGCAGCGCGCCGGCCACCAGGATGCGCAGCGCGCGCACCAGCACGCCGCGCACCAATGCTGGGCGTGCAGCGGCGTCCAGCGCGCGCGGTGCCACGCTGAAGGCCATCGATACGCCGACCAGGAACAGGAAGAACGGGAACACCAGATCGGTGGGCGTGCAGCCATGCCATTCCGAGTGACGCAGCGGTGCGAACACCGCACTCCAGTCACCAGGATTATTGACCAGCAGCATCGCCGCCACGGTGATGCCGCGCAGGGCATCGATCGAGCCCAGCCGGCGTGGCGGCGTAGCGTTCATCAGGCGGCCTCGTACTGCCCGGCAATCCAGGTGCCACGCACCTGCAGCGCATCGTCCAGCAGCACCAGGTCGGCCTGGTAGCCCTCGGCGATGTGGCCCAGGCGGTCATCGACATTGAGGAACTGCGCCGGATAGGTCGAGGCCATGCGCGCCGCTTCGGCCAGCGGTTGGCCGAGCAGCTGCACGGTGTTGCGCACTGCGGTGGCCATGTCCAGCGCCGAGCCTGCCAGCGAACCGGCGGCATTGCGCACCACGCCATCGATGGCGGTGATGGTTTCGCCGTACAGCACATAGCTGGGATCGTCGGCCCCGACCGGCGGCATCGCATCGGTCACCAGCAGCAGGCGACCGCGCGGCTTGGCCGCCAGCGCCACGCGCAGGCTGGCCGGATGCACATGCACGCCGTCGACGATGATGCCGATCCAGCTGTCGCGGTCTTCCAGCGCGGCGCCCACCGCGCCTGGCTCGCGGCCCTGCAGCGGCGACATCGCGTTGTACAGGTGGGTGAAACCGCGCACACCGGCATCCAGCCCGGCGCGGATCTCTTCGTAGGTCCCGGCGGTGTGGCCGGCAGCGACGATCACCCCTCGCTCGACAAGCGCACGGATGCTCTCCAGAGGCACCCGTTCCGGGGCCAGCGTCAGCAGCGTCACGCCGTTGTCCAGCGATGCCGCCAGCGCGATTTCCTCTTCATCGGGCACGCGGAACTTGCTGGCATCGTGCGTGCCCTTGCGCGCCGGCGCGATGTACGGGCCTTCCAGGTGGATGCCGATCACGCCCGGCACGCCCTGCGCGATCGCTTCGCGCAACGCACCGATCGCCTCGCGCATCACGCCCACATCATCGCTGATCAGCGTCGGCAGCATCGCGGTGGTTCCGAAGCGGCGGTGTGCCTGCGCGATGGTGCGCAGTGCTGCCACGTCCGGCGTGTTGTTGAACAGCGCACCACCACCGCCGTTGACCTGCACGTCGATGAAGCCGGGCAGCAGCCAGCCGCCGCCCAGGTCCACCTGCGCGTCGGCCTGGCCGAGCTGCGGCGCGGCGTCGGGCAGCAGCGCGGTGATCTTCCCGTCCTCGATCAGCAGCGCCAGGTCATCGCGGAAGTCATCCCCGACCAGGATGCGGGCATTGCGCAGCACGGTTGCCATCACACGGTCTCCGTCACCTTGTTCAGGTGCGGCGGCAGATCCGGATTGAAGCCTCGGCGCAGGGCCAGCGCGTTGATCGCGCGGTAGAAGCTCTGCACGGTCAGCAACGGTGCGCACAGCGGATGCGGGGCGGCCGCCACCGGCAGGTTGCCACCGGCACCGGCCAGCCACACCCGCGCGCCACGCGCGGTGAACTCATCGACCACTGCACGGGTGCCGGCGCCGGTTTCATCCGGCTGGGCGAAGGCCAGGACCGGGAAGCCGCGATCAACCAGCGCCATCGGGCCATGCTTCACTTCGGCCGAGCTGTAGGCTTCGGCATGCAGGCTGCAGGTCTCCTTGAACTTCAGCGCCGCTTCCTGCGCCGCGCCCAGGCCCAGGCCACGGCCCAGCACGAACAGGTTGGTGGCCTCGACCAGGCCTTCGGTCACTGCGCTCCAGTCGCACTGCCACGCTTCGCGCATGGCATCGGGCAGCAGGTCCAGCGCATTGCGCAGGCTGCTGTCCTGCTTCCAGTAAGCGGCCAGCTGCAGCAGCGCGGCCAGCGACGCCAGGTAGCTCTTGGTGGCGGCCACGCTTTTTTCGGCACCGGCGTGCAGCGGGATGACCGTGTCGGCCAGCTGCGCCAGCGGCGAATCCTCGACGTTGACCAGTGCAACCACGCGCGCGCCTGCAGCCTTGGCGGCCTCGGCATTGCGCAGCAGATCCGGGCTCTTGCCCGACTGCGAGATGACGATGAACAGCGCACCGCGCAGCTGCAGCGGTGCGGCATAGACCGACCCCACTGACGGCGACGCGGAGGCGACCACCAGGCCCAGCTGGGTTTCCAGCAGGTACTTGCCATAGGTGGCGGCGTGGTCGGAACTGCCGCGCGCGCAGGTCACCACGAACGGCGGCGGTGCCGCGCGCAGGCTGGCGGCCAGGGTTTCCAGGGTGGCGTGGTTGCGCGAGAACTGGCGGGCAACCACATCGGCCGCTTCAGCGGCCTCGGCGAACATCAGGGTGGCGGTGGGGTCTGACAGCGACATGGCAGGCTCAGGCAGGATCGGAAGGGAGGGGGCGTACGCCGGCCGGGCGCATCGGCGCGGTCGAACCGCGCACCACCAGCTGCGGCACGAAGCCCTGGTTATGCAGCGGCGCCGGCGCGTCGTCGTAGGCGTCGCTGCGCAGCTGCGCGATCAGCAGGCGCGCGGCATGCCGCGCAATGTCCTCGGTGGCCTGCTTGGCGGTGGTCAGCGGCGGCCACGACTGGCGTGAGAACGGGCTGTCCTCGAAGCCGGCGATGGACAGGTCGTAGGGCACGTTCATGCCGGCCGACTTGGCGGCGGCCAGTACGCCGGCCGCGATTTCATCGTTGGAGCCGAAGATGGCGGTGGGCGGCTCGCGCAGCGCCAGCAGGCGGCGCGCGCCGCGGAAACCATCGTCGAAGGTGTAGTCGCCCTGCACTACCAGGTGCTTGTCCACGGTCATGCCGTAGTCCTTCAGTGCGGCTTCGTAGCCGGCATAGCGTTCGCCCGAGGAGCGGTGCGACGTGCCGCCCCAGAGGAAGCCGATGCGCTGGTGGCCCAGCTGGATCAGGTGCTCGGTGATCTCGTAGGCGGCCTCGCGGTCGTCGACGAACACGCAGGCACCATCGGCCGGGTCTTCAGTGGCGGCGATGATGCGCACCAGCTTGATGCCGCGCGCGGTCAGCGCCTGGATCAGGTCGCGTCGCTCGGACATCGGCGCGGTCAGGACCAGCCCGGCCAGGCGCGAACGCTGTACCCAGTCGGCCAGTTCATCGGCCAGCAGTGGCGAGCTGGAATCACAGGGATGGATCTGCAGGCCGAAGCCGGTTTCGCGGCAGGCGGCCAGCACGCCGTTCTGCACGCCGATGATGTGGTACGGGTTGGGGTTGTCGTAGACCAGCCCGATCACGAAGGTGGTGCCGCTGCGCAGGTTGCGCGCGGACGGATCGGGTTCGTAATCGAGCTCGGCGATGGCACGCAGCACCCGCGCACGGGTGGCCTGCATCACCGAGGGCTCGTTGTTGATCACCCGCGAGACCGTCTTCAGCGAGACCTTGGCCTTCTCCGCAACGTCCTTGATGGTCGCTCTGCGCATGGGTTTTCCCTGGGGTTGGCTGCCGTCCATCATCGCCGATCAGGCCTTGTCCTGCGGCAGGCCGGCACGATGGCCGATCACCGAGTAGAACAGGATGTACAGGTAGCAGGGCACCATCAGCAGCACGAATACCAGCTGGAAGTCGATGTGCTGCTTGAGCACGGCGAACAGCTGCGGGATGATCGCGCCGCCGGCGATGCCCATCACCAGCAGCGCCGAGCCGGTCTCGGTGAAGCGGCCCAGGCCGCGGATCGCCAGCGGGAAGATCGCCGGCCACATCATGGCGTTGGCGAAACCCAGCAGGGCCACGAAGGCCACCGATACGTAGCCGTGGGTGGCCCAGGCGCCCAGGCAGAACACCACGCCCAGCACCGCCGAGATGGTCAGGTAGCGCGACTGCGACACCACCTTGGGGATCAGCAGCAGGCCGACCACATAGCCGACCAGCATCGCGCCGAGGGTGAGCGAGGTGAACATCTTGGTCTGGTCCAGCGGCAGGTCGAAACCATGGCCGTAAGTCCCGATCGCATCACCGGCCATGACCTCCACGCCGACGTAGACGAACAGGCACAACACGCCCAGCCACAGGTGCGGGAACTGGAAGATGCTGCGCCGTTCGGCGGCACCGGCCGCAACCGGCGTCGCATTGGCTTCGGACGACTTGATTTCCGGCAGCGGCGAGAACAGCACGGCCACCGCCAGCAGCACCAGCAGGCCCGCCATGGCCAGGTACGGTGCGTGGATCTTGGCGGCGAAATCGTTGAGCAGGGCGACCTTGGTGACCGCGTCGGCGGCCTGCACCTGCTTGTCCAGATCGCCGATGCCATGCAGCACCAGCGTGCCGATCAGCACCGGGGCGAGCATGCCGGCGATCTTGTTGCAGATGCCCATCAGCGCGATGCGGCGCGCTGCGGTCTCGATCGGGCCGAGGATGGAAATGTAGGGGTTGATCGCGGTCTGCAGCAGGGCCAGGCCGCTGCCGATCACGAACAGGCCGCCGAGCGCGCCCGGGTACCAGCGCTGGGTGGCGAATTCGCCGAACAGCGCGGCACCTCCGGCCATCACCAGCAGGCTCAGGCTCAGGCCCTTCTTCATGCCGGTGCGGCGCAGGATCCACGACGCCGGCAGCGCCAGGAAGAAGTAGGACAGGTAGAACACCATCAGCACCAGGAAGGCGCCGACCTCGCTGAGCTCGAAGGCCAGCTTGACGAAGGTGATCAACGGGCCATTGAGCCAGGTGAAGAAGCCGATCAGGAAGAACAGCACGCCGACGATGGCGATGGAGGTGGCCACGTTCGGGCGCGCGCTTGCAGCGGGGACGGCGGACATCAGGAGGGCTCCTGCGGCGACGGCCGCAGAACGCGGCGTCGGAGAGTGGCTGGGAACAACGTTGTCACATTCTTTCGATGGACAGCCGCGGTTTGTCAACTTCCACGCGCGGCACTGTGAACCTCGTGCTGCACTGCGCAACCTGATCACAGCGCGTTCTGCTGAATGCGCTTGAGCCCTTGAGCCCCGTGCAGCAAAGGTTCCCACGTGAAACGCATCCTCACGCCGTGTAAACGTTTACTGCATGTCGCATTCGTTGCGGCGCAGCAACGAAAGTGTCACGAACTCGTTGACATCGTTGTCAGCGGAGTTACAGACTCCGCCCAATCGCCGCCCCCTTTCCCGGGTCCGGCCCCACCTGCAGCAGGAGCCCGCGTGATCGCCAGCCACCCCGCCCCGGCCCATGTCCTGTCCCGCGTCGCGCCCTCGTTCCTGGCTGCCGACGTTGGCGGCACCCATGTGCGCGTGGCCCGGGTCCAGGCCAGCGGCGATGATGCCCATCCGGTGCAGGTGCTGGAGTACCGCAAGTACCGCAATGCCGACCACGCCGGGTTGAGCGCGATCCTGTCCGACTTCCTCGGCAATGGCCCGCGGCCCACGCACTGCGTGGTGGCCAGCGCCGGCTACGCCCGCGAGGATGGCACGGTGATCACCGCCAACCTGCCGTGGCCGCTGTCGGCGCGCCAGGTGGAGGCCGATGTCGGCCTGCAGCGGGTCTACATCGTCAACGACTTCGAAGCGGTGGCCTACGCCGCCGCGCAGGTGGACGCCAGCGGCGTGCTGCACCTGTGCGGACCGGAGACCGCTGCACGCGGCCCGACCCTGGTGGTGGGCCCGGGCACCGGCCTCGGCGCCGCACTGTGGATCCCCACCGCGCACGGCCCGGTGGTGCTGGCCACCGAAGCCGGCCAGCCGACCCTGGCGGCCAGCACCGAACTGGAAATGGCCATCGTCCGCCACATGCAGCGCGACCGCGCGCACGTGTCGATCGAGCACGCCCTGTCCGGCCCGGGCCTGATGAACCTGTACCGCGCGGTCTGTGCGCTGCAGGGGCAGGCACCGACGCTGGCCAGCCCGGATGCGGTGACCGCCGCCGCGATGGCCGACAGCGATACGCATGCGCGCCAGGCGCTGGATGTGTTCTGCGGCCTGCTCGGCAGCACCATCGGTGACATGGCGCTGTTCTACGGCGCGCATGGGGGCGTCTACCTGGCCGGCGGCATCCTGCCGCAGATCCGCGAATACCTGCATGCCAGCACCTTCGTCGAACGCTACCTGCAGAAGGGGCCGATGGGCGAAGCACTGGCACGCATCCCGGTGAAGGTGGTCGAGCACGGCCAACTGGGCGTGGTCGGCGCGGCCAGCTGGTACCTGCAGCAGTCGGCCGCCTGACACCGCAACCAGCTTCAACGCAATCGCAGCACGCAGTACGTGGCACGCCAACGCACGGGACCTCGCCGCCGCCCCGCGCATGTCATCGCAACCGTAATCGAACACCGCCGCCGGCATCCAATCGAGTGATGAGGAGAGACATCATGAACACCCGCAAGACCCTGCTTTCGGCCGCCATCGTCAGCTGCATCGCCTTCAGTGCGCATGCGCAGCAGGCCGCCCCGACCGCCACCGATCTGGACACCGTGACGGTCACGGGCATCCGTGGTTCGATGGAAAAGTCGCTGGACACCAAGCGCGAAGCCAATGCGCGCGTGGAAGTGGTCACCGCCGAAGACGTCGGCAAGCTGCCGGCGCACAACGTGGCCGACACCCTGCAGCGCCTGCCGGGCGTCAACATCAGCTCGTCCAGCGCCGACGAAGGCGGCTTCGATGAAGCCGACCGTGTCAGCCTGCGCGGCACCAGCCCGAGCCTGACCCAGACCCTGATCAACGGCCACACCGTCGGCTCGGCCGACTGGTTCGTGCTCAGCCAGGGCAACAATGTCGGCCGCAGCGTCAGCTACTCGCTGCTGCCCTCGGAACTGGTCAGCTCGGTGGAAGTGAACAAGTCCTCGCAGGCCAAGCTGCAGGACGGCGGCACCACCGGTACCGTCAACATCATCACCCGCAAGCCGCTGGAATTCTCCAAGCAGTTCACTGCCGAAGGCTCGATCGGCATGGTGCGCTCGGACCAGGCCAAGTCGAACGACCCGCAGTACTCGGCGCTGTTCAACTACAAGAACGACGAAGGTACCTTCGGCGTGATGGTGCAGGGCTTCAGCCAGAAGCGCGAGCTGCGCCGTGAAGCACAGGAAATCCCGGGCGGCTTCTTCAAGATCGCCGCAACCGATCCGGTGGCCCAGACCAACCCTGACCTGATCGGCGTCAACGTACCGGGCCTGCTGGGTTCGACCCTGTTCGAACAGACCCGTGAGCGCAAGGGCGGCCTGGTCTCGCTGCAGTTCAAGCCGACCGACACCCTTACCCTGGGCCTGAACGGTTTCAGTTCCAAGCTGGACGCCAACAACTACAACCGCAACTTCATGCTGTTCGGCAACAGCTTCGCCAAGTCGCAGGCGCCGAATCCGGGGTATGTGGTCAAGGACGGCGTGCTGACCAACGCCACCTACGCGGGCGTGCCGGGCACCGACTACGCGGTGTACGACATGATCTACCGCGAGTCGACGGCCAAGTCGAGCTACGTCACCTTCGATGCCGACTGGCAGATCAGCGACAGCCTGACTGCAAAGTTCCAGGCCGGCAGCACCAAGGGCACCGGCGAGACGCCGCGCCAGTACATCGCCGAAGTCACCCTGGCCAATGGCGGTGGCGCCAGCTGGGCCACGCACGGCAACGGCTCGCCGATCGACTGGAACCTGGGCGGCGACCTCTCGCCCAACGGCGTGACCAGCTTCGGCACCTGGGGCAACCAGCAGGTCACCGCCGAGGACAAGGAGAAGTGGGCAACGCTCGACTTCAACCAGTACTTCAACGACGGTGGCGTGCTGAACTCGATCGATTTCGGCCTGCGTTTCGCCGACCACAAGCGTGAAGCACTGTCGCCGGAAGGCGCAACGCCGGGCGACATCTGGAGCGCGTTGAAGAACGGCGCCACCTCCAACTATCCCAGCGGCTTCGCCGGTGATATCGGCGGCACCTTCCCGCGCAACATCTGGTATTTCACCCCGGGTGCGCTGAAGGACGCAGTGACCAACAACTCCACCTGGCTGGCCGGCAATGATGGCCCGACCGGTCGCCACAACTACGGTGCCGAGTGGAAGGTGAAGGAAAAGAACTTCGCTGGCTACGTGCAGGCCAACTTCCGTGGTGACTGGTGGAGCGGCAACGTCGGCCTGCGCTACGTCAACATCAAGCAGGACATCGACACCTACAACGCCGTCAGCAAGGCCGCCGATGCCGATGTCAGCAGCCTGTTCGGCATGTGGGAACGCATGGCCTTCCAGAACAAGCGCAACCGCGTGCTGCCCAGCGCCAACATCAAGTTCGACCTGGACGACAACCTCGTCCTGCGCGTGGCCGCTTCGCAGACCCAGACCCTGCCGGACTACTCGGCACTGGGCGCCTCCTCCTACGGTTCGGATCTGAACAAGACCGGTGGCGGCGGCAACCCGAACCTGAAGCCGACCCTGTCCAGCAACCTGGATGCCAACCTGGAGTGGTACTTCATGCCGCGCGGCCTGCTCTCGGTAGGCGCGTACCACATGAAGCTGAAGGACTACATCGCCTTCGACGTGGTCTCGCGCCAGCTGTACAGCGAACTGACCAACCAGCTCGAGACCTACCAGATCTCCACCCCGATCAACGCCGACGGCAAGGTGACCGGCGTGGAAGTGGCCTACGAGCAGCCGATCGGCGAGTACTTCGGCGTCAACGCCAACTACACCTACGCCAACGGCACCACCGCGCACACCTGGTCGGATGGTTCGCACAACCTGCTGGGTACTTCGAAGAACACCTACAACGTGGGTGCCTACTTCGAGAACGAACGCTTCGGTGCCCGCGTCAGCTACACCCGCCGTTCCTCGTTCCTGATCAGCCTGTCCGGTACCAACCCGTACTACCAGGATGATTTCGGCACGCTGTCGGCCTCGCTGAGCTACAAGGCCACCGACTGGCTGAGCATCACCCTGGACGGCCTGAACCTCAACAACCCGACCTACAAGTACTACCAGACCGCGGCCATCCCGACCTCGTTCTACAGCAACGGCCGCCAGTACTACCTCAACTTCCGCTTCAAGTACTGATCCAGCGGCGGCAACATCGCCGAGTCGTGCACGCACGCCGGGCCTGGGTCATTCCGGGCCCGGCGTTTTTCATGTATAGCGTTCATCGCACCGTTCCAAGGAGTCGTACCGATGGTCAAGCCTTCCCGCGCCCGGATGCGCAGCGCAGTGCTGCTGGGCAGCCTGCTCGCCCTGTTGCCGGCGCTGCCGGCCCTGGCCGCCGATCCCACGCCTGCCGCTGAAGCCCCCGGCCCGCAGCTGCGCGCCGGCAGCCTGATGCTGATTCCCGCGCCAGCCAACGTGCAACGCGGCCAGGGCAGCGGCATCACCGTGCGCGCCGATACCTTGCTGTATGCAGAAGGCGAAGCCGCGCAGCGCGCCGCCGGGCAGTTCGCCGACCTGCTGGCCCGCAGCGGCGGACCGCGCCTGGCACTGGCCAAGGGCAAGACCGCGGCCAGGACCGGCAGCATCCGCTTCCAGATCGTGCCCACGTTCCGCGACAGCGGCGAGAGCTACACGCTGGAAAGCACCGCGCAGGGCGTACTGGTACAGGCCGGCAACGAGGCCGGCCTGTTCTATGGCGCAACCACCCTCGCCCAGCTCGCCACCGGCGGCAGTAACGGCGTGCTGCCGGCGGTGCAGATCCAGGACGCTCCGCGCTTCAGCTGGCGCGGCTTCATGCTCGACTCGGCACGGCATTTCCAGAGCCTGGACGAGATCAAGCGCGTGCTCGATGCGATGGCCGCGCACAAGCTCAACACCTTCCATTGGCACCTGACCGATGACCAGGGCTGGCGCATGGAGATCAAGCGCTATCCGAAGCTCACCGAAGTGGGCAGCTGCCGCCTGCCGGCCGGTGACGGCGGCATCGATCCGGCCACTGGCAAGGAACATCCGTACTGTGGCTTCTATACGCAGGAGCAGATCCGCGAAGTGATCGCCTATGCCGCCAAGCTGCATATCCAGGTGATCCCGGAAATCGACGTGCCAGGCCACGCGACCGCTGCGATTGCTGCGTATCCGGAACTGGGCACCATCGATACGCCGCTGCAGCCGATCAGCGAATGGGGCGTGTTCCCGAACCTGTTCAACGTGGAAGACAGCACCGTCACCTTCCTTGAAAACGTGCTGGAGGAAGTGATCGACCTGTTCCCGGCCAGGTACGTGCACGTGGGCGGCGACGAGGCGGTCAAGGACCAGTGGAAAGCCTCCCGGCAGGTGCAGCAGCGCATGCGTGCGCTGGGCATCAAGAACGAGATGGCCATGCAGAGCCACATCATCAAGCGCCTTGAAACGTTCCTGGAGGCGCACGACCGGCGCCTGATCGGCTGGGATGAAATCCTCGAAGGCGGCCTGCCGCCACAGGCCACGGTGATGTCGTGGCAGGGCACCGAAGGCGGCCTGGCCGCCGCCAGCGCCGGCCACGACGTGATCATGTCGCCGGTGGGGTACCTCTACCTGGATTACCTGCAGACGGCCTCGCCGAATGAACCGCCGGGCCGCCCGACCCAGGTCAACCTCGGCAAGCTCTACAACTTCGAGCCGGTGCCGGCCGGACTGGCCGCGGACAAGCGCCAGCATATCCTCGGCCTGCAGGCCAACATGTTCACCGAGCACACGCGCACCTATGCGCGCCTGCAGCACAACCTGTTCCCGCGCCTGGCCGCGGTGGCCGAGACCGGCTGGAGCACGCCGGAACATCGCGACTTCCGCGATTTCCTCGCACGCTTGCCGGCGCAGCTGCAGCGCTACCGCGCCTGGAGCCTGGCCTATGCGCAGACCCCGTTCGAAGTGGGCGTGGACTACACCGACGATCGCGCGAAGAACACCGTGACCGTGTCACTGGCCAATCCGCTGGGTTATGAGGTGCGCTACAGCACCGATGGCCAGCCGGTGACCGCGCAGTCGCCGCTGTACCAGCAGCCGCTGACTGCAACGCCGCCCGCCAGCGTGCAGTCGGCCGCGTTCTACCAGGGCCAGATGCTGGCGGCGAAGCCGACGGTGGCGGCATTCACCGCGCAGTCGCTGCTCAGCCGGCGCAGCGATGAGCTGCTCAGCTGCGTTGGCAAGAAGGGGCTGGTGCTGCGCCTGGAAGACGATGGCCCGCGCGAGGGAACGCGTGCCGTGTTCAACGTGGACATCTTCCAGCCGTGCTGGCGCTGGCCGCAGGCACAGCTGGACGGCATCGGCAGCGTGGAAGTCCGCGCGGGACGCATTCCGTACTACTTCCAGCTGGCCCATGACGAGCCCAAGCGTCGCTTCGAAAAAGCAAGGCGCGCGCATGGCGAAATGCAGGTGCGTCGCGGCGATTGCAGCGGCAAGGTGCTGGCCGAAGCATCGCTGCCGGCCACGCCGGATGCCGATGGCTTCGTGACGCTGCGTGCGGCGCTGCCGAAGGGGACGCAGGGCACCGCTGACCTGTGCATCAACTTCACCGGCGACACGCGCCCGGCGATGTGGGTGCTGGATGAGGTCACGCTGGGGAAATGACAGCAGGCCTGTCCTGGCGGGTGCCGACCTTGGTCGGCACCTCGGGCAGCTCATCCACGCATGGCGTGGATCTACTGTAGAGCCGAGCCCGTGCTCGGCCGCCTTTCGGGTGGAAGCCGAGCATGGGCTCGGCGCTACGGAAACCCTTACCCGCGCCAGCGCAGCAGCAGGTCACGCATCGGGGTCAGTGCCGTGCCCATGCCCGCCAGCACGCCCACCGTGTTGGCGATGGCGTCCATCGGATCGGCCATGCGGTCATCGGTCAATGCCCCCTGCGCGAACTCGATGCCGACCCCCATCAGCACCAGGCCCACGCCTACCCACAGCAGCGGGCGTCCGCGCCGGAACAGCTGTACCGCACTGCCCGCCAGAATGAAGTAAGCAAGAAAGTGCTCGCCCTTGTCGCTGTTTTCCGGCAACGGAATCGGCGGCGGCGGGATCAGGCAGGCCACGATCACCAGCAGCACTGCGGTGACCCACAGCGCAGTCCACAACCGCGGCCGCCGCAGCGGCTTGATCAGCGGCAACGCACTGCTCACAGGCGCCAGCTCAGGTCGCCCAGTTCGAACGCCGGTTCGAAATCGACACCACGCTGCAGGCCGATGGCCTGGAAGCGCTCGCCCATCTCGGTCGGCAGGGTCAGCTTCTTCACCTGGTCACGCAGCTGGATGCGACCGACCTCATCGGTACGCTCTTCGGCCAGCAGCAGCACCTGGTCCAGGCCGTTGCCGAGCAGGAAACTGGCTTGACTGCAGTAACCGGCCAGCTCGAAACCACCGTGCATGCCCGCCTCGGCCATCGCGGTGAAATCCACCGAGGCGGTGATGTCCTGCAGGCCCGGCCAGCGATGCACGTCGTTGTGCACGTGGTGGCGATAGAACGCCCGCACGGTGCCATCGTCGCGATCAGGCTGGTAGAACTCGCCGCGGTTGTAGCCGTAGTCGATGAACAGCATCGCGCCGCGCTGCAGGCCACCGGCCACCGCCTGCAGCCAGTACGGCAGCTGCGGCAGCACCTCGGAGCGATAACCCTCGGCGAAGGGCTTTTCCAGATAACGCTCGATATGGCGCACCGCGCCGTTGAGCAGGATGTCGGCCGGCTGCGCGCCACGGATGAAGTTGCCTTCGGCATCCAGCTCGACGGTTTCCTCATACACCTCGCCATCGCGGATCAGGAAGCGCGGGGTCGGCAGCGCGTCGATCACTTCGTTGGCAAACACCACCCCTTCCCAGTCGTCTTCGAACGGGCGGTCGATCCAGTCCACGCGCGCAGCCAGCTCGGCCGGCAGGTTCTGCTGCAGGCGCTGCTGCTGGCGCTCGCGCAGGTCGGCGCTGGGTTCGAGGATGGCGTAGCGCGACGGCAGCGCCTCCAGCTCAGCCAGGCGCAGCAGCACCGCTTCGGCGAAGGCGCCGGTACCACCGCCCAGTTCCAGCATCCGCGCCTGTGCACCCAGCTGGGCGAACACAGGCGCCAGCGCATTGGCCACACTGCCGGCGAACAGGCTGCCGAGCTCGGGCGCGGTAGTGAAGTCGCCGCTGCCACCGAACTTGCTGGCACCGGCGCTGTAATAGCCCCAGCCCGGGGTATACAGGCACAGCTCCATGAAGCGCGAGAACGGCATCGCCCCGCCCTGTGCAAGGATTTCGGCGCGCAGGGCGGCGGCCAGCTGGTCGCTGTGGGCCAGGGCATCGGCTTCGGGCAGGGGGAAGGTGGGCTGCATGGCGTCTTCGAATGCGGTGACAATGGTGCACAGGATAGCCGAGCCTTGGAGGACCCTCGATGAGCGACACCCACCCCGTGGTCCTGATCACCGGCAGCGCACGCCGGATCGGCGCGGCCATTGCCCGCCAGTTCCACGCCTGTGGCTGGTCGGTGGTGCTGCACGCCAACACCTCCAGCGCCGAACTGCAGCAGGCCGCATTCGATTTCGACAACGTGCGCCCCGGCAGCGTGCTGGCCCTGCAGGCCGACCTGCGTGACGCCGACGCCCTGCCCGACCTGGTCGAACAGGCCGTCAGCCACTTCGGCCGCCTGGACGCGCTGGTGAATAATGCCTCCAACTTCTTCCCCACGCCGCTTGGCCAGGTGACCGCCGAGGCGATGGACGCGCTGTATGCGGTCAACGCGCGCGCACCGCTGCTCCTGTCCCAGGCTGCCGCGCCCTATCTGCGCCGCCAGCAAGGCTGCATCGTCAACCTGACCGACCTGCACGGCACCGACCCGATGCGCGACCACATCGCCTACACCATGGCCAAGGCCGCGCTGGAAATGGCCACGCGTTCGCTGGCGCTGGAGCTGGCGCCAAAGGTGCGGGTGAATGCGGTGGCGCCGGGGGCGATCCTGTGGCCGGAACAGGGCAAGGACGATTTCGCCCGCGAGGCGCTGCTGGCACGCACGCCGCTGGCGCGGATCGGCACGGTCGAGGAGATCGCCGAAGCGGTCTACTGGCTGGTGGCCGAAGCCAGTTTCGTCACCGGCCATATCCTGCGCGTGGATGGCGGGCGTACGGTCAGCTGAGATGTTGCCGGGATCCACAACGGGGTCAGATCCCTTTTCCCGCCGGGAAAAGGAATTGACCCCGTCACCCACCATCAGTCCAGGTCAACCACCTCGAACGCCTCGCCATACTGCGCGTGCGCCCGCCACAGCGTGGCCAGGTCGAGCCCGCTGACCGGATCGATGAAGCCCGGGGCGATGTCGGCCAGCGGCTTCAGCACGAAGGCATGCTTCAGCTCCGGGCGCGGAATGCGCAGGTGGCCGGGTCCTTCCACCACCAGGTCGCCGTAGAACACCACGTCGATGTCCAGTGTCCGGTCGGAGAAGCGCGGCCCGCTGCGATCGCGGCCGTGCGCGTCTTCCAGCGCATGCAGCCAGTCGTCCAGTTCCTGCAGCGGCAGGTCGGTGTCGATCGCCACCGCATTGTTGAGGAAGGCCGGGCCCTCGAAGCCGACCGCGGCGGTACGGTAGGCCGGCGATACCTGCAGCGCGCCGAAGCGCTCGCGCAGGGCCGTCACCGCAGCGTGGAGGTAGCGGCGGGGCTGGACGTTGCTGCCCAGGCTCAGGAGCACGGTGGTCATGCGATTCCGGTGGCGGCGTTCTGGGGGAGGACGTGGGCATGCCGTCATCACGGCGGCCTGCCTACACTACGGGACGCACATGATAGGGCACCGACATGACCTATTGCGTTGGAATCGAGGTCGACCAGGGCCTGGTCTTCGCCGCCGATACCCGGACCAATGCCTCGCTGGACGATGTGCGCGTGCATCGCAAGCTGCACGTGTTCGAGTACCCCGGCCAGGCAGCCTACGTGCTGATGGCGGCTGGCAACCTGGCCACCACCCAGCTGCTGGTGTCGCGCCTGGGGCGCGATGCCGATGAACGGCGCACGCCCAACCTGCGCGACATGACCCACCTGTTCGAGGCCGCCGAGTACGTCGGCCAGCTGCTGGTGGACAGCCAGGTGCACAGCAGCCACGGCGAACACGGCCATGACGGGGTCAACACCCAGGCCACGCTGATCTTCGGCGGCCAGATCGCCGGCGAGCGGCCCGGGCTGTACATGATCTATCCGCTTGGCAACGCCATCGCCGCGTCGCCGGAAACGCCCTACCTGCAGATCGGCGAATCCAAGTACGGCAAGCCGATCCTGGATCGCATCCTCAGCCCGGCCACGCGCCTTGAAGATGCCGCGCGCACCGCGATCGTGTCGCTGGACTCCACCATCCGCTCCAACCTGTCGGTGGGCTTGCCGATCGATCTGGCACTGCTGCGCGACGGTGAACTGCGCATCGGGCAACAGCTGCGGCTGGGCGCGGATTCGGCACTGTATGCCGATATCCACCAGAACTGGTCACGGCGGCTGGAGCAGGCGGTGGACGCCCTGCCGCGCTTCCCCTGGGAATCTTCTCTGTAGAGCCGAGCCCATGCTCGGCTGTCGGGATCAATGCGAACAGCAGCCGAGCACGGGCTCGGCTCTACTGAACCCCAGCCGCATCAGCCCAGCGCGTCGGCCACCGCGCGGAACACCTGCTGCATCTGCAGCGGCTTGCGCAGCACGTGCACCTCCACACCGGGCGGGAAGGCATCGGCAGGCACCGCCACCGCAGCGTCCTCAAGCACCAGCGCCGGGCCGCGATAGCCCAGCGTGGCCATCTCGCCCAGCAGCTGGCTGGCGGGCAGCAGCTTGGAGCCGGCGTCGGCAATCACCAGCGCCGGCAGCGCTTCCTGCTGCATCCAGCGCAGCGCGGCGGGGCCGTCGGACGCCAGCTGCAGCTGGTAGCCCTGGCTGGACAGTGCATTGCCCAGCAGCGACAGGCGCGTGGCTTCGCCATCGACCACCAGGATCGACTGGCCACTACCCAGCGCCACCAGCTGCTCGACCGGCTCACCGGCATCGGTGCTTTCATGCATCGGCAGGCGCAGCTCGAACGTTGTGCCCTGCCCCAACGCGCTGCTGACGTGGATGCTGCCACCGGCACCTTCGACGATGCGCTTGCAGGAAATCAGGCCCAGGCCGGTGCCGTCGGCCTTGGTGGTGAAGAACGGGTTGAACAGGTGCGAGAGCGTGTCCGCGTCCATGCCGATGCCTTCATCGGCCACGCGGATGCACATCCAGTCCACCCCATCGCGATGGCCGGCGTGGTTGGCGGTCAGGCTCAGGCGGCCCCCGTTGGGCATGGCCTGGATCGCGTTGAGTGCCAGGTTCAACATCACCTGCTGCAGCTCGGTGTAGTTGGCATCGACCACCAGGCCTTCATCCTGCACCTGCAGTTCCAGGCGCACCGCGTCGGGCACGTTGCTGCGCAACAGCAGCGCCACCGCGTCGAACAGGCCGTCGATCTCGATGCGTTCGCTCGGCTTGCGCGAACCGCGCACGAACGACAGCATCGATTCGGCCATTTCGTGGCCACGGCGCCCGCACTCGGCGATGACATCGGCCAGATGATGCAGCTGCGGATCATCGGTGCGTGCCTTCAGCAGGTCCGGCATGATCAGCAGCGGCTGCAGGATGTTGCGCAGGTCATGGCTGAGCCCGGCGGCAAGCAGCGACAGGCTTTCCAGCCGTTGTGCACGCATCAGTTCGGTTTCCACCCGCGCGCGTTCCACGGTACTGCGCGCATCGCGGATCGCGCGCGCCACCGCCGAAGGCAGACGCGCCGGCTGGTGCTTGATGATGTAGTCGTTGGCGCCCTTCTGCAGCGCCGCCACCGCGTTCTCCTCACCCATGGTGCCGGAGACGAAGATGAAGGGCACGTCCGGCGAGGTCTCGCGCACGATGCGCAGCGCATCGTCACCGGAGAAGCCCGGCATGCTCAGGTCGGACAGCACGATGTCCGGCTGGAACGCGGTCAGCGCCCGGCGCAGCTCTGCCTCGCTCTCCACGCGCTCGAAACGGGCGTCCAGGCCCGCGTCGAGCATCTGTTCGGACATCAGCTCGGCATCTTCCGGGGAATCTTCCACCAGCAGGATGCGCAGCGCCCCCAGGGCGGGACCGGTCAAGGGCATGGGCTCACTCGAGTTCCGGTGCCTGGTTGATCAACGCCCAGAACTTGCCCAGGGTCTGCACCGCGCCGAAGAACTGGTCCACGTCTACCGGCTTGACCACGTAGGCATTCACGCCCATGTCCCAGCTGCGGGCCAGATCGCTTTCCTCGCGTGAGGACGACAGGATCACCACCGGCAGGCGCTTGAGTTCATCGTGCTCGCGGATCTGCCGCAGCACTTCCAGGCCATCCATGCGCGGCATCTTGATGTCCAGCAGCAGTACCGCTGGCAGCCCTTCCTCGCGGTTGGCGAAGGCGCCACGGCGCAGCAGGTAGTCCATCACTTCCACGCCGTCTTCGACGTGCACGATGGGGTTGGCCAGGCGCGCCTCTTCCAGGGCGTCGATCGCCATTTCGGCATCGGCCGCGCTGTCTTCGGCGAGCAGGATGGTGCGCAGAGTGGTCATGCAGAAGGCCCTTGTTTATCCGCATCAGTGGCGGGAGGCAGGTAGAAGTGGAAGGTGGCGCCGACGTCCGGTTCGGCCTCGGCCCAGATGCGGCCGCCATGGCGGGTCAGCACGCGGCGCACGCTGGCCAGGCCGATGCCGGTACCCGGGTAGTCGCTGGCCTTGTGCAGGCGCTGGAAGACACCAAACAGCTTGCCGGCGTAGGCCATGTCAAAGCCTGCACCATTGTCGCTGACCGTGAACTGATGACCGCCGTCAGGCTGCGGCTGGTAGTCCACGCGGATTCTCGCCGGTTCGCGGTTGCCCGAGTACTTCACCGCGTTGCCGAGCAGGTTCAGCCAGACCTGGCGGATCATGTTCTCATCGCCCACCACGATCGGCAGCGGCGCGATGCTCCACTCCACGTGGTGCGCATGGCCGCTGTTCTCGGCCTCGGCCTGCAGGTTGGCATCGAGCATGGCGCGGGTATCGGCCACCAGCGACTGCATGTCCACGGCCTGCTGGCGCATCGCCGCGCGGCCCAGGCGCGAATAGACCAGCAGGTCGTCGATCAGCGCCGCCATGCGACGGGCGGAACTGGAGATCACCTCCAGGTAGTGGCGGCTCTTGTCATCGGCAGCATCGCCAAGGTGGCGCGACAGCTTGTCGGAGAATCCGGCCACGTGACGCAGCGGTGCGCGTAGGTCGTGCGAGACTGAATAGCTGAAGGCTTCCAGCTCGCGGTTGACCTCGGATACCTGCGCGACCTTGCCTTCCAGCTGGCGGTTCAGTTCCTCCACCCGCAGCTGCACGGCACGCTGCACGGTGACGTCGCTGACCGTGAGCAACACCACTTCATCGTCGGTGTCCGGCAGCGGCATGCGCCGCGCGTTGAGCAGCATGTAGCGCACCATGCCATCGGCGGCGCGCTGTTCATGCTCGAAGTCCCACAGTTCGCGGCCGCGCAACAGCACATCGGACAGTCGCTGGCGCATCACGGGATCTTTCCACGCGCCATCACCGACGGTTTCCAGCAGCAGGCCATCGGCACGCTCGTCGTGCAGCCCATACAGCTCGGCGAAGGCCGGGTTGTGCAGCTGCACGCGCAGGTCACGGTCGAGCAGCACGATCGGCTCGCGCACGGTCTGCAACACCGAGGCGGCGCGCGCGGCCGAGCGCAGCGACTGCCGTTCGGCGTGCAGGCGGCGGCCGATCTGCCGCTGCAGCAGCCACAGCACCAGCCCCAGCAGCGCCAGCTGCACCACCAGCGAACTCCACGACACCAGTTCGGTCTGCTTGCGCTGGCGAGCGGCCTGCTCGGCGCGCGCCGTCAGCAGCGCCTGCTCGCTGGCCTGCAGTTCTTCGACCAGGCCACGGATCGGATAACGCGTGCTCAGGTCCTGCACCAGCGCGCGCTGGTCGCTGTCCGGCTCGGACCGCGCCAGTTCGCGCGCCACCGCCAGCCGGCCGTCCAGCATGGATTGGATGCGGCCAATGCGGATCAGCTGGTCGGGATTGTCGCGCGTCATCCGGCCCAGTTCGGCCAGCCGCTCGGGAATCTCGTTGGCCTTGGCCATGCGTTCGCGCAGGCCCGGCGCATCGATGCCCTTGGACAGGGTCAGCGCTGCCGACTCGACATCGCGAACGTCCGCTTGCAGTTGCTGCAGGGCCACGCCCACCGCCTGGGTGTGGTTCACCCAGGCCATCGCCTCTTCGCTGTCCTGCTGCAGTTTACGCAGGGTCAACCACGGCACCACGATGATCGCCGCGGCCGCCAGCGCCAGGGCGGGCAACCGCCAGCGGTCCCAGATGTCATCACTGAAAACCAGCGCCATGGTTCCTCGTCAGCCGGGCCGCAGGGTGGGTCGGGACGAACCCGACGGCGGCGGAACCGGCAATATAGCGCAGGCGATCACAACTCTGGGCGTTCCAGCCAGGCTGGCTGAACGGGATCGCAGTCGTCAGACCTGTAGAGCCGAGCCCGTGCTCGGCTGCCTTGGAGTTCCAGCCGAACATGGACCCGGCCCTACAGCTCAACGGGTGCCCCTGGCGGGGGCGCCCGCCGGGTTCAGCGCTTGGCCGCGGCGCTGACCTTCAGTGCAGCGGCGTCGACACGGGTCACGCCCTTGATGCCCTTGGCAGTGGTGACCGCCTTGTCCTTCTCGGCCTGGGTGGCCACCGCGCCACTGAGGCTGACCACGCCATTGACCGTTTCCACCTTGATTTCGGTGCCCGGCACGTTGCTGCTGGCCAGCAGGTCCGCCTTCACCTTGGTGGTGATCCAGCTGTCGGTCACCGGTTCATTGGAGTCGTGGCGATCGGCATGGGTCGCCGGATGCGTGCTGGTCGGCGGGCTCTTGGCGGCCGGGTCCTTGGCGAATGCGGCGGAGGAAGACAGCGCCAGGCCCACGGTCAGGGCCGAAGCAATCAGCGTACGGGTGGAATTGCTCATCGTGTCGTACTCCTTTGGGATGTGCTGCCAGTCTGGACAGGTGCATGTGTGGCAGGCGTGGCGCCACGGTCATGCCGCCGTGAATCGGCGCGCCTGCAACGGCAACCGTTCAGTTTTGGCCTGCCACCGCCGGTCGTTTACCCTGCCCTTCCCACTGCCGGAGCCCTGCCATGCGCCCCGACCTGCATCTGGCCCTGATCGGCTACGGCCTTGCCGGCCGTGTGTTCCATGCTCCATTGATCCAGCACACGCCGGGCCTGGTGCTGCACAGCATCGTCAGTTCGCAACGCGACACGCTGCTGCGCGCGTTCAGCGACGTGCACGTGCGCGCCACACCGCAGGAAGTGTTCGACGACCCCGCCGTGGACGCGGTGGTGATCGCTACGCCGAACGAGCAGCACGCACCGCTGGCGATCGCGGCACTGGCGGCGGGCAAGCACGTGCTGGTCGACAAACCGTTCGCGCTCGATGCCGCCGAAGCGGACTCGGTGCTGGCTGCCGCCCGCGATGCCGGGCGCATTGCCACCGTGTTCCAGAACCGTCGCTTCGATGCCGACTTCCTGACCCTGCAGGCGCTGCTGGCTGATGGCGTGCTGGGCGACGTGGCCGAGTGCCATGCGCACTTCGACCGTTACCGGCCGCAGGTGCGCGACCGCTGGCGCGAGCAGCAGGGTCCCGGCAGCGGCCTGTGGTATGACCTGGGCCCGCATCTGCTGGATCAGATGCTGGTGCTGTTCGGCTGGCCCGAGGCGATCGACGCGGATCTGGCCGTGCAGCGCGAAGGCGGCAGCGGCATCGACTACTTCCACGCGGTGCTGCACTACCCACGGCATCGCGCGATCGTGCATTCCGGTTCGCTGGTGGCGGCACAGACGCCGCACTTCAGCGTGCATGGCAGCAAGGCCAGCTGGGTCAAGCATGGCCTGGACGTGCAGGAGGCGCAGCTGCGCCGCGGCGTGGCACCCGGCGCGCCGGGCTGGGGCATCGACCCGCGGCATGGCGAGCTGGTGCGCTGCGACGCCGAAGACAACATGCAGCGCACGACGGTCGACAATCTACCTGGCGACTACCGGCGGCTGTACGCGCAGTTCGCAGCGGCGATGCATGGCGACGGCGAGCCCACGGTCAGCGCGATGCAGGCGCTGCAGCTGATGCGGTTGCTGCAGGCCGGCATGGAAAGTGCGCGCGAAGGACGGCGGATCGCGTTGGGGTGATCGGCAGGGCTGCGCCCTGCACCCGCAGAAACGGTAGTGCCGGCCGCTGGCCGGCAACCTCAACAGCAACAGCAAAAGCCGGCTATCCGCGAGATGGCGGGGGGTCCGGTTGCGGGGGACGCCGTAAACCCCGCTCCGCGGTCCCGCCCAGCCGCTGGCGGCTGTGCGTTCGGACGCTTGCGAAGCAGTGCTTCGCAAGCAAAGCGCCCTCACCCTTGGGGGCTTGGCCGTGGCATCCATGCCGCGGACACCCCCGCAACCGGACCCACCCCGCCTTCGACAGTCATCCGCGCCCGACGGTAGGTGTCGACCTTGGTCGACACATCCACGCCATGCGTGGATGACGTGGCAATGACCGGAGAAGGCTTTTGTAGCGTCGAGCCATGCTCGACTGGCTGCATGGGTCAGAGCCCTTTCCTGCGGGAAGGGATCCGACCCCGATCTGCCTGGGGTCGGATCCCTTCGGCAACGCCGCAGGGCACTGACCCCACCGCAGTGCTTACGACGTCTTGATCGCGTGGCCGCCGAACTCGTTGCGCATCGCCGACAGCAGGCGGTCGGTGAACGAATTGGATTCACGCGAGCGCAGGCGTTCCAGCAGCGACAGGGTGATCACCGGTGCCGGTACGTCCAGCGCGATGGCTTCGGCCACCGTCCAGCGGCCTTCACCGGAATCCTCCACGTACGGCGCAATGCCCTCCAGCGACGGATTGCGCTTGAGCGCTTCGGTGCTCAGGTCCAGCAGCCACGAACGCACCACGCTGCCGTGACGCCACACCTCGGCCACCTGCGCCAGGTCCAGCTCCATCTCCTGCTTGCGTTCCATCAGTGCAAAGCCTTCGGCATAGGCCTGCATCATTCCGTACTCGATGCCGTTGTGGACCATCTTGGTGAAGTGGCCGGCGCCAGACGGTCCGACACGGGCCCAGCCGCGATCCTCGGCCGGTGCCAGCGTGCGCAGCAAAGGCGCGATCTGCTCCACCACCGTTGCTTCGCCACCGACCATCAGGCTGTAGCCTTCCTGCAGGCCCCATACGCCACCGCTGGTGCCGCAGTCCACGTAGCCCAGATCGTCTTCGGCCAGCGCCTTGGCGCGGCGGATCGAGTCCTGGTAGTTGGAGTTGCCGCCGTCGATGACGATGTCACCTTCGGCCAGGTGCGGGGTCAGCTGGCCCAGGGTCTGGTCGACGGTCTCGCCGGCCGGCACCATCAGCCACACCACGCGCGGCGCCGGCAGCGCGGCCACGGCGGCGGCCAGCGAATCCACCACCTCCAGGCCGGCCTCGGCGGCGCGCTGGCGGGCACCTTCGCCCGGGTCGTAGCCGACCACGCGGTGGCCGCCGCGATGCAGGCGCTGGGCCATGTTGGCACCCATGCGGCCGAGGCCGATCATTGCAATATCCATTGTTTCACCTTCAGTTGGGGTCTAGGGTCAGGCTGCCTGGCCTGCCGGTAGCCGCGCAGTGGCGCAGCTGCGCCTCGCGCCAACGCCGGTAGAGCGTGGTATGCAGATTGTGCACCGCCAGGTCGATCGAAAACGGCGTACGCGGGTTGCGATCGAGCAGGCGGGCGACGTGGTAGCCGATGGGACGTATACCGCGTGGATGCACATAGATCACGAACTGCTGGTAGAACGGATCGTCCAGCAGCTGGTCCATGCGGGCCAGCGTGTCGCGATGGCGTGGCGCCAGTGCCGCGCGCAGGCCGGGATCGCGCTCGAACAGCAAGCGTTCAAAGTAGCGCCGGCCCACGCGCGGGATGCGTTGCGCCAGCGTCCACAGCTCCACATTGCGCCGGTCGTACCAGGCCAGGCCACCACGCAGGGCCAGTGCCTGCGCGGCACCCTCGCCCACCTCGACCACGA
Organism: Stenotrophomonas beteli; assembly: GCF_001431665.1. Taxonomy (GTDB): domain Bacteria; phylum Pseudomonadota; class Gammaproteobacteria; order Xanthomonadales; family Xanthomonadaceae; genus Stenotrophomonas; species Stenotrophomonas beteli. The sequence goes on along the minus strand of NZ_LLXV01000027.1, from coordinate 81,828 downwards.
CGAAGTTCTCGGCCTGGTTGCTCAGGTCATCCAGGCTGCCCTTGTCGTACACATGCTCGATGAAGCCGGGAACACCGACGAAGGCCTGCCGGCCCATCGCCGAAGTGCGCACCGCCTTGCCATCGGCAAAGAAGTCGCCGGCATGCGCGCCGAGCAGGATGCTGTCGGTATCGTGCAGCGCCAGGAAGGTACCGATCGACAGCTCATCCGCAGCGAACTCCGTATCGAAGGCAGCATCGCCATACAGCTCGCGCTGGGTGGCCAGCTGCGCGACCTGGCGGCCGACACCGCATTCGGCACGCACCGAACCGCTGTAGAAGGCCTGCAGCGCTTGGCTGTTGCCGGCACTGGGCACGAAGCCACGACCGAAACTGCGTGTGCGCTGCCAGCCCTGCGAAGGCGCGCCCTGCATGCCAAAACCGATCCACCCCAGCTGCAGCCCGGAGAAGCGGAAGTCTGGATTGCCCTGCAATGCGGCCGTTGCACGGCGGGTGGCCGCGCCCAGTTCGAAGGCATAGGCGCAGACCGTCGCCGGATCGTCCAGCAGCGCCTGCAGCAGCGCCTGGCGCTCACCGGCCGGCAACGCCGCCGGCCACCGCACCTGAAGATCGCCGGCGGCCTGCGCCTCGGCCAGCGACGCGCGCGTGCACACCGGGCCCGCGTGCACCTGCGGCGCTGGCGTCTGTGCCGCGTCGAAGCGCCAGCCCAACCGCTGCAGCAGCCCCTGGGTGCAGCCCACGGGTGTGGCCGCATTGCCCAGCGCAGGCATCACCAGCAGCAGGGCCAGGCCCATCCACCTGCCACGCACTCTCAACCCTGGCCCGTGGCCGCCGGTGCGGGTTCAGGGGCCGGCGGTGGCGATGGCGGCGTGCCTGCTTCGCCCGGCAGGTACTGCTGCAGGCGCTGGAAGAAGCGCCGATAGAATTCGGCATCGGTGACCGTACTGCTGGCCACCTTCACCAGCGAGTCGTCATTGCTGCCGAACGGCAGCGATACCGAACCCAGCGCACCGACGCCGACACTGGCCGAGGTCGGGCTCTTCTTCAGGGCGTAACGGTCCTGCACCGCACTGACGAACACCAGCGCCTGGTTGCCGCGCGGCGCGCAGGAGATGCGCAGCACCAGCTGCTCGTGATCATCTTCGCGTGGCTGGAAGTTCTTGTTCCCCTCCACCTGGGTGTCGTCGGCGCGGGCGATGGCATAGCCCTGGCTGAGCAGGGTGCGGCGTGCTGCCTCGCAGGCCTCGCCGGGGCGACCATCGACCGTGCGCGAGAAGGTATCGCCCGAATCAAACGACTCGCGCAGGACGGTGCTTTCGGCGGCACGACCACCACAGGCCGACAGGATCAGGGCGCTGGAAAGCGCTACGGCAACGCTGGAAAGACGGGAGGCCCGCATGGGTACTCCTGCGAGGACGGTACCGCCAAGGGTAGCCCTGCGCCCGTGTGCGGCAGGTCGAAACCGGCGCCACCGGGGCCCACCGGTTGCTGCCGGTTCATGCACTGAAAAGGGGACGGAGGGGGATCAAGTCGTTCGTGGCACGCCGCTGGCCGGGCATGGGCCGACGCTACCGGGATGGACGTCCCCAGGAAGACGAAGGGCCGGCCAGGCCGGCCCCTCGGGTCTCTCGCTTGTCGAGCCGCTCAGTCGGCCCAGCGACCGGCGCCGGTGGACTGCGGCAGCACCTGCGCCGACAGCGGGCGATCAGCCTCCAGCAGGTTCACTGCATCGGCCAGGATCGAGGCCGACTCACGCAGCAGCGGGTCCGGACGCTTCTCGGCGGCCTTCTCGCGCGCGGCGTCCTTGACGATGTCGCGCTCGTTGCCGGTCAGGCCGTCATCGCTGCTGTCATCGGCCAGCGGATCCAGGGCCAGGCCCAGTTCCTTGCGCTGCAGCTGGCGCTCCTTGCGCTGGCTGTCCTGGCGCTCACGCTCGGCGCGGCGGGTGGCTTCATTCAACGAGATGTACTTCTTCGCCGCTTCGGTGCGGAACTGCTCCACATCCTCGTTCCACCACTGGAATTCCTTGTCGGTGGCGATACGCGCGCCGTGGCGGCTTTCCAGCTTCGGCAGCAGCGGCGCGAAGTTGCCGTACTGGGTGTGCGGCACGGCAGCGATGCGGGTCCACGGCAGCGCGTTGTCGTAGGTGCTTTCACCGAACTCGGTGGCATCGACGCTGGCCGGGAAAGCCAGGTCCGGTACTACGCCCTTGTGCTGGGTGCTGCTGCCGCTGATACGGAAGAACTGGGCGATGGTCAGCTTCACCTGGCCAAAGCGCTGGGTCTCGCCACTCGGCCAACGGTCGAGGTCGACGATGTTCTGCACAGTGCCCTTGCCGAAGCTGGTCTCACCGATCACCAGGCCACGGCCGTAGTCCTGGATGGCGCCAGCGAAAATTTCCGAGGCCGACGCCGAACCACGATTGATCAGCACGGCCAACGGGCCGTCCCACGCCACGCCCTGGTTGCGGTCGCTGTTGACGGTGACGCGGCCACCGGACTCGCGCACCTGCACCACCGGGCCCTGCTCGATGAACAGGCCGGTCAGTTCGATCGCCTCATCCAGCGAACCACCCCCGTTGTTGCGCAGGTCCAGCACCACGCCGTCCAGCTTGTCGTTCTTGAAGCCGGCCAGCAGCTTGGCCACGTCGCGGGTGGCCGAGGCATAGTCGGCCGCATTGCGGCGACGGCCTTCGAAGTCCTGGTAGAAGGTCGGCAGCTTGATCACGCCGACCTTGCGCGCCGGTTCGCCATTGGCGGCCGGAATGGTCATGGTCTCGCCCTTGGCGGCCTGTTCGGCCAGGCGCACCTTCTGGCGGGTCAGCACCAGCGTGTGGTGCTTGCCATCCACGCCCTCGGCGGCCGGGATGAACTCCAGCTTGACCTGGGTATCCTTGGCACCGCGGATCTTGGCCACGACGTCATCGATGCGCCAGCCGATCACATCCTCGACCAGGCCGGACTTGCCCTGGCCCACGCCGACGATGCGGTCACCCGGCTTCAGCGTGCCGTCCACCGCGGCCGGACCGCCGGCGATGATCTCGCGGATCACCACCATGTCGTCCTGGCGCTGCAGCTGCGCACCGATGCCTTCCAGCGACAGCGACATCGCTTGGTTGAAGTTCTCGGCAGTGCGCGGGGTGAAGTAATCGGTATGCGGATCGACCGCGCTGGTGTAGGCGTTCATGAAGAACTGGAAGACGTCCTCGCCCTTCAGTTCATTGACCGACTTCTCCAGCGTCGCATAGCGCTTGTCCAGCGTCTTGCGGATGTCATCGGGCTTCTTGCCGGCCAGCTTCAGGCGCAGCCAATCGTTCTTGACCGACTTGCGCCACAGCTCGTCCAGCTCGGCACTGCTGGCCGCCCACGGCACCTTCTTGCGGTCGTATTCGAAGCGCTCGTCGGTGGTGAAGTCCGGCTCCTGCTTGAGCAGCTTGCGCGCGTAGGCCACACGCTCGCCGACGCGCTGCTTGTAGACGGCGAACACCTGGAACGACGGTTCCAGCTCGCCGCCGCGGATGGCCGAGGCGATGTTGGCTTCAAACGGTGCGAAACGTGCCACGTCGGCCTGGGTGAAGTACTGCTTGCCGCCGTCCAGCGTCTCCAGGTAGCGCTTGAACACGTCCTTGGACGTGGCCTCGTCCAGCGCGCGCGGGCGGTAGGCGTAGCGGCTGTCGGACAGCAGGCCGTAGACCAGCTTGGAGGTCGTGACCTGATCGGCGGTCGCCGCCGCGGGCAATGCGGGCGAGTCGGCCTTGGCCGCCAGCGCCAGCGGGGCAACCAGCGCCAGGGCCAACAGGAATGCGGGGGCTTTGAATTTCATTGACGTGCTCGAAGGCGCCTTGCCAAAGGGGAGACTGCGGGGTGTTCAGACACCACGACAGTGCCGAAAGTTGCCGGGTTTGTCATCCGGCCGCGCTCGGTGGAAAACCAGCCTAGCCGGGCCGGTGTAGCAAATTGTGAATGCAGGCGAAGGCGTGCGGACCAACGGTCCGCACCCACCAGAATGGTGGTGACACCCATTGGCAGCGCCGGGCCATGGCCCGGCGGCAACCGCTTACCGGACGCCGGCGCCCTTGGCCTGCACGTCGGCGTGGTACGACGAGCGCACCATCGGGCCAGAGGCCACGTGGCTGAAGCCCAGCGCGTAGCCGTAGTCTTCCAGCGCCTTGTAGTCATCCGGGGTCCAGTACTTCAACACCGGGTGGTGGTGCGCGGTCGGCTGCAGGTACTGGCCGATGGTGATCATGTCCACGTCGTGCGCGCGCAGATCACGCATTGTCGCCTTGATCTGCTCGAAATCTTCGCCCAGGCCCAGCATGATGCCGCTCTTGGTCGGCACGTCCGGGTGCTGTGCCTTGAAGTTCTTCAGCAGGTTCAGCGACCACTGGTAGTCCGCGCCCGGGCGCACGTTGCGGTACAGGTCCGGCACGGTTTCGATGTTGTGGTTGAACACATCCGGCGGGTTCTGCGCCAGGATCTCCAGCGCACGCTCCATGCGGCCCTTGCCGCGGAAGTCCGGGGTCAGTACTTCGATGCGGGTGCCCGGCGACTTCTCGCGGATGGCGGTGATGCAGTCGACGAAGTGCTGGGCACCGCCGTCGCGCAGGTCATCGCGGTCGACGCTGGTCACCACCACGTACTTCAGGCCCATGTCAGCCACGGTCTGGCCGAGGCTGGCCGGTTCGTTGGCATCGGGCGGCTTCGGGCGGCCGTGGGCCACGTCGCAGAACGAGCAGCGGCGCGTGCAGACTTCGCCGAGGATCATGAAGGTGGCGGTGCCGTGGCCGAAGCACTCGTGGATGTTCGGGCAGCTGGCTTCCTCGCACACGGTCACCAGGCGGTTCTCGCGCAGCTTGGCCTTCAGGTTCTGCACGGCATTGCCCGACGGAATGCGCACGCGGATCCAGGACGGCTTGCGCAACACCGGCGCGTCGGCGAACTGCACCGGCGAGCGGTTGATCTTGTCACCGCCCAGCTGCTTGACCCCGGCCTGCAACGGCGCGGCGGACGGAGAGTCGCCCTGCACGATCTGCAGGGGAATGGAACGGGCGGTGGTTTCAGTCATGGCAGTTCCGGGGGGCGGTCAGGCGGCCGCAGAAAGATCAGGCAGTTCCGGCGTGTGCTGCAGCAGCAGGCCGAACTGGCGGGCCAGGTGGTCCAGCAGCACCGGCTTGACGGCCTCCATCCCGGAGGGCCCGCCCAAGTCTACCACCGAGGTCACCTGCAACCCCTGGTAGCCACAGGGGTTGATGCGGTGGAAGGGTTCCAGGTCCATCGACACATTGAAGGCCAGGCCATGGAAGGTGCAGCCGCGGCGCACGCGGATGCCGAGCGCAGCGATCTTGGCGCCGCCGACATAGACGCCCGGGGCGCCCTCGCGGCGTTCGGCGCCGATGTTCCACTCGCCCAGGGTATCGATGAGGGCCTGTTCGATGCGGCACACGTAGTCGCGCACACCAATGCCCAGCCGCGGCAGGCGCAGCAGCGGGTAGACCACGATCTGGCCAGGGCCGTGGTAGGTCACCTGGCCGCCACGGTCCACATGCAGCACCGGGATATCGCCCGGCGCCAGCACGTGTTCATCCTTGCCGGCCTGGCCCAGGGTGAACACCGGATCGTGCTCGACCACCCACAGTTCGTCGGCATCGGTGTCGCTGCGCTGGTCGGTGAAGCGCTGCATCGCGCGCCACACCGGCTCGTACGGCTGGCGGCCGAGGTCACGGACCACGGCCGGGCGCGGCGCGCGGTCTTCCGGGGCGGCGTCGGCCGGGCAGCTGCCGGCTACAGCGTCCACTTCACTTCCGGGTGGTCGCGCAGCGCCTGGTGGGCCAGGTCGTACTGTTCGCGGCTCTCGGCCTTGAACACGATGCGGACGGACACGTACTTGCCGTTGGACGAGTGCTTCCAGCTGATGCGTTCGTTGACGACATCGATGCCGGCGGCCAGCAGCAGGCGGGGGAGCTCATGTTCCAGGCCGCGGTTGGCCGGGCCCATGGCGCTGAGCTCGAACTGGCCGGGGAACTGGAAGCCGTGGTCGGGGTTGTCGGACTTGATTTCCATGGCCCCATTATCGGGCCGCAGGGCAACAAACCCAAGAGTATTCATCAAAGTCAAAGGCGGCACCTGCGGGCTGCTGCGTTGCAGGTGACCCGGAGGCGCGGGCCGAAAGCCCAACGGCAGCTGACTGCAATCTTCTGCCGCGCACGGTCCCGGCGGCGCAAAGACGGCCTGCGGCCGCCTTCACCCCAGGACCGCAGCGCGTACGCGGGTAACAAATTGTGTGCGCCGGACAATGTTGTTTTCGGAACAGACAAGTGATCCGAACGCGCTCGTTCCGACGCGCGGGCACGAGTACCGTAGCGTTGCAGAAAACGACAGAAAACCGCCCCCTTCCCCATGAGCATTCCATCCATGCGTAGTGTCGCAGCCCTCGGGCTGGCCGGCCTGCTGGCCTCTGCCCTCCCCCTGGCCGCCCAGGCGGCCGAACAGTGTGGCCCGGACGCCATGCGCGACCACCCGCCGCAGATCAATTTCCGCGTCGACAACGACCTGTTCGGTGGCCGCCACCAGGACCAGGGCTATACCAACGGCGCGCAGCTGACCCTGGTCTCGCCGAACCTGGTCGACTACACCGACGACCCCTGCCTGCCACGCATGGCGCGCTGGGTGAACCAGTACCTGGAAGGCCTGCACCCGGGCAGGTTCGAGCAGCAGAACATGATCTTCAGCATCGGCCAGGGCATCTTCACCCCGACCGACCCGGCCCGGCGCGATCTGATCGAGGAGGATCGCCCGTATGCCGGCGTGCTGCTGGCCAGCTTCGGTTTCAACGCGCGCAGCGGCGACCGCCTGCAGACCACCCAGCTGGCGCTGGGCGTGGTCGGGCCGTGGGCGCAGGGCAAGCAGGTGCAGGATGCGGTGCACAACCTGCTGGGTGACAAGAAGTTCGAAGGCTGGGACAACCAGCTGCACAACGAACCGGTGTTCATGCTGACCCACGAGCGCATGCGCCGCTGGCCGGCCGATGCCAGCACCAACGCCGGCGGCTGGGGCTGGGACGCGATCAGCCACTACGGCGGCTCGATCGGCAACCTGGAAACCAAGGCCAATGCCGGCGGCGAAGTGCGCTTCGGCTGGAAGCTGCCCGACGACTTCGGCAGCACGCCGCTGCGGCCGGCCGGCGAGAACACCGCGCCTACGCGCGGCGGCCGTCCCAGTGGCTGGTCCTGGCACCTGTTTGCCACCACCGATGCGGCGTGGGTGATCCGCGATATCACGCTGGACGGCAACACCTTCCGCAGCAGCCACAGCGTGGACAAGCGCCATGTGGTCGCCCAGGCCGGCTACGGCATCGCCGTGATGCGGGGACGCTGGAAATTCGCGATGGCGCGCTACCACAGCACCCGCGAGTTCGATGGCCAGCGCCAGTCGCCGGTGTTCGGCAGCTTCACCATCAGCCGCTCGCTGTAGGCGCCGTTCGTAGAGTCGAGCCATGCTCGACTGCATTCACCCTCAGTCGAGCATGGCTTGACTCTACAAAACGAAAAAGGCCGGCATTCGCCGGCCTCTTCCTTCACCACGCCGGGGCGTGGATCATTCCGATTCCCACCACATCCAGAAGCTGTCCCACAGGCGCTTGAAGAAGCCGGCCTGTTCGACTGCTGCCACCGCCACCAGCGGTGCCTCGGCAACGATCTTGCCATCCAGGGTCACCTTCACGGTGCCGATCTGCTGGCCAGCGGTGAACGGCGCTTCCAGCGTCTTGGGCACGTCGATGCTCGGCTTCAGGTCGTTGTAGCGGCCGCGCGGCACGCTCACCAGCATCGGCTGGGCTACGCCCAGCTGCACCTTGTCGGTGGTGCCCTTCCAGACCTTGTGCTCGGCCACGGCCTTGCCCGGCTCATACAGGCGATGGGTCTCGAAGAAGCGGAAGCCCCAGTTCAGCAGGGCCAGGCTGTCATCGGCACGCTGCTTCTCCGACGCACCGCCCAGCACCACGGCGATCAGTCGCTGGTCGCCACGCTGGGCCGAGCTCATCAGGCAATAGCCCGCCTCGGAGGTATGGCCGGTCTTGATGCCGTCCACGCTGCCATCGCGCCACAGCAGCAGGTTGCGGTTGGGCTGCTTGATGTTGCCGACCTGGAATTCCTTGATCTTGTTGTACGCGTAGGTTTCCGGGTAGTCGCGCACCATCGCGCGGCCCAGCAGCGCCAGGTCATAGGCAGTGCTGTGGTGGCCTTCGGCGGTCAGGCCGTGCGCGTTGACGAAGTGCGAGTCCTTCATGCCGATCTTGGCGGCGTAGCTGTTCATCAGCGAGGCGAAGGCCTCTTCGCTGCCGGCCACGTGTTCGGCCAGGGCGATCGCGGCGTCATTGCCGGACTGGATCGCCATGCCCTTTTCCATGTCTTCCAGGCGTGCGGTCTGGTTGACCGGGAAGCCGCTGTAGCTGCCGTCGGTACCGGCGCCACCTTCGCGCCAGGCGCGCTCGCTCATCATCACCTGGTCATCCGCACGGACCTTGCCGTTCTTGACCTCGGCGGCGATCACGTAGGACGTCATCACCTTGGTGATGCTGGCCGGTGCCAGCTGCTCGTGGACGTTTTCGCCAGCCAGTACCTGGCCGGTGGCGTAATCCATCAGCACCCAGGCCTTGGACACGCTCGGCGCCGGAGCGGGCGGAGTGGCAACGGTGGCCGGGGCGGCAGCGGCGGCGGCAGGCGCCGGCGTGGCCGGGGTCGGCAGCGGCGTCTGGGCGGAAGCCAGGCCCACCACCAGGGTGGCGGCCAGGGCGGTGGCGGCGGAACGGAAATTCATTGGACAGCAGGCTCCAGGGGACGGCCAGGAATGGAGGGTGGAACGTAACGGCCATTGTAAGGCCGGGGGAGCGCGGGCCGGCAGCACCGGCCCGGGCGGATCAATCCTTGACGATCTGCGGCGAACCCAGCCCCAGACCGGCGATGCGGCCGACAAGTTCCGCGGCACTGGCATGGTCATTGGCGGGAACACGCAGGCGGAACAGGGTACGGCCTCCGGCGGCGATGTCGCTGATGGTCGCCCCGACGATGCCGGCAGCGTTGAGCTGGCCCATCGCACGGTTGGCATTGTCGCGGCTGGAGAAGCTGGCGACCTGCACCATCACCGCGCCGACCACCTGTTGCGACAGGCTTGGCGTGGCCGGGGAAGTACGCACCGGTGCCGGTGACACGGTACGCGGGGCAGCGCTGGCCACAACGGCCGGCGCGGGTGCCGTGCTGCGTACCGGCGGCGCGCTCGGCGGCAGGCTGCTGACCGCCACGTCCGGCGCAGTACTGGCCACGCCCTGGGTGGTGGCCGGCTGGCCGCGCGACGGTGCCGCGCCGGTCGGCAGGCGGTTGACCAGGCGATCGATGTCGCTGTCGGCGGGTGCACGTGCGGCCGGTGCCGGCCGCGTGCTGGCGATCGCGCTGGCCGCAGCCGCTTCGGCGGCACGACGTTCGCGGCGCGAGGGTTTCTGCGCCAGCAGGTTGCCCTCGCCCGGCTGCAGTGCACGCACTTCCACATTGCCGGTGCCACGCTGGGTGATGCCCAGGCGCACCGCGGCGGCATAGCTGAGATCGACCACGCGGCCGTCATGGAACGGGCCACGGTCGTTGACGCGCACGATGACCGACTCGCCGTTGTCCAGGTTGGTGACACGGGCGAAGCTGGGCAGCGGCAGCGTCTTGTGCGCGGCGGTGAACTGGTACATGTCGTAGACCTCGCGGTTGGAGGTCAGGCGGCCATGGAACTTGGCGCCGTAGTAGGACGCGGTGCCGCGCTCGACGTAATCACGGGTGTCGTCGAGCACCTTGTACGACTTGCCCAGCACCACGTATGGCGACTTGTTGCCGATCGCCGAGCGCTCCTCGGCGGTCACTTCCGGCTCGGGAATGCAGGCCACGTTGGGAATGTAGTCCGGGGTGCTGTCACGCACGCCGGGTTTGTACAGGCCGCCGGCGGTGTAGTTGCCACGCGTGTTCGGGTCTTCCTTGGCCGCCGCATACGGCGAGCCTTCCGGACAGTGCGCCGGGCGCGAGCCGCGGCCCTGCACCAGCGTCCCGCTGGGCTTGCCACCATGGCCGGCCGTGGCCGGCTTCTTCGGCGCGCTGCTGCACGCCGCCAGTGCAAGGACGATCAAGCCTGGGACCAGCCATCTGATGTTCATGCCGGGGGCAGCTCCTGTCCGGCGATGGCCTGGGACAACTGGAACACGGCCATCGCGTACATCTTCGAGAGGTTGTAGCGGGTGATCGCGTAATAGTTCTGGAAACCGAGCCAGTACTGCTTGCCGGTGCTGCCTTCCAGGGTGATCGGGGTGGCGGTGGCGCCGGGCTGCACCGGCGCGCTGGGCTGGTAGCCGCGCTGCGCCAGGTCGGCCAACGACCAGGTCGGCATCCACTCGGTGGGGTTGAACTCCTCACGCCCCGGCGCAAGGGTGGCCGGCACGGCCACCTGCCCACCGCGCACCCAGCCGCCCTTCTTCACGAAGTAGTTGGCAATGGACGAAAACACATCGTCGTAGCTGTTGAACAGGTCGCGGCGGCCATCGCCGTTGCCGTCCACCGCGTAATCGAGGTAGCTGGACGGCATGAACTGGCCCATCCCCATCGCACCGGCATAACTGCCCTTGAGCGTGGTGATGTCCAGGTTTTCTTCGCGGCCCAGCTCGAACAGTTTGGCCAGCTCATCGCGGAAGAACAGCTCGCGGCGCACTTCGCGCTCCAGCTTGGCCGGGTCGCCGCTACGCGGGTAGTAGAAGGCCAGCGTATACAGCGCATCGAGCACGCGATGGCTGCCGGCATTCTTTCCATAGCTGGTTTCCACGCCAATGATCGCCACGATCACTTCGGCCGGAACGCCGGTACGCTGCTGCACGCGATCCAGTTCGGCGCGATGTTCGGCCAGGAACGCACGGCCACCGTCGATGCGTGCCTTGCTGATGAACATCGGCCGGTATTCGTTCCACGGCTTGACCCGCTCGGCCGGGCGCGACATCGCGGCGATGATCGGCGGGCGCACCTGCGCCTGGTCGAGCACGTTGCGGATCTGCTCCGGCTTCAGGCCATAGCGCTTGGCGGTATCGGCAATGAAACGGGCCCGCGCAAGCTCGAACGGCACCGGGGTGAGATCGACCGGCGGCGCGGTGGCGGCGGTGGCTTCGGGTGCGGCCTCGGCCGGGCCATGGGCCTTGGCGGCGGGCTGGCGCGGTGTACTGCTGGCCTGGGGCGAAGGCGGTGGGGACTTCGGCTGGGTCGCGCAGGCGACCAGGCCGAGGGTGAGCATGCAGGCCAGAGTGCGTCGAATCATCGTCGCAGGTTAGCAGGTCATGGATGAATTAAAACCCCTAACACCATGAATCACAACGATTTGCCCGCGTTCAGCGGGAAATGTGAAGGCGTCGTGATTGCCCTGCCCCATTCAGTGAGAGGTGGCCGGTTGCGTCCCCATCCCCGCAGACGCAACCGGCAACCGGATCCGGTCGGTACCTGCGCGGCTGCCGCTCCCCAGTGGCAGTGCTCCGCGCTCCCTGTACCCGTTGGATCAGTACTGCTTCCCGCCCGACGCCCCCTCGCGCTGCAACGATTAACGGCGCGCCGTGCCGAACGGGCCGCCATTGTGCAGGCCGATTACGACAAGTCCATTGATCAAGATCAACGCGGCGTAAAAGTGTGAACCAGACCGCATATTTTTCGGACTTTGGTCGGCGAGCGTAGCCGCATGCGTCGTTGTGAGAACGCTTCCACAACAGGCGTTGCGCAGAGTCAGGAAGGTTCCAGCCAATCGGTGCAGCCCCTCGTGGGTGGAGTGGGTCGCTGAAAGCCGGATTACTGAGGGCTGGCCGGGTGGGTATGCGGGGGTGTCAGCCGCATGGATGCGGCTGCCAAGCCTCCAGGGACGGATTCACGGCGTCCCCCGCGCACCCAGCCCGACCGGCCCACCCACGGCTTCTGCTTTCCACGACCACCCAGACCCCACCCACGAGGGGCTGCGCCGCTGGCTGGAAACCCTATCCCCCGTGCACGGGCCGATGCCCGCGTACCGCCATCACCAACCCGATGCCGGCCAGCAACGAGACCGCCGAGGTACCGCCGTAGCTGATCAACGGCATCGGGATGCCCACCACCGGCAGCAGGCCGGAGATCATCCCGCCATTGACCAGCACGTAGACGAAGAACGCCAAGCCCAGACTGCCGGCCAGCAACCGTGCGTGCGTGTCGCGCGCGTGCACGGCCACCCACAGGCAGCGCCCGACCACGAACAGATACAGCGCGAATACGCTGGCCACGCCGATCCAGCCGAACTCCTCGGCCAGCACCGAAAACGCGAAGTCCGTGGTGTACTCGGGCAGGAAATCCAGCGTGGCCTGCGTGCCCTGTCCCCAACCGCGCCCGTCCCAGCCGCCGGAACCGATCGCGATGCGCGACTGCAGGATGTTCCAGCCGGTACCAAGTGGATCGGCCGCCGGGTCGAGAAAGGTCAGTACGCGATCCTTCTGGTACTGCCGCAACAGGCCGAACCAGGCCAGTGGCGCGGCTACCGCCAGTCCTGCCGCGCCAGTGGCCACCCAGCCCCAGTGCAATCCGGCCAGCAACAGGGCGAACACACCGCTGGCGGTGACCAGCGTGGCCGTGCCGAGGTTGGGCTGCAGCAGGATCAGCACGGCCGGCACGCCAATCAGCGCGGCCGCCGTCAGCACCGTGCGCGGTGACGGGGGCAGCGGTTGCCGGTGCAGGTACCAGGCCATCATCAGCGGCAGGCTGAGCTTGAGCAGCTCCGACGGCTGCAGGTAGAACACGCCCAGGTTGAGCCAGCGTTGACCGTACTTGCCGGTGCCGATCACGTACACCGCCATCAGCGGCAGCATCGACACTGCGTAGATCGCCGGCGTCCACGCGCGCAGGCGCAGCAGCGGAACCCGCGACAGCAGCCACATCGCAACCAGGCCACCGGCAAAGCGCGCCGCCTGCCCGGCTACCGGGCCGGATACGCTGTGCAGCACGGCCAGGCCGGCCGCCATCAGGATCAACAGCACGGCCAGCAATGGCAGATCGATCGTACGCACCGCCTCACGGGCGATGCCAAGCAGTCGTTTCCATTCCACATGGGCACGGTAGCAATGCGTGCTTGCGTGAAGCTGTCAGGGTGCTTCCGCACCTGTAGAGTCGAGCCATGCTCGACTGCTTCTGCTGCATGAAAGGCGGTCGAGCATGGCTCGACTCTACAGAAGCGCGCAGCCGGTGTTACCCGTATCCACCGTGCACCGGGTTGTGGCTGCGCACCGCCATCACCAGGCCGAAACCGGCCAGCAGGGATACCGCCGAGGTGCCGCCGTAGCTGATCAGCGGCATCGGCACGCCCACCACCGGCAGCAGGCCGGAAATCATCCCGCCATTCACCAGCACGTAGACGAAGAACGCCAGGCCGGTGGCACCAGCCAGCAGCCGCGAATAGGAATCGCGCGACTGGCTGGCGATCCACAGGCAGCGCCCGATCACCACCAGGTACAGCGCCAGCACGGTGGCCACGCCGATCCAGCCGAACTCCTCGCTCAGCACCGAGAACGCGAAGTCGGTGGTCTGCTCGGGAATGAAGTTCAGGTGCGACTGCGAGCCCTCGCCCCAGCCCTTGCCATCGAAGCCGCCGGAACCGATCGCGATCTTCGACTGGATGATGTTCCAGCCGGCACCCAGCGCATCCATCTCCGGGTCCAGGAACATCATGATGCGGTCCTTCTGGTACGGCCGCAGCAACCAGAACCAGGCCAGCGGCGCGACCGCGGCCACGCCGCCCACGCCCAGGCCCACCCACCACCATGGCAGGCCGGCCAGCAGCAGCACGAACACGCCGCTGGCAGCGATCAGCACGCCGGTGCCGAAGTCCGGCTGCAGCATCACCAGCCCGGTCGGCACGCCGATGATGACCAGCGCGGTCAACACGGTGCTGAAGCGCGGCGGCAGCGGCATCCTGTGCAGGTACCAGGCCACCATCATCGGCAGGCTGACCTTCAGCAGCTCGGCCGGCTGCAGGTAGAAGAACTTCAGGTCCAGCCACTGCCGGCCGTATTTGCCGGTGCCAAGCACGAACACCGCCAGCAGCGGGATCATCGAGATCGCATAGATCATCGGCGTGGCCGAGCGGATGCGCAGGATCGGCACGCGCGAGATGCCCCACAGCGCCGCCATGCCCACCGCGAAACGTGCGCCCTGGGCCATCACCAGGCTGTCGCCACCAGCGCTCTTCAAGGTGGCCAGGCCGATCACCATCAGCGCGCCCAGGGCCAGGCACAACACCCAGTCCAGCGTGCTGAAGAAGCGGCGCAGCATGTCGCTGGCCCAGCGCAGGAACACCTTCATCGTGCGGGCTCCACAGCAGCCGGGCGCGGCGTGGCCGGTAGCGCGGCGGCAGCCGGCGTGGCCGGCGGCGCAGGTGCCGGTGCGGGCGCCGGCACACCCACCAGCACCGGGTGCTCGCCCAGCTGCGCGGCGCCCAGGTCACCGGCCTGGCGCGCACCCGCATCTTCGTTGTCGAACGCGGTGGCGCCGATGGCGGTGGTGCCGCGCTCGCTGTCCAGCGGCTGCATGCCTTCGGGCATCTTGCCCAGCAGGTAGGCGTCGAACACCTTGCGTGCGATCGGGGCAGCGGCCGAACCACCATAGCCACCGCCTTCCACGGCCACCGCGATGGCGATCACCGGGTTCTCGACCGGTGCGAAGCCGACGAACAGCGCGCGGTGGCGCAGGTGCATCGGCAGGCTCTTGGGGTTCACGGCAGCGGTGCCCTTGCGGCTGATCACCTGCGCGGTACCGGTCTTGCCGGCCATCACGTACGGCGCACCGACCGCCACGCGCCAGCCGCTGCCGCCGGGCCGCATGGTCGCCATCATGCCCTCGCGTACCGCCTGCACATTGTTGGGGTTGGGGCTGACCGGCTTGCTCTGCCCGGGCGGCGTTGCCGTCCAGTCACTGTCGAAGCCGTCGCGTTGCTGGATGACCAGGTGCGGAGTACGCAGCTGGCCGTCGGCCAGCGCGCTGACACCGCGCGCCAGCTGCAGCGGGGTGACCTTCCAGTCGCCCTGGCCGATGCTGATGTTGACCGTGTCGCCCGGGAACCAGGCTTCCTTGCGGGTCTTCCGCTTGTAGGCCGGCGACGGCAGGATGCCGCCGATCTCGCCGGTCAGGTCGATGCCGGTCGGCTGGCCGAAACCGTAGTACTCCATGTAGTGGTCGAAGCGCTCGATGCCCAGATCCAGCGCCAGTTTGTAGTAGTAGGTGTTGACCGATTCGGCGATGGACTTGCGCAGGTCGGTCCAGCCATGGCCGCCGCGATGCGCATCACCCCAGCCACGGCTGGTGCCGGGCAGGTAGAACATGCCGGTGGACAGCACCTTGTCTTCCGGACGGCGTACCCCCGAGTCCAGGCCGGCCAGGCCGATCAGCGGCTTCAGCGTGGAACCCGGGGCGACGCCGCCGAGCACCAGGCGGTTGAACTGCGGCCGCGACGGGTTCTCGTTCAACGCCTTGAAGTCGGCATGGGAAATGCCGTTGACGAACAGGTTGGGGTCGTAGGACGGCAGGCTGACCATCGCCAGCACTTCGCCGGTGCGCGGGTCCATCGCCACCGCCGAGCCTTCCTGGTCGCCGAAGGCAGCCACCATCGCGCGCTGCAGGTCGGCATCGATCGACAGCCGCAGATCGGCACCGGACTGCGCGGCCACCCGGCCGATGGTGCGGATCGCACGGCCCTGCACGTTGGTCTCGACCTGCTCGTAGCCGACCCTGCCGCGCAGCTGCTGCTCGTAATAGCGCTCCAGGCCGGATTTGCCGATGTGGGTCAGCGCGGCATTGCCTTCGCCGAGGATCTCCAGATCCTTGTCGTCGACGCGGCCGACGTAGCCGATGATGTGCGCGAACAGGTCGCCGTAGGGGTAGCGCCGGGTCAGGTAAGGCTCCAGCTCAACGCCGGGGAAGCGCCAGCGGTCGACGGCAAAGCGCGCCATCTCCTCGTCGCTCATGCGCAGCTTCAGCGTGACCGGCAGGAACTTGCGGCGCGCCTTGCGCGACTTGTTGAACGCTTCCAGCTCTTCCGGGCTGATGCTGATGATCTTCGCCAGCCCTTCCAGGGTGGCGTCCATGTCCTTGACCTTGTCCGGGGTCACGTCCAGGCGGAAGGCCGGCACGTTCTCGGCCAGCAGGCGGCCGTTGCGGTCGTAGATCATGCCGCGCCCGGGCACCACCGGCCGCGGCTTGATGCGGTTGGCTTCCGAACGCGTGGCGTAGACGTCGTGGTCCAGCACCTGCAGCTTGAAGTACCAGCCGCCCAGGCCCAGCAGGCACACCAGCACGCCCAGGAAGCCCAGCGCCGCGCGACGGCGGAACTGTTCGGCTTCGGCGTGCGGGTTCTTGACCTGGCGGCGCGGGATCATGGCTCAGCGCCCGCGCTTGCCGAAGCGCACCGCGTCCAGCAGCACGAACACCAGCGGCCACAGGCCCATGCCCAGCAGCGGCGCCCACCAGTATGACCACGGCAGGGTCGGCTCATCCACCACGATGTGGACCAGCGCGCTGACGATGCGGTCGTTGAACAGCAGGCCGCCGATGGCCAGCATCTGCTGCGACATCGGGAAGAAACGGATGCGGGCACGGAAACGCTGCAGGATGAAGGCCAGCATCACCAGCCGCAGCGCCTGTTCACCGAGCACGCCGCCGTACAGCAGATCGGCGACCACGCCGCTGGCGAAGGCGATGCCGAGGCCGACGCGCTCAGGGGCTTCGATCACCCAGTACGCCAGCACCAGCGCCAGCCAGTACGGGCGCAGCGGCTGCAGCAGCGCCGGCAGCGGCAGCAGGCCCAGCAGCAGCGCAATGACCAGGCTGGCCGGCAGCACCCATGGGTTGTCGCGCAGGCGGCTCATCGCTGGGCCTCCGGAATGACCGGGGTCGGCTCGACCGGTTGTGGCGCGTGCGGCTCCGCCGACGGATCCGGCACCGCTGGCTGTGCCGCCGGTGCGGTGGTCGCCCGCCGACCAAGCGGAGCCGCTGCCGGGGGTGCCGGAGCCGTTGCCGGGGAGGATGCAGCCGGAGCCGAGGCCGCCGGCGCAGTGGCGGTCGGTGCCGGCACCGTCGCGCCATTGGCTGGCCCACCTGCGGCCGGCGCTTCCAGCTGCAGGCGCAGCTCCGGCGGGATCCGGATCGCCGCACCGGGGCGCAGCAGCAGCACGTCGCGGCCGCGGTCGAGCTGGGCCGCCGGCTTCAGTTCGCCGACCAGGAAGGCGTGGGTGTCGTCCGGGCGCAGGCCGGTGATGGTGCCGACCGGGAAGCCGGCCGGGAAGCGACCGCCCAGGCCGGAGGTGACGATCTCATCGCCCACTTCCACCCCCGCGCTGAGCGGGATGTCGCGCAGCTCCAGCGTGTCGCCGCGGCCATAGACGATCAGGCGCACGCCGTTGCGGGCCACGGTCACCGGCACCGCGTGGTCGGGGTCGGTCAGCAGCAGCACGGTGGAGGTGCCACCGGTGACGCTGATCACCTGGCCCATCAGGCCGCCGGCATCGATCACCGCCTGCCCGACGTGCACGCCCTCGCGGCTGCCGGCGTCGAGCACCAGGCGCTGCTTCACCGGGTCCAGGTCGATGTCCAGGATCGGCGCCAGCTGCACGTCCAGGCCACTGCGCTCGGCCACGTTCAGCAGTTCGCGCAGCTGGGCGTTGTCCAGCGCAGCGGTCTGCAGGCGGGTCAGGCGCGCGTTGGCCAGCAGCAGCTGGTTGCGCAGTTCGCGGTTCTCGGTGACCAGCTGGGTGTGGCTGGCGGCGGAGTCCTTGACCTGGTTGCCGAGCTTGCCGGGCAGGCCGGCCAGCGCCCATACCGGCTGCACCAGGCTGTTGGCCTGCTCGCGCAGGCGCGCCAGCCACCCGGCCTGGTCGTCGAGGACGATCAGGGTGATGGCCAGCGCGAGGTAGGCCAGCAAGCGCAGGGGGCTGGCGGCATCACCGGATCGGGAGGCGACGGGAGGACCGGCGTAGGGCGGCACGGCAACGATTCAACTGGCAGGAGGCGGAGGGGAAACACGCGGGCGCCCCGCCGGTGCCGGCCCGCCATGACGGCGGGCCGCACCCCGGAAGGGCGCGGCGGGCAGGAGCGGCCGGGACGGCTTATTCCGGCGCAAAGAACTCGTTGCCGTGCATGTCCACCAGCTCCAGCGCACGACCGCCACCGCGGGCCACGCAGGTCAGCGGATCGTCGGCCACCTGCACGTGCAGGCCGGTTTCCTCGGAGATCAGGCGGTCCAGGTCACGCAGCAGGGCGCCGCCACCGGTCAGCACGATGCCGCGCTCGGCGACGTCGGCGCACAGTTCCGGCGGGGTCTGCTCAAGGGCCAGCTTGACCGCGCTGACGATGCCCGACAGCGGTTCGTGCAGGGCTTCGAGCACCTCGTTGGAGCTGATCTTGATCATCTTCGGCACGCCCTCGGCGAGGTTGCGGCCGGAGATTTCCAGTTCCTGCACTTCGGCCTGCGGGTAGGCACAGCCCAGTTCGACCTTGATGCGCTCGGCGGTGGCTTCACCGATCAGCATGCCGTGGTTGCGGCGCACGTAGTTGGTGATCGACTCGTCGAAGCGGTCGCCGCCGATGCGGACAGAGGCCGAATAGACGATGCCGTTGAGCGAGATCACCGCCACTTCGGTGGTGCCGCCGCCGATGTCGATGACCATCGAACCGCGGGCCTCGGTGACCGGCATGCCGGCGCCGATCGCGGCGGCCATCGGCTCTTCGATCAGGTACACGTCACGGGCACCGGCTTCCTCGGCCGATTCCTTGATCGCGCGGCGCTCGACCTGGGTCGAGCCGGCCGGCACGCAGACCAGCACGCGCGGGCTCGGGCGCAGCACGCGCGACTTGTGCACCTTCTTGATGAAGTGCTTGAGCATCGCCTCGGTATAGGTGAAGTCGGCGATGACGCCATCCTTCATCGGGCGGATGGTGGTGATATGGCCCGGGGTGCGGCCCAGCATCTGCTTGGCTTCGGCGCCTACGGCTGCCACCGAGCGGGTGCCCCCGATGGCACGGTCCTGGCGCACGGCCACGACCGACGGCTCGTTCAGCACGATCCCCTGCCCGCGCACGTAGATGAGGGTGTTGGCCGTGCCCAGGTCGATGGACAGGTCGTTGGAGAACATGCCACGGAGTTTCTTGAACATCTGAGGAAGGAGTCCTGAGGGGTGTCGTGCCCGCCGCGGGATGGCGAAAAAATGGGCAGAATTCGAGGCCGACAAGCCTAGCAACCCGCCTGCCGCCGAGCAAGGAAAAAACTAGCTGAACCCGCGTCTTGACAGGCTTTCGGCCGGATCGGGCATCACCCGGTTCTGGCCCTGAGCGGCACCAGCGGGTAACCTTTGCGCCGTCGGGCGCCCAAGGGCGCCGTTTGCTTGCCCGCTGAACCGGGCCGGCCCACCCCAAAATTCACCGCATAGGCTTACATCGATGTCCGCTCTGATCTGTGGTTCTCTTGCCTTCGACACCATCATGGTGTTCCCGGACCAGTTCAAGAATCACATCCTGCCGGACAAGGTGCACATCCTGAACGTGTCGTTCCTGGTCCCGCGCATGCGCCGCGAGTTCGGCGGCTGCGCCGGCAACATCGCCTACAACCTGCACCTGCTGGGCGGCCAGCCGATCCCGATGGGCACCGTGGGTTCGGACTTCGGCCCGTACCGCGAATACTTCGAAGGCCTGGGCATCGACCTGTCGCGCGTGCGCGTGATCGATGAGCTGTTCACCCCGCAGGCGTTCATTACCACCGACCACGACAACAACCAGATCACCGCCTTCCACCCGGGCGCGATGATGCGCTCCTACGAGAACCACGTGCGCGGCGTGCCGGGCGTGACCCTGGGCCTGGTCGGCCCGGATGGCCGCGAGGGCATGATCCAGAACGCGCAGGAATTCCACGAGGACGGCATCCCGTTCATCTTCGACCCGGGCCAGGCCATGCCGCTGTTCAACGGCCCCGAGCTGCGCGCCTTCATCGACCAGGCCGACTACGTGGTGGTCAACGACTACGAGTCGAACCTGCTGCAGGAACGCACCGGCTGGGACGAAAAGGAGATCGTCAGCCGGGTCAAGGCCTACATCACCACCCGCGGCCCGAAGGGCGCGGTCATCCACACCCCGGAGAAGAGCTACGACATCCCGCCGGCGCACGAGCGCCGCGTGGTCGACCCGACCGGCTGTGGCGACGCCTTCCGCGCCGGCCTGATCTACGGCATCCAGAAGGGCTACGACTGGCTGACCATCGGCCGCATGGGCAACCTGATGGGCGCGCTGAAGGTCGAGCATCCGGGCACGCAGAACCAGCGCTTCACCTTCGATGAGTTCAACGAGCAGTTCAAGCAGCAGTTCGGTTACGCGCTGGGCGCGTAAGCCGAACTGCCCGCGCATTCCACCTTGTCCCCGCGCCTTCGGCGCGCCCCCGTGAACAACAAGGGGGCTTTCCACCCGATGCGCTGCCGGGGATGAATGCTGTTGGGAGTGTCGACCTTGGTCGACACGCTGTGCCTTGGTAGGTGTCGACCTTGGTCGACACTGCCGGCCAGCGGCCGGCACTACCCCTTCTGCTGCCAGGCCGCCAGCAAGGCGCGGCAATCGGCGAAATGCCAGTCGGCGCTGCCCGGCCACGGGTTCTCCGGCAGGTTGACCAGCACGGTGTGCGTGCCCGCAGCGCGGCCGCACTCCAGGTCGTAGGCATGGTCACCCACCATCACCATGTCCGCGGCCGCTACGCCCCAGCGCCGCTGGTGCTGCAGCAGGCCGTCCGGTGACGGCTTGGGCACTGCTTCATCGCGGCCGATGATGTCGGCATCGTCGAACAACTCGCCGACCCCGATCGCCTCCAGCGTCAGCTTCGCCAGCGCATGGTCGTTGCGGGTCAGGATGCCCAGCCGGCAGCCCGCTGCAGCCAGCGCGCGCAGCAGCCTCACCGCGCCCGGTGCTGGCAGCGCGCCTTCGGCCAGCGCGCGTTCGTGATCCAGCAACCATGCGCGCTTGGCCTGTGCCGGCGCGTCCGGCAGCGCCGCGATATGGTCGAGGATGTCTTCCTCGGCGGCGATCTGCAGCGCACGGCGGATCGCGGCGAAATCATGCACGGCCACGGTCAGCGTGCCGTCCATGTCGAACACCCAGTGCCGGATCGCGGACAACGCCTGCACGGCGCTGCCCGCCGCCGCCCTCACTGCCACCACGGCGGCATGCGGCTGGCGTCGACGCCACCGGTTTCGAAAACCGCCGTGCGCGTGCCACCGGCCTTGACCGGGAACTCGATGCTGATCGACTTGCCCTTGCGCGCCAGCTTCCACAGCGCCTTCTGGTCGGTGATGAACAGGGCGATGGCTTCATCGGTCTTCGGGCGCCACGCGGCCATCGACACCGGCTTGCCGTCGTCCACGGTCACCTTCACCGTGCACTGCGGGCAGCGGAAGTCGCCGGCCTGCAGTACCAGGTAGGCATGCCGCTTCCACTCCGGATGATCGCGGAACACCAGCTGCACCGGCTTGGCGCCGCTGCCATCCACGTCCACCCGTTCCTTGCTGTAGATCTGCGCGGACACCTGGTTGCCCTTGCTGCCGACCGGAATCTGGTTGTACTGCCATAGCGCCTGCATGCGACGCAGGTCGCGTGCGGCATCGCCCTTGGCCTTGACCTCGTCGAAGCCTGCGGCGATGCGCTCGGCAGCGGCAGTGTCCTTGTACTGGTCCAGCAGCGAGGCGCCATGCAGGCGCGCGCGTTCCCAGTCCTGCGCGGCCACGGCCATGTCGTACTGCTTGGCGACGTCCTCGGCCTTGGCTTCCTTCTGCGCCTGGGCGGCGGCCGCGGCGGCTTCCTGCGCCTTGCGCTCTTCCTCGGGGTTGCTGCAGGCGGCCAGCGCCAGGGTGCAGGCGGTGAGCAGGATCAGTCGTTTCATGGCGGAGGTCCTTCGTGTTTTTCGCGATTCTGTAGAGTCGAGCCATGCTCGACTGGCTCTTCAACAGCAGTCGAGCATGGCTCGACTCTACAAAAAAAAGCGCCGGGGGATGCCCGGCGCGTTTTCTTACTTGGCTTCGGCCTTGGCCAGCATGTCCTGCACCGAGGCGGTGGTGATCGGGTGGTAGCCCGGCTTGGCCTTCTCGAACGCCTGCTTGGCCAGCTCCAGCCCCTTCGGCGTTTTCACCAGTTCTGCATAGATCGGCAGGATCAGCTTGCGACGGCCGACGCGTTCGATGAATGCAGCCGCGCCTTCATTGGCCTGCTCGTAGCCGCTGCGGATCGCCAGCGGGTACCAGCGCATGGCGATCTCGCCATTCGGGGTGCCGGTGAAGTGGAAGGCCTTGTCCAGCGTGGCCAGCTTGTCCAGCGGCTGGGTCGCACCCAGGCCGTCGATGAAGCGCACCCATTCCTGCGTGCTCCAGTCGGCGATGACCTGGCTGCTGGGCACGGTGCCGGCGCTGGCAAAGGCGATGCGCGCGGTATCGACGCTGCTGAAGTTGCGCGACTGCGCCTTGGCCGCGAACGCCGGGATGCCCGGCTCGTCCAGCCAGGCCTCCAGTTCGGCCTCGGTCACGGCCGACGGATTCTTCGGCAGCAGGTTCTTCTTCATGTAGTCGACGAACTGGTCGGTGTTCGCGCTCTGGAAGGCGTGGTCATCGAACCAGCCGCGCAGGAACGGATCGAAGGTCTCGCGGCCGAAGCGCTGTTCCAGGAACTCCAGGAACCATGCACCCTTGACGTAGGCGACCTGGCTGAGCGCTTCGTCGGGGTCGCGCTCGTTCAGCGGCGGCAGCGCCAGCGCCTGGTCGGCCGGGCTCATGTCCTTCACTTCGGCCAGCAGGTCGGTCTGGTCGATCTGCTTCTCCATCTCGGCCATCTCCTTGCCGTACAGGGCTTCGGTGATGCGGCCCTGGACGTAGGTGGTGAAGCCTTCATTGAGCCAGATGTCCTTCCAGCTGGCGTTGGTCACCAGGTTGCCCGACCAGCTGTGCGCCAGTTCATGGGCGACCAGCGAGACCAGCGACTTGTCGCCGACGATCACGGTCGGGGTGGCGAAGGTCAGGCGCGGGTTTTCCATGCCGCCGAACGGGAACGACGGCGGCAGCACCAGCATGTCATAGCGGCCCCAGCGGTATTCGCCGTACAGCTTCTCGGCGGCACCGATCATCTTCTCGGTGTCTTCGAATTCCTTGGCGGCCTTGTTGACCATGGTCGGCTCGGCCCAGACGCCGGAGCGGCCGGAGATCGGCTCGAACACCAGGTCACCGGCGGCGATGGCCAGCAGGTAGGACGGAATCGGCTGCGGCATCTTGAAGGTGTAGTCACCGTCACGCGCGGCCTTCGGATCGTTGTCGGCGCTCATCAGCACCATCACGTCCGGGCGCGAGACCACGTGCGCGCTGTAGGTGAAGCGAACGCTCGGGGTGTCCTGCAGCGGCACCCACGAACGGGCGTGGATGGCCTGCGACTGGCTGAACATGAAGGGCAGCTTCTTGCCTTCGGTCATCGACGGCGCCAGCCACTGCAGGCCCGAGGCGGTCGGTGCGGTGTGGTAGGTCACTTCCACCTTGGCCGGCTGTTCCGGGGCCTCGATGGTCAGCTTGCTGCCGAACACCTTGTCAGCGGCGGCCAGCTCGAACTTCAGCGGGCTGCGCGCGCCATCGGCGGCGACGGCCTCGACCTTGGACACGGTCAGCTCGCGGGTGTCGAGCACCAGCTGCCTGGCGTCCTTCTGCTTCCATTCCAGCGTGTAGGTGGCGGTGCCGCCGATCTGCTTCTGGTCGAAATCCAGCTTCAGATCCAGCGCGATGTCCTTGATGACGACCTTGTCCGGCTCGGCGTACGAGCTTTCGTCGTGGCTGCGGTTCTCGGCGTTCACGGGGGCGGCGGGGGCCTTTGCGGCAGTCGGGGCGGCGGCGGGCGCGGCCGCCTCCTGGGAGCAGCCGGCGGCCAGGGCCACGGCCAGCGGAAGGAGCATCAGCGGATTACGCATGAATCGGGACCGTTACGGGGATCAGACCCCCAATGGTACCTCCCTCCGGCCCCGCAGGCGTTGCGCGGTGCGGGGTAATGGCGGGCAAGGCGCCGGTAGTGCCGGCCGCTGGCCGGCAACCCCGTAGCCCGGTGATTGGCCGCGCAGATGCCGGCCAGCGGCCGGCACTACCGGAACACCGGGCTTACAGCTTGTAGCCGGAATGGATCGAGACGATGCCGCCGGTCAGGTTCTTGTAGTGGCAGCGCTCGAAGCCGGCCTGCCCCATCATCGCCTTCAGTTCGTCCTGCGGCGGGTGCTTGCGGATGCTCTCGGCCAGGTACTGGTAACTGTCCGAGTCGTTGGCGAACAGCTTGCCCAGCTTGGGCAGGATCTTGAACGAGTGGAAGTCGTAGATCGGCTTGAACCAGTCTGCGGTGACTTCGGAGAATTCCAGCACGCGGGCCTGGCCGCCCACCTTCAGCACGCGGTACATCTCGCGCAGGCCGGCGTCCTTGTCGGTCACGTTGCGCAGGCCGAAGGCGATGGTGACCAGATCGAAGCTGTTGTCCGGGAACGGCAGGGCTTCGGCATTGCACTGCACGTAGTCCAGGCCGAGCACCAGGCCGCGGTTGGTCAGGCGGTCGCGGCCGACCGACAGCATGCCGGCGTTGATGTCGCCCAGCACCACCGAGCCCTCGGCGCCGACGCGCTCCTTCAACAGCGCGGCGATGTCACCGGTGCCGCCGGCCAGATCGAGCACGCGGTCGCCCGGCTTCACCTGCGCGGTGGCCACGTAGTAGCGCTTCCACGCCCGGTGCACGCCCAGGCTCATCAGGTCGTTCATCAGGTCGTAGTTGCGCGCGACCGAGGTGAACACCTGCCCGACCAGCTTCTGCTTGTCCTTGGCGGCGACGTCGCGGAACCCGAAATGGGTGGTACCGGCTTTGTAGGGGGATTCGCTCATGGCCCCGATTATCGCACCGCCGGGAGCCATCGGCACCCCCTGCCCGTATCATGGCGGGCCACGACTTACCGGAGCCCCGCATGATCACCACGCCCGACTACCAGGCCCTGCTGCAGACCGCCATCGCCGAAGCCCGCCAGGGCCTGGCCGAAGGCGGCGTGCCGATCGGCGCGGCGCTGTACCACAATGACGGCCGCCTGCTCGGCTGCGGCCACAACCGCCGCGTGCAGGAAGGCGACCCCTCGGTGCATGGCGAGACCGACGCCTTCCGCAAGGCCGGGCGCCAGCGCCGCTACCAGGACACCATCATGGTCACCACCCTGGCGCCGTGCTGGTACTGCTCGGGGCTGGTGCGCCAGTTCAACATCGGCACGGTCGTGGTGGGCGAATCGCGCACCTTCCAGGGTGGCATCGACTGGCTGCGCGAAAACGGCGTCAACGTGATCGACCTGGACAGCCAGGAATGCGTGGATCTGCTGGGCGGTTTCATCAGCCGCCATCCGGACATCTGGAACGAAGACATCGGTGAATGAGCCGCGCGGCGTCATCTCTTGAGCCCGTTTAATGAACGCTTCAGCGCCGGCACCTCTTAGTGCTGGAAGCGTCTGCGGTCGTAGCCGTGACCGCGCGCACAGTCAGCTGGACTACGTGCATACACTGCGGTAACACCCCATCCGGCTGACGCGCCTAGGGTGGGGTTACCGGGGCCCCTTTTCCCCGGCGGAGCCAGCCATGTGCGCGCACGCCGTACGCCCTACGCCCGACCCGATCCTTGCCCCGATCCGCGAACGCCTGCAGCACCAGTTCGCGTTGCATCGGCGCGGCGCGCTGTTCTGGACCGCCTACCAGGGACTGCAGCTGGAACTGGCGCGCAGCCATCCGCTGGAGCATGAGCGCCTGTGCAACGCCATGGCCGACATGGCCGAAGACCTCGGCGCAGTCGAGCATGCGCAACTGATCGGCAATCGCCACACCGGCTCCACATCCCGCTGACGCGGCATGCACCGGCAGATACGCCACACTCCGATGAACCCCCACTCCCTTTCCACTCAACCGAACTGGATTGTCATGCACGCTGAAGTCCCCACCATTCCTCCGGTCATCAACGTAGACGCCGAGCTTGATCACTGGCGCCGCCAGCATGCAGAGGGCGCACTGCCGCACAACTCGTTCGGCTCCTACGTGCCGTGGATCAAGTTCGCCTGTGATTCGCTGATCACCCAGCCGCGCGCCAGCGAGGCCGAACGTGACGAGATGTTCCAGACCCAGTACGCCCTGCAGATCATGCCGCGGCTGAGCGAAGCACAGGCCCGCGAGTTCGTCGATCGTTGCTGGCAGCACGTTTACCAGAGCAGCCCGGTGCGCAGCCTGCAGGCGCCACGACTGCAGCGCATGCGCGCCTGACCGCCACTGCACGGCGCCTGCACGCGCCACTGCCGATCATCCTCGTCACCTGAGTGGGACGACGACGATGAAGGCACGAAACCTGTTCAATACGATCGCCAAGAAGGCCGCGGCCGCCACTGGCTCGCCGTGGACCTTCCTGGCTGCGGTAGCGATCGTGGTGATCTGGGGCATCACTGGCCCGGTGTTCGGCTTCAACGACACCTGGCAGCTGGTGATCAACACCGGCACCACCATCATCACCTTCCTGATGGTGTTCCTGATCCAGCACACGCAGAACGCCGATACGGCCGCGATGCAGATCAAGCTGGACGAGCTGATCCGCGCGACGGCCGAAGCCAACAACGAACTGTTGGACCTGGAAGAACTGGACGAAGCGCGCCTGGAAGAGATCCGCGCCGAGTACGAGCAGATGGCGCGTGAAGCCGGCGACGCGCTGGCGCGGGTACGCGCGTGCCACGCCGCGCGGCGCGACGATGAAGCGGTGTAGCAGGCTCCGCAATGACAATGCCGGCCGGCGGCCGGCTCTGCCATCGATCTTCAGGAGCTGCCAACCTTGGTTGGCACAGGGCCAGCCGCCTGCGCTGACGCATTCGTGCCAACCAAGGTTGGCATCTGCCAGGAGCGCTGCTCAGCTGCGCTCGTGCCAGCCGCCGCCCAGCACCTTGTACAGGGTGATGCGGTTGGCCTGCTGGGCCAGCTGCGCCTGCAGCTGGGTCTGCTGCGCGTTGTAGGCGGTACGCCGCGCATCGAGCAGGGTGACAAAGCTGTCCAGCCCCGCGTCGTAGCGTGCCTGCGACAGGCGGTTGGCCTGTTCGGCCGCTTCCACCAGGCGCTGCTGTGAACTCACCTGCTCATCCAGGCTGACATTCAACGCCAGCGCATCGGCGGTTTCGCGGAAGCCCACCTGGATCGACTTCTCGTACTGTGCCAGTGCGATGTCACGATCGGCGTTGGCGATGGCCAGGTTGGCGCGCAGCTTGCCGCCCTGGAAGATCGGCAGGGTGATCTTCGGCAGGAAGCTCCATACCCGCGTTCCGCTGTCGAACAGGTTGGACAGTTCGCTCGAACCGCTGCCGATGCTGCCGGTCAGCGAGATGCTGGGGAAGAACGCCGCGCGTGCCGCACCGATATTGGCGTTGGCCGCCAGCAACTGGTGTTCGGCGGCCATGATGTCCGGGCGCTGCAGCAGCACATCGCTGGGCAGGCCGGCCGGCGGCGGGGCCAATGCCAGCAGCTGCGGTTCGATGCTGTCCGGCAGCAGCGCCGGATCGAGCTGGCCGCCGGCCAGCAGCGCCAGCGCGTTGCGGTCCTGGGCCAGCTGGCCGCGCAGGCGCGCGGCATCGGTGCGTGCGGTCTCGACCAGGGTACGGGTCTGGGTCAGCTCCAGCGCCGAACTACCACCACGTTCGTGGCGGGCTTGGGCCAGGCGCAGCGAGTCCTCGTAGGTTTTCAGCGTGGCCTCGGCGATCTTCAGCCGCTGCGCATCGGCACCGTAGGTCAGCCATGCGGTGGCCGTCTCGGCCACCAGGCTCAACTGCGCGTTGCGGCGGTTGGCGGCGACGGCGAAGTACTGCTGCAGCGCCGCTTCACTGAGATTGCGCACGCGGCCGAACAGGTCCAGCTCGAAGTCGGCCACGCCGGCACCGGCGCTGAACTGCTCGGTGACACCGGCGTCGGTGCCCTGGCGCTGCATCTGGCCAGTGACGGCCACGCCGGGCACGCGGTCGGCGCGCTGCACGCGGTACTGGCCGCGTGCGCGTTCAACGTTGAGCACGGCCACGCGCAGGTCGCGGTTGTTCTGCAGCGACTGCTCGATCACCTGCTGCAGGCGCGCATCGGTGAAGAAGTCGCGCCAGCCGACGGTGGCGACATCGGCCACCTGGCCCTGCGCAGCGTCTACCGGCCACTGCGCCGGAATCGCCGGAGCGACGGCAGTATCCTTCGGCACCAGGGTGGAGCAGCCGGCCAGCGCGAGCGCGGCGGCAATGGAAAGGAACAGGGATGCACTTTTCATGGGGATGACTTCCATCGGTACTGCCGGATGGCAGGAGGTAGTGCCGGCCGCTGGCCGGCAACCTCGTTGGATTCACATCAAGCAAGCAGTAGGTGCCGGCCAGCGGCCGGCACTACCGTTTCAGGTCACGTCGTGGATCTGCGCTTGAACACGCGCTGCACCACCACGAAGAACAGCGGCACGAAGAACACGCCGAGCACGGTGCCGACAATCATGCCGCCGAGCACGCCGGTGCCGATCGCCTGCTTGGCGCCGGAGCCGGCACCGGTGGAGATCGCCAGCGGTACCACGCCCATGCCGAAGGCCAGCGAGGTCATCACGATCGGACGCAGGCGGTCGCGCACGGCATGCATGATCGATTCGATCAGGCCGGCGCCCTTCTCCAGGTTTTCCTTGGCGAATTCGACGATCAGGATCGCGTTCTTGCTGGTCAGGCCCACCGTGGTCAGCATCGCCACCTGGAAGTAGATGTCGCGCTCCAGGCCCTTGAAGGTGTTGGCCAGCACCGCGCCGAGGATACCCAGCGGAGCGGCCAGCAGCACCGCGGTCGGCACGCTCCAGCTTTCGTACATCGCGGCCAGGCACAGGAACACGATCATCAGCGACAGCGTGTACAGCAGCGGCGTCTGCGAACCGGCCTGGCGTTCCTGGTAGGACATCGCCGTCCACTCGATGCCGAAGCCCGCCGGCAGCTGCTTGGCCAGCTGTTCGATCTCGGCCATGGCGTCACCGGAGGCGACACCCGGGGCCGGTTCGCCCTGGATTTCCATCGCCGACACGCCGTTGTAGCGTTCCAGGCGCGGCGAGCCGTAGTCCCAGTGCTTGCTGGCGAACGCGCTGAACGGCACCATCTCGCCCTTGTCGTTCTTCACGGACCAGAGATCGAAGTCCTCCGGCACCATGCGGAACGGCTGGTCGGCCTGCACGAACACGCGCTTGACGCGGCCACGATCGACGAAGTCGTCGATATACGAGCTGCCCCACGCGGCGGCCAGTGTGCCGTTGATCTGGTCGATCGACAGCCCCAGCGAGGTCGCCTTGGCCGCGTCGATGTCGATGCGGAACTGCGGCGTATCCTCCTGGCCGTTCGGGCGCACGTTGGCCAGCTTCTTGCTGCCGGCGGCGAGGCCCAGCAGCTGGTTGCGTGCGGCCACCAGTGCCTCGTGGCCCTGGCCGCTGTTGTCCTTCAGGAAGAAGGTGTAGCCCGAGGCGGTACCCAGCTCCGGAATGGCCGGCGGCGGGAAGGCGAAGATGAAGGCATCCTTGATCTGGCCCAGCGACGCCATCGCACGGCCGGTAATCGGCATCACGCCATTGTCGGCGTCACGCTCGCTCCAGTCCTTCAGCTTGACGAACGCCATGCCGGCGTTCTGGCCCATGCCGGCGAAGCTGAAGCCCTGCACCGAGAACACCGAGTCCACCGCATCCTTCTCGTTCTGCAGGAAGTGGTTTTCCAGGGCCGCGATCGATTCCAGCGTACGTTCCTGGGTGGCACCGACCGGCGCCTGCACCAGCGCCATCAGCACGCCCTGGTCTTCGTTGGGCAGGAACGAGCTGGGCAGGCGCACGAACAACACGCCCATCAGCACGAACAGCGCCGCCACGATGCCCATGAAGCGCCACGGACGGTGGAGGATGCCGCGCACGCCGCGCTGGTAGCTTTCGCTGGTGCGGTCGAAGCCACGGTTGAAGCCATTGAAGAAGCGACCGGCCAGGCCACGGTGGGCGACGTGGTGCTCACCCTTCTTCAACGGCTTGAGCATGGTCGCGCACAGTGCCGGGGTCAGCACGATCGCCACCAGCACCGACAGCGCCATCGCAGAGACGATCGTGGCCGAGAACTGCCGGTAGATCACGCCGGTGGAGCCGCTCATGAAGGCCATCGGCACGAACACCGCCGACAGCACCAGGCCGATACCCACCAGCGCACCGGTGATCTGGCCCATCGACTTGCGGGTGGCCTCCAGCGGCGACAGCCCTTCCTCGGACATGATGCGCTCGACGTTCTCCACCACCACGATGGCATCGTCCACCAGCAGGCCGATCGCCAGCACCATCGCGAACATGGTCAGCATGTTCACCGAGAAGCCGAGCATGGCCAGCACGCCGAAGGTACCCAGCAGCACCACCGGCACGGCGATGGTCGGGATCAGAGTGGCGCGGAAGTTCTGCAGGAACAGGTACATCACCACGAACACCAGCACGATCGCTTCGATCAGGGTCTGCACCACGCCCTTGATCGACACGCGCACGAACGGGGTGGTGTCGTACGGGATCTCGGCCTTCAATCCGGCCGGGAAGAAGCTCTTCATGTCCTCCAGCGCGGCATCCACGCCGGCAGCGGTATCCAGCGCGTTGGCGCCGGTGGCCAGGGTCACCGCCAGGCCGCTGGCCGGCTGGCCGTTGTAGCGGGTGACGAAGTCGTAGGACTCGGCACCCAGTTCAACGCGGGCGACATCGCCCAAACGCAGCTCGGCACCGTCCTGTGCGCCGCGCACGATGATGTTGCGGAACTGTTCCGGGGTCTGCAGGCGCGACTGCGCGTTGATGGTGGCATTGAGCTGCTGGCCCTTCACCGACGGCGCACCGCCGAGCTGGCCGATCGCCACCTGGGCGTTCTGTGCCTTTACCGCTGCGGTCACCTCGGCAACCGACAGGCCGTAGGTGTGCAGCTTGTTCGGGTCCAGCCAGATGCGCATGGCGTACTTGCCACCGAACACCTGGATGTTGCCCACGCCCGGCACGCGGCTCAGACGATCAACGACATTCGAACCGACATAGTCGGCGATGTCGTTGGCGTCCATGCTGCCGTCCTCGGACACGAACGCGATGACGTTGAGGAAGCCCGAGCTGGACTTGGCCACGTTGATGCCCTGCCGCTGCACTTCCTGTGGCAGCAGCGGCATGGCCAGCTGCAGCTTGTTCTGCACCTGCACCTGGGCAATGTCCGGGTTGGTGCCGCTCTCGAAGGTCAGGGTGATGGTGGCCTGGCCGTTGGACGAGCTGTTGGAGGAGAAGTAGATCAGGCCATCAAGGCCCTTCATGTTCTGCTCGATGATCTGCGTCACCGAGTCCTCGACCACCTTGGCCGACGCACCCGGGTAGGTGGCGCTGATTTCCACCGCCGGCGGTGCGACGTTGGGGTACATCGAGACCGGCAGCTTGAACAGGGCCAGGCCGCCGACGAGCATGATGATGATGGCGATGACCCACGCGAAGATGGGTCGATCGATGAAAAAGCGTGCCATAGGGTTCTCCGCTTACTTCGCGTCGCCGGCCGGAGCGGCAGGCTGGGCGGCGGCCGCCGGCTTGGCCGGTGCAGCGCCCTTCTCGGTGGCCTTGACCGGCATGCCGGGGCCGATCTTCTGCAGGCCTTCGACGATGACCTTGTCGCCGGCCTTCAGGCCGTCCTCGACCAGCCACTTGTCGCCGACCGTGCGGCTGACCTTGACCGGGCGCACTTCGACCTTGTTGTCCTTGCCGACCACCATCGCGGTGGTGTCGCCCTTCGGGTCGCGGGCGATGCCCTGCATCGGCACCAGCACCGCATCGCTGCGCACGCCGCCGCCGATCACCGCGCGCACGTACATGCCCGGCATCAGCAGGCCGTCCGGGTTGTCCACCTTCACGCGCAGGCCGAAGCTGCCGGTGGCCGGATCGACACTGACCTCGGAAAACTCCAGCGAGCCCTTGTGCTCGAAGGTGCTGCCGTCTTCCATCAGGATGCTGACCGGCAGGGTCTGGTTGTCCTGCAGGCGGCCGGCAGCCAGTTCGCGGCGCAGCTGCAGCAGCTCGGCCGAGGACTGGGTCAGGTCGACATAGATCGGGTCCAGTTGCTGCACCGTGGCCAGTGCGTTGGCCTGTCCGGCGCTGACCAGCGCGCCCTGGGTGACGCTGGACTTGCCGATGCGGCCACTGATCGGCGCGGTGATGCGGGCATAGCCCAGGGTGACGTTGGCCGCATCCAGCGAGGCCTTGGCGGCGCCGACGTCAGCTTCGGCCTGCTTCTGCGCGGCCACGGCGTTTTCCAGGTCCTGCTGGCTGACCGCATCGACCTTGGCCAACTCGGTGATGCGCCTGGCGCTCAGGCGGGCGGCGTTGGCGGTGGCTTCGGCGCGGGCCAGCTGGGCGCGGGCGCTGTTGGCCTGGGCGCGGTAGCTGGCGTCCTCGATCTGGTACAGCGGCTCGCCAGCCTTGACCATGCCGCCTTCGGTGAACAGGCGCTTGGCGACGATGCCGTTGACCTGCGGGCGCACTTCGGCAACCAGGAAGGCATTGGTGCGGCCCGGCAGTTCGCGGGTCAGGCCCACGGTCTCGGACTTCAGCGTGACCACGCTGACCTCGCCCGGGCCCTGCTCGGGGGCCTGGGGTTGGCCGCCACAGGCAGCCACGGTCGCAGCGATCGCCAGCGACAGCGCGAGGGGTCGGATTCGGCTCAGCAACATGACGGAAAGGCTCTCAGGGGAAGGAATCTCAAAAAGCGCTGATATCGACCGGCGGGGCCGGCAGGCAACGCGCTCCGGCGTACGGCGGCAGCCTCAGGCGGCCTGCCAGCTACACGGCGGGAATGATGGGAGCGAAATATACATACATGCTTGTTTGTTTGTAAACCGGTACAATTCAGCCACGTTTCACCCGCACTCGTACCCATCCATGGCCCGCAAGACCAAAGAGGACACCCAGGCAACCCGGGAAGGCATCCTTGACGCCGCCGAAGCCTGCTTCCATGAACACGGCGTGGCCCGTACCACGCTGGAGATGATCGGTGCCCGCGCCGGTTACACGCGGGGCGCTGTCTACTGGCACTTCAAGAACAAGAGCGAGGTGCTGGCCGCGATCATCGAGCGCGTGCACCTGCCTTTCATGCAGGAGCTGGAGCGCACCTCGACCGACCAGCGCGACACGCCGGTGCACGACCTGCGCGCGGTGATGATCCACTCGTTCATCGAGCTGTCCGAGGACGAGCGCCTGCGCAAGACCATGGAGATCATGCTGCGCAGCGATGCGTCGGCCGATACCAGGGTGCTGACCGAAATGCAGCAGGCCGGTTTCCGCGATGCGCTGGACCGGATGGAGCGTGCCCTGCGCCGCGCCCGCGATCTGGGCCAGCTGCGCGAGGGTGCCGACCCGAAGATCGCCGCGCGCATGCTGCACGCGACCATCCTGGGCGTGCTGCACGGCGCAATGGTTGAACCAGACCTGATGGACCTCAAGCGCGATGGCATGCTCGCGCTGGACATGACCCTGGCCGCCTATGTGAAGGACGGCGTGTTCGTGCCCGGAACGGTGCCCGAGCCGTTGCCGGAAGCGTGAGCGAGGCTGCTCCCATCACTGCGGCCCTCCTGTAAGGACAGATCGATGATCCTGGACAACGTGGTGTGGGGCTTCATCGGCTGCGGCAGCGTCACCGAGAAGAAAAGCGGCCCCGCCCTGGCCAGAACACCCGGCTCACGGGTAGTGGCGGTCATGCGCCGCAATGCCGCATTGGCCGAAGACTATGCACGCCGCCACGCGATTCCGCGCTGGTACGCGGACGCCGATGCACTCATCGCCGATCCGGAGGTGAACGCGGTCTACGTTGCAACGCCGCCCTCCACGCACATGCACTACGCATTGCAGGCGATCGCCGCAGGCAAGCCGGTCTACATCGAAAAGCCGATGGCCATGGACCACGAGCAGTGCCAGCGCATCGTCGCGGCCAGCGCCCGCAGCGGCGTGCCCGTGTTCGTTGCCTACTACCGCCGCGCCCTGCCCCGCTTCGCACAGGTGAAGCAGCTGCTGGACGACGGCGCGATCGGCACAGTGCGCAGCGTGCGCGCCACCCTGCACCGGCCGCATTCAGTGGATGCCGCATCGCCTGACTTCTGGCGGACCAACCCCGCGATCGCCGGCGGCGGGCTGTTCGTCGACCTGGGCTCGCATACCCTGGACCTGCTCGACCATCTGCTGGGGCCGCTGCGCGATGTGCGTGGCCTGGCCAGTTCGTTGACCGGCGCCTACGCCGCCGAAGACAGCGTTTCGATGTGCTTCCGCACCGCAATGGGCGCGCATGGCATCGCGCACTGGAGTTTCTGCGCGTTCCGCCGCCAGGATGAGATCGAGATCACCGGCGACCGCGGGCAGCTGCGCTTTGCCACCTTCGAGGATGTTCCAGTGGTACTGGAAACCGAAGCAGGCGTGCAGACATTCGATATCCCCAACCCGCCGTCGATCCAGCAGCCCTTGATCGCCTCCCTCGTGGACGAACTGCGCGGCAACGGGCACTCGCCCTCGAACGGCATCAGCGCCGCCCGCACCAATGCAGTGATCGACCAGGTGCTGCGGGACTACCGCACCCGGCAATCGCGCTGACCGCACAAGAAAAAGGCCACCTTGCGGCGGCCTTTTCTGCTGCAGTGGATGGGGTCAGCGCCCTCGCCACGGCGAGGGACCCGACCCCACCGGGCATTACAGGATGTAGCGGCTCAGGTCCGGGTCCTGCACCAGCTCACCCAGGTGCTTGTCGACGTAGGCGCTGTCGATCGCCAGGCTTTCACCGTCGCGGTCCGGTGCCTCGTAGCTGAGCGAATCCAGCAGGCGCTCCAGCACGGTGTGCAGGCGGCGGGCACCGATGTTCTCCTGCCGCTCGTTCACCTGGAAGGCAATCTCGGCCAGGCGCTCGATGGCATCGGCGGTGAAGCTGACCTTGACGCCCTCGGTGGCCAGCAACGCTTCGTACTGCTTGGTCAGCGCGGCCTTCGGTTCGGTCAGGATACGCACGAAATCACCCTTGCTCAGCGCACCCAGTTCCACGCGGATCGGGAAACGACCCTGCAGCTCCGGAATCAGGTCGCTGGGCTTGGCCAGGTGGAACGCGCCCGACGCGATGAACAGGATGTGGTCGGTCTTGATCGTGCCGTACTTGGTCGACACGTTGGAACCTTCCACCAGCGGCAGCAGGTCACGCTGCACGCCTTCGCGCGAGACATCGCCGCCGCCCACGTTGTCGCCGCGCTTGGCCACCTTGTCGATCTCGTCGATGAACACGATGCCGTGCTGTTCGCAGGCCTCGATCGCCGCGGTGCGGATGTCGTCCTCGTTGACCAGCTTGCCGGCCTCTTCTTCCACCAGCAACGGGCGTGCGGCCTTGATGGTCAGCGTGCGCTTGTGCGCCTTGGCGCCACCACCGAGGTTGGCGAACATCGACTTCAGCTGCTGGCCCATTTCCTCCATGCCCGGCGGGGTCATGATGTCCATGCTGACGTTGGCGGCCAGGTCGAGTTCGATCTCGCGCTCGTCCAGCTCACCGTTGCGCAGCATCTTGCGGAACTTGATGCGGGTCTCGTTGTCCTGCGCCGACGGCTCGTTGCGGGCGACTTCCGGATCGAAACCGATGCCACCGCTGCGACGTGGCAGCAGCGCATCGAGGATGCGGTCTTCGGCACGTTCTTCGGCCTGGGTACGCACGCGCACCTTGGCCTGTTCGCGATACAGCTTGACCGCGGTATCGGCCAGGTCGCGGATGATCTGCTCGACGTCCTTGCCGACATAGCCGACTTCGGTGAAGCGGGTCGCTTCGACCTTCACGAACGGCGCGTTGGCCAGCGTGGCCAGGCGGCGCGCGATCTCGGTCTTGCCGACGCCGGTCGGGCCGATCATCAGGATGTTCTTCGGCATCACTTCATTGCGCAGTTCGGCCGGCAGTTGCATGCGGCGCCAGCGGTTGCGCAGGGCGATGGCCACCGCGCGCTTGGCGTCGTGCTGGCCGACGATGTGCCGGTCCAGTTCCTGCACGATCTCGCGCGGGGTCATGGTGGCGGAGGAAACTTCGATCTTCGACATGGATGTGCTCACGGATTCAGATGCATGTAGAGCCGAGCCATGCTCGGCTGACGGGCAGCCCTGCCGAGCATGGCTCGGCACTACAGAAGAGCGGTCACAGCTCCTCGACCACCACGTTGCGGTTGGTGTAGATGCAGATGTCGCCGGCGATGCCGATCGCTTCGCTGGCGATGGTGCGCGCATCCAGTTCGGTGTGCGCCATCAGCGCGCGCGCAGCCGACAGGGCATACGAACCACCAGAACCGATGGCGATGATGCCGTCCTCCGGCTCGATCACATCACCGGTGCCGCTGATGATCAGCGAGGTTTCCTTGTCGGCCACTGCCAGCAGGGCTTCCAGCTTGCCCAGGCGGCGCTCGGTGCGCCAATCCTTGGCCAGCTCCACCGCTGCGCGCTGCAGCTGACCGTGCTTTTCCAGCTTGGCCTCGAACAGCTCGAACAGGGTGAAGGCATCGGCCGCGGCCCCGGCAAAGCCGGCCAGCACCTGGCCATCACGGCCCAGGCGGCGCACCTTGCGTGCATTGCCCTTCATCACGGTGTGGCCCAGCGTGACCTGGCCGTCGCCGGCAATGGCCACGTGCTCGCCGCGACGGACGCAGACGATGGTGGTGGCGTGGAAAACGTTGGGGTTCTGACTGGGGTCCATGATGCCTCCGGGGTGACAGAACCAGAGGTGGGGACTGCGCTGCGCCCTTCAAGCCACCTGCCACCGCCTGCCACAGGGGCAACGTTCAGCTTTCTGCGCTGCCCGCTTTGCCGCTGCGGCGCTTGGCGCGTGGGTGCGCAGCGTCGTAGACCTTGGCCAGGTGCTGGAAATCGAGGTGGGTGTAGATCTGGGTGGTGGCGATGTCGGCGTGGCCGAGCAGCTCCTGCACACCGCGCAGATCACCCGATGATTCCAGGATATGGCTGGCAAAACTGTGCCGCAGCATGTGCGGGTGCACGTGCTTGAACAGGCCCTGGCGCTGCGCCAGCTGGCGGATGCGGATCTGCACCGCGCGCTGGCTGATCGGCCCGTTGCGGCCGGGAAACACCGGCGAGGCCGGGCCGCCACCACTTTCCGCACGCCAGGCCTGCAGCGCTTCGCGTGCCGGCCGCCCGAACGGCACCCGGCGCTGGCGGTTGCCCTTGCCCATCACATTGACCAGGCCGCTGGCGAAATCCAGGTCGCGCCAGGTCAGTGCGCAGACTTCGCTCAGGCGCAGGCCGGAGGAGTAGAACAGTTCCAGCAGTGCGCGGTCACGGCGGCCAAGCTCGCCTTCCGGTTCCAGCTCGACCAGCTGCACGGCTTCGTCGGCATCGAGCACCTGCGGCAACCGGCGCGGTGCGCGCGGTGCCTTCAGCGTCGCCGCCGGACTCACTTCGATGCGACCGTGCTTGAGCAGCCAGGCGTAGAAGCTGCGGCAGGCCGACAAGCGGCGCTGCAGGCTCTTGGCCGAAAGGCCACGGCGATGCTCGTCGGCAATGAACTGGCGCAGCGCGTCTGCATCGAGTGCCTCCACTGCGACGCTACGCGGCTCGGCCCAGGCCGAGAGTGCGTCCAGGTCGCGGCGGTAGGCGTCAAGCGTATGCGCCGACATCCGCCGCTCCACCTGCAGGTGCTGCAGGAAGGCCTGTACCGCGCTCATCGTCGTGGTGTCCTGCTCAGCCTGCGAAGCGCTTCAGGCCGGTGGCCAGGGCGTCGCCCATCATGCGCAGGAACAGCGTGCCCATGCCCGGGTAGAAGCGGTTCGGATCGTGGCTGCCCACGGCAATCAGGCCCACGCCCGGCAGCGGCAGCAGTGCGGTGGTCTGCACTTCCTCGTTGCGCACGCCGTACAGCACGGCGTTCTTCTCCGGCTGCAGGCGGCCGCAGATCGGCTCACCGTCCTTCAGGCAGTCGCGGAACGGGCCCAGCTGCGGATCATCGGCGGCAATCACCTGCAGCCAGTCGGCCTGTTCCAGCCCGGCCACCGGCGTGTGCACCACCAGCCTCACCAGGTCGCCGGCGAAGTCTTCCTGCAGCGATGCGGCCATCGCGCGCAGGGTGTCAGCCGCGTTGTCCTGCTTCATCAGCGCCAGGGTCAGCTGGTGCGTGCGCACCGCCAGGCGTTCGTTGACCTGGGCGGTCGCGCCCAGGTCGGCCAACCGTCGTGCCAGCTCGCGGTTCTTCTCGCGCAGCACTTCCAGCTGGTAGCTGGCCAGCGATGCGGTCGGGCCGTCATCGCGCGGCACCACCAGGGTCAGGGCCAGGTCCGGGAACTGCTTGAGGAAGCCGGGATGACGCCGCAACCAGGCAGCGACTTCATGGGCCCCGAGCTTGTCGACGGTTTCGGTCATGCCATCCACTCCCCTTCGAAGACGAATGCGGTCGGGCCGGCCATCACCACCGGCTGGCCATCGCCCGGCCACTGGATGCGCAGGTCGCCACCGGGCAGGCTGATGCGGGCATCGCGCTGCAGGCGGCCGCGCTGCATCAGGGTTACCGCGGCGGCGCAGGCGCCACTGCCGCAGGCCAGGGTTTCGCCGACGCCGCGCTCGAACACGCGCAGGCGGGCGTGCGCCGGGCCCATCACCTGGGCGAAGCCCACGTTCACCGAGCGCGGGAACGACGCATGCTGCTGCAGCAGCGAACCCACGCGTTCAACCGGAGCAGCATCGATCAGGCCTACTTCGATCACCGCATGCGGGTTGCCCATCGACACTGCGGCGAAGCGTACGCTCTCGCCCTGCAGTGGCAGCAGGTATTCCTCGCGCGGGTGGGCAAAGCCCATCAGCGGCACGTTGGCCGGCTCGAACGCGGGCACGCCCATGGTTACCGCGAATTGCCCATCACCGAGCACCTTCACTTCATGGCTGGACAGCGGGCTGTCGATGACGAACGCATCGCCCTGCGCACTGCCCTCGCGCACCAGCCAGGCCGCGATGCAGCGCGCCCCGTTGCCGCACTGCTCGGAATTGGAACCGTCGGCATTCCAGATGCGGTACGAGGCCACCGAGCCTTCCGCACGCGGCGCCTCGATGGTCAGGATCTGGTCGCAGCCGACGCCGGTGTGGCGGTCGGCCAGGCGCGCGGCCAGCTCGGGCGTCGGCGGCAGCGTGCCGTCACGCAGGTCGATCACTACGAAATCATTGCCCGCGCCGTGCATCTTGCTGAAGCGCAGGGCCCTGGAACCGGCCTTACTCATTCCCGCTGCCCGCCTTCTTCTCCGGTGCTGGCGTCGGCTGCGGTGCCGGCTCTGCGGTCGTGGCCGGGGTACCGGTGCCCTCGGTCTGCGCCGGGGTCGCCTCGGTGGCGGGCTCGGCCGCCGGTTCAACGGCTTCTTCCACCGGCACCGGCTTCTGCGGCAGTACCAGCGGGCCCTTGTTGCCGCAGGCGGCGAGGAGCAGCAGCGAGGCCGCTGCCAGCGGAATCAGGATGGCGTTTCGATGGGGGATCTTCATGCCCCGAGTATAGCCATTGGTGGCTGAGCGGTTGGTGCAGGGAATCGGGTTGCCGGCCAGCAGCCGGTACTACCGCCGGCGCTCAATCCGCGGGCGGTGGCGGCAACGGCCGGGTCCACAGCCAGATCGCCACCACGGTCATGCTGCTGATGGAGAACCATTTCACCCAGGCAATCGGCACGCACCACAGCATGATGCCCGCGCACACGGCCATGGTGATCGTGGCCATCCACTTGCCGTAGCGGCTGACCGCGCCATGCGCCTGCCAGTTGGCGATGGCCGGGCCGAAGCGCGGGTGCTGCAGCAGCCAGGTGTGCAGGCGATCGGACCCGCGCGAGGCGGCCCAGGCCGAGATCAGGATGAATACGGTGGTGGGCAGGCCCGGCACGAAGATGCCGACGATGCCGGTGCCCAGGCTGGCGTACGCCAGCAGCCACCAGGCCCAGCGGAACCGCACCACGCGCGGCGGCGTGGCGGCATCGCGGGTGACGGGATCAGGCGGGCTCATGGCCGCAAGGATACCGGTTCAGGGTGCCAGGCAACGCCCGGCACCCTGTCGTCGTCACGGCTGGGCGAGGCCCAGCTGCTGCAGCACGAACGCGTACGACTCGGACAGCTCGCGGTAGCGCTGGAAACGCCCGGACTTGCCACCATGCCCGGCCTCCATGTTGGTGCGGAACAGGATCGGGTGGTGGCCGGTGTTGTCGTCACGCAGCTTGGCCACCCACTTGGCCGGCTCCCAGTACTGCACCTGCGAATCCCACAGGCCGGTGCCCACGAACAGCGCCGGGTAGGCCTGCTGCTT
The DNA here is from genome assembly GCF_001431665.1 of Stenotrophomonas beteli. Taxonomy (GTDB): domain Bacteria; phylum Pseudomonadota; class Gammaproteobacteria; order Xanthomonadales; family Xanthomonadaceae; genus Stenotrophomonas; species Stenotrophomonas beteli. The sequence continues at coordinate 41,384 of NZ_LLXV01000027.1, read as the reverse complement.
CACGTTGTCGTAGGGGGAGTAGGACAGCATGTAGTCGTAATACTGTTTCTGTTCCGGGTTGCCCCACTCGTCGTACTCGTTGGTGGTCAGCGGAATGGTCGGGTCGAGCATGGTGGTGACCACGTCGACGAACGGCACCTGCGCCACCATCACCCGGTAATCCTGCGGCGCCTGGTTGGCCACCGCGCCCATCAGCAGGCCACCGGCGCTGCCGCCGGACGCGGCGACGCGATCCTTCGCCGCCCAGCCCTGCGCGACCAGGCCGCGGGTGACATCAATGAAGTCGTTGAAGGTGTTCTGCTTGTGCAGCAGCTTGCCGTTCTCGTACCAGTCGCGGCCCATTTCCTGGCCACCGCGGATGTGGGCGATGGCATACACCACGCCACGATCGAGCAGGCTGACCGCCGTCTGGTTGAAGTACGGGTCCATCGACATGCCGTAGCTGCCGTAGGCGTACTGGAACAGCGCGCCCTTGCCATCCTTCTGGTAGCCCTTGCGGTAGACCAGCGACACCGGCACCTTCACGCCATCGCGCGCGGTGATCCAGACGCGGTCGGTTTCGTACTTCGAGGCGTCATAGCCGATCACCGGCTGCACCTTCAGTTGGCGGCGCTCACCGGTGGCGGTGTTCAGTTCGAACACGGTGGTCGGGGTGGTCATCGAGGTGTAGACGTAGCGCAGCCACGGCGTATCGGCCTCGGTGTTGTCGCCCAGGCCCATCGAGTACGCCGGCTCATCAGCCTTCACGTAGTCGCTGCGGCCATCCTTGAACAGCAGGCGGATGCGCTCCAGGCCCTCGGAACGTTCAGCGATGGCGGTGTAGCTGTCGAACAGTTCGAAGCCTTCGATGAACACCGCATCGTCATGCGCAATCCAGTCTTTCCACTGTGCGCGGGAGGTGGCATCGGTCGGTGCGGTGACCAGCTTGAAGTTCTTCGCCCCGTCGTTGGTGCGGATCACCCAGCGGCCGTCGTAGTGGTCGGCATCGTATTCGACATCACGCTGGCGCGGGGCCAGCACGGTGAACGTGGTCGGGTCGCTGGCCGGCGCGTAGCGCTCTTCCGAAGACACCGTGCTGTGCACGCCGATGGTGATGAAGCGATCGTCGCGGGTGCGGCCGATGCCCATGTAGAAGCTGTCGTCCTTCTCTTCGTAGACGACGGTGTCGGTGCTGGCCGGGGTGCCCAGCACGTGCTTCTTCACGCGCACGGTCAGCAGCGTTTCCGGATCGTTCTCGACATAGAGCACGGTGCGGTTGTCATCGGCCCAGACCAGGTCGCCGGAACTGCCTGTGATCACATCGGGCAGCACCTGGCCGGTGCGCAGGTCCTTGAAGCGGATCGTGTACTGGCGGCGGCCCACGTCATCATCGGCCCAGGCCAGCAGCTGGTTGTCCTGGCTCACTTCCATCGATCCGACGCTGAAGTAGCCCTTGCCGGCGGCCATCGCGTTGACGTCCAGCAGGATCTCTTCGGCCGCGTCCATGCTGCCCTTGCGGCGGGCGTGGATCGGGTAGTCCTGGCCGGTCTCGAAGCGGCTGTAGTACCAGTAGCCGCGCTCACGCGCAGGCACGCTGGAATCGTCCTGCTTGATGCGGCCCACGATCTCCTTGTAGAGCGTGTCTTCCAGCGGCTTGAGCGGTGCCAGCAGCTGGTCAGCATAGGCATTCTCGGCCTGCAGGTAGGCCAGCATGTCCTTGTTCTCGCGCTTGTCGTCGCGCAGCCAGTAATAGTCGTCGTTGCGGGTCGCGCCGAACGGCGCCTTGACCACATGCGGATGCTTGGCGGCATCCGGCGGAACGGGCGGAGTGGCGGCGGTGGCAGTGGTGGTCATCAGGCTGGCAAGCAACAGGCAGAGGGTGGATTTCATGAAGTAGGGTTCCTGGCGCATCAATGCAATGGTCTTCGGCGGGGTCAGATCCGTTTTCCCGAAAAGGGATCTGACCCCAATCCCGGCAATGCGGCAACCCTGCGGATCGTCATGGGTCGTACCGGCCGGCGTACCATGGGCACATGAGTACCCTGCCCCACACGCCGGGCTACAGCCGGCGCAGCCATGAAATCGCCCCATTCCACGTGATGTCCCTGCTGGCCCGCGCGCAGGCGCTGGAACAGGCCGGCCACGATGTGATCCACCTGGAGATCGGCGAGCCGGACTTCACCACCGCCGGACCCATCGTGCGCGCCGGCCAGGCCGCACTGGCCGCCGGCCATACCCGCTACACCGCCGCACGCGGGCTGCCGGCCCTGCGCCAGGCGATCAGCGGCTTCTATGGCAGCCACTACGGGCTGGACATCGACCCCGAACGCATCCTGGTCACCCCCGGCGGCTCCGGTGCGCTGCTGCTGGCCAGCAGCCTGCTGGTCGATCCAGGCCGCCACTGGCTGCTGGCCGACCCCGGCTACCCGTGCAACCGCCACTTCCTGCGCCTGGTGGAAGGCGGCGCGCAACTGGTGCCGGTTGGCCCGAAGACGGCCTACCAGTTGACCCCGTCGCTGGTGGAACAGCACTGGAACAGCGACAGCGTCGGCGCACTGGTAGCCTCGCCGGCCAACCCGACCGGCACCGTGCTGTCGGCCGACGAACTGGCGGCCCTGTCCAGGACGCTGCGCGCGCGCGGCGGTCACCTGGTGGTGGACGAGATCTATCACGGCCTGACTTATGGCCTGGATGCGCCCAGCGTGCTGCAGGTGGACGACAGTGCGTTCGTGCTGAACAGCTTCTCCAAGTACTTCGGCATGACCGGCTGGCGGCTGGGTTGGCTGGTGGCACCGCCGGCAGCGGTACCGGACCTGGAGAAGCTGGCACAGAACCTGTACATCAGCGCGTCGAGCATCGCCCAGCACGCGGCGCTGGCGTGTTTCAGCGAAGAAGCGATGGCGATCTTCGAACAGCGCCGGGAAGCATTCCGGCAGCGCCGCGATTTCCTGCTGCCCGCGTTGCGCGAGCTCGGATTCCGCATCGAGGTGGAACCGCAGGGTGCGTTCTATCTTTACGCCGATGTCAGTGCCTTCACCGACGACGCGCAGGCATTCTGTGCGCATTTCCTGGAAACCGAGCACGTGGCATTCACCCCGGGGCTGGATTTCGGCTTCCACCGTGCGAACCAGCACGTGCGGCTGGCCTATACGCAGGAAGTGCCGCGGTTGCAGGAGGCGGTGGCGCGGATTGCGCGCGGGTTGGAGCGCTGGCAGGGATCACGTTGACGGTCGTGCCGGCCGCTGGCCGGCAACGGCATCATCCACGCATCCCCCGTTTGCCGGCCAGCGGCCGGCACTACCGGTAATGAAAAACGCCGCCCGGGGGCGGCGTTTTCCGTTGTGCTTATTTACCGCCCAACCGCTCCCACAGGAAGCTGTAGGCCAGCGCCGACATATGTGCGGCCTGCGCGTTGTTGGCTGCGCCGCCGTGGCCCCCTTCGATGTTCTCGTAGTAGGTCACGTCCTTGCCTGCATCGATCATCTTCGCCGCCATCTTGCGGGCATGGCCCGGATGCACGCGGTCATCGCGGGTGGAGGTGGTGAACAACACCGGCGGGTAGCTCTTCTTCGCATCGAACAGGTGGTACGGCGAGAAGGTCTTGATGAAGTTCCAGTCGCTGGTGTCCGGGTTGCCGTACTCGGCCATCCACGAGGCGCCGGCCAGCAGATGGCTGTAGCGCTTCATGTCCAGCAGCGGCACCTGCACCACCACCGCACCGAACAGCTCCGGGTACTGGGTCAGCATGTTGCCGGTCAGCAGGCCACCGTTGCTGCCGCCCTGCACGCCCAGGTGCTTGGCGCTGGTGATCCTGCGCTTGACCAGATCGCGCGCCACTGCGGCCATGTCTTCATAGGCCTTGTGGCGGTTCTGCTTCAGCGCGGCCTGGTGCCAGCGCGGGCCGTACTCGCCGCCACCACGGATGTTGGCGACCACGTACACGCCGCCCTTCTCCAGCCAGGCGCGGCCCATGCCACCGGAATAGCCCGGGGTCAGCGAAATCTCGAAGCCACCGTAGCCGTACAGCAGGGTCGGGTTGGAGCCATCGAGCTTCATCGCCTTGTCGTGCACGACGAAGTACGGCACGCGGGTGCCATCCTTGCTGGTGGCGAAGTGCTGCTCGATCACCTTGCCCTTGGCATCGAAGAAGGCCGGCATGGTCTTCAGCGTTTCCGGGGCCTGGCCGATCTCGGCCAGGGCCAGCGTGGTCGGGGTCAGGTAATCGGTGGCGGTCAGCCACACCGCGTCGCTGTCATTGCTGTCCACCGCGCCCACGGCCAGCGTGCCGAAGGCCGGCGCGCCGACGAAGCGGCTGGTCTGCCAGCCGTTGGCGCCCGGGGTCAGCACCGACAGGCGGTTCTTGACATCGTCCAGCACGTTCAGCACCAGGTGGCTTTTGGTCCAGGTGGCGCTGGCCAGCGAGGTGGTCGCGGTCGGGGTGAACAGCACGTCGAACTCGCGCTTGCCGGCCAGGAAGTCATCCAGCTTCGTCGCCAGCAGCGAACCGGACGCGTACGTCTTGCCGCCCACGGTCCACGGATCGCGCAGCTCCAGGGTCAGCCACTGCTTGTGCAGGCCTTTCTCGGCCGAATTCGGCGCATCGATCTTGGTCAGCGTGCCATCGTCGCTGCGCAGATACAGCTCGTTGTTGTAGAAGGCCAGGGTGCGGCTGACCAGGTTGCGTTCGAAGCCCGGGGTGTCATCGTGCATCGCCGCGATGTACATGTCCTCCGGCTTGCCTTCATACACCACGGTGGCCGAAGCCATCGGCGTGCCGCGCTTCCACAGCTTGGCCACGCGCGGGTAGCCGGAAGTGGTCATCGAGCCGGCACCGAAGTCGGTGTAGACGAACACCGTGTCGCGATCAACCCAGTTGAGGCCGCCCTTCGATTCCGGACGGAAGAAGCCGTCCTTGATCCAGGTCTTGTTGGCCAGATCGAACTCGCGGGTCACGTCCGCGTCAGCGCCGCCGCGCGACAGCGCGATCAGGCAGCGGCTGTAATCGGGGCGCAGGCAGTCGGCGCCGTGCCAGACCCAGTTCTCACCCTCGGCCTTGTTCAGTGCATCCAGGTCGAGCACGGTCTCCCACTGCGGCGAAGCCTTGCGGTACTCGGCCAGGGTGGTGCGCCGCCACAGGCCGCGTTCGTGCTGCTGGTCCTTCCAGAAGTTGTAGTAGTAATCGCCGATCTTCTGCACGCCGGGAATCTTGGCATCGGAGTCGAGCACCTCGCGGATGCGGGTCTCCATCTCCTTGAAAGCCGGGCTCTGCGCCAGGCGCGCCTCGGACTTGGCATTCTGTTCCTTGACCCAGGACAGCGGCTTGTCGCCGGTGACGTCCTCCAGCCAGGCGTAGCGATCGGTGTCTTCAGCGGCCACGGCGGTCCCCACCGAGGCAGCGGTCATCATGCCGGCCAGCAGGCAGGCGGAAGCGAGTCGTGACATTGCAGCTCCAGGCAGTCATAAGCCGTGGAACGCTAGCACGGAATGTCGCGGGCTCCCCCGTGTCGAAGGTCAGGCCGGGGCCGCCGGACTGCGCCGGCCACGCGCAGCCGGAACCGGCCGACGGCGCGCCGGTCCACCGGTACGCCGCACCAGCCGCAGCCATGACAGGCGCGGCAGCGGAAAGCGCAGCAGCGCCCACCAGGCTGCGAGCGGCATGCCCACCAGCCACATCGGCAGCCACCCCACCCATCCGCTGCTGCCACGTGCCGCCGGCCAGACCAGTACCAGCGCCAGCCCGGCCAGCGCCAGTTGCCGCACGCCGCGCAGCAGGCGTGGGTCGGCGCGTTCGATGACGCGTTCAGTTGCAGGGCGACGGACAGAACGTGCGTTCATGGGGCTTCTCCGGTAGACAATGCAACACAGCTTGGGCAAGCCCCTTCTCACAGGTTGCGACACCATTGACGGATCGCGCACGCTCAGTCGACCATGCTCAGGCAAAGCCCTCCTGAGCCCGCTCCCGCATGACTTCGATCCGCCCGCTCTGCGCCGTGTTGCTGGCCCTGTCCCTGGCGGGCCCCGCCATGGCGGCCAGTGAGCCGCCATCACCCCGTGCCAGCGTCCCACGCGCCGCCGATCCGGATGCGCCGATCGACCTGAAGCGCTTCATGGGCACCTGGTACGTGATCGGCCGCGTGCCGAACTTCATCGAGCGCGGGCACGTGGCCAGCGTCAACGAGTACGAACTGCGCGACGCGCACAAGGTCGGCATCACCTACCGTTACCGCGATGGCTTCGGCGAACCGCTGCAGGAAGTACGCGCGCGCGCCAGCGTCGACCCGGACAGCGGCAACCACGGCTGGCGCACCTGGTTCTACCGCGTGGTGCCCACCCACTCGCGGGTGCTGGAAGTCGCCCCGGATTACTCGTGGGCGCTGATCGGTTACCCGGGCCGTGAGATGGCCTGGATCTTCTCGCGCACGCCGGACATGGACAAGGCCCTGTACAAGGAGCTGGCCGAGCGCCTGCGTGACGAGTACGGCGTGAACACCGACAAGCTCAAGCGCGTGCCGCAGCACCCCGAGCAGGTCGGCAAGCTGGGCTTCGAAGTACCCAACGCGCGTTGATCGCCCGAGGGATTTCCGGCCAGTGGCCGGCAGTACCCGAACGAGACGCCGGGCGCCGCCCGGCGTTCTGTCATCTGCGGCTGTAGTGCGCGACCAGGCGGTCGCCGAGCATCTGCAGCAGCTGCACCAGCACCAGCAGCAGGACCACGGTGACCAGGGCGACGTCGGTGTGCGAACGCTGGTAGCCGTCGCGGAAGGCCAGATCGCCCAGACCACCGGAACCGATCGCACCGCCCATCGCGGTGAAGCCGATCAGCGCTACGGTAGTGACCGTCGCACCGGCAATCAGGCCGGGACGCGCTTCCGGCAACAGCACGCGGGTGACCAGCTGCCAGGTGGTGGCGCCCATTGCCTGGGTGGCTTCGATCACGCCGCGGTCCACTTCGCGCAGCGCAGTCTCGACCAGCCGCGCGTAGAACGGCGCGGCACCAATCACCAGCGGCACGATCGCACCGCGCACGCCCAGCGAGGTGCCCATCAGCAACAGCGTGACCGGGATCAGCACGATCATCAGGATGATGAAGGGCACCGAGCGGAGCAGGTTCACCACCAGCGCCAGCACGCCATAGGCGAACGGCCGGCGCTTCATCTGCGGTGCGCCGAACAGGTACAGCAGCACACCCAGCGGCAGGCCGATGGCCAGGGTCAGCGGCAACGAACCAAGCAGCATCAGCAGGGTGTCGATGGTGGCCTGGCCGATGTCGGCCCACTTGCCCGCATCCAGATGGCGAAAGAAACCACCGGCAGTGGCGATGATCATCGACGCAGCTCCTCAACATGCACGCCGGCAGCCACGAACGCGGCCTGCGCAGCGGACTGGTCACCGCCCACCAGGGCGACCACCAGCTGGCCATACGGGGTGTCCTTGATCCGGTCGATACGGCCGGACAGGATGTTGTAGTCGACACCGGTCTGCCGCGCGACGCTGCCCAGCAACGGCTCGTAGGTGTCGCCACCGAGGAAGGTCAGGCGCACGATGCGCCCGCCCACGACGTCAAAATCACGGTGCAGCGCCCCCTCGTCGACATGCTCCGATTCGCTGACGAAACGGCGCGTGGTCGGATGCTGCGGATGCAGGAACACCCGGGTGACCGGCCCGGTCTCGACCATCTGCCCGGCGTCGAGCACGGCCACACGGTCGCAGACGCGGCGGATCACATCCATCTCGTGGGTGATCAGCACGATGGTCAGGCCGAGCTCGCGGTTGATCTTCGACAGCAGCGACAGCACCGAGGCGGTGGTCTGCGGGTCGAGCGCACTGGTGGCCTCATCGCACAGCAGGATCTGCGGGCGCGTGGCCAGCGCACGGGCGATGCCGACGCGCTGCTTCTGGCCGCCAGAGAGCTGCGCCGGGTACTTCTGCGCATGCGCCTCCAGGCCGACGGTGTGCAGCAGCTCGGCCACGCGCGCGTCGATCTCCGCCTTCGGCGTGCCGGCCAGTTCCAGCGGGAAAGCCACGTTGCCGGCCACTGTGCGCGAGGACAGCAGGTTGAAGTGCTGGAAGATCATGCCGATGCGCCGGCGCAGCGCGCGCAGGCCATCCGCGTCCAGTGCGGTGACATCCTCGCCGCCGATCAGCAGCCGGCCGCCGCTGGGTTCTTCCAGGCGGTTGATCATGCGGATCAGGGTCGACTTGCCCGCGCCGGAATGGCCGATGATGCCGAACACCTCACCGGCCTCGATGGTCAGGTCCAGCGGTTGCAGCGCGCTGACTGCGCGGCCGGCAACGGCATAGGATTTGTGCAGGCGCTGGAACTCGATCACGGGCGTGGCTCACCGGCGGGGTGATGGAAGGGGGCGTGCAGCCTACCAGCGCCGGCGGTCGCGCGCCCGCGCCATGGACCAGAATGTTATTCCTTTTGGTTCTAAGTCGCCCGCGCCGGCGCACTGGCCGGGGTCAGAGCCCCTGCGGGGATCCGACCCCGGGGGTCGGATCCCCGCAGGGGCTCTGACCCCATTCCCTGGCCCAACCGGCTCAGGGATGATCCAGCGGCTTCGGCGGCTGCACCCGGTTCAGGCGTTCCCGGTGCAGCAGGTACAGGCCCGAAGCCACGATGATCGCGGCGCCCACCCAGGTGTAACCATCCGGCAGCTGGCCCCAGAAGGCCAGGTCCCAGCCGATCACCCAGACCAGGCCGCTGTACTCCAGCGGCGCGATCATCGACGCCTCGCCCAGCTGGAACGCCCGGGTCAGGGCGATCTGGCCCAATGCCCCGGCCAGGCCCATGCCAGCGATCAGCGGCGCGTGTGCCAGCTGCAGCGGCACCCAGCCGGGAATGGACAGCAGGCCGGCACCGATGGCCATGATCACCAGGAACCAGACCACCATCGACTGCGAGGTATCGGTGCGGGTCAGCAGGCTGACGGTAATCGCGGCCACGGCATAGGCGGTGGCCGCGGCCAGCACCATCAGGCCGGGCACCGAGATGAAGCCGTCCACACCCGGCCGCAGCACCACCAGCACGCCGATCAGGCCGATACCGATGGCCACCCAGCGCCGCGGCCCGACCCGCTCACCCAGCAGCGGTACCGACAGCGCGGCGATCAGCAGCGGAGCGACGAAATAGATGGTGTAGGCGGTGGACAGCGGCAGGTCGCGCAGGGCGAACACGAAGCAGCCGATCATCGCCATGCCCAGCGCGCCACGCAGCAGGTGCAGGCCCCAGCGGCGCGGCACCAGCGAGCGCGGCCCGGCGCTGACCAGCACCCACACCAGTACGAACGGCAGCGAGGCCGCACCGCGCAGGAAAGTCACTTCCAGGGTGGGATAGCTGGCTGACAGCTGCTTCATGCCGGCGTCCATCAGCGAGAAGCAGGCGACCGCCGCGACCATCCAGGCCACCGCGCGCGAGGGGGAGCGTTGCACATTCATGGCCCATTATCGCCCGGTCGTCGCTTTCTGTAGAGCCGAGCCCACGCTCGGCTGCTTTGTGGAGAGCCGAGCGTGGGCTCGGCTCTACAGAGGACGGGCATGCGGGCCCTCGCGATAGAATGGGTGCCACTGAATCCTGCGGAGCATCGCCCATGCCCTCCTTCGACGTCGTGTCCGAAGTCGACACCCACGAGCTGACCAACGCCATCGACCAGGCCAACCGCGAACTGGCCACCCGCTTCGACTTCAAGGGCGTGGACGCCAAGTTCGAGCGCGACGGCGATGTCATCAACCAGGTCGCGCCGACCGAGTTCCAGCTCAAGCAGATGAACGACATCCTGCGCGCCCGCCTGGCCGCGCGCGGTATCGACGTGCTCAGCCTGGAGTTCGGCGACATCGAGACCAACCTGGCCCAGGCCCGGCAGAAGATCACCGTCAAGCAGGGCATCGAGCAGAAGATCGCCAAGAAGATCGCCGCCGCACTGAAGGAGGCCAAGCTGAAGGTGGAAAGCCAGATCAACGGCGACAAGCTGCGCGTGCAGGGCAAGAAGCGCGACGATCTGCAGGACGCCATCGCCGTGCTCAAGGCCGGCAAGTTCGAGCTGCCGCTGCAGTTCAACAATTTCCGCGACTGAGGCATCCGCCGGGCGCGGCCCGGCGCTGCCAGCGGCAGGCACGACGGCGCGTTGCCAGCGACGCGCCTACAATGGCGGCCCCGCCAGCCGACGTGCCCGCCATGACCGATTCCCCGCTGCCCACCGATGATCCGATCGCCGCTACCCGCCTGTGGCTGGAGCGCATCGTCATCGGCCTGAACCTGTGCCCGTTCGCCAAGGCGGTCTATGTGAAGGACCAGGTCCGCATCGTGCTCAGCGATGCGACCACACCGGAAGCGCTGGTTGAACAGCTGGCCGAGGAACTGGTGCTGCTGCGCGACACGCCCGCCGAACAGATCGATACCACGCTGATCGTGCATCCACAGGTACTGACCGATTTCCTCGACTACAACGATTTCCTCGACAACGCCGACGCCGCGATCGAGGCGCTGGACCTGCAGGGGATCCTGCAGGTGGCCAGCTTCCACCCGGACTACCAGTTCGACGGCGTGGCCGCGGACGACGCCAGCAACTACACCAACCGCGCGCCCTTCCCCACCCTGCACCTGCTGCGCGAAGACAGCGTGGCGCGCGCGGTGGATGTCTATCCGGACCCGGACGTGATCGTCGAGCGCAACATCCAGACCCTGGACCGCATCGGCGTGGACGGCTGGCATCGTCGTCTGCGCGGCGAAGATCTGTCATGAGCGGCGTGCCGCCGATTGCCGCGTGGCCAGCCGCGCCGCTGGCAGGCAAGGTGGTGCTGGTGACCGGCGGCGCCAATGGCATCGGCCGTGGCATCGCCCAGGCCGTGCTCGGTGCCGGTGGACGCGTACTGATCGGCGACCTGGACGCGGAAGCTGGCGCGGCGTGCCTGGCCGAATGGCAGCGCGGTGACGATGCCGCATTCCAGCGCCTGGACATCATCGACGAAGCGAGCGTGCGCGCTTTCATTGCCGAGGCGCTGCAGCGTTTTGGCCGTATCGACGGACTGGTCAACAACGCGGGCATCGCCGGCCCGCACGGCACGCCGCTGCAGGACATGGACTGGGACCAGTGGCAGCGCCGCCTGTCCTCGCTGCACGGCGCCTTCCTGTGCAGCAAGCATGCACTGCCGGCACTGTCGGCCAGCACGGCTGGCGCGATCATCAACATCGCTTCCACCCGTGCCTGGCAATCGGAAGCCCACAGCGAAGCCTATGCCGCAGCCAAGGGCGGACTCGTGGCCTTCACCCATGCACTGGCGATCAGCGCCGGGCCGGCGGTGCGGGTGAACAGCATCAGCCCCGGCTGGATCGGCACCACAGCCTGGCAAGCGCCTTCGCGCCGCCACGCGCCGGAGTATTCAGCCATCGACCATGCGCAACATCCGGTCGGCCGCGTCGGCCAGCCCGAGGACATCGGCGCATTGGCGGTGTACCTGCTGTCATCGCTGTCCGGGTTCAGCACCGGCCAGGATTTCATCGTCGACGGCGGCATGACCCGGAAGATGATCTACGCCGAATGACCCGTCTTCGGTAGTGCCGGCCGCTGGCCGGCATGTGCGTGGATGGGGGCGACGTGCCAACCAAGGTTGGCACCTACCAAACGGTTTATGCCATGCCCGAGTGACGCAGCAGCGCATCGATCTGCGGTGCGCGGCCGCGGAAGGCCTTGAAGTTCTCCGCCGCCGGGCGGCTGCCACCGCGCGACAGGATCTCATCGCGGAAACGTGCACCGGTTTCGGCCAGTGCCTGCGGCGCTTCCTCGAACGCGGCGTAGGCATCGGCACTGAGCACTTCAGCCCACTTGTAGCTGTAGTAACCGGCCGCATACCCGCCGGCGAAGATGTGGCTGAACTGATGCGGGAAGCGGTTCCAGGCCGGCGGATGGTTCACCGCCACTTCCGCGCGCACGCGGTCGAGCAGCGCCAGCACGCTGTCCTGCGCTGGTTCGAACTGGCTATGCAGCAGCATGTCGAACAGGCCGAATTCCAGCTGGCGCACGGTGGCCATGCCACTGTGGAAGTTGCGCGCGGCCAGCATGCGCTCGTACAGCGCGCGCGGCAGCGGTTCGCCGGTTTCCACATGCGCGGTCATGGCCTGCAGGTGGTCCCACTCCCAGCAGAAGTTCTCCATGAACTGGCTCGGCAGTTCCACCGCATCCCACTCCACGCCGTTGATGCCGGCCACGCCCAGCTCGCCGATGCGGGTCAGCAGCTGATGCAGGCCATGGCCCATTTCATGGAACAGCGTGGTCACCTCATTGTGGCTGAAGGTGGCCGGCTTGCCGTTCGCGCCGCGGCCGAAATTGCACACCAGGTAGACCAGCGGCGTCTGCACGCTGCCATCGGCGCGCACGCGGCGGTTGCGGCAATCGTCCATCCACGCGCCACCGCGCTTGCCCTCACGCGCATACAGGTCCAGATAGAACTGGCCGACCAGCGCGCCCTGCGCATCCACCAGGCGGAAGAAGCGTACGTCCTCGTGCCACACCGGCGCGCTGTCCTCCTGCACGCGCAGGCCGTACAGCTGCTCGATCACCGAGAACAGACCACCGAGCACCTTCGGCTCGGTGAAGTACTGCTTCACGTCCTGCTCGGAATAGCTGTAGCGGGCCTGTTTCAGGCGGTCGGCGGCGAACGCCAGGTCCCACGCCTGCAGCTGCTCGATACCGAGCTGCTCGCGCGCGAACTGCTCCAGCTCGGCGCGGTCCTTGGCGGCGAAGGGCTTGGCACGCGCCGCAAGGTCACGCAGGAAACCCAGTACTTCGGCCGGGTCCTGTGCCATCTTGGTCGCTACCGAATAATCGCCATACGAACCGAAGCCGAGCAGTGCGGCCAGTTCAGCGCGCAGGGCGAGGATCCGATCGATGTTGCCGCTGTTGTCCAGGGACTCATCGCCGAACTCCGACGCACGCTGCGCGCTGGCGCGGTACAGGATCTCGCGCAGGTCGCGGTCTTCTGCCCAGGTCTGCACCGGCAGGTAGCAGGGCATCTGCAGGGTCAGTTTCCAGCCCGGCGCGCCATCCTTCTGCGCGGCGGCATGTGCAGCGGCCTTCACGTCATCCGGCAGGCCCTTCAGTCGCGCTTCGTCCTCGACCAGCAGCGACCAGGCATCGGTAGCATCGAGCACGTTCTGCGAGAACTTCGCCGACAGTGCCGACAGCTCCTCCTTGATGGCCGCGAAGCGCTGCTGCGCCTCCGGCGCCAGCTCGGCACCACCGAGGCGGAAATCGCGCAGGGTGTTGTCCAGTACCTTGCGCTGGGCGTCGTCGAAGGTCGCGGCCTCCGCGCTGGCCGCCAGGGCCTGGTACTGGCGGTACAGCGCCAGGTTCTGGCCCAGCGCGCTGGCAAAGCGGGTCACCCGCGGCAGGTTGCTGTTGTAGGCCTCGCGCAGTTCCGGGGTATTGACCACGCCCTGCAGGTGGCCGACCAGGCCCCAGGCGCGCCACAGGCGCTCGGTGGCATCGTCAAGCGGAGCCACGAAGGTCTGCCAGGTGACCGGTTGCACCTGCTCGGCCGTGCTGACGGCGGCCTCGGCCTCGGCCAGCAGCATGTCCAGCGCCGGCGCCACGTGCTCGGGGCGGATCGCCTCGAAGCGCGGCAGGCCGGAAAAATCGAGCAGGGGGTTGGCAACGGTCACGGCAGATCTCCAGGGTACGGGCCCGGCACGCGGGCAGCATGCAGGATATGGCGCTGGCAGGCGGGGCTGACAAGGGGGCGCGGCCCGGCATTCACGTCGGCCTTACGGTCGCGGTTCGAAGCTCTGCCTGCGGGGGAGTCCGCAGCGGTACGCACCGAACGAGGCCCTACATGGAAGGTCTGGCTGCAGTTGCATCCACCTCACCGTCCCGGTCACTGGCCTTGTCCGCCAGCCCGGCCGAACTGGCCTGGATCGCCGCACTGTGCGATGCCGGCGACGACGCCCCGCGCCACCTGCAGCAGCTGCAGGCGCTGCTGCAGCAGGGCGGCACCTTCAACGATGCCCAGGAGTGGTACCCGTTCGAAGTGGTCGAGCGCGGCGCCAGCCAGTTGCGGCTGGGCCACGAGCGCGAGTTCGTGATCTGCGTGCTGCTGTGGCTGCAGGCGCTGGCCCAGGGCCGCGCCAGTGTGCTGGATCCGAGCCTGCACCTGGATGACCGCGCCATGGACATCGAGGCCCTGCCCGACGCGTTGCGCGACGCGGTGCTGGATGCGTTCACCGCGGCGGGATATTGATCGGAGCATGACGCACCGCTGCGCCTGCCGGGCATGGCCCGGCGAGAGCGTCGTCCGTGCTACAGCGCTTCCAGGCTGCACCAGGGCAGCGCGGGCAGCCCCTGCCCGGCCACTGCGGCAGCCAGCTGCGCATCGGCGCCATCCACGTCGATGCCCTGGCGCGCGTACCACGACGGGTCGTAATAGCTCTGTGCATAGCGCTCGCCGCTGTCGCACAGGATGCTGACGATGCTGCCGCGGTGGCCCGCCTCGCGCATCCACTGCGCAGCCTGCAGCACACCGATGAAGTTGGTGCCGGTGGAACCACCGACACGGCGGCCCAGCTGGCGGCTGACATGGCGCATCGCGGCCAGGCTCAGCGCATCGGGCACCTTCACCATCGCATCGACGCTGGTCGGGATGAAGCTCGCCTCTACCCGCGGCCGGCCGATGCCTTCCACGCGCGAGCCGCCGCTGCAGGTCAGGCCGCGCCAATCCTGCTCGCCGGCCACGGCGGCTTTGTAGCCGTCGAAGAACACCGACACTTCCGGGTCCGCGCACAGGATGCGGGTGTCATGCCGGCGGTAGCTGACATAGCGGCCCAGCGTGGCTGCGGTACCGCCGGTGCCCGGGCTGCACACGATCCACTCCGGAATCGGGCTGGGCTCCTCGGCCATCTGCTTGAAGATGGATTCGGCGATGTTGTTGTTGGCACGCCAGTCGGTGGCGCGCTCGGCATAGGTGAACTGGTCCATGAAGTGGCCACCGGTTTCACGTGCCAGCCGTTCCGATTCGCAGTTGAGGTCGCAGGCACGCTCGACCAGGTGGCAGCGCCCGCCATGGAATTCGATCGCCGCAATCTTCTCCGGCGAGGTCGTGGCCGGAATCACCGCGATGAACGGCAACCCGAGCAGGCGCGCGAAATAGGCTTCGGAGACGGCGGTCGAGCCGCTGGAGGCCTCGATCACCGGACGCCCTTCACGCAACCAGCCATTGGCCAGCGCATACAGGAACAGCGAGCGCGCCAGCCGGTGCTTGAGGCTGCCGGTGGGATGGCTCGACTCATCCTTCAGGTACACATCGATGCCCTCGAACCCGGGCAGTGCCAGCGGGATCAGGTGGGTATCGGCGGAGCGGTTGAAATCGGCTTCGATCTTGCGGATGGCGGCGGCCACCCATTCACGCTGCGACATGGCGGGCAATCGTTGTCAGGATGGAACGGTTCGATCCGGCCATTGTACGTCGCGGTGCGGTCAGGTGCCGGTCGCTAGAATGGGACCATCCGGCCGGCAACGGCCCTGCCTGAAGGATCTCTCCCATGACCATTCCCGCCCTGCGCGATGTCCCCGGCGTCGCCGCCCAGGCCCCGGCCGAAACCACCGGCTTCGTGTTCAACCACACCATGCTGCGCGTGAAGGACATTACCGCTTCGCTGGACTTCTACACCCGCGTGCTCGGCTACCAGCTGATCGACAAGCGCGACTTCCCCGAGGCCCAGTTCAGCCTGTACTTCCTGGCCTATGTGCCCGCTGGCGTCACGGTGCCGGAAGATGACAACGCCCGCCGCCTGTGGATGGCCGGGCTGCCGGGCGTGCTGGAACTGACCCACAACCACGGCACCGAAACCCAGGACGGCGCGGTCTACCACGACGGCAACAGCGACCCGCGCGGCTTCGGCCACATCTGCGTGTCGGTGCCGGACATCGAGGCCGCCTGCCAGCGCTTCGAGGACCTCGGCGTGGCCTTCCAGAAGCGCCTGACCGACGGACGCATGAAAAACCTGGCCTTCATCAAGGATCCGGACGGCTACTGGGTCGAGATCATCGCCAACTGACCCACAAAAAGGGGACGGAGGGGATTAAGTCGTTTCTGGCACTATTGAGCCGCAAGCGACTTAATCCCCTCCGTCCCCTTTTTTGCGAGGTTCGTATGGAAACGATGGAACTGCACCGTGGCCGCCTGATCGACCACATCCAGCTGGTGGTGCGTGATCTGGCCGCCAGCCGCCGCTTCTACCAGGCGGTGTTCGACACCATCGGCATCCCGATCGCCGGCGAAGGCGATGATTACTTCTGGGCCGACGAGCTGTTCATTTCCAGCGCCAGCAGCCGTGCCGCCGCTGGCCAGCTGACCGGCCGCCATCATCTCGCCTTCCAGGCCCGAGACAGCGCCACTGTTGATGCCTTCCACACTGCCGCGATCGCTGCCGGCGGTACCGACAACGGTGCACCGGGCGAACGCCCCTACCATCCGGGTTACTACGGCGCCTTCGTGCTGGACCCGGATGGCAACAACATCGAGGTGGTTTACCACGGCCCGGCGAACTACAGCGCGGATTCGGTGAAGGTGACGTTCTAGGCTGCGGATCGCGTAACGAAACAGCGGCTCCTGAGAGGGTGCTCTTCGGCCGGCACTAACGGCTGAAGAGTCCGCAAAGAATGTCCTCGTTGCGTCGCTCCCCAAGCGGCATCAGCAACTGCACGATGTGATTCCGATTGCTTGGGGGAAGGTCTGGGGCGTATCGGAGCACTTCCAGCAGACCACGCAGTGCAAAATCCATGGCCGAACTGTGGACCCCCTCCTCAAGGGAGTGGGCCCTTTCCCTGATCGCCTGGGATAGATCGCCGGCCATGTGAAGCCCCAGATTCCCACGCAGGTAGCCCTCCGATGGCATACAGGAAAACGGGAGTACACAGTCAATGCCAATCAGCACGTTGCGCATGCACTCCGCCGCGAGCGGCACATTGGATGACTGGCACGTGAAATGCGACTGCAACGCACTGACATACTCCCGCAAGGCGCTATTGCTCGCTTCGGGACGTTCAGTACTCTCCCATTCGCGTGCCAGCGACCAAGCCAGATCAGAAGCCGGAGGCAAGAAACTCGCCGTGGAACGGGAAGGCCAACGCCATTTTGCGTTCGCGGCTTCACGCTTCTGTTCGCAACACGTCCAGCGGATCACCTCCGGAATCATTTCCTGAAGTAGCCAGTCATGAGTGAAGCGTGCATCCCAGTGCCCGCGCACAGAGCAAGCGGACCGCGGATCGATTGGGCTCCAGCCAATCGTGACGCTTTGACGCTTGCCTGACCACAGAATGCTTTCAGAATACGGATAAACGATCGCGTGATAGCCTTCGTCGAAGCGCTCACCGCCGCGACCGCTGTAAACCTTCAAGAAGGACGATGATGCATCGAACATATGCCATGGGCCGTCCCCTCGAGCAACATCATGCGCCCGCGCGAACGCCAGCATCTGTTGCCAGAAATCAGGCCGCACTGACAGCAGTCCGACGGCCGACGGATGGTGCTCGATCAACTCAAAATCGAACGAACGATACGCTGAAACATATTCCAGGCAAGCCCTGTGGATGCGATTCCAGGCGCGCTCGAGAATCCAGTCGAGGTCAGCTACCTCTGCCTCCTTCAGGGAGAGTCTTACATGGCGCCCCATCACCAGGTAAGCCCCAGCACCGGTAGTATGCGGGATTGCATAAGGCCGCTCCATCGACGCATCTGCGTGCACCCGCCAGTGCGCCCAGCTCAACAACTCCCGTGCAGACAGTGCCATGGATATCCCCGAGATATCCGTCCGCGCGAATGACAGCGCGGCAGACAAGCGCCTGTCCAAGCGCCCGGGAAGATTAATGGAGCAGGCAACACTACGGTTATTGAGCTGGAGCGATTGACCGTACAGAAGCTCTTCCAATGCGGCGAAACTACTCTCTTGTGGAATCGGCAACAACGGCGCGGCAGGTACGCAGAAGCCCGTCGCAACGCTCTCACCGTACAGCTCGGCGACGATTCGCCACTGGTCACGAAGCAAGTCATTGAGCACCGCCCGGTCCCACAGATGAGGATCGATCTGTCGATCCAGCAACTGACGTTCGCAGTCCTCCCATTCCTCCAGCAGCGACGTCTCATCGGAAATGGCATAGGTCGTGCAGAGGTGGAAACTCGATGCTGTGGCAGCGTACCTCCCCTCCAGGAACTTGCCGACCCACCGCTTCAACGTACCTCGACGGATCTCGATGACCCGCTTCGCTTCGTAGCAGGCGAATCGATCAGTCGCGGCAATCCTGCACTGAATATCGATCCCCGATTGGGTCGAACCTGACTTCCCAATCCGTCGAGCCCTGAACGTAGCACTGGGCGCGCAGTTGGCCAGCCGCACTACTAGCTTCTCGAAGTTCTCAGGTGTGATGTCCTGCAGAGGAAGGCGATCGCTCTTGGGTTGTGCTACAGGATCTCGCTGCCGATCCATCGGCTCACGCAGCTGCTCCAGTGTCACATCTTCATCGGCGTACAATCCATAGCTTGTCCGGTTCATTCCAACGTCCCTGTTCCAACGCCATTGCCCAAAAGCATCTGGCAAGACCTGGACGGAATCAACCGGCATTCGCCGTCTGGGACAGACTGTATCGAAAAAACGGAGCCTCCCCCCAATTGCTGCCTACGTGCACATTTGCGAGGCAAGCCCACGCGGAGTGAGCCGGCCCCTCACACCCTGAATGCCTACAGCGTCAATGCGCCGCCATGTAGATGTCCTGCAGCACGGCCTTCTCCAGTTCCAGCTCGCCCAGCAGGTTCTTCACGATGTCGCCCAGGCTGAGGATGCCGACCAGCTGATTGCCGTCGGTGACCATCAGATGACGGCGCCGCGAGTACGTCATCAGCGACATGGCCTGCTTCAGCGTGGCCTCCGGCGCGATGCCTTCCAGGCCGGTGGACGGCACGCTGGAAATCACCCGGCGCCCGGCCTGCGGGCCGTCGTCGGCCAGGGTACGCACGATGTCCTTTTCGGAAATGATGCCGACCGGGGCATCGTCCTTCATCACCACCAGGGCAGCGATTTTATTCGCGCTCATCTTGTGGGCGGCCGCACCGATGGTGTCTTCCGCATCGATGGTGATGACAGCTTCTTTCTTGGATTGCAGGAGTTCGCGGACGTTCATTCTTGTTTCCTGGTGCAGGTCACTGAAGTCAAAAAAGTGTGCTCTTCCGATACGCCCCCTCCCCGGGAACAGACCTTTCAGCGCACGTCTGGCGCACTGGCTGCGCGTTCCTGGATCGGACCGGCATACCACGTGCTGCAACGCCAACGAGGCGGGTCCGGCAGCGCAACCCGTATCTCGGTCGGATCGATTCTACGACTGCCGACTGCGGCCACTACCGGCACCGATGGGACAGTTCGTCGTGTGAACCCACCGACGATCCAGAGAATGGCACCGCCGCTGAAACCGAGGCTGAACACAGGCGGTTCCGCGCACTCAAGATTGATCTTCCGCGGCCGGGCACGGACAGAACGGCCATGCGCCGTCCCACTTCGGGCGGGCCGGCGGAAGGCACATCCTCCGCCGGCCACCGGGGCTACTTCGAGCAACGCCCGTTCTGGGCCATCTTCAGCTGCATCACCTGGCTGCGGCCTTCCGATTCCGGAACCACCGTCAGCTTCGCGCCGCCAACGAACACGCCCATCTTGATCGACTGCTGGATGAAGTAGTTGCGACCGGCTTCGGTAAACAGCTTGAGGTCGTTCGGCGAGAATTCCGACTCGGTGGAGATCACATGTTCCTGGCCACCGGCAACCTGGGTATAGAAGAACACCTTGTCGGCGGTTTCGCCCAGGCACTCTCCATCGATCAGCACGTCCTTCTTCAGTGCCTTGCCGACAAAGCTGTTGCGGAACACGTACACCCCGGACTTGCCGTCCTGCGGTGCCGGGAAGGTTTTCGCCGTATCCACCACGCTCTTCTCGGTCATCGGAACGCTCGCACAACCCGACAGCATACTGATTGCCACCGCCAACGCGACTCCATGCAGCTTCTTCATCTACAGCCCCTGTAATGCGCGCCATCGCGCGCGGAATGGACATGGCCAGGCCCACCCGTTACGGGTGGGTTGCCAACAGCGAAAGGAGGCTCCGGCATCACTGTGCAGGGCATGGTTCGTCGCATGGCAGCCTGCACAGGCATCCTCCGTGATACGCGGGTTCGGCCGCAGAGAATGCCATGCCGGCATGAAAAAAGGGCGACCCATCGGGCCGCCCTCGCCTGTGCTGCCGGCAGATCGGCCAGGCCTTACTCCACCGTCACGCTCTTGGCCAGGTTGCGCGGCTTGTCCACGTCGGTGCCCCGCGCCAGTGCGGTGTGGTACGCCAGCAGCTGCACCGGAATGGTGTGCACGATCGGGCTGAGCACGCCGGCGTGGCGCGGGGTGCGAATCACGTGCACGCCTTCGGACGCGTTGAAGTTGCTGTCCTGGTCGGCGAACACGAACAGTTCACCGCCACGCGCACGCACTTCCTGCATGTTCGACTTCACCTTCTCCAGCAGGCTGTCGTTGGGGGCGATCACCACCACCGGCATGTCCTCGTCCACCAGCGCCAGCGGACCGTGCTTGAGTTCGCCGGCCGGGTACGCTTCGGCATGGATATAGGAGATCTCCTTGAGCTTGAGCGCGCCTTCCAGCGCGATCGGGTAATGCAGGCCACGGCCCAGGAACAGCGCGCTGCTCTTGCGCGCGAACCGCTCGGCCCAGGCAGCGATCTGTGGCTCCATGTTCAGCGCGTGCTGCACGCTGCCCGGCAGGAAGCGCAGCTGCTCCAGGTAGTCCGCTTCCCGCGCCGCGTCGATGCGGCCATGCAGCTTGCCAAGCACCACGGTCAGCTGGAACAGCGCGGCCAGCTGGGTGGTGAAGGCCTTGGTCGAGGCCACGCCGATTTCGGCGCCGGCGCGGGTGTAGCAGACCAGTTCGCTGGCGCGCGGAATCGCGCTTTCCGGCACGTTGCAGATCGACAGCGTGTGCTGGTGGCCCAGCGACTTGGCGTACTTGAGCGCCTCCATCGTATCCAGCGTTTCGCCCGACTGGGAAATGGTCACGATCAGGTGGTTCGGGTTCGCGTAGGCGGCGCGGTAGCGGTACTCGCTGGCGATCTCCACGCTGCACGGCAGGCCGGCGATGGCTTCGATCCAGTAGCGCGCGGTCAGGCCGGCGTAGTAGCTGGTGCCGCAGGCGATGATCTGCACGCCTTCGATACCCGACAGCACCGCTTCGGCGTTCTTGCCGAACAGTTCGGCCGGAAAGCCGCCGGCGTCGATCGCCGCCTCGATGGTGTCCCCCAGCGCGCGCGGCTGCTCGTGGATTTCCTTCTGCATGAAGTGGCGGTACGGGCCCAGCTCCAGCGAGGCCAGCGACACGTCGGACAGGTGCACTTCGCGCTCGACCGGCTGGTCATGGCCGTCGAAGATGCGCACGCCGTCGCGGCGGATTTCGGCGGTGTCGCCCTCCTCCAGGAAGATCACCTTGCGCGTGGCCGAGATCACCGCCGACACATCCGATGCAACGAAGTTCTCACCCTCGCCCAGGCCGACCAGCAGCGGGCAGCCCATGCGCGCGCAGACGAAGCGCTCCGGCTCGGCACGGCTGACCACGGCCAGCGCGTAGGCACCGGTCAGTTCCTTCACCGTGTGCTGCAGCGCCACCAGCAGGTCATCGCCGCCCTTCAGGTGATGGTGGATCAGGTGCGCGATGACTTCGGTGTCGGTCTGCGATTCGAACGTGTAGCCCAGCGCCCGCAGCTTCTCGCGCTGCTCCTCGTGGTTCTCGATGATGCCGTTGTGCACCAGCGCCACGCCGTGGCTGATGTGCGGATGCGCGTTGGCCTCGGTGACACCGCCGTGGGTGGCCCAGCGGGTGTGGCCGATGCCCAGCACCGCATTGAAGCCTTCGGCCTCGGCGGCCGTGGCCATTTCCGAAACGCGACCGGTACGCCGCACGCGACGAACGTCCGGCCGATCGTGCTGGTCGATCACGGCGATGCCGGAGGAATCGTAACCGCGGTACTCAAGCCGCTTCAGGCCCTCGATCAGTACCGGCACCACGTCGCGATCGGCGATCGCACCCACGATTCCACACATGTCACGCGTTTCCTTGAAGACGATCGCGGCATTCTAGCGTGCGTGTCCGCCTTCCCCCTCCTGTCCGCTTAATGAAAGTGTCCGGAAAGGTGTCCGCGGACACCCGGACACCGCCACGCCATCTCCAACCCATTGAAAACAAATGAAATAAAGTTGGCACGCTGCGTGCTTGGTACTGGCTACCACCGTCAGGCACGTACCCGATGATCCGCGACACTTCCGCCCAGGACCAGATCGTTTCCTCCGCCCCGGCCAGCGCCACCCGCGCCACCTGGCATCGCTACCGCTGGCCGGCCCTGGGTGCCATCGCCCTGATCGCCGGCATCGGCTGGGCCGTGCACGCCTGGTCCAATGCCAGTCGCTCCTTCGACAGCAGCCGCGTGCGCATCGCCGAAGTGAAGCGTGGCGACCTGGTGCGCGACATCGCCGCCGACGGCCGCGTGATCGCCGCCAACAGCCCGATCCTGTACGCCATCTCGGCCGGTACCGTGGACCTGAAGGTGGTCGCCGGCGATGTGGTGAAGAAGGGCCAGGAGCTGGCGATCATCGACAGCCCGGAACTGCGCAGCAAGCTGGCCCAGGAACAGGCCACCCTGGCCGGCCTGGAGGCAGAGGCCAGCCGCGCCGCGCTGGATGCCACCCTGGCCCGCGCCAAGTCGCGCAAGGAAACCGACCAGGCCACCATCGAACGGCAGGCCGCCGACCGCGACCTGCAACGCTACCAGCGCGGTTACGACGGCGGCGCAGTACCGCAGATCGATCTGGCCAAGGCCAAGGATTCGCTGAAGAAGGCCGACATCACCCTGGCCAATGCCACCACCGATGCCCGCCTGCAGAGCCAGGGCGCTGACCTGGATGCCCGCAACAAGCGCCTGCTGGCCGACCGCCAGAAGGCCGTGGTGGCTGAAGTGCAGCGCCAGGTCGATGCACTGACCCTGCGCGCACCGTTCGATGGCCAGGTCGGCCAGGTGCAGGCCGTCCAGTCCACCAACCTGGCCGCCAATGCGCCGGTGCTGGGCGTGGTCGATCTGTCCAAGTTCGAAGTCGAGATCAAGGTACCGGAAAGCTTCGCCCGCGACCTGGCCATCGGCATGCCGGCGCAGCTGACCGGTGGTAACGGCAAGCCCTTCCCGGGCGAGATCAGCGCGGTGTCACCGGAAGTGGTCAACGGCGAGGTCAATGCCCGCGTGCGCTTCGCCAGCGCACAGCCGGAAGGCCTGCGCCAGAGCCAGCGGATGTCGGTGCGCGTACTGCTCGACACCCGCAAGGACGTGCTGAAGGTCGAGCGCGGCCCGTTCGTCGAACAGGGCAATGGCGTGGCCTACGTGATGGATGGCCGCACCGCGGTGCGGCGTCCGGTGGAACTGGGCGTCAGCAGCCTGGGCGAAGTGGAAATCAAGTCGGGTGTGCAGCCGGGCGACCGCATCGTGGTCTCCGGCAGCGACCTGTTCAAGGACGCCGAACGCGTCTCCGTCAACTGATACCTGAACCCTGAATCCTGGAGAGAGGACACCCCATGTACATGCTCGAAATGCGTTCGGTCGCCAAAGTCTTCCGCACCGAACAAGTGGAAACCCACGCACTGCGCTCGCTGGAACTGCAGGTCAAGGAAGGTGAGTTCGTCGCCGTCACCGGCCCGTCAGGCTCTGGCAAAACCACCTTCCTCAACATCGCCGGCCTGCTGGAAACCTTCACCAGCGGCACCTACATGCTCGACGGCCAGGACGTGAGCACGCTGGGCGACGACGCCCGCAGCCGCCTGCGCAACCAGAAGATCGGCTTCATCTTCCAGGGCTTCAACCTGATTCCCGACCTGAACCTGTTCGACAACGTCGACGTGCCGCTGCGCTACCGGAAGATGAGCGCCAGCGAGCGCCGCGAGCGCATCGAAAAGGCGCTGAGCCAGGTCGGCCTGGGCTCGCGCATGAAGCACTACCCCAATGAACTGTCCGGCGGCCAGCAGCAGCGTGCCGCCATCGCGCGCGCCCTGGCTGGCAGCCCGCGCCTGCTGCTGGCCGACGAACCGACCGGCAACCTGGACACGCAGATGGCCCGCGGCGTGATGGAGCTGCTGGAGGAGATCAACGCCGCCGGCACCACCATCGTGATGGTCACCCACGACCCGGAACTGGCCGCGCGCGCGCAGCGCAACGTGCACATCGTCGATGGCCAGGTCACCGACCTGGTGCGCGAGCCGGTGCTGGCCACGCCGGTGCGCCACATCGTCGCCGTCAACGAGTGAGGGCCCGACCATGTTCGCCTACTACGCCCGATTGGCGGCCCGCAGCTTCCGCCGCAACAAGGTCCTGACCGCACTGATGGTGATCGCCATCGCGCTCGGCATCGGCGCCTCGATGACCACCCTGACCGTGTTCCACGTCCTGTCCGGCAACCCCATTCCGGACAAGAGCGAGCGCCTGTTCTACGCGCAGATTGACCCACGGCCCCGCAACGGCTTCGGCCTTGAGGAGGAGCCGGAAGAGCAGATGACGCGCTATGACGCCGAAGCCCTGCTGCGCGAAGCGAAAGCCGAGCGCCAGGTGATGATGACTGCCGGTGATGCAACGATCGAACCGGACAACAGTACGCTCAAGCCGTTCTCCATCGACACCCGCTGGACCTCGGCCGACTTCTTCCCGATGTTCAACGTGCCCATGCAGTACGGGCGGCCGTGGACCCGCGAGGACGACAACGGGCGGGCCCGCGTGGCCGTCATCTCCAAGGCGCTCAACGAGAAGCTGTTCCAGGGCGCGAACAGCGTCGGTCGCGAAATCCGGCTTGAGGGCAATGCGCTGCGCATCGTCGGCGTCATGAAGGCCTGGAACCCGGAGCCGCACTTCTTCGACCTCACCACCGGCGCGTTCGGCAAGGAAGAGGATCTGCTGGCGCCGATCTCCACCTCGTTCGATCTGCAGCTGGGCAGCAATGGCAACATGAACTGCTTCGGCGAAAATCCCGACGGCGCCAACAGCTACTCCGTCAACGCGCCCTGCGCCTACCTGCAGTACTGGGCAGAGATGGATCCGTCCAAGGCCGGCGACTACCGGCGCTATCTGGAGAACTACTCCAGCCTGCAGCGCCAGGCCGGCCGCTTCGAACGCCCGGTCAACGTCCGCCTGCGCAACGTGATGGAGTGGCTGGACTTCAAGGGCGCGGTACCCAGCGACGTGCGGCTGCAGCTGTGGCTGGCCCTGGGCTTCCTCGGCGTCTGCCTGGTCAACACGGTAGGCCTGCTGCTGGCCAAGTTCCTGCGCCGCAGCGGCGAGATCGGTGTGCGCCGCGCGCTGGGCGCCAGCCGCGGCCAGATCTTCCTGCAGTGCCTGGTCGAAGCCGGTGCCGTGGGTGTGGTCGGCGGCGTGCTCGGCATCGGACTGGCCCTGCTGGGGCTGTACGCGGTCCGCCAGCAGCCCGTCAGCTACGCGCAGCTGGCCCACCTGGATGGCAGCATGCTGCTGCTTGCGCTGGGCCTTACCCTGCTCGCCAGCCTCGCCGCCGGCTTCCTGCCCGCCTGGCGCGCGATGCAGGTCACTCCCGCCATCCAGCTCAAGTCGCAGTAAGCACGAGAACGAGGACTTCCCATGGACATCCGCCCCATCCTCAGCACCCTGCGCCGGCACAAGACCGCTGCCGCGCTGATCGTGCTTGAAATCGCCCTGACCTGCGCCATCGTCTGCAATGCCCTGTTCCTGGTCAGCCAGCGCGTGGAGCGCATCAGCCGGACCAGCGGCATGGCTGAAAACGAGCTGGTCCTGGTCCGCGTGACCGGCGTCGGCAAGCAGACCAATGCCGCCGCCCGTACCCGCGAGGACCTGGCATCGCTGCGCGCCATCCCCGGGGTCACCGCGGTCAGCGTGATCAACCAGGTGCCGTTCCGCAACAGTTCGTCCAACACCAGCATCTCGCGCGAAATGAACCAGGAACGGCCGACGGCCAGCGTCGGCATGTACACGTTCTCCGAAGACGCGTTGCGCACGCTGGGCCTCAACCTGGTTGCCGGCCGCGACTTCCAGCCGGCCGAGTACTTCGACTTCGAGAACCTGAGCAAGGCCAACGGCACGCCGGTGATCCTCAGCCAGGCCGCCGCGCACAAGATGGCGCCGGACGGCAATGCGCTGGGCAAGACGTACTACATGGGCAAGCAGACGGTGAACGTGATCGGCATCGTCGATACGCTGGCCACGCCCAATGGCTGGGGCAACAACTGGGATGACACCATGATCATGCCGGTGCGCCACGTCTTCGGCGACGGCATCTACATGCTGCGCACCGATCCTGCGCGCCGCGATGAGGTGCTCAAGGCCGCCCTGGCCGCATTGGACCGTAACGATCCCAACCGCCTGATCCGCGAGAAGCAGTCGTTCACCGACCAGCGCGAGGACTTCTTCAAGAACGACCGGGCAATGGTCGGCCTGCTGATCACCGTCTGCGTGGCGCTGCTGGTGGTCACTGCGCTTGGCATCGTCGGGCTGGCCAGCTTCTGGGTGCAGCAGCGCAGCAAGCAGATCGGCATCCGCCGCGCACTCGGTGCCACCCGTGGCCAGATCCTGCGCTACTTCCAGACCGAGAACTTCCTGCTGGCCACGCTGGGCATCGTGCTGGGCATGCTGGCCGCCTACGCGATCAACCTGGCACTGATGAACCTGTACGAGCTGCCGCGCATGCCGCTGCTGTACCTGCCGCTGGGCGCCCTGCTGCTGTGGACGTTGGGCCAGATTGCAGTGTTCGGGCCGGCCCGGCGTGCGGCGGCGGTGCCGCCGGCAGTCGCTACGCGAGGCGCCTGAGATGCGCGCCTGCACGATGGTACTGATGCTGCTTCTGCCGCTGCCGGCGCTGGCCGGCGGTGGCAGCGCGCAGACGCTGGAATGGCGCCAGGACGAAGCGCGGCTGTCGCTGCGCTCGACCGAGGGCCAGGTACATGTGGAGATGGCCAAACCGGAGGGACGCTTCGGCGTGCGCCGCGGTGACCGCA
This sequence comes from Stenotrophomonas beteli, assembly GCF_001431665.1. Taxonomy (GTDB): domain Bacteria; phylum Pseudomonadota; class Gammaproteobacteria; order Xanthomonadales; family Xanthomonadaceae; genus Stenotrophomonas; species Stenotrophomonas beteli. The sequence continues at coordinate 14,309 of NZ_LLXV01000027.1, read as the reverse complement.
TCCTGCGCGTGGACGATGTCGCCGTGCGCCAGGTCGAGCATCTGAGCGAGGCCCTGCGCCAGACCACCGCACCGACCGTGTACCTGTTGCTGCGCCGCGACAAGCGCGAGCTGACGGTGCCGGTGGACGCGGCCGCCTGGCGCCTGGCGCTGGTCGCACCACCGCCGCCACCGCCGCCACCGCCTCCGGCGCCGCTGCGCTGAGCAACGCGCCCTGCACGGGCGTTGGTTTGGCTATGCTTGATGGGTGGCGCCGGGCTCTCCCGGCGCCTGCACGCGAACGGCTCCAACGGCGCCGCCCATCCCTTTCCGCAGAACTGCTTGATGCCTTCGATCCTGATCATCGACGACAACGCCAGCGTGGGCACCGCCCTGGACGTGCTGTTCTCCCTGCATGACATCGACACCCTGCAGGCGCAGACCCCGGCCGATGGCCTGGCGCTGCTCGAATCGCAGCCGGTCGACCTGGTGATCCAGGACATGAACTTCAGCGAGGACACCACCTCCGGTGAAGAAGGCGAGGCGCTGTTCGCACAGATCCGCGCGCGCCACCCGGACCTGCCGGTGATCCTGCTCACCGCCTGGACTCATCTGAGCAGTGCGGTCGACCTGGTCAAGGCCGGCGCGGCCGACTACCTGGCCAAGCCCTGGGACGACCGCAAGCTGCTGACCACGGTCAACAACCTGCTGGAACTGTCCGAGGCACGCCGCGAGCTGGACCGCCGTCGCTCGCGCGAACTGCGCCAGCGCAACGCGTTGGAGCAAAAGTACGACCTGTGCGGTGCCGTGGTCGCCGATCCGGCCAGTGAACGCGTGATCACCCTGGCCTGCCAGGTCGCACGCTCGGAACTGCCAGTGCTGATCACCGGCCCCAACGGTGCCGGCAAGGAGAAGATCGCGCAGATCATCCAGGCCAACTCGCTGGTCGCCAAAGGGGCATTCGTGGCGGTCAACTGCGGCGCACTGCCATCGGAGCTGATCGAAGCCGAACTGTTCGGTGCCGAGGCTGGCGCCTACACCGGCGCCAACAAGGCACGCGAAGGCAAGTTCGAAGCGGCCGACGGCGGCACGCTGTTCCTGGATGAGATCGGCAACCTGTCGCTGGGCGGGCAGATGAAGCTGTTGCGTGTACTGGAAACCGGGCGCTTCGAGCGCCTGGGCTCCAACCGCGAGCGCCAGGTCAAGGTGCGCGTGGTCAGTGCGACCAATGCCGACCTGCCGGCGATGATCCGCGATGGCAGCTTCCGCGAGGACCTCTACTACCGGCTCAACACCGTGGAGCTGGTGTTGCCGCCGCTGGCCGAGCGCCCCGGTGACATCGTGCCGTTGGCCGAGCGCTTCCTGACCGCAGGCAAGCCGCTGTCCAGCGCCGCCATCGCCGCGCTGCAGCGGCATCCGTGGCCCGGCAATGTGCGCGAGCTGCGCAATGTGATCCAGCGCGCCGAGCTGCTGGCCACCGGCAACCGCATCGAAGTGGCCGACCTGAATCTGCCGCGGGCGCCTGCGCCGCCCCGGCCTGCGCCCAGTGCGGGCAATGATCCCGACCGTGCGCGCATCGAGGACGTACTGGCGCGCAATCACGGCGTCATCGCCCAGGCCGCAGCCGAACTTGGCCTGAGCCGTCAGGCGCTGTACCGGCGCATGGATCGCCACGGTATTCCGCGCGAATGAAGCGGCGCTCGTTCACCTTCCGCCTGTTCCTTCGCCTGCTGCCGGTGCTGGCACTGGCTGCCGCGTTGCCCTGGCTGCTGGCGTACTGGATGGACCACGGCTGGGTGGTTACCACGGTTTCGGCACTGATCCTGCTGTTGCTGATGTGGTGGACACTGCGCCGCGCCACCGCGCCGGTACGTTCGCTGATGCGCGCCTTGTCCGGCACCACCAGCAGCTACCGCGATGGCGAGTACAACTTCGGCGTGCACTGGCCCGGCAACGATGAGCTGGGCGACCTGGTGCAGGCCCACCGTGAGCTGGGCGATGTACTGCGCGCGCAACGGCAGGGCCTGGTGCAACGCGAGCTGCTGCTGGACACCATGGTGCAGAACACGCCGGTGGCGATGCTGCTGATCGCTTCTGGCGGCGATGGCATTTCGCGCGTGGTGTTTTCCAACCTGGCTGCACGCAAGCTGCTGCATGGGGGCTGGAAGCTGGAAGGCCAACGCCTGGACGATGTGCTGGAGCAGGTGCCGGTGGAACTGCGTGATGCCATCGCCCGTGGCGGTGACAGCCTGTTCGCGGTGCATGCCGAAGGCGAGGATGCCGATGAGGACGACGAGCAGGTCTATCACCTCTCGCGCCGGGCGTTCCAGCTCAACGGGCGCCCGCATGACCTGCTGCTGGTGCGCCTGCTCACCGCCGAACTGCGCCGCCAGGAAGTGCAGACGTGGAAGAAGGTGATCCGGGTCATCAGCCATGAGCTGAACAATTCGCTGGCGCCGATCGCCTCGCTGGCCCATTCCGGCGGCGTGCTGGTGCAGCGCGAACGTTTCGACCGGCTGCCGGAAATCTTCACCACCATCGAAGACCGTGCGCGCCACCTGGAGGGCTTCATCCGCGGCTATGCGCGCTTTGCCAAGCTGCCACAGCCGCAGCTGCAGACCGTGCACTGGGCGCCGTTCCTGTCCAGCCTGCGCCAGCAGATTCCGTTCGGCATGGAGCGCGAGCCGGACGAGGAACTGAGCAGCCGCATCGACATCGCGCAGTTCGGGCAGGCGCTGTTGAACCTGCTGAAGAATGCGCACGAGGCCTGTGCCGAAGCCGAACCACCCAACGATGACGTGCAGGTTCAGCTGACACGGCTGCCGCAATGGCTGCGGCTGGATGTGCTTGACCGTGGCAAGGGCATGAACGAGCAGGTGCTGCAGAACGCGTTGATGCCGTTCTATTCGACCAAGCGCAATGGCACCGGGCTGGGGCTGGCGTTGACGCGCGAGATCGTGGAGGCACACGGCGGGCGCGTATCACTGCAGAACCGCGCCGACGGTGGGTTGTGCGTGTCGATCCTGTTGCCGGTGGGTTGAGCGGCAACGGGGTTGACGGTAGCCGCCTACCTTGGTCGGCCTGTCGGTAGATCCACGCCATGCGCGGATATGCCGGCCAAGGCCGGCAACTACCAGACGCGCCGCATCACCACGCGCAGATGCATTGGAAATCCCAGCGCGGCCTCTTCGGCCATCAGCGCGCGCAGGCCATCGCTCCACCGCGTCTCGGGCACCACCTCGAATCCTTCGCTGGCATAGAAAGGCGCATTCCAGGGCACGTCGGACAACGTAGTCAGCACCGCTGCTGCGTAGCCGCCGGTCCTGGCCTGTGCCAATGCATGGCGTAACAACGCGCGGCCATGACCGCGGCGCGCATGCGCTGGATCCACATCCATCTGCAGGACATGGAACTCGCCTGCCAGTTCGCCGGCCAGCAGGTAGCCGGCAATGCCGCCGCCGGCGCCATCCACCACCCAGAGCTGCCCACGCTCAAGGCCGTCCTGCAGCGTCGGCAGGTCCAGGCCATGCCCGGCGAACACCGGATAGGCCTCATGGCCCCTCAACACCTCGCCGGCGCGCTGCTCGATGCCGGGCAGCACACCGAGTTCATCGGCGCGGGGAATGCGGGGCTCAGGACTTCTTGAGCGGGCGCTTCCAGCCATCGATGGTTTCCTGTCGGGCACGTGCCAGTGTCAGTTTGCCGTCCGGCGCGTTGCGGGTGATGACCGAACCGGCGGCAATGGTCGCGCCGTCGCCAATGGTCACCGGTGCCACCAGCGAGCTGTTGGAGCCGATGAACGCGTTGTCGCCGATGGTGGTGGTCGACTTGTTCACGCCATCGTAGTTGCAGGTGATGGTGCCAGCGCCGATGTTCACCTTGCTGCCGATCACCGCATCGCCCAGGTAGGTGAGGTGATTGGCCTTGCTACCGACACCCAGCGTGACCTTCTTGGTCTCGACGAAGTTGCCGACGTGCACGCCATCGGCCAGCACGGTGCCCGGTCGCAGGCGCGCGAACGGGCCGATCTGCGCGGCACCCTCGGTAACTACACCCTCCAGATCGCAGTGCGCACGCACGTCGGTGCCCGGCCCCAGGTTGACGTCCTTCAGGCGGTTGAATGGACCGATGGTGACGCCATCAGCGAGCACGATGTTGCCCTCCAGCACCACGTCGACGTCGATCAGCACGTCGCTGCCGACGGTGACGGTACCGCGGATATCCAGCCGCGCCGGATCACGCACGCGCGCGCCCTGCGCGCACAGTGCACGCACCGCGCGGCGCTGCCAGGCACGCTCCAGCTGCGCCAGCTGCCAGGGATCATTGGCCCCTTCCGCTTCCTGCGGGTCGGCGACCAGCGCCATCTCGGCCGGGGTGTACTCATGGGCGGCGAAGGCGAACACGTCGGTCAGGTAATACTCGCCCTGCGCGTTGCCGTTGGACAGCTGCGACAGCCAGCGGCGCAGCGCGGTCGATTCCGCGGCGATGATGCCGGTGTTGATGATGCGTACGCGCAGCTGCTCGTCGCTGGCATCCTTCTGCTCGACGATCGCACCGACCTTGCCCTCGGCATCGCGCAGCACGCGACCATAGCCGGTCGGGTCAGCCACCTCGGCCACCAGCACCGCCAGCCGGCCCGGCTGCGCCAGCAGGTCGCGCAGCGTCTGCGCGCGGATCAACGGCACGTCACCGTACAGCACCAGCACCTGCGCGGCATCGGGCACCTGCGGCATCGCCTGTGCGACCGCATGGCCGGTACCGAGCTGCTGCGCCTGTTCAGCCCATTGCAGATCCTGCTGGCCAGCGAAGTACTGGCGCACGGCTTCGCCGCCGTGGCCGTAGACCACGTGGATCGCCGCCGGGTCCAGCTGGCGCGCCGCAGCGATCACGTGTGCCAGCATCGGCTCGCCGGCAATCGGCTGCAGCACCTTCGGCAACACCGACTTCATGCGCTTGCCGGCGCCGGCGGCGAGGATGATGACGTGCAGGGGTTGGGTCATGGCAACAGCGGTCCGTGGGTCGTTGCCGATGATTCTAGAGCGTGGGCCGTTAACATGGGCATCCCTCCTCCTCTTCAGACCTGCCGATGAGCCTCGTCCGCCAGGGAAGCGCCTACCTCGTCATCGGGCTCGTGCAGCTGCTGGTGGACTGGCTGGTGTTCGTGCTCGCCACCGCGCTGGGCATGCCGGTGGCACCGGCCAACATCACCGGGCGCCTGGCCGGCATGCTGCTGGGCTTCTGGCTCAACGGCCGCTACACCTTTGCCGAGGCCGGCAGCCATCGGCTGGGCTGGAAGCGTTTTGCCCGCTTCTTCGTGCTCTGGCTGCTGATGACCGCGGCAAGCACGCTGCTGGTGAGCCTGGTCGATCATGCCCTCGGACTGCAGTACACCTGGCTGGCCAAGCCGCTGGTGGAAGGCGGGCTGGCCTGCGTGTCGTTCCTGCTGATGCGCTATGTGGTGTATCGCTGATACGAGGCGGGATCCGGATCGGCACGCAAGTCGGTGCTGCCCCGCCAGACAAACAAAAACGCCGGCACAGGGCCGGCGTTCTCGTGGATGCAGCGCGTGAACCTCAGTGCTTGAGGGTCTTGCGCAGGCGTTCCAGCGCCTGCAGCTGGACAACGGCTTCAGCCAGCTTCTGCTGGGCTTCGGCCACTTCCATCGCTTCGCCACGGTTGGCCAGGATGCGCTCGGCTTCTTCCTTGGCCTTGCGGACCGAGGCTTCGTCGATGTCCTGCGCGCGGATCGCGGTGTCGGCCAGCACGGTCACCACCTGCGGCTGCACTTCCAGGATGCCGCCGGAAATGGCGAAATCCAGCTGCTCGCCATTCGGCGTGGTCACTACCACCTTGCCCGGCTTCAGGCGGGTGATCAGCGGCGCGTGCTTGGGCGCGATGCCCAGTTCGCCCAGCTCACCGGTGGCCACGACCAGGGTCGCTTCGCCACGGAAGATTTCCTGCTCGGCGCTGACGATGTCGCAACGGATCGTGCTCATGCAAATCTCTTCGCTGTTCGCGGCGGCGCAATGCCACCGTGGGGGTCCACCGGCGCGGGCGGTTGCCCGGCACCGGCGTCAGGTCGGGCAGGATCGCTCCCGCCCGTCCCGGATCAGGCCTTCTCGGCCATCTTCTTGGCCTTCTCGACCGCTTCTTCGATGCCGCCGACCATGTAGAACGCCTGCTCCGGCAGGTGGTCGTACTCGCCATCGACGATGGCCTTGAAGCCACGGATGGTGTCCTTCAGCGGCACGTACTTGCCCGGCGAACCGGTGAACACTTCGGCCACGTGGAACGGCTGGCTGAAGAAGCGCTCGATCTTGCGGGCGCGCGACACGGCCTGCTTGTCTTCTTCGGACAGTTCGTCCATGCCCAGGATGGCGATGATGTCCTTCAGTTCCTTGTACTTCTGCAGGGTCTGCTGGACGCGCTGGGCGGTGTCGTAGTGCTCGTGGCCGATGACCAGCGGGTCCATCTGGCGGCTGGTGGAGTCCAGCGGATCGACGGCCGGGTAGATACCCAGCGAGGCGATCGAACGCGACAGGGTGACGGTCGAGTCCAGGTGGGCGAAGGTGGTCGCCGGCGACGGGTCGGTCAGGTCGTCCGCGGGAACGTAGACGGCCTGGATCGAGGTGATCGAGCCATTCTTGGTCGAGGTGATGCGCTCCTGCAGGACGCCCATTTCCTCGGCCAGGGTCGGCTGGTAACCCACGGCGGACGGCATGCGGCCCAGCAGTGCCGACACTTCGGTACCGGCCAGGGTGTAGCGGTAGATGTTGTCGACGAACAGCAGGACGTCCTTGCCCTTGCCGTTTTCGTCCTTCTCATCGCGGAAGTACTCGGCCATGGTCAGGCCGGTCAGGGCGACGCGCAGACGGTTGCCCGGCGGCTCGTTCATCTGGCCGTACACCATCGCCACCTTGTCCAGGACGTTGGAGTCCTTCATTTCGTGGTAGAAGTCGTTGCCCTCACGGGTACGCTCACCCACGCCGGCGAACACGGACAGACCGCTGTGCGCCTTGGCGATGTTGTTGATCAGCTCCATCATGTTGACGGTCTTGCCGACGCCGGCGCCGCCGAACAGGCCGACCTTGCCGCCCTTGGCGAACGGACACATCAGGTCGATGACCTTGATGCCGGTTTCCAGCAGTTCGGTGGCCGGGGACTGGTCTTCATACGACGGCGCAGCGCGGTGGATTTCCCAGTTGTCGCTGGCGGCCACCGGGCCGGCTTCGTCGATCGGACGGCCCAGCACGTCCATGATGCGGCCCAGGGTGCCGGCGCCGACCGGCACCGAGATGCCACGGCCGGTGTTGACGGCAACCAGGTTGCGCTTCAGGCCGTCGGTGGAACCGAGGGCGATGGTACGCACCACGCCGTCGCCCAGCTGCTGCTGGACTTCGAGGGTGATTTCGGTGTTCTCGACCTTCAGCGCGTCGTACACCTTCGGCACCGACTCACGCGGGAATTCGACGTCGACGACCGCGCCGATGATCTGAACGATCTTGCCCTGACTCATTGCTGCATCCTCTAATGTGTGCTTTGAACGAACGCGGTCAGACTGCTGCCGCGCCGCCGACGATTTCGGAGATTTCCTGGGTGATCGCTGCCTGGCGCGCCTTGTTGTAGACGAGCTGCAGGGTGCCGATCAGCTTGTTGGCGTTGTCGCTCGCCGCCTTCATCGCAACCATGCGTGCCGCATGCTCGGAGGCGACGTTTTCCAGCAGTGCCTGGTACACCAGCGATTCGATGTAACGCGTCATCACATGCTCGAGCACGGTCGCGGCATCGGGTTCGTACAGGTAATCCCAGTCGTGGTGAGCGACCTGCTTTTCAGCCGGCGGCAGCGGCAGCAGCTGATCGAAGCTGGCCTTCTGCGTCATGGTGTTCACGAAGCGGTTGTAGACCAGGTACACGCGGTCGACCTTGCCTTCGGTGAAGGCGTCGAGCATGACCTTGATCACACCGATCAGCGATTCCAGCTTGGGCACGTCGCCGATGTGGGTCACGCTGCCGACCATGTTGACCTTCACGCGGCGGAAGAAGGTCGAAGCCTTCTGGCCGATGGTCACCAGGTCCACTTCGGCCCCCTTGTCCTGCCATGCCTTGGCTTCGCCCAGCATCTTGCGGAACAGGTTGTTGTTCAGGCCGCCGGCCAGGCCGCGATCGGAGGAGATCACGATGAAGCCGACCCGCTTGACCTGCTCGCGCTCGACCAGGAACGGATGCTGGTAGTCGGTGCTGGCCTGGGCCAGATGACCGATCACCTGCTTCATCGCCTGCGCGTACGGACGCGAGGTCTTCATCCGATCCTGCGCCTTGCGGATCTTGGAGGCCGAGACCATTTCCAGGGCGCGCGTCACCTTGCGGGTGTTCTGCACGCTCTTGATCTTGGTTTTGATTTCGCGTCCGCTTGCCATCTCTTGTTTCCCGTGGCGCGGGGCGGTTGCCCCGCGTTGTTCAACCGTTTGTCATCTGGTCCAGCGGAGCCTGGGGCTCCGCTCTACAGGACCGCGATTACCAGCTGCCGGTGGTCTTGAACTCGGCGATGCCCTTCTTGAAGGCACCTTCGATGTCGTTGTCCCAACCGCCGGTGGCGTTGACCTTGCTGACCAGCTCGCCCTGGGTGTTGGCGAAGTGGGCGTGCAGGCCTTCTTCGAACGCCAGCAGCTTGTTGACCGGCACGTCGTCGAGGTAACCCTCGTTGACGGCGTAGATCGACAGCGCCTGGTTGGCGATCGACATCGGCGCGTACTGCTTCTGCTTCATCAGCTCGGTGACGCGCTGGCCACGCTCCAGCTGCTTGCGGGTCGCTTCGTCCAGGTCCGAGGCGAACTGCGCGAACGCAGCCAGCTCACGGTACTGGGCCAGCGAGATACGGATGCCGCCCGACAGCTTCTTGATGATCTTGGTCTGGGCCGAGCCACCGACGCGCGACACCGAGATACCGGCGTTCACGGCCGGGCGGATGCCGGCGTTGAACAGGTCGGTTTCCAGGAAGATCTGGCCGTCGGTGATCGAGATCACGTTGGTCGGAACGAAGGCGGACACGTCGCCGGCCTGGGTTTCGATGATCGGCAGCGCGGTCAGCGAACCGGTCTTGCCGGTGACCTTGCCTTCGGTGAACTTCTCGACGTATTCCTCGGACACGCGGGCCGCACGTTCCAGCAGGCGCGAGTGCAGGTAGAACACGTCACCCGGGTAGGCTTCACGGCCCGGCGGGCGCTTCAGCAGCAGCGAGATCTGGCGGTAGGCCACGGCCTGCTTGGACAGATCGTCGTACACGATCAGCGCGTCTTCGCCGCGGTCCATGAAGTACTCACCCATGGTGCAGCCCGAGTAGGCGCTGATGTACTGCATCGCAGCCGATTCGGAAGCGGTGGCGGCCACCACGATGGTGTGGGCCAGCGCGCCGTTCTCTTCCAGCTTGCGCACGATGTTGGCGATGGTCGAAGCCTTCTGGCCGATCGCAACGTACACGCACTTGATGCCGGTGCCCTTCTGGTTGATCACCGCATCGATGGCCATCGCGGTCTTGCCGGTCTGGCGGTCACCGATGATCAGCTCGCGCTGGCCACGGCCGATCGGGATCATCGCGTCGACCGACTTGTAACCGGTCTGCACCGGCTGGTCGACCGACTTGCGCCAGATCACGCCCGGCGCAACACGCTCCACCGGAGCGGTCAGCTCGGTGCCCAGCGGGCCCTTGCCGTCGATCGGCTCGCCCAGCGCGTTCACGACGCGGCCCAGCAGTTCCGGACCGACCGGCACTTCCAGGATGCGGCCGGTGGTCTTGGCGACGTCGCCTTCGCGCAGGTGCTCGTAGTCACCCAGCACCACGGCGCCGACCGAGTCGCGCTCCAGGTTCAGGGCCAGGGCGAAGGTGTTGTTCGGCAGTTCGATCATTTCGCCCTGCATCACGTCGGCCAGACCGAAGATGCGCACGATGCCGTCGGACACGCTGGTCACGGTGCCTTCGTTGCGCGATTCCGCGGCCAGCTTGACCTTCTCGATGCGGTTCTTGATCAGTTCGCTGATTTCGGAGGGGTTGAGCGTGGTTGCCATCGTCAAGTCCTAGTGCCGGCAGCGGGGCCGGACGTTAAATGAATTCAGTTAGCGAGCGCGGTCTGCAGACGGGCCAGCTTGCCCTTCAGCGAACCATCGATGACCACGTCGCCGGCGTCGATCACGGCGCCGCCGATCAGCGAGGCATCGACCGCGGTGGTCACGTCGACCTCGCGGTTGAAGCGCTTGCGCAGCGCGACCTTGATCGCATCCAGCTCAGCGGCCGACAGCTCGGCGGCCGAGGTCACCGTGGCCTTGACCACGTGCTCGGCTTCGGCGCGCAGGGCGTCGAACATGCCGGAGATTTCCGGCAGCAGCGGCAGACGATGCGATTCGGCCAGGATGGCCAGGAAGCGCGAGTAGGTCTCGCCGTGCGACACCGGCGCCAGCAGGGCGACGGCGTCGTCACGACCCAGCTCCGGGTTGGCGAGCAGGGCCGCCACGCGCGGGTCGGCGGCGACGTGGGCGGAGAACGCCAGGGCGTCCGACCACGGCGCGAACGCGCCTTCGTCGCGCGCGGTCGCGAACGCGGCGCGGGCGTACGGGCGGGCAAGCGTGAGGGCCTGGCTCATCCTTAGATCTCCGAGGCCAGCTCGTCGAGCAGCGCCTTGTGGGCGTTGGCGTCGATTTCGCGCTTGAGCAGCTTTTCGGCACCGGTCACGGCCAGCGCGGATACCTGCTTGCGCAGATCTTCGCGGGCACGGTTGGCGGCGGCGTCGATTTCAGCCTGGGCCAGTTCTTTCTGGCGGGTGGCTTCGGTGATCGCTTCGTTGCGGGCGGCATCGACGATCTGATTGGCGCGCGCGTGGGCCTGATCGATGATCTCGTTGGCCTTGGTGCGGGCTTCCTTCAGCGCTTCGTTGACCTTCTCCTGCGCCTGGGCCAGATCTTTCTGGCTGCGGTCGGCAGCAGCGAGGCCTTCAGCAATCTTCTGCTGGCGCTCTTCGATCGCGTTCATCAGCGGCGGCCAGATCTTGGTCGCGATGATCCAGATCAGACCAGCGAAGGCGAGCGCCTGCGCAAGAAGGGTGAAATTGATATTCATGGTTAGCTCGATCGCTGGTTTCGGGGTGGACGCGCCGCCGTAGCGGCGCATCCGGCCTTCATCCGAAACCGGGTGCATCAGCACCCGGTCGTCTCAAACCGCTGTATCAGCCGGCCAGAGCCTTGGTGACGGCGCCAGCAAAGGCAGCCGACAGCGGGTTGGCGAAGGCCAGCAGCAGGCCGACGGCGACCGAGATGATGAACGCGGCGTCGATCAGGCCGGCGGTGATGAACATGCGGACCTGCAGGACCGGGATCAGTTCCGGCTGGCGGGCGGCCGACTCCAGGAACTTACCAGCCATGATGGCCAGACCCAGACCGGCGCCCAGCGCGGCCAGGCCGATCATGATGCCGACGGCAAGGGCGGTGGAGCTCTGAATCTGCGCGAAGTTGGTCAGGACGGCGAAGTACATGGTTATCTCCAGGAACTTAAGTTGCTAAGGGTGATGAAACGGATGAAGGTTGAAACGCGTTGAAGCTTGAAACGTCAGTGAGCGTCTTCCGACAGGCTCAGGTACACGATCGACAGCATCATGAAGATGAAGGCCTGCAGCGGGATCACCAGCAGGTGGAACAGCATCCAGCCGAGGCCGAACGCACCACCGGCAATGGCACCGAAGAAACCGGCACCACCCAGCACCCAGATCAGCAGGAACACGATTTCGCCGCCGAACATGTTGCCGAACAGTCGCATCGCCAGCGAGATCGGCTTGCTCAGCCACTCGACGATGTTGAGGATCAGGTTGAACGGCATCATCCACTTGCCGAACGGCGCCGTCAGGAATTCCTTGATGAAACCGCCCAGGCCCTTCGCACGCAGGGCGAAGAACAGCATCAGGAAGAACACGCTGAAGGCCATGCCGAGGGTGGCGTTGACGTCAGCGGTCGGCACCGGCTTCCAGTAGTGGATACCGGCCATCTCCAGCGGCTTGGCGATGAAGTCGGCCGGGATCATCTTCAGCAGATTCATCAGCAGAATCCAGAAGAAGATGGTGATGGCGATCGGCGTGACCAGCTTGCTCTTGCCGTGGTAGGTGTCCTTGGCCTGGCGGTCGACGAACTCCAGGCAGATTTCCACGAAGGCCTGCCACTTGCCCGGCACGCCGGCGGTGGCCTTGCGGGTGCCCAGCCAGAAGGCAACCACGATCACCAGGCCCATCAGGACCGCAGTGAGGAAGGTATCGACGTGGATATGCCAGAACATACCCTCACCCTTGCCGACCGGAGCGGTCAGGTTCTGCAGGTGATGCTGGATGTAGCTGGTAGGGGTTAGAGCCTCGCCCGCCATGTGTCCGGAACCTTAGTTATTTGAATTTTTGTCAACGCCTGGCCATGGCCAGGACCTGGAACATCAGGCCGACGGCGATACCGGCCAACAGCGCCAGTGCAGGCAGCTTGAAGACCAGGAACCCCACCAGCAGGACGCCGAAAACGACTACCCACTTGGCCACGATCGCGACGATCAGCCGCGCCATCGCCGAACCCGCCGCCACCGCCCCGCCACTGAGCGCCATTCGAGCCGCAACCCAGCCGCCGGCCGAAATGGCCACACCGGACGCCAGCGCGCCGAGGGCATATTTCGGACCCACCAGCAGGAAGGCCAGGGCCAGGACAGCGACCGCGGCCAGCGGGTAGACCGCGGCGCGCAGCATCAGTCGCCGACCCGCATCAACGGAGTTCAGCACAGGACGTCCCGCGTGGTTGCAAGTGGATGGCTGAGGCGGCTACAGCAGGGGGGCCTCATCGAGCCGCCAAATTATAGCAATGGGACAATTTGCGAGACAACCGCTCCCTGTTCATCCCTGAAGGCCGCAAGTTGCGGTAACGGTTACATTTTTGCGTTCCGCCCCGGGGACAATGACGTCCGTGTCATGTTGCGGCGCAATATTAAACTTTGGTCGCAGGCGACGGAACTTTCGCCGACAGCGCCGGTCCGATCATTCGACCTGCCTGCAGCATCCTCGTCGGCTCCACCCCCGCAGGTCCCAGGATGGCCCCGAAGCCCGTCTCCGGGGCCATCTTTTTGCACCATCGCGACAGCGCTGAACCGTCCACATGACGTGGACCATACGTTCACGGATGGTGGACGCCGGCGTCCGGCACAGTGGTCTTCATTCTGATGAACCCCTGCAAGGACTCTTCGATGCGCCCCGTACCCACCCTGCTCGCCTTCTCCCTGCTCGCCGCCGGCGCTTCGTTCGCCAATGCCGCCCACGCCGCCGAAGGCGATGACCGCTTTGCCCTGCGCCTGGGTGCGATGAACATCGACTCGGACAACACGCTCCGCGGCAAGACCAATGTCGCCGGCCAGGACATCGGCTTCTCCGAGGACTTCAAGCTGGGTGGCAAGGAGTGGGAGCCGCGCATCGACGGCATGTTCCGTATCAGCAACCGCCAGCGCCTGCTGTTCAACTACTTCAAGTACGACAAGGACCGCCGCGAGACCCTGGGCCAGGACATCTCCTTCGGTGACGTCAACGTGCCATCCGGCAGCTTCGTGAAGGGCGAGCTGAAGTACCAGGTGGCCAGCCTGGTCTATGACTACTCGGTGGTGGACACCGATACCTTCGACCTCGGCCTGCAGCTGGGTGCCGAGTACGCCAAGGTCAGCACCAAGGCCTACGCCGATCTGGGCACTGTCTACGAAGGCCAGTTCCTCAACGAGAAGACCGACGGCGTGGCGCCGGTGGTGGGCGCACGGCTGAGCTTCACCCCGTCCGAGAAGTGGATGATCACCCTGCAGGGCCAGTACCTCAACACGCGCTGGGGCAGCTTCGACGACTACAAGGGCGACCTGAGCCGCGCCAACGCCATCGTCGATTACCGCTTCACCAAGAACTTCGGCGTGTTTGCCGGCTATGACTGGTTCAAGCTCGATGCGGACAAGAAGGGCAGCGATGGCACCATCGGCCTGAAGCAGGAATTCAAGGGCCCGGTGGCCGGCGTCAGCTTCGTGTTCTGATCCCTCGTCCCTTCCACGCTCTCTCTCCTGGCGCGGCCTCCGGAACATCGGGGCCGCGCTTTTTTGTGGGTTCCTGTCAGAAGAGCAGAAGCGGGTTGGTCGAGCGCTGGGGGGAGAGGGGCTTGCGTGCGAATGTCCCCCGGCGCCGGCCCGCAGCCGTCACCTCCTCCTTTACTTCGCACACAGCGCCCGCTCCCTCCGCGTGTCATGCATCCAGGCGGCCTGAGCACCGGCTCTCGACTATCCGCAAGCCGAGCCGCTGC
>NZ_LLXV01000026.1 GCF_001431665.1 Stenotrophomonas beteli | reverse complement strand
CCCTGCGCATCGGCAGCGATGCCCGAGGGCGTGTTGAAGCTCGCCTGCAACGCCGGGCCGTCGAGGCGCCCTTCGCCCTGCCCGGCCACCGTTTCGACACGGCCGTCGGGCAGGCGGCGGCGGATCCGGTTGTTGTCACCGGCATCGGTGAAATAGACGCTGCCATCGGCGCTGCGCAGCAACGCATAGGGATCGGCGAAGCGGGCCTGTGCGGAGGCACCGTCACGATCACCCGGGTGCCCATCGCCGGCCAGCGGCTCGATCTGCGCGGTCCAGGCCAACGGCGTGGGCGCCGGGCCCATGGGGCCAGCCAGCGTATCCAGCGGTGTCTCCCACCAGGTTGCGGCCAGGCCCACCGCTGTTGCCAATGCCACCCCTGCCGCCATCCATTGCCACCGTGCCATCGTGTTGCGCTGCCTCTGCCTGCTGCTTGAAGAGGCACCGACAATAGACGCTGCGCAGGCGATCCGCCACGAGCAATTTTGCGCTTGAACACCAGAATCCGCTTCCTCGCGCTTGTTCTCGCTGGCTGCAGCGGGTTCAATGCGGTTCCCACGGATGGAGAATCTCCATGCCCCGCCTTCTCCCGCTCACCGCCCTGCTGCTGGCCGCAATGGCCAGCGCACCCGCCGCCGCCTCGATCACGGTGGTTCCGCAGAAGCCGTCGGCCACCGCCAATGCCGTACACGCGGCGTACGCCACACGCTGGGATGAAGCCATCCAGCAGGCACGCGGCGGCAACACGCTGGGCGCGCTGATCAGCATGGAGCGGCTGATGGAAGACCCGCTGCTGGACGACTTCGATGCCGAGCATCGTGGCCGCGCCGCGCAGGTCGCCGGCTGGACCGCACTGATGCAGAAGAAGCCGGCACTGGCCCGCCGCTACCTGCAACAGGCGCAGGAGGCGCTGCCGGAGGATGCACAGATCCTGCTCACCCAGGTGTCGGTGGAACTGTCGGACAACCAGCCGGCCGCAGCGACGACGTTCCTGGTGAAGGCGCTGAAGCATGCCGAGGCACCGCTGCCAGTCGATCACCACGCCATCAATTACCTGCAATACCGCCTGCGTGACCAGCCGCAGCAGCGCATGGACCTGCTGCAGGCACTGTTCGACAACGGCTGGAAGAGCGGTGGCCTGGAGCCGACCGGGCTGTGGCTGGCGCTGGCCACGCTGCAGGCCGACCATGGCCGCGGCGACAGCGTTGCAGCCACGCTGGCACGCATCGACAGCCCGGCCGAGATCATCCGCCTGCGCAGCGACAAGCGCTTCGACCGCTATGTCGACCGCAGCGACGCGGGTTTCGATCCGGTGCAGGCGGCACAGCGCCACCTCGATGAACTGCGTGTCTCGGGCCTGCTCGACCGCGCACTGGACGCGCGCATGGCCGAGTTCAGCACCACCTTGCTGATGCTGGACCGCAACGAGGAAGTGCTGTCGTTGACCGAGGGTATGGCCCGTGCGGCAAGCAACGGCGAATCGCCTGCCGCCGCAGAAGCGGAATGGGTGGCCTGGCTGCTCAACAGCCGGCTCACCGCGCTGCGCCGGCTGGGCCGCGCCCATGAGGCACTGGCTACGGCGCAACAGGCCGCACGCATCGGCGCGCTCGGCCCCGATGGAGCCGAGCACCAGATGAATGTCGGCTTCGTGTTCAGTTCGCTCGGGCGCATGCAGGACGCTGCGCAGGCCGTGAATGACATGCCGGGCCTGGCCGGTTACGGCAAGGCCGCGCAGGCGCTGCTGCAGTTTGCCGCCGCCGGTGAGCGCGGTGATGCCAAGGCGCGCGAGGCGGCACGCGCGGTGATCCTGGCCCAGCGCGATGACGCCCGCCTGTTCCATCGCGAAATGTTGCTGGAAGAAGGCAACCTGGACGGTGCCGCCGCCGTGCTGATCGAACAGCTGCGCTCGCCGATCGAACGCGGTGAAACCCTGGCCAGCCTGCAGGACATGCGCACCTATGCATCATGGCCGGGCGAAGTGCGCATCGATGCCGCATGGCGTGCACTCAAGCAGCGTGCCGACGTGCAGGCCGAGGTCGCCCGCGTCGGCCGCATCGAGCGCTACGAACTGGTCAGCACCTCCACCTCGCGCTGAGCGGCTTTTGTGTAGAGCCGAGCCCATGCTCGGCTGCAATTGGCGCAACCGAGCGTCGGCTCGGCTCTACAACGCCACGTGCAGGAAGCACCGCCCGCCTAGCGTGCCGGCACCTCGGTACGAATGCCCATCGCCTCGCGATAGCGCGCATACAACGCCATCACCTTGTCCACATAGGCCAGGGTCTCTGCATACGGCGGTACGCCCTTGTAGCGGGTGACCGCGCCGATGCCGGCGTTGTAGGCGGCTGCGGCCAGTGGCCGGTCACCGTTATAGCGGCGCAGCAGCGCGCGCATGTAACGTGCACCGCCATCAATCGACTGCTGCGGCGAGAACGGATCACGCACGCCGAATTCCTGCGCGGTCTCGGGCATCAGCTGCATCACGCCCTGTGCGCCCTTGCTCGAGACCGCCAGCGCATCGAAGTTGCTTTCGGCATGGGCGATCGCGCGCAGCCACGCATCGTCGACGCCGGTGGCCTTGGCCGCGGCCTTGAACTGCTTGGCGTGCTGCGCCAGCTGCGGCCTGCCGACCTGGCCCAGGCCTTCGTGGGCCGGTTCCCCCGGCGGGGTGGCCACGGTGAACTTCAGGAACACCCGCGAGCCGGGCAGGTTGCGGGTCGAGTACACCAGCGCACCGTCCTGCTCGCGTTCGTACAGCACGCCACTGAACACCCCCATGTTGCCCCACAGGTTCGGGGTCTGGATGGCGTTGTCGTCGATCTCCTTCGGTGTGCAGCGCGAGCCCGGTTCCGGCGCCGTCGCCAGGCTGACCGTGTTGCCCTGCACGCAGCGGTAGACGGTGCGCGCGCTGGCCAGCCCGGGCCAGAGGCCGGGCAGCAGCAACAGGGCAAGCAGAAGGGGGCGGTGGGTCATGGCGGCCGGATGATCCAGCCGCGGCCGCTAACGCCAAGTGAATGGGGTCGGCAGGGCTGCGCCCTGCACCCGTGGTAGTGCCGGCCGCTGGCCGGCAACCTCAACGCCGGGGTGGGTCCCGCGACCTGCCGGGGTCAGATCCCGTTGCTGAGCAACGGGATCTGGCCCCACTTCAGAGAGATGCCTGGATCAATCAATGGAACGCAGACGTCGGATCACTTCGCGGCCCTGCGCCGCACCCAATAGCCCAGGCCCAGCAGGACGAACCACGCCGGGCTGGCCATCAGCGCCTGGCGGGTATCACCCTGCAGGCTCAGCAGCACCAGCACGCCAGCGAAGAACAACAGGCAGGCCCAGCACATGGCCACGCCGCCGGGCATCTTGAAGATCGAGGCAGCGTGGCGCTCCGGGTAGCGGCGGCGATAAACCATGTACGCCACCAGGATCAGCGACCAGACGAAGATGAACAGCACCGTGGCCAACGTGGTCACCAGGGTGAAGGCGGTCACCAGGTTGGGAATCAGGTAGATCAGCAGCGTGCCGCCCAGCAGGCACAGGCAGGAGAACAGCAGTCCGCGCGCCGGCACCGCCGCGCGCGACAACCGCGACAGCCCGCGCGGTGCGTGGCCTTCTTCGGCCAGGCCGTACAGCATGCGGCTGGTGGAGAAGATGCCGCTGTTGGCCGACGAGGTGGCCGAGGTCAGCACCACGAAGTTGATCAGGCTGGCGGCGGCGGGAATGCCGGCCAGCACGAACAACTGCACGAACGGGCTCTTGTCCGGCACCACCTGACGCCACGGAGTGACCGCCATGATCGCGACCAGCGCCAGCACGTAGAAGATGATGATGCGCACCGGAATCGAATTGATCGCCTTGGGCAGGTTGCGCTCCGGGTCGGCGGTTTCGGCGGCGGTGGTGCCGACCAGCTCGATGCCCACGAACGCGAACACCGCAATCTGGAAGCCGGCGAAGAAACCGACCAGGCCCATCGGGAACATGCCCCCGTCATTCCACAGGTTCGACAGCGAGGCGGTATGCCCGCTGGGCGAAGTGAACCCCCACGCCACCAGGCCAGCGCCGGTGATGATCAGCGCGCAGATCGCCACGATCTTGATCAGCGCGAACCAGAATTCCATTTCGCCGAACAGCTTCACCGTCACCAGGTTCAGGGCCAGCAACAGCAGCACGCAGGCCAGCGCCGGTATCCATGCATCCAGCCCGGGGAACCAGAACTGCGCGTAGGCCGCGATGGCGATCACATCGGCAATGGCGGTCACGATCCAGCAGAACCAGTAGGTCCATCCACAGAAGAATCCGGCCCAGGGGCCGAGCAGATCGGTGGAAAAATCGATGAAGGACTTGTACTGCAGGTTCGACAGCAGCAGTTCGCCCATCGCGCGCATCACGAAGAACAGCATCGCGCCGATGATCAGGTAGACAAATACAATGGACGGCCCGGCCAGGCTGATGGTCTTGCCCGAGCCCATGAACAGGCCGGTGCCGATGGCACCGCCGATGGCGATCAGTTGCAGGTGGCGGTTGGACAGGCTGCGGCGCAGGTGCTCGGGGGACGATGCGGGCTCGGTCATGGGCACGGGAAGGGACGGGCGAAGCATTCGACGGTAGTCCTCCCCGGCCCGGAGCGCCAGCACCAGACCGGCCGGTAACGTCATACAGGTTCGCTTTCACCACAATGTGACCCAATACCGTATTGATCCCATTCCGTCCGGCCCGGCACCGTGTTCAGATAGCCGCACCTGCCCAAGGACCGGCCCGACCATGTGCTCTGCCCCGACCGCCCTGCCGGAGCCCCGGCCATGAGCCGCCTGCGCGTCATCATCGGTGGCACCGCGCTGGCGCTGCTTGCCGCAGCCGTGCCCATCGCGGTGATGGCCTATGCCACCTGGGACCGGGCGGTCAGTGTCGAGCAGGAACGCCTGCGCGATATCGCCGGGCGCACCCTGCGCCGCTCGGACCTGTCCTACCAGGAAGCGCTGGCCGCATTGAAGTCAGTCCAGGCCGGCGCCCACGTGCCGTGCAGCGCCGACCACATCCGGCGCATGCAGACGCTGGTGATGACCACCTCGTCGATCGAGCAGATGGGGTACTTCGAAGGCGGCAAGCTGCGCTGCACGTCCTGGGGGCCGTTCCTGTCCGACGTGGACCAGCCCAAGCCCGACCATGTCACCAGCGACGGCGCCGGCATCGCGGTGGACGTGCGCCCGGAAGCAAGCGGGCGCCGCCAGATGCTGGCCGTCCTGTACGGCTCCTACGACGTGCTGGTCGACCCACGCCGCTTCGTGGATGTCATCGCCGATCCGCACGTGCGCCTGGCCCTGGCCAGCCCCGATGGGCGTCTGCTGGCCAAGCAGTCCGGCGTGGACCCGAAGCTGCTGCTGGCACTGCTGCGCGATCCCGGCCAGGGCCTGGACCAGAACACCCTGTACGCCACCTCGCGCAACGAGGAGTGGCTGGCGATCGCCACCACGCCCCGCACCGCATTGGCCGCCACCTTCCGCCAGCAGGCATGGCTGTATGTCCCGCTGGGCCTGTTGCTGGCCGCGGCCGGTGCCGGCCTGGTGATCTGGCTGTCGCAGCGCCGGCTGTCGTTGCGTGGCGAGCTGGCCACGGCCATCCGCCGCCGCGAGCTTTACCTGCACTACCAGCCGATCATCGAACTGGACACCGGCATCTGCGTCGGCGCCGAAGCGCTGGTGCGCTGGCAGCGTCCCGATGGCACCCAGGTGCGGCCGGACCTGTTCATTCCGCTGGCCGAAGAGGCCGGCATGATCGCCGACGTCACCGACCTGGTGATCGAGAACGTGGTGCGCGACATGCGCGAACTGCTGGTGGCCGACCGCAGCGCGCACATCGCCATCAACCTGGCCGCCGAAGACATCAGCAGCGGCCGTGCGCTGAAGATGATCTCCAGGCATATGGCCGGCAGCGGCATCCTGCCGCAGCAGATCTGGATGGAAGCCACCGAACGCGGCTTCCTCGACCTGGATCGTGCACGCACCATGCTGGCGGCAGCGCGGCGCGCCGGGCACAGCGTGGCCATCGACGATTTCGGCGTGGGCTTCTCAAGCCTGCAGTACCTGGAACAGCTGCCGCTGGATGCGCTGAAGATCGACAAGTCCTTCATCGATGCGATCGGCACCGAAAGCGCGACCAGCCCGGTCACCCCGCACATCATCGACATGGCCAAGGAACTGGGCCTGTGGGTGGTGGCCGAGGGCGTGGAGACCGAGGCGCAGCTGGCCTACCTGCACAGCCGGCACGTGGAATTCGGGCAAGGCTGGCTGTTCTCGCGGCCGTTGCCACGCGACGAGTTCGTGGCATTCCATCACAAGCGGCAGCAGCAGTATGGCGCCGCGCGCGAGCACATGCAGAACCCGCGCAGCGTGCCGATCGAGCAGGCGCCGAAGGAGTAGAAGCGCCGGCCGCAGCGCCGAGCCCACGCTCGGCGGCGGTGCCGGCCGCTGGCCGGCACCCAACTGCCGTGATCGTCGTCTACAGCCACGCCTGCGGCCGCGCCAGCAGCCACCCTGCACTGACCACCAGCAGCAGCAACGGCAACCACCCCAGCACGCCAGCGCCGCCGGCCTGCAGCAGCACGCCACCGGCCACACCGCCGGCAGCGATGGCCAGGTTCCAGCCGGTCACCAGCATCGACTGCGCCAGATCGGCCGCCGCCCCGGCCCGGCGCGCCAGCGCAGTCTGGAACAGCGTCGGCACCGCACCGAAGGCCACCCCCCACATGATCGTGGCTGGAAGCAGCGCGCCCGGTTCACCCGGCCACAGCAACAGCGCCAGCACCGGCAGCAGGAAGCCCACCACCGCCGCCCAGACCAGGCGGCGCAGGTGACGATCCACGCCCCAGCCGGCGATGCCGATGCCGACGATCGCCGCCACGCCGAACGCCAGCAGCAACCGGTCCAGCCACGCACCGGCGCCAGCGTCCACCGCCAGGGGTTCGATGTAGGTGTAGAGCACGTTGTGCGCCAGCACGTACAACGCCATCACGGCCAGCGCGCTGCGTACCCCGGGCATGCGCCACACCGAGCCCAGCGATGTGCGCTGTCCGGCCCCGGCAGCGGTCAGCGCCGGCAACGCCCAGCGCGCGTAGGCCAGCAGCCCGACGCCCAGCACGCTCATCAGCGCGAATGCCCAGCGCCAGCCGATCTGCTGGCCGAGCAGCGTGCCCGCCGGAACCCCCAGCGACAGCGCCAGCGGTGAACCGACCATCGCCACCGCGATCGCCCGGCCCTGCAACGACGGCACCACCATGCGCGCGGCGTAGCCGGCCACCAGCGACCACAGCAGGCCACCGCAGACGCCGGCCAGGAAGCGTGCGGCCAGGATCAACGGATAGCTGCTGCTCAACGCGGTCAGCGTGTTGACCACCACGAAGCCGGCAATCGCCGCCAGCAGCAGCGGCCGTCGCGGCAAGCGCTGGGTCAGCGCGGTCATCGGCAACGCCGCCATCACCGAGCCCAGCGCGTACACGCTGACCAGCTGGCCCACCGCGGCATCGCTCACGCCCAGGCTCTGCCCCATCGGCCGCAGCACGCCGGCCGGCAGGGTCTCGGTCAGCAGCGTGATGAAACCGCCGCCGGCCAGCGCCAACAGGCCCGCCCACGGCAGGCGCGTGGCCTCGCCGGCCGGGCTGGCCGCATCGAGGGCATGACCACTCATGGGGTGGCCTCCAGATCGGCATACACGGCATCGCGCAGCGCATCGACAAAGGGACCATCCATGCCTTCGTAGAGGGTGTTGGTCAGCGCCACCACGCTCAGCCCCCGCGCCGGGTCAACGAACCAGCTGTGGCCATAGGCACCGCCCCAGCGCCAGGTACCCACGCTCTGCGGTGTCCCACTGGCGGCGGCATCACGCAGGACCGCAAAGCCCAGCCCGAAACCCCAGCCGGCCGGCTCGGGCGGTCCCTGTTCTCCCACCTGTGGCGTGCCCATCTCTGCCACCAGTGCCGGCGGCAGCAGCCCCGACGCCCGCACATCACGCAATGCCTCCAGCACCGCCATCACCTCGTCGGCGGTGCCCACCAGGCCGGCGCCGGCTGACGCGAAGCGGCTCGCATCGGTGGCGCGCGCCAGGCTGTAGTCGATGCCCACGGTGCCCTCGAACGGCGCCACGACCTCCCCTTCGCGCAGGCGATGTGGTTGCACCGTATCGCTCACATAGGGCGTGGCCAGGCGAGCCGCATCACGCGTGGCGAACGCGGTGTCGCGCAGGCCCAGCGGCGCGGCCAGCAATCGCGCGAACAGGGCCTGCAAGGTCTCGCCGGTTGCCGCCTCGGCCACCGCACCGGCCACATCCACACCCAGCGAATACAGCCACTGGCTGCCCGGCGCGAACAGCAGCGGTACCTGCGCGATGCGCTGCACGTTGTCGGCCAGGGACAGCGGGTTGGCGTCCATGCCGTCACTGACACCGGCGCGTGCGTAGGGGCCATCCGCATCGGCTTCCAGGAAGCGATAGCCCAACCCGCTGCTGTGGCTGAGCAGCTGGCGCAGGCTGATCGGCGGCGTGCTGCCGTCGGCCAGCGCCGGGCGGAACTGCGGCAGCCAGCGCTGCACCGGCGTATCCAGGTCCAGCACCCCGTCCGCCACCAGGCGCAGCAACACCGTGGTCAGCAGCGGCTTGCTCACCGACGCCAGCCGGAACAGCTGGTCAGGGCGCATCGGCGTGGCCGCTTCGCGATCGGACAGCCCGGTGGCACTGGCATGGCGCAGCACCCCGTGCTGGCGCACGCGCACCACCGCACCGACCAGGCGCTGTGGGTGCACCTGCTGCAACAGGCGCAGCACCGAGGGCAGGGTCGGCGCGGGTTGAAGAGAATGAGCGGCATTCATCGCAGTGATCCGTGGGGAGAGGCCCGCCACGTTAGGCAGCACGCTGCGCCGCAAAAAGCGGGGTACCGCTCCGCGCATCGTGGACCGTGCAGTCCGCAATCGGCATGATGGCCGGAACTGCGAGGCCGCAACCGCCCGCGCCCCGTCACGCACCACAGCGTTGCGGTGGCCACGCCGCCGCCAGTGCCCCTCTCCCCTACCCTGCCGCTTTCATCGCCCGCACGCCCATGTCAGTCCTGGACAACCTCGCCAACCTGCAGACCTTCGTGCACGCCGCCGACACCCGCAGCTTCGTCGAGACCGGGCGCCTGCAGGGCATCTCCGCCTCGGCCGCCGGCAAGTGCGTGGCCCGGCTCGAACACGCGCTGGGCGTGCGCCTGTTCCACCGCAGCACGCGCAGCATCACCCTCACCGCCGAAGGCCAGTTGTTCCTGGCACGCTGCCGGCGCATCCTCGACGAACGCGATGCGGCCCGCACCGAACTCGCCCAGCCACATGCCACGCCCAGCGGCACACTGCGCATCAGCCTGCCGCTGGTGGGCGACCTGACCCTGCCGCTGATGGCCGAGTTCATGGCGGCGTACCCGGACATCCGGCTCGATCTGGATTTCAGCGACCGCCTGGTCGATGTCATCGAGGAAGGCTTCGATGCCGTGCTGCGTGTCGGTGAACCCAGCGACTCGCGCATGAACGCACGACGCCTGGGGGTATTCCCGCGCCGTGTCATCGCCTCGCCGGGCTACCTGCAGCGTCGCGGGGTTCCGCGCACGCCGGCGGAACTGATGCAGCACACGCTGCTGCACTATCGCTTCCCCACCACCGGCAAGCTGGAGCCGTGGCCGATCCACTGGCCCGACGATGAAACGCCGCAGGAGCTGCCGGTACACATGGTGGCCAATACCATCGAAGCGCGCGTGGCGCTGGCGCTGCGCGATGTCGGCGTGGCGTTCGTGCCGGTGCATTCGGTGCGTGATGCGCTGGCCGACGGCCGGCTGGTGACCGTGCTGGAAGAACACGTGCATTCCTGCGGAACCTTCCATCTGCTGTGGCCCTCCGGCCGCCACGTGCTGCCCAAGCTGCGGGTGTTCATCGACTTCGTCGGCGAGCGCTTGGGAACCGTGCCGTAGATCCACGCCATGCGTGGATGCTTCTTCGAGCGAAGATCAGCCGAGCGTGGCTCGGCTCTACAGCTGCACGCAGCCATTCAGCCAGCCCCGCTATACTGGCCCCCTCATTCCTCCCAGAGGCTCGCGACCAATGCGCCATTGATGCCGCCGTCTTCCCACCAGACGGCCTGACTCTTCCCGCCCCTGCGCGCAGGGGAGAACCCGGCATCCATGGAGGTCGCATGACCCCGCATTCCCTCACGCTCGATCGCGTGTCGTATCGATTGGCCGACGGCCGCCCGCTGTTTTCCGATCTGACGTTTTCCTTCGAACCGGTCGCCACCGGCCTGGTCGGTGCCAATGGCGCCGGCAAGAGCGTGCTCGCACGCCTGCTGGCCGGACGGTTGCTGCCCGACACTGGCCAGGTGCGCGGCAGTGGCCGCGTGTTCCTGTTGCCGACGCCCGGCTATCCACCCGCCGGCACGGTCGGTGAACTGGCCGGCGTCGGCGCGGAACTGGCCGCACTGCAACGCATCGAAGCCGGCAGCGTGGACGAGGCCGACTTCGCCTGCGTCGGCGACCGCTGGGATCTGCGCGAACGCCTGCAGCAGCAATGGCGGGCGCTTCGGCTTCCCGACGACCTCGATCCCGCCCAGCCGGCCGCGCGCCTCAGTGGTGGCCAGGCCATGCAGGTCGCGCTGTCCGGTGCTTGGGCCAGCGGTGCCGATTGGCTGATCCTGGACGAACCCAGCAACCACCTCGATGCACGCCATCGCCAACAGCTGTACGAGCAGTTGCAGCAGTGGCGCGGTGGCCTGCTGGTGATCAGTCATGATCGCGAGCTGCTGGCGCACATGCAGCAGATCGTCGAACTCGATGGGCGCGGGCTGCATCGTTACGGCGGACCGTGGCAGCACTATGCCGATGCGCGCGCCGCCGAGCGCGAAGCTGCCGCCGCCCAGCTCGACCATGCGCGCGCCCAGCACCGCCAGCAGCAACGCAGCGCGCGCGAACAGCACGAACGGCAACAACAACGCCAGGCGCGTGGCAACCGCGATGCGAAGCAGGCCAACCAGGCCCCGATCCTGCTCGGCCGGCAGAAGCAGCGCGCCGAGGCCAGCCACGGCCGCGCACAACAGGTGCAGGCCGAACTCCTGCAGGCCAGCGCAGAGCATCTGCGCGCAGCGGCATCGGCGGTGCACGCGGCGCCGGAACTGGCACTGTTCGCCGGTGCGGGTGACCGTGGCAGCATGCGCCTGCTACAGGCCGAGGCGCTGGTGCTGCCACATGGCTGCAGTGCACCGTTGCAGCTGGAGATCCGCCGCGGCCAGCGCATCGCCGTGGTCGGTGACAACGGCAGCGGCAAATCGACCCTGCTGCGTGTGCTGGCCGGCCAGCTGCCTGCACGCAGTGGCGCCGTGCAACGGCATGCGCCACTGGCCCTGCTCGACCAGCAGCTGCTGGGGCTGTCCGGCGAGCGCAGCATCCTCGACACCGTGCAGGCCGCCAACCCGGGCGCGGACCCAGGCGAGCTGCGCACGCGGCTGGCCCTGCTCTGGCTGGATGCAAAGCGCATCCAGCGGGCAGCCCACAGCCTCAGCGATGGCGAACGCGTGAAAGGTGCGCTGGCCAGCGTGCTGTACGCCGATCCCGCGCCCCAGCTGTTGCTGCTGGACGAGCCCGGTAATGCGCTGGATCTAAGCGCCTTGCAGGCGTTGGAGGAACTGCTTGCGGCGTGGCCGGGCGCGCTGGTGATGGTCAGCCACGACCGGCACCTGCTGGAGGCATTGCGACCGACCCACGTGCTGCAGGTAAGCGCCAACAGCTGGCAGTGGCGTGACAGTCTGTAGAGTCGAGCCATGCTCGACTCCGCCATGCATCCATCCGCGCATGGCGTATCGACCAGGGGGAGTGCCGGCCGCTGGCCGGCAACCCATGCATCCTCAGTGCACCGTCACCGCTTCCACACCGGGAACGCCTGCGGCAACTGCTGCCACAGCATTGGCCCGGCACGCAGCTCCTGGTCGTTGAGCAGGCAGGCATCCAGCTCCGCGCGTACCATACGCTCATCCATGTGCACGCCGATCACCACCAGCTCCTGGCGGCGATCCCCCCACAACGGGTGCCACAGCCGCTGCATCGCCGTGTGCGCGGCCGGATCCGGGAATTCCTCGAGCCCCGGCAGCGGCGCGCTCCAGCAATCGGCCTGCTGCCTCGCCCAACCCAGGTCGCTGTAGGGCAGCGGTGTCGGCGGCAGCAGCGGCGTGGTGTCTTCCTGGCCGGCACGCACGCGCTGGCGCGCCGCATACCAGAACCCGGCGGCCTGGGTGCGGGTGGCCGCGCCGACGCTGTTCAACTCGCCCACCCAGTCCATGCGGTTGGCCAGCCAGAACCAGCCCTTGCTGCGGATCACGCCCGGCATGCCCGACCGCAGTGCCCGGGCGAAACGCGTCGGATGGAATGGACGCCGCGAGCGGTAGACGAAGCTGCCGATGCCGTACTCCTCGGTTTCCGGCGTGTGCTCGCCGCGCAGCTCCTTGACCCAGCCGGGTGCACGTTGTGCACGCTCCATGTCGAAGCGACCGGTGTCCAGCAGTTCGCTCAGCGGCACATCGCCGAAGCTGGACAACAGCAGCTTGGCTTCCCGGTTCAGCCCGCGCAGTACGGCCAGGGTGTCCTGCAGCACTTCGTCGTCCACCTGGTCGACCTTGCTGACCACGATCACATCGGCAAATTCCACCTGCTCGCACAGCAGGTCGACCACGCCGCGATCGTCATCCGGCCCGGCCTGCTGGCCACGCTCGGCCAAGCGCAGCGTCGAGCCGAAGTCGGCCAGGAACGCGCTGCCATCGACCACCGTCACCATCGTGTCCAGGCGCGCGATGTCGCTCAGGCTGAAGCCGTGCTCGTCGCGCACCGCAAAGGTGGCGGCCACCGGCATCGGCTCGCCGATGCCGGTCGATTCGATCAGCAGGTAGTCGTAGCGGCCGGCATCGGCCAGGCGCCGCACTTCCTGCAGCAGATCGTCGCGCAGGGTGCAGCAGATGCAGCCATTGCTGAACTCCACCAGCGTCTCTTCGGTGCGGCGCAGTTCGGCCCCACCCTCGCGCACCAGCTGCGCATCGATGTTGACCTCGCTCATGTCGTTGACGATGACCGCCACGCGCAGGCCCTGGCGGTTGCGCAGGATCTGGTTGAGCAGGGTGGTCTTGCCGGCCCCGAGGAAGCCGGACAGCACGGTGACCGGAAGGCGACGGTCGGCGCGGGAAACAGTGTTCATGTCGGAGCGGGTTGGCTGCGGAACGGAAATGTTACTGTATAACATCTGTTACGCAAGGAACCGCCGCCGATGAAGTCGCCCTCCGCCGCCCTGCTCGATGCTGGCGCGGTCGCCCTGTCCAGCCTGTGCCTGTTGCATTGCCTGGCGCTGCCGCTGCTCGCCGCCACGCTGCCGCTGTTCGGCGCCTGGGCCGAAGCGGAATGGGTGCACCTGCTGTTCGTGGCCATCGCCCTGCCGCTGACCGGCTATGCGCTGTGGCGGGCCCAGCGCCGTCGGCCGCTGCCGGTGCTGGCCTGGGCCGCCGCCGGCATGGGCCTGGGCCTGCTGCTGGCCGGCGCGCTGGCGCTGCCCTCGCACGACTGGGAAACCCCGCTGACCGTCACCGGCAGCCTGCTGCTGGCCGCCACGCATCTCTGGAACGCACGGCACCGCCACGCAGGGTAGAGTGGACTGTTAGTCGACTCTCGCGCGAAGCGCGGGATCCCATGCCGCCTGGGCGAAGAGCAGCCGACTAACAGTCGACTCTACCCCCCCTCGGCCTATTTGCCGTAGCGGCGCAGCAGCTCCACCAGCACCTCGGCCTCGGCGGCGCGCTGCTGCGGGTCTTCCGCCCCTACCACATGCTCCTGCAGGTGCTCGTGCAGCAGCTCCATCAGCAGGCTGTGGGCGGCACCGCGCACGGCGGCGACCTGCACCAGTACGTCCGCGCAGTCGCCGGCTTCACCCTCGGGCCTGTCCAGTGCCTGTTCCAACGCCGCCACCTGGCCGCCGATACGTCGTACCCGGGTCAGCAGCTGCTTTCGATTCTTGTGTACATGGGCCATGCCCGTATCGTATACCCTATGGGGGTATCCTTCCACCTCTGGTCTCCCCATGCACCTGGACGCCCTCGCCGCCGCCCGTCGCCACGACCACCGCTTCGACGACGGCAACCCGCTGGCCGAACGCAACACCCGCCGTGCCCTGTGGCTCACCGTCGGCATGATGCTGGTGGAGATCGTCGGCGGCTGGTGGTTCAACTCCATGGCCGTGCTCGCCGACGGCTGGCACATGAGCTCGCACGCGTTGGCGCTGGGCCTGTCGGTGTTCGCTTACCGCTGCGCGCGCCACTACGCGCACGATCCGCGCTTCGCCTTCGGCACCTGGAAGATCGAGATCCTGGCCGGCTACACCAGCGCCATCGCCCTGCTCGGCGTGGCCGTGCTGATGGCGGTGCAATCGCTGGAACGGCTGTGGGTGCCCGCGCCCATCCACTACAACGAAGCCATCGCCATCGCCGTCGTCGGCCTGGGCGTGAACCTGCTGTGCGCGTGGTGGCTGCACGACCGCCCGGGGCATGCGCACCACCACCACGGGCATGATCATGATCACCACGATCACTCGCACGGCCACGACCTCAACCTGCGCTCGGCCTACGTGCACGTGCTGGCCGACGCCGCGACCTCGGTGCTGGCCATTGTCGCCCTGCTCGGCGGCAAGCTGCTGGGCCTGACCTGGCTGGACCCGGTGATGGGCCTGGTCGGCGCCGTGCTGGTCACGGTGTGGGCGATCGGCCTGCTGCGCGACAGCGGCCGCATCCTGCTCGACGCGCAGATGGACGCGCCGGTGGTGGCCGAAGTACGCGACGTGATCGAGCAGGGCCCGTGGCCGGCGCGCCTGGCCGATCTGCACGTCTGGCAGGTGGGCCGCGGCAAGTACGCGGTCAGCGCCAGCGTGGTCACCAGCGACGCCACGCTGGATGCCGATACCGTGCGCAGCGCGCTTGCGATCCATGAAGAGCTGGTGCACGTCACGGTGGAGATCCACCGCAGCGCGTGACGCGCATCCGGTAGTGCCTGCCGCTGGCCGGCAACCTCATGGGCTCCGGAAGCAATCCAGTGTTGCCGGACAGCGGCCGGCACTACCGTCAGAGCTTCAGCATCATCCGCAGCAGGTACATCAGCAGCGGCAGCGCGCTCACGACCGCACCGGCAATGCCGACCCACGGCCAGCGCTCGCCGCGCACGCGCGAGGCCACGGCAAAGCCGGCACCCACGAGCGCCGCACCCAGCACAGCCACGCCCATCCCCGCGGCCAGGCCATTGCCGCCGGCCGCCACCGCCGCCTGTGCAGCCAATGCACCCGCGCCCCAGCCGACCACCATGCCCAGCCAACTGGCCACGCCGCACCACGGTGCCTTGCCCTGCGCCATCCGAAAACCCCTCTGACCTTGCCGAATTTCTGTACGGGCCACGCCCGCGTGCTGCCTACACTAGCCGCACCTGCCCTGTAGGGACATCCCATGCGCGCGCTCCGCCTGCTGCTGCCCGGTGCCCTCCTGCTGCTCGCTGCCTGCGGCGACGATGCGCGGCTTCCCTTCTCCGCCGACCCATTGCAGGGCTGCTTCGCCACCAGCGCGCGCAAGCCCGCCGATTTCCGCATCGACAAGGAAGGCGGCCAGTACTTCGTTTCCTTCGGTCGCGATGGCCAGTGGCAGCGCGAACCGAACGCCCTGCACAAGGCCAGCAACAGCGAGATCGGCCGCTACTTCCGCGATGACGCCGACCAGATCGACAGTGCGCTGATCCGCATGGCCGGCGGCTTCGGCATCTTCCACTTCAACAAGGGCGCGACGCTGAAGGGCAAGGCCAGCGACAGCGACTACATGGCGCTGATGCTGATCGGGGCCGGGCCGGTGTATGCGGTGAAGTGCGATTGAGCGATGGATCAACATTCAAACTAGCAAGAAAAGTTTGAAATCTGGTCAAGTACGGTGCGGGTCACAATCTGAAAACTGAACATTGTTGAGCCTAGTGTCTCCGCAGCCGAAGAACGGAGACTCGCAGATGAGTAATCGCACACTGATCCTGTGTCTGGCAATCGCCACGGCCTCGCCTGCATTCGCAGAAACACCATTGAGTGTCGACAGAACGGAGCTCAGCGCCAAAGGAGAGATCATCATTGTTCGCCGTACAACTTGGCCAGACTTCGATGGAGGGCAGATTCAAGTTGATCAGCATCTGAAGCCTGATGGATTTGGACGACTGATCTATCGATACAGCGACCAGTCGGAGGCGACTAAGCTCTACCACCAAGCTTTCTGCGCTTCCATGGATATGGAACCATCTCAAGGGGAGGGGACGATTGAAGGGCCGGCAGCAGGCTGGGCATGCACTCGTGAAAACACCCCAGGGAATCCAACCTCAAAATGGAGTTCGAAGAGTATTGACTGGGTTACGGCAACTGCGCCGAATGGACGTGTTCCTGTGGGCGTGTCCTATTATTCAACAGGCCAGATGAACGCAGAGAGCTCCGTCGCGGGAGCCCGAACAGCCAAGATCGGCATTGACAACGGCAGATGCTATTTTAGCGATACACGTCATTATTCATCCCCCTTCTATCTCAGCGAGGGAATTGGCGTCGTCTGCACCATAATGGAGTCACGATTCGTGAGCACCTCGCTGGACGTGTGCATACCAAGGCAATGCGCATCCAATCGCGGAACTCAGTTCGCCCAGCAGGCAACTGATCTTAGGCGGCTTTCAGCCTTTCACTGAAGGCCGCGTCGCGGCATCCCGTCATACTGAGATTAGTTACACATGCCCCATAGACCGTTGTTCTCAACGACCATGGTCAAAAATCACTCTTTCAACCCATCATGAGCCCTGCGGTACCATGCCCTCCCCCGAACCGCCCCGGTACCCGCCGTGCCCCACTACACCGGCCCCCTGCTGACCCGCGACAGCGCCGACACCCTGCGCCGTGCCCATGACAAGGGCGCTGCCGACTGGCAGGGCTCGCTCGACCTCGGCCGCAGCCAGGACAACGTGGCGCTGGATGCGGACGGCTTCCACTTCCGTGGCCAGCCCTACCCCTGGCCGGGCAAGCTGAAGGACCGCACGCTGTACTACTGGGACGGCGAGGACTTCGCACCGATCTCGCGCTATAGCGGCTCGTTGATCAAGCTGGTGCCGACCGAATGGGGTGCACCGACCTTCGAGATCGACGGCATCAAGATGCTGCCGACCTCCAAGCTGTCACCGTTCGAGGATGCGCGCCGCAAGGTCGAGCTGGTCGCCCCGGCCGGCAAGGTCATCCTCGACACCTGCGGTGGCCTGGGCTACTTCGCTGCCTGTGCGCTGGAAGCCGGTGTCGGCCAGATCCGCTCGTTCGAGAAGAACGCCGACGTAATGTGGCTGCGCACCCTCAACCCGTGGTCGCCGGATCCAGACTCGGCCGCGGCCGGTGGCCGCCTGCAGTTCAGCCACGGCGACGTCTCGCAGCAGATCGAACAGGTGGCCAGCAACAGTGTCGACGCGATCCTGCACGACCCGCCGCGCTTCGGCATCGCCGGCGAACTGTACTCACAGGTGTTCTACGATCACCTCGCCCGCGTCATCCGCAAGGGCGGCCGCCTGTTCCACTACACCGGCGCACCGAACAAGCTGACCAGCGGCCGCGATGTGCCGCGCGAAGTAGCCAAGCGGCTGGAAAAGGCCGGCTTCAAGGCAGAGCTGGCACTGGATGGGGTGCTGGCCGTCAAGCGCTGAGCTTCACTCCGAATCCACCTTCGCCAACTGCATCACCCACCTCGGCACCACCGGCTCGCCGGCATAGAAGTCCTTCGGCTTCTTCTCCGCCATTGCCCAGCGGTGCAACCAGCTGGGGCCGTAGCGGCCGTTGTAGCCTTCGGCGCCGCGCGCGTAGGCCGGATCGCGCATCGCCTCGTCCAGTGACACGAAGCGATAGCCACGGCGCTTCGTCGCCGCCACCAGTTCGGCGAACGTGGCGGCATTGAGCTCGTTGGCGTGCATCAGCCACACCTGCGGCAGCGCATAGCCCAGCAGCGCCTGCGACTGCTTCTCGTAGTAATCCAGCTTGTTCAGCATGTACGGCACATAGCCCTTGCGCAGCTGTGCCAGCGTGGCCTCGCGTGCAGGCGAATCGGGGTGTTCGTTCATCACGTTGGCATAGGCGAATGCCCACACCCACTCACCGTTGTCGACCGTCACCGGTGCCACGCGGTAGCCGTGCGCCTTGAAGAACGCATCCATCTGCACGCGCTCGTCCACGGTACGGCCTGCGCGCAGGTAGGGATGGCGCATCCACTGCGGCACCTGCCCATGCTCGGCCAGCAGCGGCCGCAGCACCGTCTCGCCGCGCAGGAAATCCTGCTGGAACGTCGGCACTCCCTTGGCATTGAGGTCCATGTGCGAGTAGGTGTGATTACCCAGCACATACCCGGCCTGCAGCCAGTCGCGCAGCATCTGCACGCGCGCCGGCTGCACCTGCCCATCCACCTCCAGCTTGTTCTCGTTGACGAAGCCGACCACCGGCACGTTGGCCTGGTGCAGCTGCGCCATCAACGCGGCATGCCGCGCCTGCAGATCGGCCGGTACGATCTCGTCCACCCGCGCCCAGGGCAGGTCATCGATGGTCACCGCAATGCGACGATCAACCCCGGCAGCCTGCACGGCCAGTGACAGCAACAGCAACGGCAGGGCTCGCAACAACGCACGCATCGGCACTTCCTTGTCGGGACACTGCGTGGACTGTAGCGCGAATGCAGGCGTTCGCCGAGATGGGCTCAGCCGTCAGCGAACGCACCGCCGCGTGCCGCAGCGCGCCACAGCGCAAGACTGGCGACCATTGCCATCAACAGCAGCATGGCCAGCACCAGGGCCAGATCGTCCGGGTTGCGCTGCAGCGGCGCATGCTCGCGGGTGAGAATGTGGAACACCACCTGTTGCGCCTGCGCCAGCGGCACCTTGCCGTGCTCGGTCAGATCCACCAGGCATGTCGCAGGGGACAGGCTGGCCAGAC
Organism: Stenotrophomonas beteli; assembly: GCF_001431665.1. Classification (GTDB taxonomy): domain Bacteria; phylum Pseudomonadota; class Gammaproteobacteria; order Xanthomonadales; family Xanthomonadaceae; genus Stenotrophomonas; species Stenotrophomonas beteli. The sequence continues at coordinate 37,513 of NZ_LLXV01000026.1, read as the reverse complement.
TGCTCCAGGCGTTCTCATACAGGTGCAGCGTCCAGCTCGCCAGCGCCAATGCGGCGCCGTGCAGCAGCGCCAGCGATCCGCCCGCCGCACGCCATCGTTGGGGCATGCGCAACGCCCGGCTGGCGCACAGCGTCATGGCGCCCAACAGTGCCAGCACGATGCCCATCAGCGGAATCCAGCGCAGCGGTTGCCAATCGTCCAGCGCCTCGGCGCGGGCCATCAGCTGCTCGGCCACCTGCAGCCGCGCCACCGGATCCGGCCCGCCGCAGGCCGTGCTGAGCGGCTCCAGCAGCAGCGCCACGCGATGATGGAAGTAGCCGGCCTCCAAGCCCAGCGCCAGCAGCGCGAGCACCTGCAACAGGAACAACATCAACGCTGGCCCGAACAGGCGGCCAAGACGGGAGGCAGTCGCGGGCATGGGTACCTCCTTGCAACGGGGTGCCATGCTAACCAAGCGTACCGGCGCTGTCGGCTGGCAGATGCGACATACGCAACGTGTACCGGTAGGATGGCTAGCCGGAAAGACGCGAGCGTGCAGGGAGTGCGCAGGATGGTGACGCTGTACCTGGCGGTGCGCACGCTGCTGCCGCTGTTTACATTCGCACTGGTGGCCTGGCTGCTGTCACGCCTGATCAACGCGCGTGCAGCGCGCCTGCCGCCGGTGCCGCTGAACCTGCCCGCGCACAGCAGCAGCCCCCGCAAAAAGGACCGCCGCCTGTACGCGCGCGCACTGCGCCGCCGCCCCGGCCTGCGCAGCGCAATGCGCCCTGCCAGCGCCCCGCGCCGCTGGTACTTCGCCGGTACGATGGTGGCGCTGGGTGCGCTGGCGGTTACGGTGGTGGCGATGCCCGATGGTGCACGCTTCCAGGTGATGGTCGAGAGCCTGCGCGGCTACCCGGTCACGATCGCCGAAGTCCGCGTTCCGGTGGCGGCGCAGCCCGTGGTGCTGCAACGGTGGCAGCCCGCGTTGGTGCCGCTGGCACGCCCGGTCGTGATGCGCTACCCGATCGGCCGCTTCGGCGGCGACCACGAAGCGCGCGCACAGCTTCCCGTGCAGATCCGCCATCTTGGCGATCGATTGCAGGTGGCCATTCCCAATGCCGTGGATGCGGTGGCATTGCAGGCCGAGCTGGCGCAGCTGGCTGGCCTGCCCGCCGACGCGGTATCGGTGCGGCAGGCGGACGTAGCCCCGTGGAGGGACACCGGCTGGTCGCCACTGATTGAGAGGTAGAGCCGAGCCCACGCCCGGCTCCCGATATCAATCACCGCGCGGCAGCTTGGCCGCCCACATGTTGTCGACCAGGTTCGGGTACGGGCGACCATTCTCTTCCGCCCGCTGCCGGGCCGCGTCCTTCTGCGCCGGCGACAGCGGCTGGGATTTCTGGCCCTTGGGGTTGGGCTTCTTCCAGGGTGGCGTTGCAGTTTTGCGCATGGCGCCAGTTTACTTCTTCAGGAAGTTCAGCAGCGCCAGATTGAAGTGGTCGGCATGGCTGGTATTGCAGCCGTGCGGCGCGCCTTGCAGGATCACCACCTCGCTGCCCGCAATGGCCTGGTGCGTGCGCTCGCCCGAGCCTTCAAACGGCACGATGGCGTCGCTGTCACCGTGCAGGACCAAGGTCGGCACGGTGATCTTCTTGAGGTCATCGCGGAAATCGGTGGTGGCGAAGGACTGCATGCAGCCCAGCGCGGCGGTCTGGTCGGACTGATGGCACAGCGCGATCGCGGCCTGGCGCTGATCTTCGGTCACCATCAGTTTGCCGTCAGCGCTGAAGAAATCGCGGGTGAAGCCATCGAAGAACGCCTCGCGATCCTTCTCCAGGCCGCGGCGCATCTCATCGGCCTTGTCCTGGGTCAGCGGGCCGTCCGGATTGTCGTCACTCTTCAGCAGATACGGCGGCACGGCGGCGGCGAACACCACGCTGTGCAAGCGATCCTCACCTTGGTTGGCAACGTAGCGGGCCACCTCGCCACCGCCCATCGAGAAGCCGACCAACGTCACCTCGCGCAGGTCGCGCTCTTCGATCAACGCCGCCAGGTCCGCCGCCAGGCTGTCGTAGTCATAGCCGTCGGCGGGCTTTTCGGAGCGGCCGAAGCCACGACGGTCGTAGCTGATCACCCGGAACTGGGCATCGCGCAGGATTGACACCTGAGGCTTCCAGGCGTCGGCCGACAGCGGCCAGCCATGGATGAGGATGACCGGGCGGCCATCGCCGCCGGTGTCTTCAACGTGCAGGCGGATACGGGAAGCGGACATGGGGGCTCCTGTGGAAGGGCAGAGTTGCAGGCTAGAGCCCCATCCCTATGCCGCCCGTGAGGGAATCGCGGCGCACTGTGACACGGCGTGCACAGGTGGCCGGGTGGCCGTGCCGCCAAGACCGGGTTTCATCGCGCCCGGCGCCGGTTTCGTCGCAGCACGGCAGCGGGGCGCAGCGGGCCGTGCCAGCCTGCGTGAACCACCTCCGGGAGATTGCCCATGCTGCTGTTCACCCTGCCCCTGCTGGCCGCCGGCCTCGCCGCCGCCCCGAGCGCGCCCGACACCCTGCGCGAACAGATCCGCCAGGCGGATACACAGCTGTTCGCCGCCGCGTTCGAAGACTGCGATGCCGACAAGGCCGCGTCGATGACCACCAGGGACATGGAGTTCTTCCATGACAAGGACGGCAAGTCTGCCAGCAGCCGCGACGACTTCCGCCGCAGCGTGGCCGCGCTGTGTGAACGCACCCGCGCCAACCAAATCCGCCTGCGCCGTGAGCTGGTGGAGAGCTCGTTGCAGGTCTTTCCGCTGCACGATGAGCGGGCGCTGGAAATCGGCGACCACCGCTTCCACGAGCGCGATGCGAAGGGTGTGGAGCATTGGACCGGGCAGGCGCGCTTCATCCAGGTCTGGCGGCGCGTGGATGGGCAGTGGCAGGTGGAACGGGTGATCAGTTACGACCATCGGCCGGCGGAGTGACGAAACCGCTGCGTGGCGTCATGTAGAGCCGAGCCCACGCTCGGCTGCAGTCCGGAGAAAGGTAAAGTCATCCTGACCCGCTGGCTCACAGACCCAGCTTCTTCGCCTCGGCCACGATGTCCACCATGACCCGACGCTCCCCCAGCTGAGCCAGGAACAACAGGTGCTCGGCGGCATTGACCTTCTTCAGGTGATCGAGCCGGCATGGCCCACCGAGTGCGAGTGCCGGGACGAAGCCATACATTTCGTCATGGTTCAGTGGGCCTAGCAGTTCTACGGCGCGGTCAAAGAGAGGAATGCCCTTGTCATCGGTCTCATTCGGATAATCGACACTCATCCCGGACAGCCACGTTGAAATCAGAGAATCCGCCTTCCCTTCCCTCATCCAGCGAGATTTGTCGGTAGGAAAGATCATTGCCCATGCGCAGTTGATGGTTAGGCTACGCCCGGTCCTGGTTCCCCACAGTGTCAGGTTCCCGAAGGCGCTGCGGCCGATGACGTAGTAGTGATCCTTCCCATAGAACTCAGTTCCATAGAGCCAGGCATTGAGGGCTTCGGCGTAGTCATCCGGATCAGTTATCCAGAAGATCCCTTTTCCGTAACCAGCAAAGCCGTACGCCCGCCAGTATTCCAGTAGCTTGTCTGGGATCTTTCCCCGGTAGTACTCCAACTTCGATTGCGATACCTGTCTTGTGTCAACGGCGGGGCCAAAACCCTTGTCTGAGTGGAAGTACTCATAGTGCTTGTCGAGCATCTCGATCATCTGCAGCGCTCCAATCCGCCGTTCATCTTTGTGGTGCGTCGCTCGTCCACCGGGACTTGTCTTGCCGCCGCATCCAGGTCCTGGATGCGCGTGGTCTGGTCCTTTCTAGCATGGCTCCATTGACGACCGATGGTGTGATTGACCTCTGCGTCGCCGAAGTCGGCGATTGTGTTCTGGCCCCCTGCCACAAGGTCGGGATTGTGCAGGGCGTTCAAGGCCTTCATCGTTGCGTCTGCATGCTCCGTTGCCAGACGCTCCGCAACTTTCGGATCATCCACCTCGGAAGCGAGCTCGTCATACTTTTCATTCTTGATCTTTTCTTTAAAGTCTTCTCTTGCCTTCCTTGCGGCCGCCCTGTCGCGATTGTTCGGGTCAAACGCCGCCCGTGCACTGAGGTAATCCTCAACGCTCATATCGTTCAGCCCCTGCTCCTGTCCCTTCAGCTGACGATCCATCTCCGGGTACTTGGATGCAGGCAGCTTTTGAGGACTGAAGCAGGGCAAGTCTTTGCGCGGCATCCGTTTGGGTATCCGTTTCGTTTCCACCTTCCGGCTGCCATCCGGCGTGCGATTGCCATCGGCCTGCCGGCGCTTGCGGTGCTTCAGCGTCTTGGCCAATCCCTTGAACGCGTCCTCGACCTCTTCCATCAGATGCAGCAGGCGCGAGCCGATGCGGGTCGCCGTTCGCCCAGCCTTGGCGGCCGCGTAACCGAATCCCGCTGCGCCACCCAGCTCCACCGTCACCGCGGCCAGCAAGATGGAAACCACTGCATCCATCATGATCTGCGCGCCGAAACGTGCCTGCAGGTTCTCCTGCTCGTCCGGCGGCAGCGCATCCCACCAGGCCACGGCGAAGGCAGGCAACTGTTGGGTGATGGCCGGGTCCTCGATCAGCAGGTTGAACAGCTCCTTGGCCTCGCTGGCAGCCGCCATCACCGTTTCGCCCGCTGTGCGCATCGCGGCGATCTTGCGATCCATCGCATCGCGATCACCTGTGAGCAGCAGGCGGGTCCACTCCCTGATCTCGCGGTCTGTCTGGTACATCAACACCGCCATATCCACGGCGGTCTCGACCGTTCCCACCACGTAGTCCCAAGCGCCCTGCCCGGTGCCCAGCGCCTGGTTGCCGCGCTGCAGGCCCCAGCGTTTGAGCGGGCCGGCCTCGTCCCATTGCTGCCATGCCGAGGTCATGTCGTTGCGGGTCTGCGCGACGATGGCGTCCAGTGCCGCCTTGAGTTTTGCGCGCGCCGCGAGGATCGGCGCATCGTCGTCGTCGCTCAGCTCGGGTTGGAACAGCACCTGCGGTGTCTGCACGGGGCCGACTGTCACGTTCGGAATGCGCGCGCGGCCCGTGTCGTCCAGCCGGCCGGTCACCACCCGGTCGTCAGGCAGCGTCACCTGGTAGTCCACACCGCGTACCGGAGTTCGGTCGAGATCGCCGTAGTGGTAGTGCAGCAGGATGTCCTGCCTGCGCGGTGACGCGGCGTCAGTCGCACGCGCGGCGGTCCCGGCGGGCACGAATCCGGCTGGTGATGGCGTGGTGCTGGCTGGTGGCGATGCCGCCTGCGCCGCAGCGCCGCCGCCCGCTTCCACTGTCACCATGCTCTGCCGCGAGGCAAGCAGTCTGCAGCCGCAGGCCAGCGAATCGCCATGGCGGGCCAGCGGGAGGCCATCGATCATGAAGGTATGGTCACCGGTGACGATGGCGAAGAAGCCACCGTGCTTCGGGCAGCTGGCCTTGTCGCCCACGCGGGCAACGGCGATGTTGTTGATGAAGGTGCTTGGCGCACCGGTCAGCACTTCGCCACCGCCGGTGGTGCGGTCACCGACGACGATCACGACCCGCTGCATGTGCTCTCCCTCGCCCGGCTCTGGCGGGAGAAGGTAGTGGGCATCCAGCTGCAGGCCGCTGCGCGCCTGTTTTTCAAACAATTCCTAGGTGGGCATAAGATGCCGGACTGAACTAAGATCCTGTGCAGCGGAGCGCACCGCTCTGGGACAGCAGAAGGGAATCAAAGAGCCATGGCATCAAAGAACACCCTACGGGAACTGATCAAAGAAGACATCGATGCGCTCTCAAGCAGGCACTCGGATCTTGTGGACGATTTTCAAAGGCGCCGTCCAGCGATGGTTGGATGGTACGAGGATGACGAGCCCTGCCGCCGCGGCTACGGTTTCATCAGTACTGCTGGGAATTCGGCGTCGGGAATCGGCCCTCAGCAAGCCATCCACGAATCGTTCAAAGTGCTGGATATTTCGCTTTGCCGAGCAATTGAGCACGCAACCGGCGAAGAGGCGCCTCTGCAGACCAAGCAGAAGGCAGAGAAACTGCGCGCCCAAGATGACTCATCCCTTATTGAGCCCTTCAAAGGAAGGGACTGGCTGATGCCGCGCCTGCTTTTAATCTATGAGCACCTTGGACCCATCAGAGGGAGCGGCCAGCACGGAGGGGCGCACGACTATGACAATGGTCGGTACACAATTCATCCCAGCGAGCGAAGATTGAGCAAGGGGGAAGCGAGTACGTCGATCAGCCTCGACGAAGTATCGCCGATCGAGAGGCTGGCGCTCTGCATCGGCATGGCCTGCATGGACCCTTGCCTGATCGATGAGCTTTGGGAGAAGCACGTCAAGCACCTCCTGGGCCGGCTGTTCAAGCTGCACAATATCCGGGCCGATCCACAGATGCTGCCCGAGCGAGGCCGCGTCGATCTCCGATTGAATAGCCAGCTGGAAACGCCCTTCGACTACCAGCAGCTGAAGGATGATTTTGACTATCCATCGTCATACGAGATCTACAAAGAGCTGGTGCTCGACGTACTGTTCATCAGTGAGGACGGGAACTACTACCTGGTTCCGGCCAGCAAGGTAAGGGCGCTTCCTTCGAGCGTCACCGAGCAATCACTGATGGAGTTCAGATGCGAATCTGCGCCTGACTTCGTCTCACTGAAGATCAACCAGGAAATTGCGGCCGAGGGCGGTTGATGCCCACAGAGGTGTTCAGCATCTTGGAACATCTTCCGCCTGCAGAGAATTGGCTGGCATGCAATTGGGAAGGGACAGGTCGATGCCTGCCCCTTCCTGTCGCAGCTGCAGCACTTACAACTGAATCCGCGCCACGCTCTCGTCAGCGCCCTTGGCATCCTTCTCACCGTTCTTGATGCTCACGAACAACACGTTGTTCTTCGCATCCAGCGCCAGGCTGTTCGGGTGGGTCGGCACGGTGTAAGTCGCCACCTTCTGGTAGCTGTCACTGTTGTACGCCGTCACCGTGCCCGCTTCGCGGTTGGTCACGTACAGGCGCTTGCGCGGTGCGTCCAGCAGGATGCCCAGCGGGCCAGCGTCGGTGGGGATGCTGGCCAGTTCCTTGCCGTTGCTGCGGTCCAGCACCAGCACGCGCTGGCCCGGATGCTTGCTGACCAGGCCGCTGCTCTTGGCCTGGTAGCCACGCAGGAATTCCGAGCCTTGGTCGGTCACGAACAGGCGCTTGCCGGCCGGGTCGAGCGCGATGTTCATCGGCTGCTCGGCGGCGATCTTATGCTGGGCCACCACCTTGTTCGAGTCGGTGCCCACCACTACCAGGTCGGCCAGCAGATTGCTGGTGTAGACGCGCTTATTGGCCGCATCCAGCGCCAGGCCCGGGGCCTTGGCATTGCCCAGGCCGTCGATGGTGTTGATCACCTTCTGCGTGGTGGTATCAATCACGAACAGCACGCTGCTCACGTCCGGCTGGCTGCTGTGGCCGGTCACGTACAGGCGGTTGCCGGCGCTGTCGACCACCAGCTCGCGCAGGTCGTGGGTGTAGGCGGCCTTGCCGTCCTTGCCGGTCTTCTTCTCCATCAGCTGGATGGTGCCGATAGCCTTGTTCTGCGCGGTGTCGACCACGGTCACCGACAGGTCCACGGTGTTGCCCACGTACAGGCGGTTGTGGGCGTCGTCCAGCACCACGCCGAACGCCTTGCGCTCGAGCGGGATGCGGGTTTCCACGGCCAGCGTGTACGGGTTCAGGCGCAGCACCTGGGCCGGGCGGGCGTCATCGCCGAAGCCGCCGGACGAGGCGACGAATACGGCGTTCTGTTTCGGACTGTAGGCCAGCTCGTACAGGCCCTTGGCCACGGCCTGGCGCTGCACGGCGGTGGTGGCGCTGGCGGCCGGGGCGCTATCGGCGAAGGCGGCGGGCGCGCCGAGGCTGAGCGAGACGGCAAGGGCCAAGGCGGCCGAGCGGAAAGCGGAATGACGGAACATGCGAGCATCCTTGAAAGGGCACGGGAGGGTGTCCTGGCTCGCTGGGCCGTACGGAGACGGCCGTTCCGGCGGTCTGCGCACGGAAAGGCTGGCTGGGGTAGCGGGGGGAATGGTAGCAGGAGACGGGGAGGCGGGGTGGGATGCTGTACCGGGCGCCCGCGCAATCCCTGCCAAACGCCCAGGAGCCCGCCCTAAAGTTCCGCCCGTTGCTGCCGCCTAGCACTAGGTGCTGCAATCACCCCAAGGCGGAATGAGTCCGCCCGCATCGTCAAGGAATGGAAGGCCCGATGTCCGAATTCTTCACGCAAGAACATTTCAACCTGCTGCAGTCGCTGCAAGGGAAGAAGTTCGATCAAACCGATGCCGCGCATGAGGCCGCGTACAAGAAGCTGCGCCAGGCCTACGATCTCACCCTCGAATGGGCGAAGCGCATCAAGCACTCGATGTTTGAAGAGGGCCGCGTCAACGCGCGCCGACGCCCGACCAACCAGGGCAACTACTTCCTGTCCTACAACTGGGCCAAAATCTATCCCGATCCGGACTCGCCCACCTCGCTCGCCTATACCGTTGGACTCAACGGCAATGAAGGCTTCGTGGTCAAGATCGACACGGTGAAGCTGCAGCAGGGCCACCCTGTACGCGACGCCTACCTGGACCTGCGCGGCCCGAGCCATGCCTCCCCGATCGTGGCGGTGCTACCGATCGACAAGGGACTATCCATGAGTCTGGACGAACTGGTTGAGTGGAGCAAAGACGCCATCGGTAAGTTCTCGCTGGGTTACGAGCAAGTCGCACATCGGATCGGCGTGACTCGAGACGTGGCACCGGATGCTATCCTCAAGCACTTCGACGTCAACGAAGAGTTCCGCGCCATGCGCAAGGGTTGGTCTGCGGCCGAGACCGACCAGTTCTGCCGATTGGCCCGATTGGTTCACGATGCAGGCATGGACTGGTGGTTTGCCGGCAGCCGCACCCATCTGCGCTTTGGCCGGAAGAATGCCGGAAGCGCGCGCGCCGTCTCGGTCGTGGGCCTGGTGATGGGCAGCCGTGCCTGCCAGGTGACCTGGCGTCACGAGTTGCAGAGCATTTCCCGCTTCGTGCGAAAGGGCATTTAAGAGAAGATCGTCGATGACATCGAGGCCGCGCTGGATGCCGACGACGAAGTCCTGCAGGAGCTGATCCGCACCGATGAAGAACGTGACGGCTTCTGGCCGGCGCAGGCCGGTGACGATGTCTCGGCCACATCGGAGCTGCTGGAGGCTGACGACGATGCCAGCGAGCAGCCCGCAGTGCAGGACGCGATTGCGGCGGAGCTTGCGTTCAATCGCATCTACTTCGGCCCGCCGGGCACCGGCAAGACCTACCAACTGAAGTTCCTGCTGGAAGATCAGTTCACCGCCGGTGATGGCGACGAATCGGCTGCGCAGGGCGAGACCCAACGCTACAGCTTCGTCACCTTCCACCAGTCCTACGGCTACGAAGATTTCATCGAAGGGCTGCGCCCGGTCATCGAGGAGGGCGCGCAGGGCCAGGTGCGCTATGAAGTCCGTCCGGGCGTGTTCCTGAAGCTCTGCGAGCGCGCTCGCAAGTATCCCGATGAGATGTTCGCCATCGTCATCGACGAGATCAACCGCGGCAACATCAGCAAGATCTTCGGCGAACTGATCACGTTGATCGAGCTGGACAAGCGGACCGGCATGGAGAACTGCCATTCGGTCACCCTGCCCTACTCGCAGCGTGCCTTCTCCGTCCCGCGCAACGTCAGCATCATCGGCACCATGAACACGGCCGACCGATCCCTGGCAACGCTGGATACGGCGCTTCGCCGCCGATTCGAGTTCGTGGAGGTTCTGCCGGACGCCAAGGACGAGGGCCGGGCGCCGCTGGCGGGCCTGCGCGTCAACATGGAAGGCGTGTGCATCCATATTCCGAAGCTGCTCACTGCCATCAACCAGCGGATCGAGGCACTTTACGATCGTGACCATCTGATCGGCCACGCCTACTTCCGGCCGCTGAAGCATTTCAAGGATGGCAGTGAGCGTATGTCCGCGCTGATCGCCCTCTTCGACAAGCAGATCCTCCCGTTGCTGGAAGAGTACTTCTACGACGACTGGCAGAAGATCCGCCTCGTGCTGGGCGACAACCAGAAGCTTCCCGACCTGCAGTTCGTGCGGGAGAGCAACGGCGATGACCAGACACTGGCACGGCTGTTCGGTTCTGCGGCTGCGGCCGAAGGACATGGTGCACGCACGCGCTTCAGCCGCAATGCCAAGGCGCTGCACTCCCCTGCCGCCTACGTGGGCATCTACAGCACGCTGCTGGGCAACGAGTGAGCACGGCGGCCACGCTCACACTGCACGAGTACGACGTACTCGTGCCGGCCTCATCATCGGACCCAGTGCCCGGTGGTGCACATGTCGTGCCCGATGGCGTTTACCGGTGGCTGGAACGGCAGTCGTTGGAACTGATCGACAGCAAGCTGTCCCCGTGGGTGCGCCGTTGCCGCCGAGGGGTTCAGGTCACCAGCCATGTGGGCGTGGTCATGGCGCCAGGCGGCCTGCAGATCGAGATCCTGCCCAAGGTGGGCAAGGCGCTGGATGCCGGCGCTGGCGAGGCACGGGCGCTGCTGCTGAGGATGCTACGCTGCCTGCAACAATTCTCGCACCTTCGATTCGGCGATGCGCAGCTTGCCACCGACAGCATGCCATTGCTGGAGGTGTTCGTTGGCGAGTTCCTGCGCACAGTGGTGACGGTGACCCGCAGTGGGCTGCGCGGCCAGTACCAGACGAAAGAGGATGATCTGCCCGCGCTGCGCGGAAGGCTGCTCGTTGCCCAGCATCTACGCCGCAATCTGGTTCGTGCCGATCGCTTCCACACCGCCCACGATGAGTTCAGCATGGACAGGCCAGAGAACCGGCTGATCCACTCAGCGTTGCGGAAGGTACTGGGCGCAACCCGCGTGACCGACCATCAGCGGCTGGCACGGGAACTGCTGACCGTCTTCGCCGAGGTACCGGTCAGCCGCGACCCGGACCAGGACATGCAACGGGTGCAGCTGGACCGCAACATGCGCACCTATCGCGAAGCGCTGGATTGGACCCGTCTGATCCTGCAGGGGCTTTCGCCTACGTCGTCGATAGGCGCGCAGCAGGCACCATCGTTGCTGTTTCCGATGGAAAGGCTGTTCGAGGCCTACGTGGCGAGGCACTTCCAGAAGCAGCTACCTGCGCATCTCGCGCTGGATACCCAGGTCAGGCGGCATCATCTGGTGAATCACGGCGGTGCAAAGTGGTTCCAGCTGCGCCCGGATATGGTGGTGAGCCGGCAGAAGACAGACGTATTGGTACTGGACACCAAGTGGAAGCTGCTGGATGCCGGCCTGGCCAACGGCACCCACAAGTACGGCCTGCAGCAGGATGATTTCTACCAGCTGCATGCCTATGGGCGCAGCTATCTGGGCGGACAGGGCGTGGTTGCGCTGGTCTACCCGCGTACCGACAAGCTGGATCAGCCGCTGCCGGTGTTCGACTTTCCGGGCAGCGAAGGGTTGCAGTTGTGGGTGCTGCCGTTCTGCCTGAAGCGGGCGGAAGTGCTGCTGCCGGAGGGGTGGGAATGGCCGGAGGACGGTGTGGCGGGTTGAATCCAACGTCTTGAGACGAGGACGCGTCATCTTCCCCGCCCCACTGGAGGATGACCATGACCCGAATCGACGCCGCGTGGCTAGACGCCTTCGACAATGAGCTGCTGTGCCTGTTCGCCATCGACCACAACGATGCCGGTATGGATGAGTATCTGCTGGATTGCTACGCGGATCTGCCACCACGCGAAGCGGCGCTGGCATTTGGCAGCGACTACGACTTGGATCGTGACGACGCCTTGTGGCTACGGCCGGGCGTAGCGCCGAAGCGTTAAGCCGTGTCGCAATTGGCACACCTCGCCTGCCGACGCTTTGAGCTGGGTGTCGCTTTTGGAACCGCGGGCGGCGGCAAACCGTGCTTTTAGGAGCGCATTCGGGCGGTAACTTAGCAACGGCCGAGACCGCTGCACCGCAAGGGTTCCGCCGTGCGCCTGCCATGCAACAATGCCGTAAGCGTCAACACCTGCGGCCCATGCGGCCTGGTGTTTGCGCTTGTCAGCCGGCGCCACCTCTGCGTGGCGCCGGCTGGCAATCCGTTCGCGGTCCATGGCGGACGGTGCGTGGGGGTCTTCGGACCCGCCGGATTGGTTGTTGACCGGTTTTCGAGCCTCGCATCGTCCGCCACTTTTATCGGTGGCGCTTCTATCTGTCCTGTACGGAGCATTGCCATGAGCACCTCGGATTTCCGTTCCCTGCACGCGCTATACGATCCGGACAACGCCCACGCCGACGTCGAACGCGAACCGTTCACCGATCCCAGATCTTTCGTCGCCACGCTTCGCTGCATCGGAACCGGTGCGGCTGCGGATGGCCAGCCTTGGCCGGAGCGGCATCAGCTGCCTGGGCGTTGCCTTCAGCTGGCAGACGCGGATTGTGCTGCGGCCGGGTTACGAGTGGTCGCGGAGTTGATGCTGGCTGCGGAGCGGACGCGGCAGAACGGCGCGCCCGAGGAGTACCTGGGGGATCGGGTGATGGAGGGGTTAAAGATGGCCTGTTTGGCGCTGACTGCGCAAGTGGCTGAGCGGTTGCAGGGCCATCGATAGAAACTAAATTGCCCAGCCTTATCGAGAATCGCGGGCCCGTGCTTTGCATGCAAGTCATAGGCGCATCGCATAATCTCCGCAGTGAGAGGAAGATCGGCGGACAACCTTGAGAATCGCTCAGCACACGAATGAGAAGTGCGGACCCTGCTTGAATCCGCACAAGATCGAGGCGACGCTTATGCCACCTGAGTGACCTCAATATCGTCGGCGTTGGGCGCCGCCCCAACCACCCATCTCATAAACTGATTTCGATCATACCTTGCTAGCTCGACCAGATCAGCCATATCGCTTGTCACCTCACTAAGGAGCGCCGCGTCGCCCGAGAGAATACCGTCCACATCCTTCATGGCAGCGACTCTCTGAATTGCGCTCACCGCCAATACAGGCTCGGATATTTGCTCTTCTACGCGACCAGCGAGCCCCAAAGGATCGGGCAACCCCTGATGGGCTGGATCGAACCTAAAGGCCAGCGATACTAAATCTGCGCAACTTGATTTTCTTGCAACTTGGTAGCCCATTACACTCTTCAATTTAACAGACGTGGGAGGACGCCCTTGAAGAGCCAGGGAGATCAGCCACTTTGCGAGCCCCGTGAGGAATACCTGCACATGTCCTAGCTCGGCCGCCATCTTTTCCCTCAACGTCTGATCGTCGAGAATCCCAAACAGTTCTGATGATTTCGACGCAAACTGCTCACTATCATTAAGATTGTTGAGATACTTCTCAACGAGCTTTTCAAGCGCCCGTTCATTCACGCTATCCTTATCAACTCTTGTAGTTAAGAACAAAAGCCAAGGCCGATCGTATCTGGCCTGGAGAGCCAATAGCGAGGAAAGCGAGTCATAGTAGCTACCATTCTCTCGCCCGGGTTGGTGAACACCGAATCCGTCGCACAGATCTAGATTAATAACATCAAACGGGCCGACGTCACGGGCGCGCCTATACGCCACCGATTGCGTTCTGGACAAGAGAGAGAACTCGTCAAGAATCACATCAGACCTTTCGTCGATCATTTCTAAACTCTTAACTTCCGCCAAGGACAAGTTCATTTCAAACTCATCGTCCTTATTGCTTCTGGCCGCAGAGTTAAAACCCAGAAAATAGAGGCCACAGCCACGGACACTACATATTTTTCTATGAAAATGCCGGAGATCAAGCAAGTCATTTCCCGGCAAACCAAGATAGGTCAAAGGCTTACCATCACGGAGCGGGGAAGCGTCCAAGAGACGATCGACCTCACCCACCCATTGACGATCTCGAACAAACTGTTTTCTTGGTCTATGCCACGGCAGGAACTTTCTCTCCCTGCTTGGAACTGGTGCTTCGTAGTCAAAATTGCCATCAAATATGTCGTCAGCAATTCCTGATGGTTGCTCATCCATGAGTTAGTTACCCCCTGACTCAACAATTTGATAGATCGCCCTCAGCAGCTCTTCCTGCTGTGACTTGGATAGAACATCGAGCAGATCGAAGGCTGCAAGAACTTGCGCAATTGCCCGAACCTTTTCCTCTGCCAGCCTGGATTCGATCGTGGACTTGGAGACAAATGCCTCATCCAAGACCGGAGATAGAACTACCGCTCGACTGAAAACGTAGTCGGCTTTCTCGCCCTCGCCATTCGCATGCCCATCTGAAAGTCGAATAGCCGGCGGCTCAGTCGCGCGTCCGACATTCTTTTTATCCCAAACGCGATCAGCGATAGCCTGAACCCTAGAGTGAGATTCTCTCTCTCTAATTTCTCGAACACTCCCCCTCACCTCCGCCGCAACTCTCTTTTGAGCAGTTGCAAGCTGACGAAGTGCACTATGGACCCACTTTGTTATGTACACCGCATGCGGATGAGCCACATTGAACGACTCCCGGTCAATATTGAGTGCACTGTCCAACCCGGACTTAACAAATATCTCGCAGGTTACTTGCTTCAATCGCTGTATTTCTTGCACCTGATAACGCATGAATGTTGGGTCAAACAGGGTTCCGCTCGCACCATTAATTCTGACCAAGGCCCCTTGATGCTCAACGGGGGCAATCTTGGGGGACCAGAATAGATATGCCTCAAACTCCAATGGACCGCCACTCAACTCGAATGGAACCTTCGAGAACGGCTCCGACACCTTGCCCACAAAGACCAGCGGCTGCTTCAGTGCAGAAGACGTTGTTGGAAGGTCTCGGTACTGAAGCGGATGAGAAAGCTCGATCCCATCAAGTACAACTCCGAAATCCTCCGTATCGCCAGCAGAAAGCCCGAACAGTTCGCGAATTGAACTTTCCCCAGCTTCTTCCGCCTCTATAGCCCTGCCCTTCGGGCTATTAGACAAAAGAAAACTTCGGGTCCATCCGGATGCTGGCTCGTCAAACAGGTGGCCCGCTACATAGGACAATGGAATGGCCAGAGACAATTGCCAAACCATTCTCAAGTAATAGTCAAATAGGGTTTCCAACTTAGGGTTCGAATTCCCCTCATCCACTTCCCGCCAGACGCAACTTACAAGCTTTCTAAATCGCTCATGAGGCCGATCACCTGAGGCCCAAGGCAGCGCTGACGTCTCACCCTCAACTGACCTCAGCATTTCCCCAGACCGGTCAGTGCGTCCGATATGATACTTGGGAGGATCTAGCTCAACCTTCTCATCTTCGAGTGCTGCCTCATTTTGCTCAATCACCGACCATACATCATCACTTCTGAGCGTATCCCTGGCTTGCCGCCTAATATTGCTCAGAACGATGGTAGTGCCTTGACTATCAGTATCCAGAGCAACTTCCCGCCATATTCTAACCTTGCCAGACTCGAATTCTGCTTGGTCATCACCCACCTTCCCTGGCTCGTCTGAATACTGCCGCATCACAATAGAAGCGACAGTTCGAAATCCGTCGCCTTTCGTCTTTGTGATTATTTGGAAAGTGTTAGTGAGCTGTGCTACAGAGAAAAGACCGATGCCGATTTTCCCAATCAACTTGCGTCCACCAGGACTAAGCGAAGGATCAGAGGACGACGTCATCCCAAGTCCAGACCCCTCCCCCCTGCGTTTGGCGCTACCACCGATGTTTTGTATTAAATACGCCAGCGCCTCTGGCGCCATGCCGTGACCATCGTCCTCAACAACAATTCTTTCGAAACGAGGCGCGTCCGTATGCACCACGACGCGCGTCGCATCAGCGTCATAGGCATTTGAAATCAACTCTCTGATTGCAGACGAAGGTTGTCTATATATTCCGTCGGTAACCCTAGCAATTACTCTTTCGCTAGTCCTAAGTGTTGTCTCAACAGAATTGTCCGAGCCAGTACTGGCTCGTATAGACGCACTAAGGTCAGGCTTATCCTCGCCTGGCAAAGAATTTATCCCTTTCATATATTCTCCATTGCTCTGCAAATCGCCTCTGCCACTCCCTTTGCAAGAGGAGGCGGCACTGCATTTGAAACCTGGGTAACTTGCTGAGAGAGATTTCCCTTTAGCACAAAATTCTTCGGAAATCCCTGCAACAGCATAGCTTCGTAGATGCTAATGCGTCGGTGACCATCAGGATGAACATGAATCTCTCTATTTCCAAACGCTATTGTCGGACTCGGCTTATGCCAGTCCAGACATTTGAAGCTTCGACGTTTGGATGATGGTCTCACAGCCTGAGAGAAACGATGCGACTTAGGCCGCATTGTCCAGTGATTCACATGCTCAGGAAAATCGGCACAGTCGGCTCCTTTCGAGAAAAGAACCGGCTCAGCAAGATGCCCAATAACATCTCTAACGGTTAGCACCTCCTGAGAAGATTGCACCCGCGGCTCTGCGTAACCACGTTGCTTATTCATCCCAACCAGGATAACTCTATTCCGCCTTTGAGCGACTCCAAAATTGGTAGCGCATAGAACCCATTCGTTGACTTTGAAACCGGATTCGTCAATACCTGATACCAGTTCTGCGTATGTAGCAGCGTGCTTTTTGTCGCGTATGCCCAGTACATTCTCGACCACCAGGAATTCGACTATGTACTCCCGCTGTAATGCCTGCACTATCTCCAGATAGAGCTTTGGAAGGCTATTCCGCGGATCGTCAGTCTCTGCCGAGATGTTGGCTCGTGAAAAGCCCTGACACGGTGGGCCTCCGATAACTCCGATTGAGCCACCTTTAGGCACCCGCTTCCGTACGAGATCCAATACGCCGTCAGGACCCATCTCGTTTAGGTCAGCCACGTGAGCAAGGGCGCTTTTGAAATTGTAAGAATAGCTATCAATCGCCGCCGCGAATCCATCGATGGCTACGGCCAACTCAAATCCAGCCTGATGGAAACCCAGGTCCATCCCCCCGGCGCCACTGAACAGACTCACGATTTGAGTATTTTTCGCACATGTGGAGCCCCCATCTGCTATGGGACGGCTCACATCTACCGCTCCCGTCGACGTCGAGCAATCCTGGCAAGAATCAAGTGTCATCTGTTCCTCCATTCTCCAGCCACAGGCGACGGACGCACACAACTAGAGCATTACTATATATCACGTGCTGGACTGTGATCCCGCGCTTTATGCTGAGGCTGAGACAACTAGAAAGGGCCGGATCCCTCAGACCCGGCCCTTCCGTTGAACACAGCTAGGCAGTCCAGAGTTAGCCTCTCAGCCCTCTGGAAATCCTTAGCGAACTTCAAACCCCAACAGGATTAGCCTTCTCCGGATCAATCTTGTACTGCTTGATCGCCCGGGCCACATCCTTCGCGGTCATCTTCCCTTCCTTCGCCAGCGCTGCAATCGCGGCGTGCGCGATGTAGTACCGATCCACCTCAAAGAACCGGCGCAGGTTCGCACGCGTATCCGAACGGCCGAAACCATCGGTACCCAGCACCGTGTACGACATCGGCACGAACGCACGGATCTGGTCCGCATACGCACGCACGTAGTCGGTGGCGGCAATCGCCGGGCCCTGGCGGCCTTCCAGCAGCTCGGTCACGTAGGCCTTGCGCTGCTCACCTTCCGGATGCAGGCGGTTGGCACGTTCCACGTCGAAACCATCGCGACGCAGTTCGTTGAAGCTCGGGCAGCTCCAGATGTCGGCGGTCACGCCGAAATCCTTGTCCAGCAGCTCGGCCGCAGCAATGGCTTCGCGGAGGATGGTGCCCGAACCCAGCAGCTGCACGCGCAGCTCGCCCTTCTTCGGCTTGCCGGCGTCGGTCAGCAGGTACATGCCCTTGACGATGCCTTCGGCCGCGCCTTCCGGCATTTCCGGGTGGGTGTAGTTCTCGTTCATCAGGGTGACGTAGTAATACTCGTCCACCTGGTCTTCCATCATGCGCTTGGTGCCGTGCTGCAGGATCACCGTCACTTCGAAGCCGAAGGTCGGGTCGTAGCTGCGCACGTTGGGGATGCCACCGGCCACCAGATGGCTGAAGCCATCTTCGTGCTGCAGGCCTTCACCGTTCAGCGTGGTGCGGCCGGCGGTGCCACCCAGCAGGAAGCCGCGGGTACGCATGTCCGCCGCCTGCCAGGCCAGGTCGCCCACGCGCTGGAAGCCGAACATCGAGTAGTAGATGTAGAACGGCAGCATCGGCACGTTGCTGACCGAGTAGCTGGTACCGGCCGCCATCCACGAGGCGATGGCACCCGGCTCGCTGATGCCCTGCTGCAGCACCTGGCCGCTCTGGTCTTCGCGGTAGAACATCAGCTGGTCGGCATCGACCGGCTTGTACTTCTGGCCGAACGGCGCGTAGATGCCGATCTGGCGGAACAGGCCTTCCATACCGAAGGTACGGGCTTCGTCGGCCACGATCGGCACGATATGCGGGCCCAGTTCCTTGTCGCGCAGGGTGATGTTCAGGCTCTGCACGAAGGCCATGGTGGTGGAGTAGCTGCGCTCGCCGCTGCTCTTCAGCAGGCGCTCGTAGGCGTCCAGCTTCGGTGCCACGAAGGTCTTGTCGGCCTTGCGGCGGCGCTGCGGCAGGTAACCGCCCAGTGCGGCACGGCGTTCCTGCAGGTACTGTACTTCCGGCGAATCCGGGCCCGGGTGGTAGAACGGCACCTGGCCGTCGGCCAGCTGCGCGTCGGTCACCGGAATGTTGAAGCGGTCGCGGAAGTGGCGCACCGCTTCGTCGTCCAGCTTCTTGGTCTGGTGGGTCGGGTTCAGCGCTTCGCCGGCGCTGCCCATGCCGTAACCCTTCACGGTCTTGGCCAGGATGACGGTCGGCATGCCCTTGGTGTTCACGGCCTGGTGGTAGGCGGCGTACACCTTGTGCGGGTCGTGGCCACCACGGTTCAGGCGCCAGATGTCGTCGTCGCTCAGGCCGGCAACCATCGCAGCGGTTTCCGGGTACTTGCCGAAGAAGTGCTCCCGGGTATACGCGCCGCCGAAGGCCTTGCAGTTCTGGTATTCGCCGTCGACGGTTTCCATCATCAGCTTCTTCAGCACGCCGTCGCTGTCCTTGGCCAGCAGGGCATCCCAGTAACCGCCCCACAGCAGCTTGATCACGTTCCAGCCGCCGCCACGGAACACGCCTTCCAGTTCCTGGATGATCTTGCCGTTGCCGCGCACCGGGCCGTCCAGGCGCTGCAGGTTGCAGTTCACCACGAAGATCAGGTTGTCCAGGCCTTCACGGCCGGCCAGCGCGATGGCGCCCAGGGTTTCCGGCTCGTCGCTCTCGCCGTCGCCGATGAAGCACCACACCTTGCGGTCGGACTTCTCGATCAGGCCACGGTTTTCCAGGTAGCGCATGAACTGCGCCTGGTAGATGGCGGCCAGCGGGCCCAGGCCCATCGACACGGTCGGGGTCTGCCAGTAATCCGGCATCAGCCACGGGTGCGGGTACGAGGACAGGCCACCGCCGTCCACTTCCATGCGGAACTTGTCCAGCTGCTCTTCGCTGATGCGGCCTTCCAGGAAGGAACGCGCGTAGATGCCCGGGGCGCTGTGGCCCTGGATGAACAGCAGGTCGCCCGGGTGGTTCTCGCTGGGGGCGCGCCAGAAGTGGTTGAAGCCCACGTCGTACAGGGTGGCACCGGAGGCGAACGAGGCGATGTGGCCGCCCAGGTCACCCGGCTTGCGGTTGGCGCGCACCACGGTGGCCATCGCGTTCCAGCGGATGATCGAACGGATGCGCCATTCCAGCTCGGCATTGCCCGGGCTCTTGGCCTCGAGCTGCGGCTCGATGGTGTTGACATATTCGGTGGTGGGAGAGAACGGCAGGTAGGCGCCCGAACGACGGGTCAGTTCCACCATGCCTTCCAGCAGCTGATGCGCGCGCTCGGAGCCCTCGACATCAATAACGGCCTTCAACGACTCGATCCACTCCTGGGTTTCCACAGGATTCGGGTCGTTGTTCAGCACCTCGTTCAACCAGTTCATTAGCGCTCCCATAACCGCACGCACGCGCGCGACTGTTGTATAGATTTCTAGACCGCAAAGTGTAGCGCACCAAGGGCTTTCGTCACTTGGCTACGCTGGCGTATGGATGCAAGCGGCCAGTGTCCGCAAGGGGCTCGCCAGCGCCCTTGATGGCCCTGCGGCGGGCCTTGGCGGCTGCGTGGGCTGTCGCGTGCGGGCCGCTGCGCCCATGTGCAGGACGCAGTGTTACCGCTGCCGATGACGGTTGTGGGGCAACTCTTCTGGCGCTGTCGGCACGTTCCGGGCGCGGGGACTGAACCGGCGACAACATGTCGCATCTGCCTCTGGATGAGGCCCCCACGCGGCGGCACGGTGGGGGCGAGTAGGCCCTTCGCGGTCTGGCTCCCTTCCACAGCAGTGCCCGGGGGCGCCTCGCAAGAGGCGCCCCTTTTGCCGTCCGCACGGCCGGCCGTGGCCCAAATCACCCCTGCTTGTGGCCGGATCGAGTGTTGTCGCTTTCGACATATCGATATATCGTTTGCACACTCGTTTACCGATATATCGAAATGAGCCGTTCCCCTTCTCCCCGAGCCCGTTCCACCGATCCGGCGGTGCCGCGCCGCAACGGCCAGCCGCGGGTGCTCAGCCGCGGTGACCTGCGCCTGCTGGTGCTGGCCCTGATCGGCGAGCAGCCGCGCCATGGCTACGAGCTGATGCAGCTGATCAGCAACCAGTTCATGCAGGCCTACACGCCCAGCGCCGGCACCATGTACCCGCTGCTGGCCAGCTTCGAGCAGGCCGGCTGGATCGAGGCCGAAGAAGTGGATGGCAAGCGGATCTTCCGCATCACCGCCGCCGGCGAGTTCGAGCTGAAGGTGCAGCGCACCCAGGTGCGGCTGGCGCAGCGACGCGCCTTCGACCGCGCCCGCGAGATCACCAAGGCCTCGCTGCCGCCGCCGCTGGCCGGTGCCCTGCGCGAGTTCAAGCGGGCGCTGGTGCACCACCACGGCCGCTGGGCCGAGGGCGAGGCGGACGAGGTGGCGGCGCTGCTGACGCGGGCCTCGGCCCTGCTGAACGGTACTGCCGGTAGCGAGGCATCACCGCTTTCAACGACCCAGCCAGACTGATTCCCGCCAGGTCCTCCCCCATGCCGCGCGCCCCCGCGCGACCCATTTACAGGTATCCCCATGACCGAACACAACAACACGCGCCTGCGCCTGGATGTGCGCTTCCGTGAACTGACCGTGCTGCGCACCGAGGAAGTCACCCCGCACATGCGCCGCGTGGTGCTGGGCGGCGACGATCTGGCCGGTTTCGATTCGCCTGGCGCCGACGACCACATCAAGCTGTTCTTCCCCAATACCCACGGCGAGACGGTGCTGCCGGTGCTGACCGCCGAGGGCCGCAGCTACCCGGAGGGCAAGCAGCCCTCGCCAGCGCGCGACTACACCCCGCGCTGGTGGGACCACGAAACCGGCGAGCTGGCCATCGACTTCGTGCTGCACGACCAGGGCATTGCCGGGCCGTGGGCCGAGCGCGCGCAGCCGGGCGACACCCTGGTGATCGGCGGCCCGCGCGGTTCCTTCGTGGTGGCCGACAGCTTTGATGCCTATGTGCTGATCGGCGATGAAACCGCACTGCCGGCCATCGCCCGCTGGCTGGACGTGCTGCCGGACGGTGCCGAGGTGCAGGCCTACATCGAAGTGAACGATGAAGCCGAACGCCAGGACCTGCCGCAGTACGAGAACGTGCGCATCCACTGGCTAGAGCGCAACGGCTTCCCGGCCGCCAGCAGCACCCTGCTGGAAGACATGCTGACCGACTTCGAGGCACCGGACGGCGATGTCTTCTACTGGATCGCCACCGAATCGCGCCGGGCGCGGATGATGCGCAAGTTCATCGAAGGCCACTTGGGCGTGCCGCGCGACTGGATCCGTTCGACCGGCTACTGGAAGGCGCACCCGGACGAAACCGACGGCGACTGACCGGCTCGGGGTCAGGTCCCTTTTCCTGTGGAAAAGGGATCTGACCCCATGCACCAGAACCTGCCTGGTGGGTGCGGACCGTTGGTCCGCACGCCCTCCAATGGGTAGTGCCGGCCGCTGGCCGGCAACCTCATGAACCTTCGGCGGGAACCTGCAGCTGACGGCCAGCGGCCGGCACTACCGCGCTGGGCGCCACCTGCCGCGTCCACCCGAAGCGGTGCGCGGCCCAGATCTCCAGCGCCACCAGCAGCAGGATCAACAGCCACGGCAGCAGCAACCCGAAGTACACGCCGGGCATCATGCCGTTGATCTGCGCCTTCACCAGCCGCAGCACGCCACGGGTGTGCAGCAGCTCATCGACATGCATGGTCAGCGCCTCGCGCACCACCTTCGGCTCCACGCCCAGTGCGCCCGCTTTGTCCACCGGGGTGTCTTCCACCAGGCCGCGCAGCACGCCTTCGCGCACCTTGCCGATCACCCAGCCCGTGGCGCGTGCCAGTGCGCCGTCGCCCAGGCGATCCAGCGCCGGCAGCGGGTGCTCGCTGAGGTAGGCCGAGGCCACCGCATCGGCCACGTCGCCCACCGTGCCCTGGCTGCGCAAGGCTTCACGCATGCGCGGGTCATCCAGCGAATCAGTGAAGCCGTGGCTCCATTCGGCCACCAGGGTCTGCAGGTGCGGCTGGAAATGGTCCAGCTGCTTGAACAGCGCGCGGTGCGCACCGGCGGTGAAGCCCAGCTGCAGGCCGAAGAAGGCGGTGGCCAGCGGCAGCAGCACCATGTAGCTGGCCAGCAGCCAGTGATGCCAGCGCTTGCGCCGCTGCAGCCAGCCGCGGCGGTGCAGGCCGTACCACACGGCCAGACCGGCGATGAGCCCCAGCAGCGTGCCCAGCACGCTGCCCAGCGCCAGATCGAGCACGCTCAAGCCGGCCCAGAATTCGTTCAACCAGTACTGCGCCTCCTGCATGGGTCTTCCTTCCGTGAATGAAACAGCGGCCCATTGTAGAGCCGAGCCCACGCTCGGCTGCTTTTCGTTCCGCCTTCGCAGAACCCTCGCGCTGCGCGCGATGAGCCGAGCATCGGCTCGGCTCTACAGGGATTGCGCCACCCGGTTCCAAGGCATCAGCCGCCAAGCAATGCGACAATCGCGCTCCTTTCCTGCAGCAACGAGGCCCACATGGCCAAACTGACCCTGGCCAGCGTGGACGCGCTGCGCACCCGCTTCGCCGATGACGCCGCCTGTGACGCGGCACTGGCTGCTTTCACCGACACCGCCGCACTGCGCGCGCCGCTGCGCGAGCTGGTGGAGGCGCAGCACCGCTACCTGCAGGCCGAGTTCGAAGTTGCGCAGGTGGCCGATGTGCTGCGCCGCGACCAGAAGTACGCGCCGGTGGGCCGCCCGTCGGTGCACATCGTGCAGCTGCGCAAGCAGCAGGCCGCGACCAGGCAGGCCGCGCTGATCGCCCGCCAGGTGGTGGCGCAGGCGGCGCAGACCTTCGTGCGCGTGAGCGGGCTGACGGTGAAGGCCAAGCAGAGCCCGAGCGAGGCGTGTGTGGCGTGGATGGGCGCGTTGCGCTGAGCTCGCTGCGCACGATGTGATGGAACCGACCAGCGGTAGAGTCGACTGTTAGTCGACTGCTCTCGGCGCGGTGCCTGAAAACCCAGCGCTGCGCGCGATAGTCGACTAACAGTCGACTCTACCAAGGCAGGTTTTCCGCGCAGTGCGGAGTTCCCACGCGCCATCGACGCGGATTGCTTTCCCAAAAAAAAGGCCCGCTTTTCAGCGGGCCTTCTGCCTTCTCACGACGAGTGAGCAGGGTGCATCAAGCGGCCGGCTTTTCGCCGGTGGCTTCGGTGGTGATGCGGATCTTCACTTCATCGCTGACGTTCGGGGCATAGGCGCCGACGCCGAAATCGCTGCGCTTCAGCGTGGTGGTGGCATCGAAGCCGGCGGCCGGAACCTTGGCCATCGGATGCTCGCCGCCGCCGTTGACGGTGACGTCCAGGGTGACCGGCTTGGTGATGCCCTTGATGGTCAGGTCGCCGGTGACGGTCAGCTTGTTGGTGCCGGCCGCTTCCACCTTGGTGCTCTTGAAGGTGGCATCGGCAAACTTGGCGGCGTCGAAGAAGTCGGCGCTCTTCAGGTGCTCGTCGAACTTGGCGGTGAAGCTGTTCAGGCCGCTCAGCGGCAGCTTCACTTCCACGGTGGACTTGGTCACGTCTTCGGCGTTGTACACCAGGGTGCCTTCAACGTTGCCGAAGTGCGCGCTGGGGTTGGAGAAGCCGAAGTGGCTCCACTGGGCCAGCACGTCGGTGTGGCTCGGGTCCAGCTTGTAGGTGCCCGAGGCGATCTTGATCGCTTCGGCGGCCGGGGCAGCAGCAGCGGCATCGGCAGCCGCAGCAGCCGGGGCAGCGGCCTGTTCGGTGGTGGCCGGGGCGGCGGCATCGGCGGCCGGGGCAGCGGTGTCGGCCGGCTTGGAGCAGGCGGCGATGGCCAGGGTCAGGGCCAGCGGCAGCAGCAGTTTACGGGTGGCGCTCATCTGAGGAACTCTCCGGATCGTAGGGTGGGTACAGGTGCAGCAATGGCCCGCCGCGGAACAGCGGGCCCGGAACCGATACAGCGACTTATGCGATGCGCGCCGCTTCGTCGAACGACAGGCGCGGCAGGCGCGGGAACAGGCCCGCCGGATCACCGTAACCCAGGTTGACCAGGAAATTCGACTTGATCGAGGTGCCGGCGAAGAAGGCTGCGTCGACCTTGGCCGGGTCGAAGCCGGACATCGGGCCGGCATCCAGGCCCAGCGCACGCGCGGCCAGGATCAGGTAGGCGCCCTGCAGGCTGCCGTTGCGGAGGGCGGCTTCGTGGCGGCCTTCCTGCGGGCCGTCGAACCAGGCCTTGGCATCGGTGTGCGGGAACAGGTACGGCAGCTTCTCGTGGAAATCCAGGTCGAAACCGATGATGACGGTGACCGGGGCGGCCATGGTCTTGTCATGGTTGCCTTCGGACAGGGCCGGGGCCAGCTTGGCCTTGGCCTCGGCCGACTTCACGAAGACGAAGCGGGCCGGCGTGGTGTTGGCCGCAGTCGGGCCCCACTTCACCAGCTCGTACAGTTCCTGCAGCAGGCTGTCGGGCACCGGCTTGTCGAGGAAGGCGTTCTGGGTGCGGGCGGTACGGAACAGCTGGTCCAGGGCGGCAGCGTCGAGCGCGTGGGACATCGGTGGATCTCCAGGGCGGCGAAGGGAAGTCAGTGCCCGCGGGCGGCGCGGGGCGAATCGACGAGCCGCAGTGTAGAGTGTCGCGACTGTTGCAACACCCAGCAGGGCTGAAACGAATTAATGCCAATGGTGAAACGATCGAGTACGCCCTGGACGGTCACGGACGGCCGTGCAGGCAATGTCCGCCAGGCGGTCGCGCTGGCCTCGGCGCTGCGCCAGGGCACCCATCGGCCGCTGCTCCTGCAGCCGCGCGCGCCCTGGCGCTGGCTGTCGCCACGGCGCCTGCCCGGTGATGTGAACGGCTATGGCGAGGCCTTCGCAACGCTGGCGCGCGAGGCACCGGCGCTGGCGATCGGCTGTGGCCGCCAGGCCGCCGGTGCCCTGCGCGTACTGCGTACGCGCGGCAGCCAGGTGGTGCAGATCCTCGACCCGCGCATCAGCGCCCGCCATTGGGATGTGGTGGTGGTGCCCGAACACGACGCCCTGCGCGGCAGCAACGTGCTGACCCTGCTCGGCAGCCTCAACCCGGTGGACGATGACTGGCTGGCCTGGGGCCGCGCCGCGTTCGCCGGCTTCAGCACCCTGCCCGGCCCGCGCACCGCGCTGCTGGTGGGCGGGCCGACGCCGCTGGCACCCTGGGACGAGACCGCGATGGTGGGCGTGTTCCAAGCGCTGGCCGAGCAGATCCGCAGCGAGGGCGGCAGCCTGCTGGCCACCACCTCGCGACGCACGCCGCCGGCCTTGGCCGATATCCTGCGCGCGACCTTCGCCCACCTGCCCCACGTGATCTGGGGCGATGGCGGCGACGGGGTGAATCCGTATGGCGGCCTGCTCGGTTGGGCCAACCGCGTGGTGGTATCGCCCGATTCGGTGAACCTGCTCTCTGAAGCCTGCGCCACGCGCATGCCGGTGATGGTGGCGCTGGCCGATACCGTGCAGGGGCGGCTGGCGCGCTTCCAGCAGCAGCTGCGCGAACGCGGGCGCCTGCAGCCGAAGTGGCTGGACTGGCAGTACGACCGCATCGAACCGCTGCGCGAGACCGCGCGGATCGCTGCGGAAGTGAAGCAGCGCCTGGCACTGGGGTAGTGCCGGCGCTTTCTGAACATCTCGTTCCGGCTGCGCCGCTGGCACCGATCAGCCAGGCTTGCGACAGGGAGCTCAAGCGCAAGGGTATGGACCGCCCGCTGCGCTGAGCGGCGTATGATCGGCACGCGGCCCTGACCGCCTATGGAGCTGTCCACATGGATCGTCGTTTCCACCTGCCGGCCGCGCTGCTGGCCATGGGCCTGCTGGCCACCGCACCGGCGCTGGCCGACAGCGGCACCTGCCGCGAGCGCTACCCGAGCGTGGCGGCGCAGGCGGCAATCCTTGACGTGGCCTGGTCCACCGCCGAGCGCCTGGATGCGCTGCCCGACGTGGAGGTGGTGATTGCCGCGCGCGGTGGCCAGGACCTGAGCCGCTACGGCCTGCGCCACAGCCACCTGGCCTTCCTGCTGCGCGAGGACGACGGCCGCTGGCGCGCGATGCACCTGCTCAACCGCTGCAAGACCGACAGCTCGCAGCTGTACCACGAGGGCCTGGGCAACTTTGTCGGTGAAAGTGCGGGGCATACCGATGTGCGCATCGGCATCCCGTCGCCGCCGCTGCGTGCGGCGCTGAAGGCGATGCTGGCCGCACCGTCGATCCAGCCCAGGGCGCTGCACGAAACGAAATACAACGTGGTGGCCTATCCGTTCGCCACCGATTACCAGAACTCCAACCAGTGGGTGCTGGAAGTGCTGGCCGCGGCGATGGCCCGGGCCGATGGTGCGCCGGCCATCGTCAAGCGCGAACAGGCCCAGCAGTGGTTGCGCCAGCACAAGTACCAGCCCAGCGTGCTGCACATCGGCCTGGGCAAGCGCGTGGGTGCGCGCCTGTTCGTGGCCAACGCCACCACCACCGACCACCCCGCCGGCGAACGCATCTCCGGCAACTACTCGGTGGTGACGGTGGAATCGGTGTTCGACTTCCTGCACCAGCGCAGCCAGCTGCAGCAGGAACTGGTGATTGCCCATGTGCCGGTGGCCGGTGCTGCCGCCGCCGCACCCTGAGTCCTTTCCTTTTCCCTCGCTCCCTGGAGGTCTGCATGTTCCGTTGCCTGCGTGTTCCCGCATCTGCCCTGCTGCTGTCCGCACTGCTGGTCCCCACCGTCCATGCCGGTGCCGCACCGCAGTTGAACAGCAGCCAGGCCAGCGTGATCGTCACCTCGTTCGTGGTGCTGTCGTTGCCGCTGGCGGCCTCGATGGGCCTGTCCGAACTGTCCAGGGCGCCGTTCGAAGCCAGCGAGCGCAACGGCAAGGCCACCCGCACCAAGGCGGTGCCGTTGCCGCCGATGGAGGTGAAGAAGGTGGAGACCACGCCGCAAGGCGAGCGCAAGGTGCAGCTGCAGGTGCCTGACAAGGCCGACCAGACCGCCACGCTGCATTGGCCGGTCACGCCGAAGGACGAAGACCCGACGGCAGCGTTCGTGGTCGGCCAGCAGGTGCGTTTCGAGCCGACCCCGGCCGGTGCCGGCTGGAACGTGAAAGGCGCGCAGGGCCAGACACTGGCCTACGTGCCCACCGCCTACGCCGCTGGCGATGTGATGAGCGAAGCGCTGTAAAGCTGAACGACCGGTTTTGGCTTTGCCGGGGGCCGGGCGGATAATGGACGATTCCCCTGGTCCCTCTCGCTCGCCATGTCCGTGCGTCCTGCCCCCGTGTTTGCCCCGCTGACTCCACGCGCCCTGGTGCTGGCGGTCCTGGCGATGGGCGCGGTGGTGCTGCTGTCCAACGTGCTGGTGCAGTACCCGATCAACGACTGGCTGACCTGGGGTGCCTTCAGCTATCCAGTGGCGTTCCTGGTCAGCAACCTGATCAACCGCCGTTTCGGCCCGGGGCCGGCACGCCGCGTGGCGTGGATCGGCTTCCTGGTGGCGGTGGTGCTGTCGGTCTGGGTGGCCACGCCGCGCATCTCCATTGCCTCGTGTTCGGCGTTCATCGTGGCGCAGCTGCTGGACATCACGGTCTTCGACCGCCTGCGCCGTGGCAGCTGGTGGCGCGCACCGATGGTGGCCACCACCTGCAGCGCGACCGTGGACACCACGATCTTCTGGTCGATCGCGTTTGCCGGTTCCAGCCTGCCATGGGTGAGCTGGGCCGCGGGCGACTTGGCGGTGAAGCTGGCGATCGGCGTCTGCCTGCTGGCCCCGTTCCGCGCGTTGTTGTGGAAGATGGCGCCGCTGCGCGCCACCAGCTGACCCTGCATGCTCTGGTAGGTGCCGACCGTTGGTCGGCACGCTCCTTCAGAGTTCATCCCTGCCGGCAGATTGTGCCGACCAACGGTCGGCACCTACCAATAGCAGGCCATCGCCGGGCCATTCCTACGATCGGCACCCACCCAAGGCTGTTGCAGCATCTGCACCCGCTCAGGCGAACGGCAACGCTGAAGCTCTGCACGCGACGGTGATCGCTGCACACGCGTCCTCAATGGCAGGCGTGGTGACCGCCAGCCGCGGCCGCCGGTCCAGCGTGCAGGCCAGGCCGACATCCAGCAGGGTGGCGTGCGCCGCATGCAGCGCCTGCGCGGTCTCTTCCGGCAGGAAACCGGCAACCGCCAGTGCGTCGATCAACGATGGTGTGTCGCGCGGCTGCAGCAGCGCCGGATGCTGCGCGCTGCGCGCCAGCACGCCGGTCTGCAGCAGGAATTCCAGGTCCACCACGCCACCGGCGCCCTGCTTCAGGTCCAGCCGCGCGGCATCGCTGCGGTCCAGTTCGGTGCGCATGCGGCCGCGCATCTTCAACACGTCGGCATACAGCGTGGCCGGATCGCGCTCACGGCCCAGCGTCTGTGCACGCACCTGTTCGAAATCGGCCAGCAGGCTGGCATCACCGGCCACGCCGCGTGCGCGCACCAGCGCCTGGTGTTCCCAGGTCCATGCGCGTTCGCGCTGGTATTCGGTGTAGCTGGCCAGCGAAGACACCAGCGAACCCTTGCCACCGTCCGGGCGCAGGCGCACATCGATGTCGTACAGGCGGCCGGCG
Source organism: Stenotrophomonas beteli (assembly GCF_001431665.1). Taxonomy (GTDB): domain Bacteria; phylum Pseudomonadota; class Gammaproteobacteria; order Xanthomonadales; family Xanthomonadaceae; genus Stenotrophomonas; species Stenotrophomonas beteli. Next base: position 8,316 of record NZ_LLXV01000026.1, on the reverse strand, counting down.
GCGGTGACCGCGCCGAGCAGGGCCATCACCTTCTGCGCCAGCCGCGCATACCAGCGGCCCGGCTCCAGCGGGCGCGCGCCATCACTGGCCTCCACGCCGGCCGGGTTGTCGTGCAGGAACACCAGGTCCAGGTCGGAACCGAAGCCCAGCTCAAGCCCGCCGAGGCTGCCGTAGCCGATGATCGCGAAGCGCCCACCGGGAATCGCGCCGTGCGCGGCGCGCATGTCCGCCTCGGCCATCGCCAGCACCGTGACCACCACCGCCTGTGCGAGCTCGGCCAGTTGCCGGGTGCTGTCCACCGCGCCCTGACGGCCATCGAGCGTGGCCATCGCCATGCGGAAGCTGAGCGCCAGCCGCGTCTCGTTGAGCCAGCGCAGTGCCGATTCGGGATCTTCGACCGCCAGCACCTGCTGGCATTCGGCCAGCATGCCGGCGGCATCGGGCATCGGACCGGACACGCGCACATCCAGCAGTTCGTCCAGCAGCAGCGGATACGCCGCCAGCCGTTCGGCCAGCAGCGCGCTGCGCGCCAGCACATCGACCAGCCGCGCCAACGCGCTCGGTTGTTCGTCCAGCAGCGCGAGATAGCTGGTCCGGCGCAGCACCGCCTGCAGCAGGCCAAGCACGCGCTTGAGCGCGGCATCGGGCTGCGGCGAACGCGTGGCCGCATGCAGCAGCGCCGGCAGCACGCGGTCCAGGCGTGCACGCGCAGCGTCGGACAGCGACTTCACGCCGGTGCCCTGGGCGAAATCGCGCAGCGACTGATCGGCACCATTGGCGTCGAGGAAACCCGCCTCGGCCAGCAGCGGTGCGTTGCTGCCCTCGGGCAGGCTGCGCCAGTAGTTGGCCAGCGCGTCGGGCGCGGCCTGGCCCTTGCGCGGGGCCAGCAGCGCGGCGAATTCGGTACTGACCCGCTGCTGCTGCACGGCCAGCGCCGCGCGCAGCACGTCCCAGTCCGGGTAACCGAGGCCGACGGCGATGCGCTCGCGGTCCAACGCGTCGCCGGGGAGCACGTGGGTCTGCGCATCGCGCAGCATCTGCAGGCGGTTTTCCAGGCGACGCAGGAACAGGTAGGCCTCGCGCAGCGCAGCGCCATCGTCCGGCGCGATCTGTCCGGCGGCGACCAGCGCGTCCAGCGCCACCAGCAGGCGGCGCTCGCGCAGCGCCGGCTCGCGGCCGCCACGGATCAGCTGCAATGCCTGGCACAGGAACTCGATCTCGCGGATGCCACCGGCACCCCGCTTGATGTCTTCATGCAGTTCGCGGCGCGCGACCTCGGCGGTGATCGCCGCCTTCATCTCGCGCAGGCCATCGAGCGCGGTGAAGTCCAGGTAGCGGCGGTAGACGAACGGGCGCAGGGTCTGCAGCCATGCTTCACCGGCGGCGATATCACCGGCCACCGCGCGCGCCTTCAGCCATGCGTAACGCTCCCAGTCGCGGCCTTCGCGCTGGAAATACTGGTCCATCGCCGCGAACGACAGCGCGACGCGCCCGGCGCTGCCGAACGGGCGCAGGCGCAGGTCGACGCGGTGGCTGAAGCCATCGACGGTGGTTTCGTCCAGCAGCTTGGCCAGGCGCTGGCCGAGGCGGGCGAAATACTCTTCGGCGGCCAGCGCGCGCAGGCCATCGGACTCGCCGCCGTGCGGGTAGGCGTAGACCAGGTCGATATCGGAACTGAAGTTGAGTTCGCCGCCGCCCAACTTGCCCAGGCCGAACACCACCAGCTGCTGCGGGTTGCCCACGGCATCGCGGACCATGCCGTGGCGCTGCGCGAACTCCTGCTGCAGGGCGTCCAGTGCCAGCCGCAGGCAATCTTCGGCCAGGGTGGTGGCGCCGGCCAGGGTCTGCGCCACATCGTCCAGCCCGGCCAGGTCGCGCCAGATCAGTCGCGTGGACATCGCCGCGCGCCAGCGCCGCAGCTGCGCCGGCCAGTCACTGGGCTGCAGCGGGTCGAGCACCGGCGCCGGGATCGGCGGGCAGCCGGGCGCGGCCAGCTGCGCCAGCAGCGCCGGTTGCCGCACCAGGGTGTCCAGCGCGAAGTCGCTGGCCACCGCCAGCCGGGTCAGCAACGGCAACAGGTCGGCCGGGACGGGCTCGGGCAGGACCTGGGCCAGGCGCGCCAGCGCGCGGTCGACAAGGGGCTGCAGGGAGGTGGGCAGATCGGCGGGGGCGAGGGTCATGCATCGATTCTCGCGGGGTCGGATCCCTTTGCCAACGGCGAAGGGCTCTGACCCCAGATTGCTGGCACTGCGCGGGTCAGAGCCTTCTGCCCGTGGCGAAAGGATCCGACCCGGTGGTCGCGCGCATTCATACTGGGTGAGCGGCAATAAAAAAGCCCGCTTGCAGCGAACTGCCAGCGGGCTCTGCTCCCTCCCCCACGTCGGGATGCAGGGCCATCGTGCGGGCTGCGAAAGCAGTTTGCACGCTGCACTGCAAAACAAAACCGGTGGGTATGGTTGAGGCCTGCGGGGAAAAGCCATTCCACGAAGGTAGAACCCCCCGTACGGATGAGGATGGCCGATAATCGGCTTTCCCCCCTGAAACACTGTCGTCATGTCTGTTGATCGCATCGCCAACGCGCGTCTTCGTGACCGCGTGGTCTCTGCCGAGGCCGCAGCCGCGCTGATCCAGCCCGGCGAAACCGTGGCCATGAGCGGCTTTACCGGCTCCGGGTATCCCAAGGCCGTTCCCGTCGAACTGGCCCGCCGCATCGAAGCGGTGCACGCCCAGGGCAATCCCTTCCAGATCAAGCTGATGACCGGCGCCTCCACCGCGCCGGAGCTCGATGGCGCGCTGGCCAAGGCCGATGGCATCGCCATGCGCATGCCGTTCCAGAGCGACCCGGACGCGCGCAACCGCATCAACGAGGGCAAGCTGGATTACATCGATATCCACCTCAGCCACGTCGCCCAGCACGTGTGGTTCGGCTTCTACGGCGAGATCGATACGGCCGTGATCGAAGTCTCGGCCATCCGCGAAGATGGCTCGCTGGTGCCCTCCACCTCGGTCGGCAACAACAAGACCTGGCTGGACCTGGCGAAGAAAGTGATCGTCGAGGTCAACGAATGGCAGCCGGCCGGCGTCGACGGCATGCATGACATCTACTACGGCACCGCGCTGCCGCCGCACCGCAAGCCGATTCCGCTGGTGAACGCCAACGACCGCATCGGCGATACCGCACTGCGCTGCGACCCGGACAAGATCGTGGCGGTGGTGCGCACCAATGGCCCGGACCGCAACAGCCCGTTCAGCCCGATCGATGCGACCAGCGAGCAGATCGCTTCGCACCTGATCGAGTTCCTCAAGCACGAGGTGAAGAAGGGCCGCCTGCCGCCGAACCTGCTGCCACTGCAGTCGGGCGTGGGCAATATTCCCAATGCGGTACTGGCCGGCCTGGCCAAGAGCGGCTTCCGCGACCTGGCCGCGTTCACCGAAGTGATCCAGGACGGCATGCTCGACCTGCTGCGCGACGGCGTGCTGAGCTACGCGTCGTGCACCGGCTTCGCGCTGAGCCCGCAGGCGAATGAGGCGTTCAAGGAGAACATCGATTTCTACCGCGAGCGCATCATCATGCGCACGCAGGAAATCTCCAACCATCCGGAACTGGTGCGCCGCCTCGGCTGCATCGGCATGAACGGCATGATCGAGGTGGACATCTACGGCAACGTCAATTCGACGCACGTGATGGGCACGCGGATCATGAACGGCATCGGCGGTTCCGGTGACTTTGCCCGCAATGGTTTCCTGTCGGCGTTCCTGAGCCCGTCCACCGCCAAGAACGGCACCATTTCGGCGATCGTGCCGATGGCCAGCCATGTCGACCACACCGAGCACGACGTGTCGGTGATCGTCACCGAACAGGGCCTGGCCGACCTGCGTGGCTTGACCCCGCGCAAGCGCGCGCAGGTGCTGATCGACAACTGCGCGCACCCGGATTTCCGCCCGCAGCTGCAGGACTACTTCGACCGTGCCAGCCGCGAGAGCTACGGCAAGCACACCCCGCACCTGCTGCCGGAAGCGCTGTCGTGGCACCAGCGTTGGCTGGATACCGGCACGATGATGGGCTGAAACCCGTTTTTGCAGAGGCGAGCCATGCTCGACTGCTTTCCTCGGCAGCCGAGCATGGCTCGGCTCTACAAAGGGCAGCTCCGCAGAATCAATGTAGAGCCGAGCCCACGCTCGGCTCCACGGCAAGCGGTTTACCCGCGCAGCGCCGCCAGCGACTCGGCCTGCAGCCGCTCGTAGATCTCGAATTCGTCATTCACCGCCACGCCCAGCGCCTGCTCGAAGGCCTCGCGGTTGGCATGCGCGGCATAGGCGCGCTGTTCTTCGCCACCCAGGTTCGACTGGAAGATGCCCGCGGCACTGACCGGCAGGAAATCCTCATAGACGATCGGGTCGGCCGTGGCCAGGCCGGCGGCCACCAGCACTTCGGCGGGCAGATCGGCCACGCGTTCGGGTGCGGCGCGGCCGGCGTCGGTCAACTGGTAGCGGTAATAGCCCAGGCCTTCCTGGCGCAGGGTGTCGTGGTCATCCGGGAAGCTGGCAAACACCGCCTGCAGGCGCTGGCCGTAGTCACCGCCCGTACTGCCTTCGCCACCGGCATCGCGTGCCTGCGACAGCAACTGGTCGTACAGCGCGCGGCCCTTCGGGGTCAGCGCCAGGCCGCGTTGTTCGATCTCGCCGAAGCGCGCGGTATGGGTGCCGGCATCGCCACCGTCCGCATCCGGGAAATGCACGGCTTCCTCCAGCGCCTTGAAGCTGGTCTGGCGCAGCAGGATCGGGCAGGCGCGGCGCGGCGGACCTTCGATCACCGCCTTGGCCGCCATGCCGTGCTCGATCATTGCCGCCTGCGCAGCGTCGATATCCAGCGTGCGCGGGGTCAGATGGTTGATGTGCGGGCCGCGGAAACTGACCACGTCGGCCACCAACCGGTGCGCGTTGTGCAGCGCGTGGTAGGTCGGCAGGTCGACCGTGGCGTCGCCGTGCCAGCGGAAGGTCTCCAGCGCCTCCTGGACGAAGCGCTCGGCATCGGCCTGCGACAGGCCGCCGTCTCGCTCGACCTGGTCGATCAGCGCCAGCGCGCCGTCGGTGAAGATGCGGCGGCGTGCCAGGATCTTCGCCGATTCGGCACGCAGGCCTTCGTCTTCGATCAGCTCCAGGCGCAGCAGCGAGGTGAACACGCGGAACGGATTCTGCGCCAGCGCGGCGCCGGTCAGCGGGCGGAATGCGGTCGAATGCACCGGCACGCCGGCCACCGACAGGTCGTAGTAGCCGACCGGGTACATGCCCATCACCGCGAACAGGCGGCGCAGCGTGGCCAGTTCCTGCACAGTGCCGACGCGGATCGCGCCATGGCGCTCTTCATCCAGGCGCGCACGCTCATCGTTGCGCTGCAGCTGCGCGGCCAGCGCCGGGTCCTGCGCAAGCACCTGTGCATTGATCCGCTCCACCAGTTCCACCAGCGTGCCGTACAGCGGCACTTCGGTGCGGTACATGCGGGACATGGCCTGTGCGAACAGGCGGCGGATCACATCAGGCGAAACGAAAGAGGCGCTCATCAGTCACTCGATTACGGGAACGGGGAACAGCTCGGACCCGTATTGTCGCCGGAGCGGGGGGCGGCGGCGATATGCAGAGCAACATGAAACAGATCGGTAGTGCCGGCCGCTGGCGGGCATCCACTGCGAGCGGGTATCCCCAGGTTGCCGGCCTGGGGCCGGCACTACCGCTTCAACTGGCGCTTCAGGGTGGCATCCAGGGTGATCGGCCGGTCCCAGTGCTGGTAACTGGCCACGATGGCATGGCGCACGGCGCGGTAATGCAGGTTGTCCGGCTTGGCGGGCATCCGCTTCACCACGGCCTCCCAGCCGCCGTCCGGGTCCTGGCTGAAGGCGCGCACGCTGTCGCGGCAGGTCTGGCCACTGGCCTCGGCCCAGAAACACGCGAAATAGATATCGCCGGCCTGCCAGCCATGGGTGGTGAACAGCGCATTGATGTAACCGCGGGGGACATCGGCGTAGCGCGACACTTCGTCGAGGAAAGCGTCCGGGTAGCGTTCGGCGTAGTGGTTGATGTCCTGCAGCTGGGCATCGACCCAACTGTCGCCGGTTTCCACCTCATAGGCCGCCGAACGCTCGGCGGTCTGCTGGGCCAGCACGGTGGCCGGCGCCAACAGCAGCGACAACAACAGCGCGTGCAGTCGGACGTTCATGCCCCGATTCTGCCGCAGCCGCCGCCCCTTGTCAGGCCGCCGCCGCAGCCTTGGCCTCGATCGCCTCCAGCGCGGCTGGCCAATCGTGGGCGCTGTCGGCGGTGACCATGCGCGGCTCGTCATCGGCCACGCCGTGCTGGGTCTCGTGCGCCCAGGTCACCGCGTACGGCGTGTGCACGCCCCAGCCACCCAGGGTGACCACCGGCTCGATATCCGAACGCAGCGAGTTGCCGACCATCACGAAGCGCTGCATCGGGAGGTCGAATTCGGCCAGCACGCGGGCGTAGGTTTCCGGGTCCTTCTCCGAGACGATCTCGATGCGCGGGAACAGCTCGGCCAGGTTAGCGACCTTGATCTTCGCTTCCTGGTGGAACAGATCGCCCTTGGTGATCAGCACCACCGGGTAGTGCTCGGCGATGGCCGCCACCGCTTCGCGCACGCCGTCGATCAGCTCGACCGGATGCCCCAGGGTGGCATGGCCGATATCGAGGATGCGCTGGATGTCCTTCGCTTCGATGCGCTGCCCGGTGATGTCGATGGCCGCTTCGATCATCGACAGGGTCATGCTCTTCACGCCATAGCCGAAGGTGCCCAGGTGGCGCTGCTGCACTTCCAGCAGGTGGCGCGCGGTCTGGGTGTCATGCACATCGACGTAGCGCGACAGCAGGTCAAGATAATCCTGCTCGGCCTTGCGGTAGTAGTCCTCGCTCTTCCACAGCGTATCGTCACCGTCAAAACCGACCAGGCCGATGGCGCGCGACGGCGCAGGCATGGAGGTATTCATCGGCCAAGGATACAGGGGCCATGGTGACGAGAAAAACCCGGGCGGCCGTAGCCGCCCGGGTTCCCATGCACCGGTTGTCCCGAATCAGGTATGGATCAGCGGCCCTGCGCCGCGCCGGCACCCGCGCCGGCCTGCTGGGCGGCCACGTAGGCCTTGTACTCATCGGCGCTCAGCTCGCCGTCCTTGTTGCTATCGGCCTGGTCGAACACCTGGGCCAGGCCCGCGTTCACCTGAGCCTCGGTCTTGCTGATGGTGCCATTGCCATCGGTATCGATGCTGGCCCAGGTCTGGCCACCGCCGTTGGCCTGGGCCGACGCCGATGCGGCCGCATTGGTTGCCTGGTCAGCCGCCTGGCCCGCCTGTGCCGCTGCCTGCTGGGCCTGGGCGGCCTCGTTCTGTGCCTGCGCGGCCTGCTGCTTGGCCGACTGCGCCATCGCCGGGATGGCCAGCACGCTGCCGGCGGCGACGATCAGGGCGATCAGGGGCTTGCGGTTGCGAATAGTCATCAGGGGTGTCTCCTACCGATTGGGTGGTGTTGCGCGGCGTGTTGTCTCCGCACGGCACCTACCCTGCCACCGCCTTTCTGAATCGATTTTGCGTTGCGACCGGCACCCACACGCGCGATTAACCACTGGTCCGCGCGCATGCATTAGCGCGCTGGTTAGGTCCGGGTGAGCAGCTCATAAGATGGGCATTCAGCACGCCCGGATTTAACCGGCTGCCAACGAAAAACCTGCGTCAGTCGACTGTTTTTTCCGATGACCGCGAACTGAACAACACCCAACCAAGGGCAACACCGGCGAGCGCGCCGGCGATTTCCAGCACCACCCGGCTGCCCAGTTCGTTTGGATCGTGGATGCTGGACAGGAAGATGCGCGCGTACAGCGGCGACTCCAGCCGCACGATACCCATGTAGAACAGCTTCCAGGCATCGATGCCAGCGGAGATGATCACGGCGATGACACAGGACCAGCCGATCGCGTGACCCACCGTCCAGTGCAGCAGCCGGCACAACCGCGACCACAGGAAGTACACCAGCAGGCCGACCAGCAGGGCGATGGCGCCCGCTTCCAGGGTGCCGAGCAGGCCGAAGTGCAGGGGAAGGTTCATCGGATGGGCAGGGATGAAGAGGCCGCCAGTGTAAGGGATCTGCCCCGGACCCAATCCGGCAGCCACGGTAGATCCACGCCATGCGTAGACGAATCTCCATCGAAATCGAATATCTCGACGATTGAACAAAAAAGCATCCGACGAACTAAGAGCAGCCGAGCAGGGGCTCGGCTCTACGACGGAGCGCGGGAAACTGTCGAAGGCGGGG
>NZ_LLXV01000025.1 GCF_001431665.1 Stenotrophomonas beteli | reverse complement strand
CGCAGGGGGCTCTGACCCCGGATGCATGACGGGGTTGCCGGCCAGCGGCCGGCACTACCTGGGGAGGCCTGCGCGCCGGGGCGGGCAGGCACATCCCTTATTTCTTGACCGGGTTGCCTTCGGCATCGATCACGGTCACCTCGCCCAGGTTCAGCGCGCGCACCGCCGCTTCGGTCTGCTTCAGGTCACCCACCACCACCCAGGTCAGGGCCTGCGGCTTGATCTCGGCCGCGGCCTGCTGCACCTGCGCCGGGGTCATCGCCTCGATCTCGGCCTTGCGACGCAGCACGTAATCGTCCGGGCGCTTGAACTGCACGATCGAACCGATGGTCGCTGCCACCGCACTGGCGGTCTCGTAGGCACCGGGCAGGCTCAGGGTCTGGATGTTGCGGATGCGGTTGACCTCGGCAGCGGTCGCCGGCTTGCTGCCATCGGCGAACGCGGCGATCTCCTTGCGCATTTCCGCCATCGCCGGGCCGGTCTTGTCGATCTGCACCGGCGCGCTGGCCATCCACGGGCGCTGGCCGACCGAGCTGGTCGCGCCGCTGCGCGCACCGTAGGACCAGTGCTTGTCCTCGCGCAGGTTCATGTTCAGGCGCGAGGTGAAGTCGCCACCGATCACACCGTTGGCGATGTCGAAGCGGGTCGAGCTGGCGGCACTGGACGGCGGCACCACCTGGCCGGCGAACAGATTGGCCTGCACCGCACCCGGCTGATCGATCAGGAACACGCGCGGGCCCTTCGGCAGCGCCACATCGGTGGCCGCCTTCACCTGCGGCGCATCACCTGCGGCCTTCCAGTCACCCAGCTGCTTGTCCAGCAGCGGCACGATCTCGGCCAGCGTGGTATCACCCACCACGATCAGGGTGCCGTTCTGCGGGCGCAGCCAGTCGCGGTGGAAGTCGACCAGATCTTCGCGGGTCAGGCCGCTGATGGCCGCTTCATCACCGCTGCCGGTGAACGGAATGGCGTACGGATGGCCCTTGCCGTACAGCAGCGGCGGCAGCACGCGCATGGCCACTGCGTTCGGGTTGACCTTCTCCTGCTGGATGCCGGCGATCCAGGTTGCCTTGACCCGGTCGATCTCGCCCTGTTCAAAGCGCGGCTCGCGCAGCAGATCGCGGTACAGGGCCAGCGACGGCACCAGGTTCTCCTTCAGTGCCGACATGTCGACGGTCACCGAATCCAAGCCGGCACCGGCGTCCAGGCTGGCACCCAGCGCATCGGCGGCATCGGCGAAAGCCAGCGAGCCGAGCTTGCCGGCGCCTTCGGTCATCAGGTTCATGGTGAAGTTGGCGGTGCCCGGCTTGCGGCCCTGGTCGGCGGTGAAGCCACCCGGGAACTGGTAGCTGAACTGCACCACCGGAATCTCGTGGCGCTCGGCCAGCACCACCTGGGTGCCGTTCTTCAGCGTGGCGCGCTGCAGGGCAGGGAACTTCAGCTGCGGGAATTCACGGGTCTGCGGCACGCCTGCCTTGCGGTCCACCTGATCAGGCAGGGTGCTGTACTTCGGGTCCACGGCCGGCACATTGAACGGTTTCGGCGCCTGCGAGGGTTCTTCCTTCAGCGCCACGCGTTCACCCGGCTCGACCACCAGCGTATGGCTGCCCTTGTCCAGCCACTGCGCAGCCAGGCGCTTGAGGTCGGCAGCGGTGGCCTTGTCGATGTTGGCCAGCGAGGTGCGGAAGCAGCCCGGGTCGCCGGTGTAGACCGCGCACTCGGCCAGCGCATCGGCCTTGCCACCGAAGCCGCCGATGCGCTCGATGCCACGGATGAACGCCGCGCGCGAGCCGGTCTTGGCGCGTGCCAGCTCTTCGCTGGTCGGGCCATCCTTGAGCAGCCGCTCGATTTCCGCATCGATGATCTTTTCGACCCTGGCCGGATCCTGGCCCTGCTTCACCGTGGCCATGATCAGGAAGTTGGAACCCAGCTGCGAGGCGTAGGCGCCGGCGCTGACGTTGTCCACCAGCTTGTCCTGGTGCTGCAGTCGCTGGCTCAGGCGCGAGGACTTGGCGCCGCCAAGCACATAGGCCAGCAGCTGCAGCTGGTCGACGTCGGTGGTGCCGACCTGCGGTACGTTCCAGGCGCGGTAGATGCGTGCCTGCGGCACCTTGTCGGTCATCACCTCGCGGGTGTCGGCCGGCCGCTTGGCCACGTCCACCTTCGGCTGCGCCATGGTCGGGCCGGCCGGGATGCTGCCGAAGTACCTGGCGACCTTTTCCTTGGCGGTGGCCAGATCGATGTCACCGGCCAGCACCAGCACCGCGTTGTTGGGGCCGTACCAGGTGCGGAACCAGGTCTTGACGTCGTCCAGCGAGGCAGCGTTGAGATCGTTCATCGAGCCGATCACGCTGTGGTGGTACGGGTGGCCCACCGGATACAGCGCGCGGTTGAGCTGTTCCCACACCTGGCCATAGGGCTGGTTTTCGCCCTGGCGCTTCTCGTTCTGCACCACGCCACGCTGTTCGTCGAGCGCAGCCTGGTCGATCGCGCCCACCAGATGGCCCATACGGTCCGATTCCATCCACAACGCCATGTCCAGCGCGGTGGTCGGCACGTTCTCGAAGTAGTTGGTGCGATCGGTATTGGTGGTGCCGTTCTGGTTGGTGGCACCGACCTGCTTGAACGGTTCGAAGAATTCGCCGTCGTGGTTTTCACTGCCCTGGAACATCAGGTGTTCAAACAGGTGCGCAAAGCCGGTGCGGCCGGCCGGTTCGTCCTTGCTGCCGACGTGGTACCACACGTTGACCGCCACGATCGGCGCCTTGCGATCGGTATGCACGATCACGCGCAGGCCGTTGGGCAGGGTGAACTGCTCATACGGAATGTCGACCCTGGCCGGTGCCGCCGGCTTGGCGGCCAGCGCGGAGGTGGGCGCAAGCGTGCCCAGGGCGGTGCTGAGGGCGACAGCCAGCAGTGCAGCGCGCGGGCGAACGGCGAAAGACATATCCAGATCCTTGGTCACGTAGGTGAACCCCGATCCTAGCCTGCGCGCGCAGTGGCAGGAATCGGTCGGCAGTCACTGGGGGTGTTCGCCCCACTGCGCCATCCGCGCGCCCTTTGCGCCCGGGTAAAGGCGGTCACATGCCCCCGCAGGCGGCGTCCGGACAGTGTCCGCAGCACATCGAATGGACAGGTGTCCGCCCGGCGGACACGTTGAAGCCCATAAAAAACCCTTGCAAATCAAAGAGTAAAAGTTGGCACAGGGATTGCTTGGTATTTCCTGCGCCAAGAAGGGCTTCAGACAAAAGCTGACTGAAGGCTGAACAAATGCAGGAAATCGAAAATTTTCCTTGCAAGCCCAGAATCGGTGTACTACCTTACTACCACACCACTGCTCACCAACACTAAACAGGCCCCGTCATGAACGCCAAGACCATTGCCATCGCCATCGCCCTGATCGCCGGCACCGCGGTTGTTTCGTCGGTGCAGGCCTCCGAATCCATCAAGACCCTGGACACCGTGCAGGTCCGCCCGGCCGCCGACCAGCTGGCCCAGCAGGCCTGGGAACGCGCCAGCGGCATCCCGACCCTGGCCACCGTGGAAGTGCGTCCGAGCGCTGATCAGCTGGCCGAGCGCGATGGCTACGTCGCCGCCCCGGTGGCCGCCGCGATGCCGATCACCACGCTGGCCTCGGTGGAAGTGCGCCCGAGCCTGGAACAGCGCGTCGCCCTGGCCGCCGAACTGGAAGCCCAGCGCTACGCCGCCACCCTGGCCGCCGCCGCCACCAACGTCGCCAACTCGGTCATCGTCAACCTGCCGGCCCTGCAGGTGCGTCCGAGCGCTGCCGACCTGCAGGCACTGGCCACCGAAACCGCCCAGGTCCTGCTGCGCCCGTAATCGGTGCCGCCCTGCCCAGCGCAGGGCGTGCGCCGTAAAGCCGGCCGCCGTCGCAGGTACACTGCGCCGATGAATGCCGCGCCCCCGTTCCACGTGATCCTGTTCCAACCGGAAATCCCGCCCAACACGGGCAATGTGATCCGGCTCTGCGCCAACACCGGCGCGCAGCTGCACCTGGTCGAGCCGCTCGGCTTCGCACTGGAAGACAAGCAGCTCAAGCGCGCCGGCCTGGACTACCACGAGTACTCGCGCCTGCAGGTGCACCCGGACCTGGACACCGCGCTGGCGCGGATCGCACCGAAGCGGGTGTTCGCACTCAGTACTCGGGCCAGCGTGCGCTACGACAGCGTGGCGTTCGAAGATGGCGATGCCTTCCTGTTCGGCCCGGAAAGCCGCGGCCTGCCGCAGGACGTGCTGGATGCACTGCCGGATGGCCGCCGCCTGCGCCTGCCGATGCGGCCGGGCAACCGCAGCCTCAATCTTTCCAACACGGTTGCCGTGGTGATGTACGAGGCGTGGCGGCAGCATGGGTTTGCTGGCGGCGCGTAGCTCACGTGTGTCACTTTCTTTGCTCGCGCAAAGAAAGTAACCAAAGAAACGCGCCGCCATCCGCGAGCCGGTGCTGCGCACCGGTACCCTGCGCTCCTCGGCCCGCCGGGGGACGGCGCGGAACTCGCTGCGCTCAGACACCCGCGCCTCTTCGCCCCCGCCGGACCTGCGGTGCTCGGCTCGCTTCAAGGCGGACCCGACAACCGCGCAGTAGATCCACGCCATGCGTGGATGCCTTCCGCCTGGATCAATCAGGAGTGGGCGCCCTTACGTTGCCCGGGGCGCGTGCATCCTACCCGGCAATGCCGGCCAGCGGCCGGCACTACCGGTGCACTCAGAACGCGTTGATGCCGGTCAGTTCGCGGCCGATCACCAGCTGGTGCACGGTCTCGGTGCCTTCATAGGTGATCACCGATTCCAGGTTCAGTGCATGCCGGATCGCCACGTGTTCGGTGGTGATGCCAGCCCCACCCAGCAGATCGCGACACTCGCGGGCGATGTCGATGGCCATGCGGCAGTTGTTCCACTTGGCCAGGCTGACCTGCTGCGGCTGCAGCTGGCCGGCTTCCTTCAGCCGGCCCAGCTGCAGGGCCAGCAGCTGCGCGGTGGTGATGCGGCGGGCCATTTCCGCCAGCTTGATCTGCGCGCTCTGGGTGGCGGCCAGCGGGCGACCGAACAGCACGCGTTCCTTGGCATAGCCCAGTGCTTCGTCCAGGCAGGCAATGGCCGCGCCGATCGGACCCCAGCTGATGCCGTAACGGGCCTGCGTCAGGCAGCCCAGCGGGCCCTTCAGGCCCTTCACGTTCGGCAGCCGGTGGCTGTCAGGCACGCGCACGTCATCGAAGAACAGCGCACCGGTCAGCGATGCGCGCAGGCTCATCTTGTGCTTGATTTCCTGCGTGGTGAAGCCGGCCATGCCCTTCTCCAGCACGAAGCCCTGGATGCCGTCCTCGGTCTGTGCCCAGACGATGGCCAGGTCGGCCACCGGGCCGCTGGTGATCCACATCTTGCTGCCGCTGATGCGCCAGTCACTGCCGTCGCGCACCGCGCGGGTCTTCATGCTGGCCGGATCGGACCCACCGTGCGCCTCGGTCAGGCCGAAGCAGCCGATCAGTTCGCCGCGCGCCATCGCCGGCAGCCATTGGCGGCGCTGTTCCTCGCTGCCGTAGGCGTAGATCGGGTACATACACAGCGAGCTCTGCACCGAGACGAAACTGCGCAGGCCCGAGTCGCCGCGTTCCAGCTCCTGGCAGATCAGGCCGTAGCTGACCGCACCCAGGTCGCCGCCACCGTACGCGGCCGGCAGGGTCGCACCGAGCAGGCCCAGAGACGCGATCTCCGGTACCAGTTCGGCGGGGAAACGGGCCTGGTCGAAGGCATCGCCGATGATCGGCAGCACGCGCTCGTTGGTGAAGCGGGCCACGCTGTCCTGCACCGCGCGCTCTTCCTCGCTGAGCAGGGAACGGACATCGAACAGATCGTACGGATGCAAAGCCATGGCACTCACGCGCAGTCAGGACCCGGCCATTGTCGGTCATCCGGGGCCGGGACATTACGCTGCGCTGCAGCAATCGTGCGGTGAACGGCGTCTATCTAGCTCGATCACGCGCGGCCCGGTACCCTGACACATTCAAACAACCGTTTCGCCCGTGGCCGCACGCGCGATTCCCAGGCACCGCCGGTGGCCCCGATGCCGGCCCTACCCACGAGTCATGCAATCGATGAGCGCTGAAGCCAACGCCCTGCCCCCGCGTGAAGTAATGGAATTCGACGTGGTGATCGTCGGCGCCGGTCCTGCCGGCCTGGCCACCGCGATCCGCCTGCGCCAGCGCGCGATCGAAGCTGGCCGCGAACTGTCGGTATGCATTCTGGAAAAGGGTTCCGAGCCGGGCGCGCACGTGCTGTCCGGTGCGGTGATGGACCCGCGTGCGCTGACCGAACTGTTCCCGGACTGGGCCGAGCGTGGCGCACCGCTGAAGCAGAAGGTCACCCGCGACGAATTCCTGTTCCTCAGCGAGACCGGTTCGCGCAGCACGCCCAACGCGCTGCTGCCGGAGTGCTTCCACAATGAAGGCAACTACATCATCAGCCTCGGTGAAGTGACCCGCTGGCTGGCGCAGCAGGCCGAGGCGCTGGAAGTGGCGATCTTCCCCGGCTTCGCCGCCGCCGAAGTGCTGTATGGCGACAACGGCGAAGTGATCGGCGTGGCCACCGGCGACATGGGCATCGAGAAGGACGGCAGCATCGGCCCGGCCTTCGAGCGCGGGATGGCGCTGCACGCGAAGTACACGGTGTTTGCCGAAGGCGCGCGCGGCCACCTCGGCCGCCAGCTGATCGCCCGCTACAAGCTGGACGAAGGCAGGGACCCGCAGGCCTACGGCATCGGCATCAAGGAGCTGTGGCAGATCGACCCGGCCAGGCACGAGCCGGGCCTGGTGGTGCATGCCGCCGGCTGGCCGCTGGACAGCGACACCTACGGCGGCGCGTTCCTGTACCACGCCGACGGCGGCAAGGTCGCCATCGGCTACGTGGTCGGCCTGGACTACAGGAACCCGTGGCTGAGCCCGTTCGAGGAATTCCAGCGCTTCAAGACCCATCCGGACATCCGCAAGCACCTGGAAGGCGGTACCCGCATCGGCTATGGCGCACGCGCGATCACCGCCGGTGGCCTGCTGTCGCTGCCCAAGACCGTGTTCCCCGGTGGCGCACTGGTCGGCTGCGAGGCCGGCTACCTCAACGCCAGCCGCATCAAGGGCAGCCACGCGGCGATCAAGACCGGCATGCTGTGCGCCGACGCCGCGTTCGATGCACTGGCCGCCGACCGCCAGCACGATGAACTGAGCGCCTACCCCAAGGCGTTCGAAGCCAGCTGGCTGTTCACCGAACTGCAGCAGGCCAAGAACTTCAAGCAGTGGTTCAAGAAGGGCCAGACCGTGGCCACGCTGATGACGGGCGTGGAGCAGTGGCTGCTGCCCAAGCTGGGCGTGCGCAATCCGCCGTGGACCCTGCACCGCACGCAGCCGGATCATGCCTGCCTGGAACCGGCGTCCAGGCACACCCGCATCGCCTACCCGAAGCCGGATGGCGTGCTGACCTTCGACCGTCTCAGCTCGGTGTTCCTGAGCAGCACCAACCACGACGAGAACCAGCCCAGCCACCTGACGCTGAAGGATCCGAGCATTCCGGTGAAGGTGAACCTGGCCGAGTACGCCGGCCCCGAGGCACGCTACTGCCCGGCCGGCGTGTATGAGTTCGTCGGTGAAGCCGACAACGCGCGCCTGCAGATCAACGCGCAGAACTGCGTGCACTGCAAGACCTGCGACATCAAGGACCCGACCCAGAACATCGTCTGGGTGACTCCGCAGGGCGGCGGCGGCCCGAACTATTCGGGCATGTGATTGCGCCGGGCTGCGACCGCGTGTCGCAGCCCGCCTGCCCTGCTGCGTCGCTATCCTGCCCGCCCATGCGTGCCTTCTGCCTGCTCATCACCGTTGCCATGGCCCTGGCGGCCACCGCCTGCCAGCGCCCGCCTGCGGCACCGGCCACGCCGGAACAGGCGCACCAGCAGGCCATGCAGCGCGCGTTTGAACTGTGTGCCGGCTGCCACACCGTGCAACCCGGGGGCATCCACCGCTTCGGGCCGAACCTGCACGGCGTGATCGGTCGCCGCGCTGGCAGCCTGCCCGATTACGGCTACTCCGAGGGCATGCGCCGCGCCGATATCACCTGGACCGCACAGACCCTGGATGCCTTCCTGCAATCGCCCACCCATGTGGTGCCCGGCACGCGCATGTACAACGCCTTCCCCAGCGCCGAACGCCGCGCGCTGGTGATCGCCTACCTGCAGCAGCAGTCGGCTCAGTGAGCCAGGCGTTGCAGCTGTTGCCGCAGCCGTGCGACGAAGGCCTCGACCGCCGCGAACAGCTCCGCCGGATCGGATGCACCGGCGGCCTGCAGGCGTTCGACCAGCGCGCCGGCTTCGCTGGCCAGCGCCGCCGCACCCACCGCGCCCAGGCCGCCGGCCTGGCGATGCAGGTGCAACGCCGCCGTCGCCGGGTCGCCGCTCTGCACGGCACGCAGCACGGCGTCCAGATCACTTTCGCTGGCCAGCAGCAGGCTGTCGCGCAGCTGCTCGGCCACCGCGCGTGAGCCGAACCGCTGCTCCAGCGCCGCCAGGTCGGGCATCACCGCGCTGTCGCCGGCACGCTCCTGCGGCGGCGCAGTGGCAGTGAACGCCTGTCCCTGGGCTTGCCGCTGTCCCCGGGCCTGCGGCAGCCAACGCAGCAACGCCGCGCGCAGCGCTGCCAGCGTCAGGGGCTTGGCCAGCACCGCGTCCATGCCCGCCTCGCGGCAACGCCGCGCATCGTCGTCGAGCACGCTGGCGGTCAAGGCCAGCACCGTCAGCCGTGGCTGGCCATTGCGGCCTTCACGTTCGCGCAGCAGGCGGGTGAAGCCGAATCCGTCGAGGACCGGCATCCGGCAATCGGTGATCACCAGATCGAACGACTCGGTCAGCAACCGGTCCAGGGCCTGCTGGCCGTCACCCTCGAGCACGTAGGGCACGCCCAGCTGCTGCAGGCGCCAGGCCATCATTGCCTGGTTGGTCGGGTGATCCTCGATCACCAGCACCCGTGCCTGGCGCAGCGCGGCCGGCAGCAGCGCGACCTGGTCCTGCTCGGCCACCAGCGCGGCGGCATCCTCGCTGCCGGCTTCCACCAGCGACACCCGCACTTCAGCGCGCGTGCCTTCACCCAGCGCGCTTTGCAGGGTCAGTTCGCCCTCCATCATCTGCACCAGGCGCTGGCAGATGCTCAGGCCCAGGCCGGTACCCCCGTGGTCGCGCTGGATATAGGCACCCACCTGGGTGAACGGCTCGAACAGGTGCCGCAGCTGCTCCGGTGCAATGCCCATGCCGGTATCGGTCACGCTCAGGCACAGCGGTTGCACGCCTTCGTCCGAGGTCGGGCCCAGCACATCCAGCTGCAGGCGCACCTCGCCCTGGCTGGTGAACTTGATGGCATTGCTGAGCAGATTGAACACGATCTGGCGCAGCCGCACGCCATCCACTTCGTGGGCCGGCGCCAGCTGCGGATCGATCTGCACGTGCAGCGCCAGGCCCCGCGCGCTGGCCTGCGCGGACAGCAGGCGGCACACGCTTTCCAGAAGGGGCCGCAGCGGTTGCGGCACCGGCTCCAGGCGCAGTGCACCGGCTTCCAGCCGCGAGTAATCGAGGATGTCGTCGAGGATCTGCCGCAGCATCTGCGCCGAATCCTCGATCACGCCAAGGATGCGCTGCTGCTCGCCGTCCAGCGGCGAGTGCGCCAGGACCTCCAGCATGCCCAGCACGCCACTCATGGGCGTGCGGATCTCGTGGCTCATCGTGGCCAGGAAACGCGATTTGGCTTCCGCAGCCTGCTCGGCCTCCGCCTTGGCCGCCGCCAGCGCATCGGCCTGCAGGCGCGCCTCGCTCACATCCACCCAGTACCCGCTCCAGGTCACCGCGCCTTCCTCGGCGGCGTAGGGGCGGGCGTGGCTGCGCACCCAGCGCGGTGGATCGTCATCGCAGCACAGGCGGAACTCGAGCGTCAGTGGTGCGAACTGGCGTGCGGCCTGCTCGATCGCACGCACGATAACGTTGCGGTCGTCCTCCTCGATGCAGGTCAGCAGCGCCCGCGCGTCCTGCTCGGCCTGCTGCCGGGAGATACCGAACAGCGCCTGCAGATCGCCGGCGATGAACGGGAACGACAGGACGCCATCGGCACTCCGGCGCGCCTGGTAGACGACCGCAGGCAGGTTGTCGGTGACCTCGGCCAGGCGCTGCTCCAGCTGGCGCCGTCCGGCCACCTCGCGGCGCAGGCGCCAGTAGCCGATCCCGTACACCAGCAGCGCGGTCAGCAGCACCAGCAGCAGCGGCACGCCCCAGCTCAACAGCCGGCTCCAGTCGACGCCGCCGTGGTGTTCCACGGCCAGCCAGGCACTGCGCAGTGCCTCCCGGTTGCCCGGGGTCATCTGCAGCAGCAAGCGATCGAAGGTGGTGGCCAGCGCCGCATGACGGCGTTCGACCGCCAGCACCAGCTGGTCGTTGAAGCCGGCGGGCGCGGCCACCTGCAGCCGCCCCGGGAAGCGATCGCGCAGCAGATGGTCCACCAGCGCCAGGTTGCCGACATAGGCGTCGGCCTCGCCATCGAGCAGGCGCTGCAGGGCCTGTTCGGCACTGCGCGCGGCGATGATCCGGGCCTGCGGTGCCTGCTGCAGCACATAGCCGCGCACGCGCTCCGGGTCGGACAACAGCACCCGCTTGCCCTGCAGATCGGCCAGGCCCAGCACGACCCCGCCATCGCTGCGGGTCACGATCACGTTGGGCACGCTGATGAACGGTTGGCTGAACACCCAATCCTGTCCCAGGTAGCGCGAGTCCGAGGGGATGCCCATCACCGCCTGAAGCTCACCGCGACGGGCCTTTTCACGCACTTCGTACCAATCGTGGCTGCTTTCGGTCTTCAGGTTGGCCCCGGCCTGCGTCAGGCGGCGCAGGTACTCGCCCACCAGGCCACTGGGCTGGCCATCCTCGCCGGTGAACGACAGCGGTGCCGCGTTCGGCGCGAAGCCGATCTTCAGCGGTTGCTGCAGCACCCGCTTCTCGGCCTGGCTCAACGCCAGCGGAGCCGACGCCGACCATTGCGGCGGCAACAACCAGCGCTGCTCCAGCGCGTCGCGCTGGGCCTGGCTGGTCGCGGCCAGGGCCAGGTCCAGCGCTTCGGCCAGCGGTTGCTTGCTGGTGGGCACCCCGAAATGCAGCCGCTCGGGGGGCAGATCGCTGGGCCGCAGCAGCACCACCCCCTGCAGTCGCTGGCTGGCGATCAACTCGTTCGCGACGAAGGCATTGCCGATATAGACATCGGCCTTGTCGTCTCTGACCATCTGCAAGGCCGTCAGCGTGTCGATTGCGACAAGCTGGCGGGCGCGAGGGAAGCGTGCCCGCACCTGCGGGGCAGTCAGGAAATCGTGCTCGATCACCACCCGCAGCCCGTCCAGGTCCGGCGCCTCGGAGGCACGCAGATCACCGGGGCGGCCGACCAGGGCCAGCGGCGCTTCGCTGTAGGCGGCGGTATAGACCATGCAACGGGTACGGTCAGCGCTGAGACCGACATTCATCACCAGGTCGATCTCGCCACGGCAGGCCGCATCCAGCACGGAAGTCCAGTCCGGATAGCGACGGCCTTCAACCTTCACGCCAAGCTGGCCGGCGAGCAGCGCCAGATACTCCGGCCCCAGGCCGACCTGCTGGCCGTCGCGCAGGGATTCGAAGGGCGGCCAACCGCTGTCATACTGCCCCACGACGAGGGTCGGATGCGCCGCCAGGTACTGGCGCTGCACCTGGCTCAGCGGCAGCAGCCCGGACGCCCGCTGTGCCAGCGCACCGGGCATCACCAGCATGGCCAGCAGCAGGAGCAGCCCACGAACAGCCCACCTACCCATCTGCGTCGATCTCCCAGAATCCTGCCAGGATCCGCTAAGGTCGCGGTCCGGCGTGCACGATGGCCATACTAGAGCATGAGCTTGCGCATCATCATCGCAGACGACCACCCGGTGGTCCGTATCGGCACCCGCGCCGTCATCGAGTCGAGCGGCGTCGGCCGCGTGGTCGGCGAGGCTGACAGCGCGCAGGCGTTGATGGCCATGCTGGGCAGCCAACCCTGCGACCTGCTGGTCACCGACTACTCGATGCCGGGCAGCCCGCAGGCCGACGGCTTTGCCATGATCGGAATGATCCGCCGCCGCCATCCGGATCTGCCGGTGCTCATGCTCAGCGTCTCCAACAATCTGGCGATCCTGCGCATGGTGCTCGACAGCGGCGTGCTCGGCCTGGTCGACAAGAGCTCGTCGATGGACGAACTGCCGCAGGCCATCCAGGCCGTCTATCGTGGGCAGACCTACATCAGCCGCAGCCTGCGCGAGCGGGTTGAAACCGCGGGCAGCTGGCGCATGCGCGAAGGCGATGGCAAGCCGCTGTCACCACGCGAGGTGGAAGTGCTGCGCCTGCTGGGCACCGGCATGACCGTCAAGGAAATCTCGCTGCAGCTGCACAAGAGCGTCAGCACCATCAGCCGCCAGAAGGGCGATGCCATGCTGAAGCTGGGGCTGAAAGGCGATGCCGAGTTGTTCGACTACCTGCGCGACGGAAAAATCTGAACACCGGCCATCGCGCGGATGAACTTTCAGGCCGCCTTCATGGCGCGTGACGCTAGATGAATGCGCACGCCGCTCGGTCGGCCAGGCAATGTTCCGGCAATGTGGGAACGTCAGCGTGGTCTCCACGGCAGCCGGGGCGCCCCCCGCCCCTCCCTGCCCCGCGTGGCATGCACCTCACAGGAGAACCGAACATGCTCAGTACTTCCGCACTCAGCTTCCGTGGTCTGGCGATGGCCCTGGCACTGGTTGCCGGCGTGGCCGTGGTCAGCGATGCCAGCGCGATGTCGAGGAAGGACAAGCGCACCCTGGTCGGTGCGGTGGTCGGTGGCGTGGCCGGCAACCTGCTGTCCAACGGCGACCCGGCCGCAACCGTCGGTGGTGCCGTGGCTGGCGGCGCGATCGGCAACCTGACCACCTCCGACCGCCGCGACCGGCGCTACTACGACAACCGCTACGACCGCCGCTACGACCGTGGCTATTACCGCAGCGGCTATTACGACCGGGGTGACGACCGTCGCTGGCAGCGCGAGCGCTACTACGACAACCGCTACTATCACGACCGTGGCCGTCATCGCGGCTGGTAAGCACTCCGCCCTGCGGCACGGCGGCTGATCGCCTGACGACGGGCGGGTCCATGACCCGCCCGTTTGCGTTGCCGGCGGGCATCGCGTTGAATGCGCAGCCTTGGATGTGACTTCCCCCATGGGCTGCGGCATGACTTCCTCTTCCCACCGCGTGCAGGGCCTCAACAACGACGAGGTTGCCGCTGACTGGCCGCCGATCAGCGCGCAGCAGATCGGCTGGCTGTGCCGGCATTTCCCGCAGCTGGACGCGCATACCCAGCCCCGCTGGCACAGCCCGCGCCCATTGTCGGCCGCGGCCATCGTCGACGGACCGCATGGCCCGGTCTTCATCAAGCGCCACCACCACAGCGTGCGCAGCGCGTCCTGCCTGGAAGAAGAGCACCGCTTCATCGCCCATCTCGCTGCAGGCGGCGTGCCGGTAGTGCAGGTGCTGCCGGCAACCGATGGGCACACGGCGGTCGAGCACGGCCAATGGACGTATGAACTGCATGCGCTGGGCGTGGGCGACGACCTGTACCGCGATGCGGTGTCGTGGTCGCTGCTGACCGACGTCGCCCAGGCCCGCCAAGCGGGGCGCATGCTTGCGCAGCTGCACCGCGTTGCGGCCAGCCATCACGCACCGCAGCGCAGCACCCATCTGCTGGTCGCGCGTGACGACCTGATCCGCGCCGACGATCCGATCGCAGCGATCAAGGCCGACCTGCCTGCACGCCCGGGGCTGGCCCGTTACCTCGCACGCATTCCGTGGGAGGCGCAGCTGCGCCGCGACGTATTGCCCTGGCATGCGGACCTGGCCGGGCGCCTGCGCGACGAACCGCGCCTGTGGGCACACAACGACTGGCACGTGTCCAATCTGCTGTGGCGCGATGGCCAGGTCAGCACCGTGCTGGATTTCGGCCTGGCCTCACCCACCAGCGCGTTGTTCGACCTCGCCACCGCCCTGGAGCGCAATGCGGTGGCCTGGCTGGAGCTGGAGCGCGGCAGGGACGCGGTGCGCATCGATACTGCCTTGGCCCTGCTCGACGGTTACCGCGAGGTGCTGCCGCTGTCACCGGCGCGTGTGCAGCTGCTGGCCGACCTGCTGCCGGTGGTGCACCTGGACTTCGCACTGTCCGAAGTGGAGTACTTCGAGGGCATCACCGGCTCCACGGCCAACGCCGATGTGGCCTGGCAGCCCTTCCTGCTGGGGCACGCGGCATGGTTCCACAGCGCACCGGGGCAGGCACTGCTGCAGGCGCTGCGCTCCGCGGCATGAGCCGGGCGCTCGCAAATCCGTACCATTTGTAGTGAAATGGGGATCTGAAGCGGGGGTGCCTGGATCTGCCAGGCTGAGAGAGTCCCTTGGAACCTGATCCGGTTTGCACCGGCGTAGGGAGCTTTGAGCCGCAGCCACACCCCCCGTTCCGGGCCGGTGCCCCTGCGCGCCGTCGCTTCGTCTCCCTTGTTGTCCGAAGACGAACCGAATGAACCGCTGCCTGCGCCCCACCCTGCTCGCCGTTGCCCTCTGTGCCGCGCTGCCGCTGCATGCCAGTGAGTCCAATGCCTCCCCCGACCCGGCCGCCACCGGCGCCGAGCGTTCGCCGACCGAACTGGCGGCGGTGCGTGTGCAGGCCGGCAAGCCGAAGACGGATACCTCGCGCGTCAACGCCTTCGGGGGTGGCAGCTGGAAAGACACGCCGGCCTCGGTGAACGTGCTCGAGCGCGACTACCTCGAGCGCCGCCAGGTGCGCACGCTGTCCGAGCTGGCCAGCAACGATGCCTCGCTGGGCGACGCGTATGCGCCGGTGGGCTACTACCAGAACGTGGCCATCCGCGGCTTCGCACTGGACGCGGCCACCGGCTACCGCTTCAACGGCCTGTCCATCGCCGGCGAACAGCGCTTGGCGCTTGAGAACGTGCAGACGGTGGAAATCCTCAAGGGTGAGGCCGGCCTGGCCGCCGGCGTGATGGCGCCCGGCGGTATCATCAACTACATCGGCAAGCGCCCGGCCGAAGTGCGCACCGCCACGCTTGGCACCGATTCGGAAGGCTCGCGCTACGTCGCTGTCGATGTCGGCCACTGGCTCACCCCGCGCTTCGGCCTGCGCCTGAACGCTGCCTGGGATTCCAGCAATTCCTACGTGGAACACGCCGATGGCCGCCGCAACTTCTATTCGCTGGCCGCCGACTGGCTGATCGGCGAACGCGGCAAGCTGGAGGTGGATGCCAACTACCAGACCAGTTCGCAGCGCTCGGTATCGGGCTATCAGCTGCTGGGTGCGCGCGAACTGCCGCGTGGCGTCGACCGCGAGCACCTGCTCGGCTACCAGCCGTGGCAGCGCCCGGTGGATATCGCCAGCACCAACATCAGCGCACTGCACACCTACGACTTCAACGAGGCCTGGCAGTCGCGCGTGTCGATCGGCCACAGCCGGTCGGTGATCGATGACAACGTCGCCTTCGCCTACGGCTGCTACTACGCCGTGCAGTGCGCCGATGGCAGCGTGCCGGGCAACTACTTCGCGCCCAATGGCGACTACGACATCTACGACTACCGCAGCCCGGACGACACCCGCCGCAACCAGCAGGCCCGTGCCGAGCTGCGTGGCCGTTTCGAGACCGGCAGCGTCGGCCATGAGCTGACCGTCGGGGCCGACGACTTCCGCCGCACCGTGGACCGGCGCCCGAGCGTCAACGAGTACGTCGGCACCAGCAACATCCAGCAAGCACCAGTGCCGCTGTTCGAACCGTCACCGAAGATGCCCGGCCCGTCCGCACGGCGCCTGGACAGCCGCCAGACCGCGGTGTTCGCACTGGACCGGATGAGCTTCGGTGATGACTGGCAGTGGCTGGCCGGCGGCCGCTTCGTGCGCCTGGACGAGCGTGCCTACGACAAGCGCGGAAACCCGCAGCGGCACAGCCGCCTGTCGCGCTTCCTGCCGCAGACCGCGCTGGTGTGGAAGGCCACCGACCAGCTCAACGCGTACGCCAGCTACGTGCGCGGCATTTCCCTGGGCCAGGAAGCGCCGTTCTGGACCAGCAACGCCGATACCTTCCTGCCGTCGGTGCAGTCGCGGCAGCTGGAAGTGGGCGTGAAGTACGTGCCGGTCGAGGCGCTGACGCTGGGCGCAGCCGTGTTCCGCATCTCGCAGCCGTACCAGTACGCCAGGCCCGACAGCAGCGACGTCGGTTACACCTTCGTCGAGGAAGGCACGCAGACCCACACCGGCCTGGAGCTGACCGCCAACGGCCAGCTGACCGATGCACTGCAGATCGTGGCCAGCGCCAGCGTGCTGCAGGCGCGCGCGCGCGACACCGGCACGCCGGCCTATGAAGGCCATCAGCTGGTGAATGTGCCGAAGCTGCGCGCCAGCGTGCACGTGGCCTACGCGCTGCCGTTCGTGCAGGGCCTGGATGTCACCGGCGGCTGGCGCTATGCCGGTGCCAACGTGGCCCGCGCCGACGGCGGCGTGCGCGCACCGGACTACTCGGTGTTCGACGCTGGCCTGCGTTTCCAGCATCGCCTGCACGAGCGTGCGGTGACCTGGAACCTGTCGGTGGACAACGTGTTCAACCGCTTCTACTGGCGCGATACCGGCAGCAGCGGCGGTGACTACTACCTGTTCCCCGGCGCACCGCGACAGGCGCGCCTGTCGGTGACGTTCGCGCTGTGAGCAGCGTGATGCTGGAGTGGAGCGCCGCGCTGTGCAGCATCCTCGGCGTCTGGCTGATGGCCCGGCGCCAGTTGGCGGCCTGGCCGGTGGGCCTGCTGTCGGTGGCGCTGTATGGGCTGGTGTTCGCCGAGGCCAAGCTGTACTCGGACACCCTGCTGCAGGTCGCCTTCGGCGGCTTCCTGGTCTACGGCTGGCTCAACTGGCGGCAGCACGCCGCCGACGAGGGCAGCGTCCGCATCGTGCCGCTGGCGCGTGGCAAGCTGCTGCGCGACCTGGCCATCGGCCTGTGCGGTGGCGTGGCGCTGGGTGCGGCCATGCACACCTTCACCGATGCGGCACTGCCGTGGCTGGACGCCATGCTGACCACGCTGAGCCTGGTCGGCCAGTGGTGGCAGGCACGCCGCCACGTGGCCTGCTGGTGGGTATGGATCGCGGTGGATGTGGTCTACGTCGGTGCCTACCTGTTCAAGTCGCTGCACGTGACCGCCGCGCTGTACGTGTTCTTCCTCGGCCTGGCCGTGTTTGGCCTGCGCGCGTGGCAGGCCGCCGCGCGCGCACCGCAGGTGGCGAGCACGCCGACCACATCCACGTAATGCGCCCAACCGCCGCTCAATGCGGCGTGCGCAGCAGACTGTCGATGATCCGCTGCAGATTCTGCGGCTCCCCGTTGGTCACAATCTCGCCCTCGATCTGCACATACGGAAAATGTGAGACTTTGTACGCGACACCTTGCCACTCGGCGCTTACCCGCGCGGCACTGCGGGGATCAGCCAACGCGTTATCAAGCTGCTCGTCCAAGCCAAACCGAATGGCCACATCGCGCACCCGCTCGGTGTTCTGCAGGCTGGTGCGATGTTCCAGTCGCGACGCCCACAGTGCGGCCGCGACGTCGCTTTCCTTGCCCTGCAACGCCGCGAGGTCGTGCAGGATCACCGCCGCCGGATCGGTCGAAGGCGCGGCCACGTAGTGGGTCCTGATGACCAGCGCAGTGCCGTACCTGCGCTGCAACGCGGGCACCACCTCCAGACTGAAGGTCTGGCAGGCCGGACAGGTGAAGTCTTCATAGACATCCAGCGCGACCTGATTCAAGGTGCCCGGCCGAAGATCTACAAGCGCACTGTAGCGACCCTCCACGCCCCTTCCGCCCACCACGTCCGTGCCTGGCGTGCAGCCACCAACGCTGAACGCCAGCAGCAGGCAGGCCATCGACGCTGCAGAGCGCGTCATACACCCCCCCGGGTCACGGCCGGCACCGTCCCGTCAAACGCGAATGCAGACGGCACATGCAGTCTCGCATCGTCAACCAGCGCTGCGGCCGCGTCGAGCATGCCAGCCTGGTCCAGTCGGGCCAGCTCGACATCATGTGCATACATCTGTCGGGCAAACTGCCAGTAGACGATTTCCTTGTCCATGATGCTCTCGTAGAACTTGAAGACTTTCAGCATGGTGCGGTAGTTCAGCAGACCAGTCTCCACAACCCCTTCGCCTTCAAAGGGCTCGCAACAAGCAATCTGTGGCCCGATCTCGGTCCTGAACCCCATGCCCTTGCCCTGTGGTCGGCAGACGACAGGTAGGATGGTGGCCCCGGTCTTGCGCGCCAACACGGCCGTACCCATCATGATGTTCATCGCCCGGCCACAGAACGGAATCTGCAGCGTCTCTAGCTCATCCTTGAACACGTCGGGCATGATGATGACCGCAGCCCCCTGCTGGAGGCTTCGCAGCGCCCGTGCCAGACCCTGCCGGTTGTCGTACAGAATGCTGACCCCCGACTGGGGATCATCCAGCCAGATTCGACGACACAGACCATCAAAGACATCGTTCCCCGGATGGGTGGCAGGGTCGCCATAGAAAATGTGGATGTCCCGGTGCTGGCGCACACGTTCCACGAGCGAGACGATGGTATTGATGTACAGGCCATGGTGGGGAAGCGCCAGCAACAGGCCATTCGGACTCGCCAGCGCTTCATCCAGTGCGGCGTAGTTGGATCTGTCCAGCGACGAGGTCATGCGCAGCACACCTTCACGGGAGATGGTGCGCCAGATCTTGCTGATGACCTTCTTCTGAAGGTACCAATGATAGAACTTGCCGAAGCGACACCCCGAACGCGCGCATGCCACCTGTAGTGCACGTTGGTCCTGGTCGCTCAATGGCGTTTCCAGATAACGTTCAAGCCACAGAACACGCCTGTCCAGCCATTGCAGCGGCGCCAACAGGGCAACCAGATAGGAGGGAAGGAACATCTCAGCGTCGCGCCTCAAGCATGCGCTGCTCCACATCATCAACGCAGCCGAGGGTTGCCCGGCCTGCGGTGTCCAAGGGTCGCTCTGCGTAGCGGTGGTAGACAGCCGACCGCAGGAACCCCGAGCGCATGCGCGCCTCGCGGATACGCCCCGGCAGCGTACGTTCGACCTGCCGTTCGGCCAGTAACCAGTCCGGCCCGAGAGACGCAGCGTGCTCGAAATATCGCCGCAGCAGTGCAAGCGCATCGTCCACCGAACCGGGAGGCGGCAGCGACACTTCCTGCGTGCCCATCGGCAGGTTCAGGGTGTAGCCATATTTTGCGAACAGGATGGATTCAAAGCCGGAGTAGAACGTCCTGCCACCGTCGTGCTCGCAGGGAATATTCGCGATCTCGGGGCCGAACAACTGGTCCGAGAAGATGATCAGCACTGGGCAAGCCTCTCCCCGCCGCAGCGCGGCCAGTACCTGCAAAGGCTGCCTGGCACCATCGACCAAGGTGGCAACGAAGGGAACACCGGGATGATTGCGGACGACCGCCGCAACGGCGCTGAAGTTCGCCCGTGTCGATGGCAGCAGATAGGCCACCTTGTGCGACCCAGGCGCCGAGCAAGCAGCACTGACCATATCCAGCAGCAAGCGACCAGCGCTGCTGTCTCGTTGCAGGACCATGACACTCCTTGTCGATATTCCCTTTGCGAAGGGGCATGCGACGAGATGTCGATGCACCCGACGATCAGCTACAGCATTGCCTCGTTACGAGGCAATGCCGATACAGCAGTTACTGGGGAACGCAATCGTTGCCGTTCGATCCGCAGCAATCGCTGCAGAAGTCGATGCGCTTGCCGCGCGGCCCCACAAAGTTGAACGCCGTGGTGATTTTCTCCACGAGCTCTGCACTGGCTTCCAACGCCTGTTCCAGAGCAGTTGCCTGCTGCATCGCTGCGATACTCATGCAATTCATCTCCATATAGTCAGCACAAACCTGAACGTCCGTTCAGGTCTGCCGAATCTAGAGTGTTTAGTGACGCTGCGCAAGATCCTTGGCCAACTTCGCCGCCGTCCGCGGATCAGGCGTGGAAGTCCCACTCTGGGTGGGGACGTCGGTAAACAGCGGCGTGACCGCAAAGCCATCGTCGCGCAGGGCCTTTGCAAGCCCGGTAGCGTTGATCAGGTCACGTGCCGGCAGCGTCGAGAAAACGGTCGCATTGTTCCGCAGCGCGTTGCGCACAGCAGCCAGCCACGTTGCGTCCACATTGGCGTAAGGGTCATCAACACCGGAGCTGCGCGCCATTGCCTCGTTGGTCAAGCGTGCCCAGCAGCCTTCGATGGGAACATAGCGCTGCTCAGCGTCGCGATAGCGCTGGATGTCCCCGGCAGCCCAAGCCTCGGCTGCAACCGGAGCAAATTCCAGATACGCCTGCAGTACATCCAGCGTACGATCCAGACACTGCGCATCGGCATCGGCTGCGACATCAAACTCCTTGAGTGCCCGGCGCAGATTGTCATTGGGTAGACTGTAGCGGGCATCCAGACGCTCCAGTCCCGAATCCCGCGTCGCCTTGGCAATGACTGCGCCCAGCGAAGGGACGTCGGTCAATCCATGCTGCTTGAGTGCAGCGCTGTACAACGCATAGGCCGCGTACATCGGTCGCTGTTTCTCCACGCCAGCGTCCTTGCCGATGTACCTCGCCTTCAGTGCTACCCATTTTTCGTAGGTCTGCGCGGGAACCACCTCGGACAGGGTACGCCCACCTGGGTTCTTCTGTGCGTTGCGCATGCTGGAAACGAGCGTCAACCCTTTCAGCATTCCTACGCCATCACCTGTACGCAGTCCGGGGCCGGTAAGGACGACCTCGGACTGCCGGATGTAATCGCGAACGGAGCCGGTGACCAGAACTCCCGATTCGGGAAGCGGCAGTTGGGTACCGAGAACGATAAGTCTCTTGCCGTCCTTGCTGAAAAGCCACATCGGCGGCGACTTGACCCCGACCTGGACAGGTGCCAAGTCGACCGTGGCGGCCGGTACGGCAACCTGATCGCCGGCGCGCGCCGGTGCTGCCATTGTCGTGGACACCAGTGCCAATGCGCACGTTGCGAACTGAAGCAGTTTCATCGGCACAAACCCTTTCCATGCGTTGTCCGTGCCGACGAGACTACTGGATACGCGGTCGGTGCGCTAGCTGCTAGGCTGCAGGTCGATCATCAGGGAATCGGGGAACCATGGAAGGTCCCGCGCAGGCCGAAGACGGGTATAAGCACGCAGCGTCGACGCCATTACGCGCCGGGGCATGGGCGGTCCTGCAGGAGGCCGTTCGGCAGCACCCGTGGCTGCTGTTGGGCTGGGCGATGGGGATCGCGGTTTCCTGCACATGCACCCTGCTGTTTCCCTATCTGGTATCCCTGTCGATCGACCGCTGGCGGATGGATGCATTGGCATTGTCCGTGCTGTGCGCTGTCGCTGCCGCACTGGCCTGCAGTACGGCTCTGCGTTTCTACTGCATCACGCTTTTCGGTGAGTTCACCGCAGCCCACTTCAAGCGCACCCTGCTGGCCCACCTGCTCAGGATGGGTGGCGAGTTCTACGACCGTACAGGTCCGTCAGTACTGATGACGCGCATGACCACGGACGTTGGATTGATCCGGTTCGCCCTGGGCGGTGCCTGCTCGGTCGCGGCACGTTGCCTGGTGACTGGAGCCGGTAGCGTGGTCATGCTGTGGGTGAGCAACGCACATCTGGCGCTGTGGTTGCTGGCTGCACTTCCTTGCCTGCTGCTGCTGATGCTTGCCGGCTCTGTATGGCTGAAACGCAGGGCTACCCAGCTTCAGGAGGCAATTGTTGAGTCCACTGCCATGGCCAGCGAACGCCTTGCCGCTTACAGGGTGGTGCAGTCGTTCTGCCGGGAGACGCAGGAAGCCGCCACATTCGCACAGGGACTTGCCCGTGGTGGAAGCGCGGCCCGCCGGCTTGCCATCGCCACGGCACTGGTCCAGTCCGGCACGTTGCTGGTGATCGGCTGCAGTATTGCGCTTGCATTGCTGGAGGGTGCACTGCTGCGTGAACAAGGTGTCATGAGCAACGGCGAACTGATCCAGTTCGGACTGTATTCGGGCGTGCTCGTGCTGTCTGCAGTCGAAGCATCACACGCACACAGCATGCTGGTGTCGGCAAGGGCGGCGCTTCAGCGCATTGACGCCGTTCTGCGTGAACCGGTCGTCGACGTACGTGCGGGGATGGACCGCGTCGCTGAAGGCAATGAGGTGGTTTTTTCCAAGGTGGCGTTCGCCTATCCCGGACGTCTGGACCACCGCGTGCTTGCCGATATCAGCTTCCGCGCACGTTCGGGAAGAATCACTGCTCTGGTGGGCGCATCGGGCTCCGGCAAGTCCACAACGTTGTCACTCTTACAGCGCTTCTATTCGCCTTGTGCCGGACAGATTCTGGTCGGCGGTTTGCCGCTTTCCGAAACGCCCATCGAAGCCACTCGGGCACAGATCTCGGTTGTCCCCCAGTTCCCAACAGTCCTCAGGATGTCGCTGCGCGAGAACATCGCCTACGGCAGCATCGCTGTCAGCCCGGACGCGGTGCTTGGCGCAGCCCGATGCGCGGGGCTGGACCTGTTGGCGGATACATTGCCCCTGGGATATGACACCCCATTGGGTGCGGGCGGACATCCAGTGTCAGGCGGCGAAGCGCAGCGCATCGGCATTGCCAGAGCACTGCTTTCCGCATGTCCCATCGTACTGATGGATGAACCAACCTCGGCCCTCGACGCGCAGGCCGAGCGTGATCTGCTGGCAATTCTGCGCCGTCTTGCGGGCCAGCGGACAGTGCTGGTCGTGACGCATCGTCCCTCCGTCATGGCCGCAGCGGACCATGTCGTCCTGATCGAAGGCGGAAGAGTGGTTGCCGAGGGAGCGCCCACCGCGCTGTTATCGGTTCCGGCTTACCAGCACGCCCTGCGCGCCGGCCTGCAAACGAAGGCCGCCTGCCATGCTTAGTCGCCCAGGTCGGCCAGCACCTTGCGCGAGGGCGCAAAGAAGGTCACGCCGGTGGTGGCGGTGGAGAAGTCGAGGATGCGGTCGTGCAGCGGCGCCGGATTGCCGATGAACATGCGCTCGAGCATCGTCTCGATCACCCACAGGCGGCGCGTGTAGCCGATGAAGTAGGTGCCGTACTCGCCACGGCCCGGATTGGCGAACGGCATGTTGTCACGCAGGATCTCGTGCTCGCCGTCGGCGTCTTCGATGGTGCACAGGGTCTTGTGCGATTTCTGCGCATCGGCCGGCGCATCGTCCAGCTCGATGTTGTCGTGCTTGGTGCGGCCGATGATCGCTTCCTGCGCCTCGGTCTTCTGCGCGCGCCAGGCATCGAGGTTGTGCAGGTACTTCTGCACCACCACGTAGCTGCCGCCGGCATGTTCGGGGTCTTCCTCCCCCACGATCGTGGCTTCCGGCAGCGACAGCCCTTCCGGGTTGGCGGTGCCATCGACGAAGTCGAGCAGGTCGCGGCCATCGAAATAGCGGAAACCGGCCACGTCATCGACCGCTTCCACCGCATCGCCGAAGGCCATCAGCAGGTTGCGCTCGAACGCCACGATCAGGTCCATGGTGCGCGCCCGGATGTGGTACAGCAGGTCGCCCGGGGTGGACACGGCGGTGTGGGTGGCGCCCTTGATCTCGCGGAACGGGTGCAGTTCGCGCGGCGGCGTGGTGCCCACCAGCGGTTGCCACACGCGATGACCAATGGCCACGTTGCAGGTGAAGGTGCGCTCGATCTCGCGGATGGCGGTGTTCTTGATCAGGTCATCGGTGCTGGCCAGCACCTCGCGTGCCCTGGCAATCGACGCCTGGTCATCCTTCACCTTCAGCACCAGGAACGCGGCCGAGTGGGTCAGCGGCGCAGTGATCTGCTGCGGCTCGTTGTCGGGCGTGTGGTTGAGGGCGGTGATCGGTGCGGGCTGGGAGTTCACGGCAGTTCCTGCGGGCTTGAGGCGGGCGCATCGCGTGGCGATGTGCGGGCGATCATAGCCGAACCACCTGCACGCGGCCGGAGCGGTTCTCGTTCCGCTGGCGATGGCGCGCGCTACGCCTGGGTCAGCTGGAACTGCTGCCGGCCCGTCCGGGCGATGCGCAGGCAAGGGCCTTCCAGCAGGCCGCACTCGCGCAGCCAGCCGAACACCTCGGCCGGGCACCACTCGCGCCCCGCCGAGAAGGCCACCCCCAGATCACGCAACGCGGCGAACATGCGGGCCTTGGCGGCATCGTTGGCGATAGGGGCATGCAGGACCGGCGGCACGCCCGCGAAGCCCAGCGCACGCAGCGCCGGCTGTGCGGTGGTGTCCACAAGCACCACCTGCACGGTGTTGCCATCGGCCTGCTGCACGTAAGCGCAAGGGAAGGTCTGCATGCGAATTCCGCCATCCGGTGGACTGACAGTATGCCCGTGCATCACCGGTGCCCCAGAGGTCCCGGAAAAAGTGAAGCCCGGCGCGAGGCCGGGCTTCGGTTGGCGTGTGGGAGAGAGAGAGAGTCACACGCCAGCACAACACGCACTAACGACAGGCGTTTGTTACCAGGTGAAGCGCGGACCCACGAACCACTCGCGGTCGCCGGCCTTGGCCAGCTTCACTTCGCCACTCAGGCCCCAGTTCTGGTTGAACTTGGCGGTGGCGCCGACGCGGCCGTAGAACTCGCCGTCCGGATTGATGCCGTGCTTCTTGCTGAAATCTTCGTAGCCGGCCAGCACATAGCCTTCCACGTACGGGTTGAACGCGGTGCGCACGCCAACTTCAGTGGAGTAGCCATTGAAGTCCAGGCCACGCTTTTCGTCGTACTTCTGGTACGCGACACGGGCCACCAGGTCGGTGTTCGGTGCGATGCCGTAGTTGTAGCCGACACCCAGGCGCCACTGGTCGACGTCATTCTTGAACTTGTCGGTCTCCTGGGCGCTGTAGTCGCCGAAGACGTGGAAGTTCGGGTGCACCGCCACCGAACCCTTCACCTTCCAGCCGTCGGCGTCGCCGCCCTTGGCATCGGTGTTCACGTAGCCGCCTTCAACGTAGTTGTACGACAGGCCGTCGGTTGCCGATGCAGCGAACGGCAGAGCAGCCAGAAGACCCAGGGCGAGCAGCGAATTCTTGTTCATCGGGACACACCTTTAATTATTTTGGTTTCGCCGGCCGCCTCCCGGGAGGGGGAGGGAGAGAAGGCGGTCGACAGGTGTGAATTATCCGTTAGGGGGTCTAATCGACCCTGAATATTGAACTGACTGGTATATAAATAAGGCTGGCGTTCAGGGAACTCTGCGTGGGTCAGCCCGTCCTCCGGCGCGACTCCACCGCGCTATCGTGGCGGTCTCTGCATGGGGTTGGGGAACCTGATGAAGCCGTCATCGATTGCATCGCACGTTGCGCCGCGCCGCCTTTCCGGATTGCTGCAGGTAGTGCTGCCCATGCTCCTGCTTGCTTCTGCGCTGCCCGCGCGGGCCGCCGGGGGCGCGCCTGCCGCCGAACACGTGGTCATCCAGACCGAGGATGTCGCGCGCTTCTTCCAGGTGCTCGACGCCAGCAAAGGACGGCCCAGCGCGCAGGATCTGCAACGCCACTACCTGGACCCCGGCAGCAAGGCGTTGCACGGTTTCACCGCAAGCCGCATCGGTTCGATGGAACGGCTCGCGCGCGCGATCCAGGACAAACCGGCCCTGTTCGAGAAGGCGCGCAGCTGCGCGGGCGCCCTGCCCGCCATCCGCACCCGCGTCGCCGCCGCGCTCGTCCGGCTGGGCACGCTGCTGCCGGACGCTCGGTTCCCACCGGTAACGGTGCTGGTGGGCCGGGGCAACAGCGGCGGTGTCACCACGCCCGACGGTGTGGTCATCGGACTGGAAGCGTTGTGCAACGCCGACTGGATGCAGTCCGATCTCAGCGATCGCTTCGTGCACCTGATCGCCCATGAGTTTGTGCACATCCAGCAGCCCGGTGCAGGCGCGGAGGTCGCGCAACCGACGCTGCTCTATCAGACGCTGCTGGAAGGAGGCGCCGAGTACGTGGCCGAGCTGATCTCCGGGCAACCGGCCAATGCGCATCTGCGCCGCTGGACACAGGGCCGCGAATGCGCGCTGGAACGCCAGTTCGCCCTGGACAGTGCCGGCACCGACCTGTCGCAATGGCTCTACAACGGGCCCGGCGATGAAACGCGCCGCGGCGATCTTGGCTACTGGATCGGCTACCGCATTGCCGCCGGCTACGTTGCACGCGCGCCTGACCGACGCAGCGCCATGGCCACGCTGCTGAAGGTGCGTCCGGACAGTGCGCCGGCGCTGCTCGCTGCAAGTGAATGGCGCCCGGCGTGCGGGCCAGTGGAAAACAGGTAGAAGTGACGGCGTCTTCAGGCTGATGAATTGGGCGATTCGAGCAACCACAAGGCCGCCGCCTGGGTGCGGACCCGCTCGCCTGATCTCACTCGTTAAGCTTTGCTGACGGACATATTTCACAGCCCTTCCACGTCTTCCAATTCCAGCTGAAAGCGCTTGTCAGCCTGGGGAACAAACGCCGCTATATTCCAGCTTCCCCAGACGAAGGAGGGAGTGCAATGAACCTGAACCCGCAACACATGAAGACGGCCCGCGCACTTGCTGTAGCGCTCATCGCAACCGTCAGCCTTGGCGCCTGTGCGTCTTACAAGAACGAGTTTGCCACCATCAACTCGCGCCTCGACCAGCTCGATGTAAAGGTGCAGGGCGCCGCACAGAGCGCTGAATCCGCCAACCAGTCCGCACAGCAGGCCAACCAGCGTCTGGACCAGATTGAAGGCCGCGTGCAGCAGCTTGAAAGGGCTCCGGCCGGCCGCAAGCCGCGCGGGTAACCGCTCCCACCGTTTGAATTGATCCACATCCGTACCGGGAACCAGTGGCCTTCGCCGGCCACTGGCATCCTTCCACCGATGATTGCATGCAAGGAGCTGTCCCATTCGTACTTCCTCCTCCCCTGCACGCCGCGCCCTGCACGCCGCACTGGCCATGGCGCTGGCCGTCGCGTGCAGTGGCATAGCCAACGCAAAGGATGCGAAGGACGACGCACCTGCACACCCCGCCGCCATCGATGAACTGCCGCAGGACCAGGGCGTATCGGAGACGGTCATCGAACTGGCCGGCTGGGTCGTCGCCAGCAAGGACAACCAGGGGTACCCGTTCGCTGTGATGGACAAGGCCGCAGCACAGGTGCTGGTGTTCGGCGGTGACGGCAAACTGCGCGGCGCCGCCCCGGCCCTGTTCGGTTCGGCCATCGGCGACCATTCCGCACCCGGCGTTGCCAAGCTCGCACTGAGCGCGATTCCCGGCCACGACCGCACCACGCCTGCCGGCCGCTTCATCGGCGGCTACGGCCCTTCCGACGATGCCGGACGCGTGCTGTGGGTGGACTACGATTCGGCGGTCTCGCTGCACCCGCTGCCGCCGGGCACGCCGAAAGAGAAGCGCGCCGAACGGCTGGCCTCGCCCTCGCCCGACGACAACCGCGTCACCCACGGCTGCATCAATGTTTCCGCCACGTTCTACGAGCAGATCGTGGCGTCCACGTTCCAGAAGGGCGGTGTGTTCTACATCCTGCCGGACAGGGATTCGATCGCGAAGACGTTCCCCGAGTTCGCGCAGAGCCGCGGCGAGGGACAGGGTAAAGATGAAAAGGACGAGCGCAGCGCAGGCAGATAGCCCGACGCCGGAGCGACGCGTAGAGCTTGAGCTCACGTTCCTCGCTCCGGAACAAGGTGGGCGCTCTCAACCGGCATCGGCCAACGGCTATCGGCCGCATCTGCGCGTGCCGCCCGATGACACGCTGCTGGGCGTTGCGTTCGTGGGCGCCGACACTGTTTTCCCGGTTGGGCGTCCGCTGACTGCCATGGCCACGCTGGTTTATGCGCCTGCCGTTTCGTATGCGGCACTGCAGCCGGGTGCCTCTGTTGAGATATGCGAGGGTGCACGCGTGGTCGGTCACGGGCACGTCGTTCGGTATCTGATCTGACCGTTCCGTTTGCACTCAGAACGCGCAGATCGGCACGCGGATGCGGCCGGAGGACTGAGCTGGCGCGCGCCGCGCGCCGGGCTGCGGATTACTCGCAGGTATCGCCTTCGTCCTTCAGCAACGCTTCGTCCAGCGGCCGTTCGCGCTCGATCAGCGCGCGTTGTTCGGCGCTCGGCTCGCCCAGCCACCACACCTTGCAGCGCGCGGTGAGGCGACCGACCATCGTCGCCTGCGTGGGCGAGTACAGCATCGCCAACGCAGTGCCGGGGCAATCGTGGGCCTGGCAGGCGGTGTAGAACCACCAGGGTTCGCCCTGCAGCACCCGCAGCTCACCCGGCCCACTGGGCCCGCTCAGCAGGCGTTCGCGCAGCGACGCGACGTCCTTGCCGGCGGATTCGGCGTCCTGCGTACCCTTCATCAATGCATCGAATGCGGCCAGGACCTTCGGGTCCGCGCGGCCGCAGTCGTCCACCGTGTTGCCGCCGACCAGGGTGAAAAAATGGGTCGCCAGCGGGTTGTCCTGGCAGGTCAGTTCGCCGCCGGCGCCCTGGGCGTCCGGCTCGCCTTCGTTGTCCCACACCGCAGGGTCCACGCCTGCTTCGATGGACGCTTCGTTCCCGGCCACGGTGGCGGGGGCAGCCGGTAGTGCGGCGGATGCGGCGGGGGCAGCCGCAGGCGTCGTTTCGACGTCCTTTTCCGCTGCCTGCCCGCACGCCGCCAGCAGCGCGACCATCGATGACATCGCAATCGCTCGAATCTTCATTCCCTGTCCTGTTCCGTCCATTCGATACCCGGCGCAGACGCACGTTGCGCACCGACCGGAGACACGATTGTACGGATACCGGCGGCGCGCGGCGGCGACCACCAGGCCGCCGCCGCGGCATCGATCACGGCGGCAGCGTCTTCTGCACGCTGATCTGGATGCCCTGGTTGTCACCGCTGCTGCTGTCGAGCTGGTTCTGGTACTCGGCACGCAACGTCCAGCCCTTCAGCGTCTGCAGGCCGATGCCAGCACCCAGCAGCGTGTGGTTGCGCGACTGGCGATCAAGCGTGGCGCGGTAGACCGGTCCGGACATCAGGTCCACATAGCGCATGAAGGCCTGGCTGGAGCCGTGCATGTCGTGGCCGAACTCGGCGCGCAGCTGCGGCGTCCACATACCGTAGTCGCGCTTCACCAGCCACTGCGCCAGCACGCCGGCGGTGGCAGTGCTGGTGTTGACCGTCTGCCGCTGGTAGTCGAGCGCATACACCTCGTCGCCATGCTCGCGGTAGCCATCCAGCGTGGCGCGTGCCAGATCCAGGCGGCCATACGGCGTCAGCAGCAGGGTATCGCGGCGATGCTGGTAGGCGGTGGAGAACGAAGCGAACCACTGCGTGCCATCGCGGCTGCCGTAGGCGGTGTTGCCGTTGTCGGTGATGAAGCGACGCGCGTCGAACTTCAGCCACTGGTAGCCGAGCAGGCCATCCACGTAGAACCCGCCTTCCGGATGGAAGCTGCCGTAGGCGGCCACGCTGTAGCCGTCCACGGTGCTGCGGCTGCCATTGCGGCCGATATCCGAGGCATCGTGGCCATAGCCCAGGCCGGCGCCGAGGCTGAGCGACGGACTCATCTGCCGGTCGGCACCCAGGCTGACGCCGGAGGTGGTGAAATCGATGCCGTTGCTGCTGGCGCCGGGCTTGAGCGTGCCGAAGTTGACCGCACCGCCGGTCCAGAACGCGAAGCCCTCGGCGGCGGTGGTGCCGGCGGCGGGCGCGACACTGCCCTGCAACACCGGTTCGTCGATCATCGACAACGCTTCGCCGCTGGCGCCGATGCCCTTGCGCAGCAGATCGTCCTGCTGCGTACGGCGCTGGCTGCTGGCCGAACTGAAGGTGATGCCGTTGCTGAAGCCGGCAGCAGCCCCGCCCGCGCGCAGGCTTTCCAGGCGGCGCTGGAAGTTGTTGATCTGACCGATGGCCATGCGCCGCGCACCTTCGGCCTGCGCCTCCAGCACGCCCAGCACTTCGGCATCACGCGAGGGATCGCTGCGCGGCTTGACCATCACATCTACCGTGCCCGGCGCCGACGTGGCGTACGCGTTGCTGAGCGTATAGGTGATGCGCACCGCACCACCGAAGGTCGCCGCCGAGGTAAACGCCAGCGTATAGCCGGCACCGCTGGCGGTGATGGTGGCGCTGCCTGCATCGGCCGGCGACACCGAGACCACGGCTGCGGCGGTGAATGGGCCACCGCGCGCGCTGGAGGTGAGATCCACATTGACCACGCGCCCGGCAATGGCGGTGGCGGTGAGCGCGGGGGCCACCGGCCGTGGGTTGACCGTCACGCTGATCCGCGCGGGTGCCGACGCGCCGAATGGATTGCTGAGCGTGTACTCGAAATCCACCACGCCGGAGGCATCGGCATCGGCGCTGTAGACGATGCTGCCGCCCTGCACCACCGCGGTGCCGGACGAGGGTGCGCGGCTGATGGTGAGCGCAGTGAACGGGCCATTGATCGCCCCGGCCTCGGCCTGCACGGTCACCGACTGCCCGGCCAGTACCGTCGCACTCTGCGCTGCCGCCACCGGCACCGCCAACGGCGTCACGGCGACGCTGACCGTAGCCGCCACCGAGGTGCCCCCTGGTCCGGTGGCGATGTAGGTAAAGCTGTCGTTGCCGAAGAAGTTGCTGGCCGGCGCATACGCCACGTTGAGCCCATTGACCGTGGCCGTGCCGTGCGACGGTGCCTGAGCGATGGCAATGCTGGTGATCGGGCCGGTGTCGTTGGCGGTGACCTCGATGCTGGCCGTTGCATTGGCCGGCGTGGTGGCTGCATCGTTCACCACCACCGGTACCGGCTGGTTGATGCCCACCGTGAACGGCTGGCTGCCGCTGAAGCCGAAGCTGTCGGTGGCGGTGAGGGTGAAGCTGTAGCTGCCGGCGGCGGTGGGCGTACCGCTGATGGCGCCAGCGCTGCTGAGCGCGATGCCCGGCGGCAACGCGCCGGCGCTGAGGCTGTAGGTGAAGCTGCCGCTGCCACCGCCTGCGCTGACGGCCTGGCTGTAGGCCACCGCCACCTGCCCGCCTGGCAACGTGGTCTGCACGAACACGATGGCCGGCGCGTTCACGGTCACGGTATAGGCCTGGTTGCCGGTGAAGCCGAAGCCATCGGTGACGCGCACGGTGAAGCTGTAGTTGCCGAGGGTGGTCGGCGTGCCGCTGATCAGGCCGGCACTGCTCAGGGCAATGCCCGGCGGCAACGTGCCGGCGGTCAGGCTGTAGGTGTAGCCACCATTGCCGCCGCTGGCGCTGAGCGGCTGGCTGAAGGCGATGCTGCCGGTGAGTGCGGGCAACGTCGCCGGCGCGATCGTGATCGTCGGCGCGTTCACCGTCACGGTATAGGCCTGGCTGCCGGTGAAGCCGGCGCTGTCGGTGGCGGTGACGGTGAAGTTGAAGTTGCCGGTGGTGTTGGGTACGCCACTGAGGATGCCGGCGCTGCTCAACGCGATGCCCGGCGGCAGTGCGCCCGCCGACAGGCTGTAGGTGTAGCTGCCGACACCACCGCTCGCGGTCAGCGTCTGGCCGTAAGGCACGCCGCCCGAGCCACCCGGCAGCGTGACCGGGGCCAGCGTGATGGTCGGCGCATTGACCAGCAGGGAATAGCCGCGGCTGCCGGTGAAGCCATTGCCGTCGGTGGCCAGCACGGTGAAGTTGAAGGTGCCGGCCGCGGTCGGCGTGCCCGACAGCACGCCTGCGCTGTTGACGCTCATGCCGGCCGGCAGCGCGCCACTGCTAAGGCTGAAGGTATAGGTGCCGTTGCCACCGCTGGCCGTAATCGTCTGCGAGTAGGCCACGCCCCCCGTCGCCGCCGGCAGCGTGGTCGGATCGACCAGGACAGTCGGTGCCGACACCGCCAGCGTATAGGGGCTGGTCACCGAGAAGGGTGCGCCGGTACCGGTGGTGCTGTCGGTGACGCGCACCGAGAAGATGAAAAGACCGGACACCGTCGGCGAGCCGGACAACGTACCGGTCGGCGACAGGGTCACGCCGTTGGGCAATGCACCCGCGCTGATCTCGAAGAGGTACGGCGCTGTGCCATTGCCCGCGCTGAAGGGGACGTTCAACGGTGCGCCGGCCGTGCCGGAGAGGGTGCCCGCCGGCGGCGTCAGTGTCAGCGACGGCGCACTCACGTTGAGGATGTAGAGCTGGCTGCCGGTGTAGGGGCCGCTGCCGCCACTGCTGTCGGTGGCGGTGATCGTCAGCGGGAAGGTGCCCGCAGCCGTCGGCGTACCGCTGATCACGCCTGCACTGGACAGGGTGATGCCTGCCGGCAAGGTGCCTGCCGTCACCGCATACGTGTAGGTGCCGCTGCCGCCGGCGGCCGTCAGGTTCTGGTTGTAGACGACACCGGCACTGGCCGCCGGCAGAGTGGGCGGGGTGAGGGTGATCGTCGGTGCATTCACCGTCAGCAGCACCGGGCCACTGGTGGCGCTGACGGGTCCGCTGCCACCACTGCTGTCGGTCACCGTTACCGTGAAGTTGAAGCTGCCGCCGGCGCTCGGCGTGCCCGACAGGGTGCCGTTGGCGGACAGGGTGATGCCCGGCGGCAGGCTGCCCGATGCAATCGTGTAGGTGTACGGCGCGACGCCTCCGCTGGCGTTGGCCAGCGACTGGCTGTAGGCCGCGCCGACCGTCGCCGCCGGTGGGTTGGCCGGTGCATAGGAGAGCGTTGCTGCGGCAATGGTCAACGCCAGCGTGCCGCTGGTGGCATTGAACGGCCCGGTGCCGGTGCTGCTGTCGGTGGCGCGCACGGTGAAATTGAAGGTGCCGTTGGCGCTGGCGGTGCCGGACAGCGTGCCGTTGCTGGCCAGGGTGATGCCAGGCGGCAGGCTGCCGCTGGTGATCGAGTAGCTGTACGGCGACGTGCCGCCGCTGGCGCCGGCCAGCGACTGGCTGTAGGCCAGCCCGACCGTGCCCGCTGCCGGGCTGGATGGCGCGTAGATGATGGTGGCCGGCGATACAGTGAGGGTCACAGTGGCGGGTGCCGAGGTACCGCCGGCATTGGTGGCGGTGTAGGTGAAGCTGTCCGGGCCGGAATAGCTTGCGGTGGGCGTGTAGGTGATGCTGGTGCCGCTGGCGGTCGCCGTGCCGTGCGTGGCCGCGCTGGCGACTGCGACCGAGGTGGCCGTGCCGCCGGAGAGGCTCAGGGTGATCGGGTTGTTGCTGCTGCCATGGGCCACGGTGGCGCTGACCGCGCCGGCCACTGGCGGAAGGACGTTCTGCACGTTGATCGACAGGTTGGCCGCCGAGAAGAACGGCGTCGGCGTGCTGCTGTCGGTGATGCGCACGGTGAAGTTCTTCAGGCCCAATGCCGTGGGCGTGCCGCTGATGGTGCCGTTGCTGGCCAGTACCAGCCCGGCCGGCAGGGTGGTGCCACCGTCCAGGAGGTAGCTGTAGGGCGCCGTGCCGCCGGCACCGGTCAAGGTGAACGAGTACGGTGTACCGATCACCGCAGGGCCGGGTGCGTTGGTCACGCTGATGGTCGGTGCGGCGATCGTGACCGAATAGCTGGCGGTGCCGGTGAGCGGCGTGCCTGCAGTGTTATCGGTCGCGGTGACCGAGAACGCGAAGGAGCCCTGCGTGGTCGGCGTGCCGGACAGCACGCCACCGGTACTCAACGTCAGTCCGGTCGGCAGTGCACCGGAAGTGACGGCATAGCTGTAAGGCGCGGTGCCACCACTGCCACTCAGCGTGGCACCGGCATAGGGCGTGCCCACCGTTCCGCCAGGCACGGTGGCCGGCGAAATCGTGATCGGCGATGCGGCGGCCTGGATGTACACGGTGACCAGCACAGAGTGCGAGCCGGTACCGTCGTCGAACGCAAAGGTGTCGGTGGTCGATCCGTTGCCGCTGTGGGCATAGGAGATCTTCGAGGCGGCATGGCTGGTGACGGTGGCCGTCCCGTTGCTGGCCGGCGTGGTCACATCGCCGATGCCGAAGCCGGCGACGCCCTGGCAACTGGACGCGTCGATGATGATGGTGCTGCCGGCGGCCATCGGCGAGCCCGCGCTGGCATTGGACGGCGTGAACGTTGGGCACGCCGCGCGTGCGATATCCGGCAGGGCGAGGGTAGCGCCCAGCAGCAGGATTGCTCCCAGGTGGCCCCAGAAACGACGGCCGAGCCCATGGCGCATCGCGTCGCGATGCATCGACTCTGCGTGCCACATGTTGTGCCCCCTGCTTGCCCGCCTTCCCGGCAGGCGCTGCGCCGCGTGGCGCGAGTGAGAAAACCGCCGTGGCCCCCGCACGGGCGCCGCGGTTCCTGACCTCCCCACCCTGCAGACTCCCTGGCC
>NZ_LLXV01000024.1 GCF_001431665.1 Stenotrophomonas beteli | reverse complement strand
GCAACCGGACCCACCCCGCCACCCCTCAGTAGACCCGCTTCTGCTGTTGCTCCGGCTCCGGCTTCGGCTGCTGCCGCCGAGGTTGCCGGCCAGCGGCCGGCACTACCGCGGGGCGCGGGGTGCAACCCCGCACGCACACCCTCAACCCTCACGTCACTGAATCGAAAACCGGTTTCGGCACGGCACTTGCACCTGCTCCAGCAGACAACCCCATCCCCTGTTTCTGGAACCGTTGCAGATGTCCCACTCCGTCACTTCGATCCTTTCGCAGATCCGCTCCTATCAGACCCAGATGGGACAGCCGGCGCTCAACCCGCTGGGCGAAACGCCGCGCAGCAATGCCCTGCCGGGCACGGTGCTGGACGCACCGCAGGCGCAGCCGGCCAGCTTCACCGAGACCCTGCGCGGTGCGATTGCCGGCGTCAACGATGCGCAGCAGAAATCCGGCGCGCTGGCCAAGGCCTTCGAAATGGGCGACCCCAGTGCCGACCTGGCCAAGGTGATGGTCGCCTCGCAGCAGTCACAGATCGCCTTCCGCGCCACCGTGGAAGTCCGCAACCGTCTCGTCCAGGCCTACCAGGACGTGATGAACATGCCGCTGTAAGGAACGTTGACGCATGGCACTGACGCTTTCCAAGGACAGCCTGAACGCCGAGAAGGCCGGGCAATGGTTCGACCGCCTGCAGAGCCTGCAGATCACCCGTCGGCTCGGCCTGATGGCGATGATCGCAGTGGCGGTGGCGGCGGGCCTGGCCGTGTTCTTCTGGTCGCAGAAGCCGGGCATGGTGCCGCTGTACACCGGCCTGGACCAGAAGGCCACCGCTGAAGCCACCGACCTGCTGCGCGCCGCGCAGATTCCGTTCGCCCTCGATCCGGCCACCGGTGGCATCACCGTGCCGGAGAAGAACCTGCACGATGCCCGCCTGAAGCTGGCCGGCTCGGGCCTGACCGACAGCGGCAAGCTGGGCTTCGAGCTGATGGAGCGCGATCCCGGCTTCGGCGTCAGCCAGTTCGTGGAAAGCGCACGCTACCAGCACGCACTGGAAACCGAGCTGTCGCGCACCATCAACACGCTGCGCCCGGTGCGCGACTCGCGCGTGCACCTGGCCATTCCCAAGCCCAGCGCCTTCACCCGCCAGCGCGACGTGGCCAGTGCCTCGGTCACGCTGGAACTGCGCGGTGGCCAGCAGCTGGAGCGCAGCCAGGTCGACGCCATCGTGCACATGGTGGCGGCCAGCATTCCCGACCTGGCTCCGGAACGGGTGACCGTGGTCGACCAGAGCGGGCGCATGCTCAGCGTCAGCGATCCCAACAGCGAGGCGGCCGTCAACGCCGCGCAGTTCGAGCAGGTGCGCCGCCAGGAGACCTCGTTCAACCAGCGCATCCGCGAGCTGCTGGAACCGATGACCGGCCCCGGCCGCGTCAATCCGGAAGTGAGCGTGGACATGGACTTCTCGGTAACCGAGGAAGCCCGCGAGCTCTACAACGGTGAACCGCAGAAGCTGCGCAGCGAGCAGATGAGCGAGAACACCACCAGCACCCCGGGCCCGCAGGGCGTGCCGGGCGCGACCAGCAACAGCCCGCCGGGCCAGCAGGCCGCGCCGGCCACCGCGCAGGCGCCGACCGAAAGCAGCAAGAACGCCACCCGCAACTACGAGCTGGACCGCACCCTGCAGCACACCCGCCAGCCGGCCGGCCGCATCAAGCGCGTCTCGGTGGCGGTGCTGGTGGACAACGTGCCGCGCGCCGGCGCCAACGGCAAGGTCAGCCCGCAGCCGCTGTCGGCCGCCGAACTGACCCGTGTTGAAGCGCTGGTCAAACAGGCTGTGGGTTTCAACGCCGAGCGCGGCGACACCGTGTCGGTGATGAACGCGCCGTTCGTGCGCGATACCACGCCGGTGGAAGGCCCGGCCTGGTGGGAACAGCCCTGGGTGCACGATGCCGGGCGCATGCTGCTCGGTGCCGTGGTGGTGCTGGCGTTGCTGTTCGGGGTATTGCGCCCCGCGCTGCGTGCGATCACCGGCCAGGGCAGGAACAACGAGAACCAGGCACTGGA
Source organism: Stenotrophomonas beteli (assembly GCF_001431665.1). GTDB lineage: Bacteria > Pseudomonadota > Gammaproteobacteria > Xanthomonadales > Xanthomonadaceae > Stenotrophomonas > Stenotrophomonas beteli. The sequence continues at coordinate 78,094 of NZ_LLXV01000024.1, read as the reverse complement.
GCCGCACACCGCGGACGTGCAGCTGGTGGACGACGATGGCCTCCCGCTGCCGGCGCTGGGCGCGGACCGGGCCAGCCTGGGAGGGCCGGATGCGCTGGCCCTGCCGGTGGATTCTTACGAGGAACGACTGCGGATGGCGCGTGAAGCCGTGAAGACCGACTCCAAGCGTGTGGCCCAGGTGGTCAAGGGTTGGGTGGCCAATGACTGAGCCGCAACTGACCGGCGTGCAGCGCGCCGCCGTGCTGCTGCTGTCCCTGGGAGAGCTGGACGCGGCCGAAGTGCTGCGCCACATGGAGCCCAAGGAAGTGCAGAAGATCGGCATCGCCATGGCCACCATGACCGACATCACCCGCGAACAGGTGGAACGGGTAATGGATCAGTTCGGCCAGGAGCTGGGCTCGAAGACCTCGCTGGGCGTGGGCTCGGATGACTACATCCGCAACATGCTGGTGCAGGCGCTGGGCAGCGAGAAGGCCGGCAACCTGATCGACCGCATCCTGCTTGGCCGCAACACCACCGGCCTGGACGCGCTGAAGTGGATGGACCCGCGTGCGGTGGCTGACCTGGTCCGCAACGAGCACCCGCAGATCATCGCCATCGTGATGGCGCACCTGGAAACCGACCAGGCCGCCGATGCACTGAAGCTGCTGCCCGACCGTACCCGCGTGGACGTGCTGCTGCGCATCGCCACCCTCGATGGCATTCCGCCCAACGCACTCAATGAGCTCAACGAGATCATGGAGCGCCAGTTCGCCGGCAACCAGAACCTGAAGTCGTCCAACATCGGCGGCGTGCAGTGTGCAGCCAACATCCTCAACTTCATGGACAGCGGCCAGGACCAGGCGATCCTCGGCGAGATCGCGCGCATCGACGCCCCGCTCAGTGGCCGCATCCAGGACCTGATGTTCGTCTTCGACGACCTGGTCGACCTGGACGACCGCGAGATGCAGCTGGTGCTGCGCGAGGTGAGCGGCGAGCGCCTGGGCCTGGCTCTGCGCGGCGCCGACATCAAGGTGCGCGACAAGATCACCCGCAACATGTCCCAGCGCGCGGCCGAGATCCTGCTGGAGGACATGGAAGCCCGTGGCCCGGTGCGCCTGTCCGACGTGGAAGGCGCGCAGCGCGAAATCCTGGCCATCGTCAAGCGCATGGCCGATGAAGGCACCGTCACCATCGGCGGCAGCGCGGAGGCCATGCTGTGAGCAACGTCGTGCGCTGGCTTGCCCCGGATCTGCTGGCCCGGCCCGAACCGGTGCTGGACCCGGTCGATGCCTTCGAGCTGACCGAACCGGACCCGGAGCACGCACCGGAACCGCCGCTGCAGCTGCCCACGCTGGAGGAAATCCAGGCGATCCAGGACAGCGCCGAGAAGGAAGGCTTCGAGCACGGCCACGCCGAAGGCTACGGCCAGGGCCAGGCCGAGATCCGGCGGCTTGCCGCGCAGATCGAAGGCATCCTGGACAACTTCAGCCGCCCGCTGGTGCGCCTGGAAAACGAAGTGGTCGGCGCACTGGGCGAACTCGCGGTGCGCATCGCCGGTGCGCTGGTCGGCCGCGCCTACGAGGCCGAGCCGGCACTGCTGGCGCAACTGGTCAGTGAAGCCATCGATGCGGTCGGCGGCAGCAGCCGCGACGTGGAAGTACGCCTGCACCCGGACGACATCGCTGCCCTCGCCCCCTTGTTGAACCTTTCGCCGCAGCAGCGCCTGGTGCCCGACACCAGCCTGAGCCGCGGTGACCTGCGCGTGCACGCCGAAGCGGTGCGCATCGACGGCACCCTGGAAGCGCGCCTGCGTGGCGCACTGGACGCGGTGATCCGCCAGACCGGAGCCAGCGCATGACGCCCGAACCGCTGCTGCCCCCGCCGCCGGCCGACTGGGCGGTCGCGCGCAACCTGCGCCTGGCCCGGCGCCTGGAAGGCCTGCGCGTGGATACCACCCATGGCCGTGGGCTGATCCGTGAGGGCGTGCTGCGCCGTGCGGTCGGGCTGACGCTTGAAGCGGTCGGCTGCGAAGCGCCCCTGGGCGCAAGCTGCAAGGTGGAAGTGGTCGACGGCGGTTGGGTCGATGCCGAAGTGGTCGGCTTCGCTGGCGAACGCACCTACCTGATGCCCAGCGCCGAACTGCACGGCCTGCTGCCCAACGCACGCGTGGTGCCCTCGGCCCGCCGTGGCGGCGTGGAAGTGGGCGAAGGCCTGCTCGGCCGTGTCATCGACAGCGATGGCGTGCCGCTCGATGGCAAGGGTCCGATCCGTGCCGAAGGCCATGTCGGCATGGCCGGCGTGTCGATCAACCCGCTGGCCCGTGAACCGATCACCCAGCCACTGGACGTCGGCGTACGGGCGATCAACGCGCTGCTGCCGATCGGCCGTGGCCAGCGCGTCGGCCTGTTCGCCGGCTCCGGCGTCGGCAAGTCGACGCTGCTGGGCATGATGACCCGCTACACCGCCGCCGACGTGATCGTGGTCGGCCTGATCGGTGAACGTGGCCGCGAAGTGCGCGATTTCGTCGAGACCACGCTGGGCGAGGAAGGCCTTCGCCGCGCCGTGGTGGTGGCCAGCCCCGCCGACCGACCGCCGCTGGCGCGCCTGCACGGTGCCTACCGCGCCACCGCGATCGCCGAATGGTTCCGCGACCAGGGCCTGAACGTGCTGCTGCTGATGGATTCGCTGACCCGCTTCGCCCAGGCGCAACGCGAGATCGGCCTGTCGGTGGGCGAACCACCGACCACCCGCGGCTATCCGCCCTCAGTGTTCGCCAAGCTGCCCGCGCTGGTCGAACGGGCCGGCAACGGCGCCAAGGGCCGCGGTTCGATCACCGCGTTCTACACCGTGCTGACCGAAGGCGATGACCCGCAGGATCCGATCGCCGATGCCGCGCGCGCGATCCTCGACGGCCACATCCTGCTGTCGCGCCGCGTGGCCGACAGTGGCCTGTACCCGGCCATCGACGTTGAATCGTCGGTCAGCCGCGTGGTCACGGAAATCGCCGACGAGCCGTGGCGCCTACGCATCCGCAAGTTGAAGCGGCTGGTCTCGGCCTACTCGGCCAACCGCGACCTGATCGCCATCGGTGCTTACCAGCGCGGCAACGACGCGGCCACCGACGAAGCCCTGGAACGCTGGCCGGAAATCATGGAGTTCCTCGGCCAGGACGTTGCCAAGGCCGCAGATCTCCCGCACAGCCAGGCGGCACTGCAGCGCCTGGTGGAACAAGAGAGTTAAGCCATGAACCAGTCCAAGCGCATCGACCCCCTGCTCAAGCGGGCCCAGGAACATGAGGACGCGGTGGCCCGTGACCTGGCCGAGCGACAGCGCGTGCTCGATACCCATCTATCGCGACTGGACGAACTGCGCCGCTACGCCGAGGAGTACGCCAACGCCCAGATGGCGGCTACCAGTCCGGCGCAGCTGCTCAATCGCCGCGCCTTCCTCGATCGGCTGGACAGCGCGGTGGAACAGCAGCAGGCCACCGTCAACGGCAACCGCGAGAAAGTGGAAGCCGAGCGTGCGCGGCTGATCCTGGCCAGCCGCGACAAGGCCGTGCTCGAACAGCTGGCGGCCAGCTATCGTGCCCAGGAAAAGGTGGTAACCGACCGCCGCGACCAGCGCGAGATGGACGATATCGGTGCACGTCGCGCACGCCTGGTGCAGAGCGAAGACCAGGACGGCGGTGAACAGGGAGGTCGCCCGTGATGCCCGCCGCGCTTTCCGGCAGCGCCACCGCCTCCGCCCCGGCCAACGGCAACGCGGCGGGTCGCGGCCCACGTACTGAAGGCAGCAAGGATTTCAGCCAGCTGCTGCAGGGTGGCCCGGCGCCATCGGCGCCGCCAACGGCGGGCGACACGCCCCCCGCGGCGAACGCGTCCGCATCGGGCCAGGCAGCAACCTCTGACGGCAACGGACGTGCGCGCAACGAGCGCACCGCAGAACCCGACGCTGCTGGCGGTGAGCCGACGGTTGCGCCGCTGCTGCCGCCGGATACGGCCGAGCCTTCCACCGACAAGGACAAGGCGCTGGCCAGCGACGACGCGCCGTGGCCCCCGCTGGGCCTGGCCGGGCTGGTCCTGGCCGTCGCGGTTCCGGTTGACCCGGCGGCCGCCTCGGCCACCGCCACCGCCGTTGCCGGCAGCGGTAGCGCGTTGCCCGGCACTGCGGCGCCCACCACCCCGCCGGCACTGCCGACTGCCGTCCCTGCGGGTGCACCTGCATCGGCCACCGAGAGCACGAGCGCAGTGCCCACCACCGACGACGCCGGCGCATTGCCCTTGCCGGAGCTGGTCCTGCCTGGCAGCAAGCGCGGTGAGCGTGGCGAAGGCAGCGACCTGACCGCGGTCGGCGACCGTACCGCCACCCCGCTTCTGCACGCACCTGCCCCTGCGGCGCTGCAGGAGCTGAAGTCGGCGCTCGCCACCGGTACCGCCATCTTCAACGGCGAACCGACACCGAAGCCGGTGCTGGGCGACGATGGCTTCGACCAGGCCATCGGCACGCGCCTGGGGTGGCTGGCCGACCAGAAGATCGGCCATGCACACATCCGGCTCAGCCCGGATGACATGGGCCCGGTGGACGTGCGCCTGCAGCTCAACGGCGACAAGGTGCACGCCAGTTTCAGCAGCCCGCACGTGGACGTGCGCCAGGCACTGGAAAGCAGCCTGCCGCGCCTGCGCGAGCTGCTGGGCGAACAGGGCTTTCAGCTGGCGCACGCCGATGTCGGTCATCAAGCACCGGGGGGTGACGGCCATACGTCGGGGCAGGCCGGCAACGGCAGCATCACGGGTGACGGAGAACCGTCGCCAGCCGATGCCGGTGTGTCCTCGGCGCAGATGATCCGCCAGCGTGGGTTGCTGGACGCCTACGCCTGACAGGCCATGCCAACCATGGGTGCGGAGCTTGCTCCGCACGGCCCACCGGAAGCCCGACGGAATTCCGTCGCACCCCTCGCCCCCGCCTTCGGCACACCCCTTGCATATCCCGGTGAAGCAACCCTCAGGAGCTTCACCCCGTGGCCGCAGCCGCTGACAAAACCAAGAAGACCGCCGAGAAGGACAAGGCCGCCAAGCCGCGTAGTCCGATCCTGATCACCGCACTGGTGGCCGTACTGGCCGCCGCTGCCGCTGGTGGCGGCGTGTGGTTCTTCACCCAGTCCAAGCACGAGGAAAAGACCGCGCAGGCGCCCAAGAAGAGCGCCACCCCGGCCCCGGCACAGTACTTCCCGCTGGATCCGGCGTTCGTGGTCAACCTCAACGGCCCGGTGGACGGCCCGCGCTACCTGCAGCTGGAAGTGCAGCTGATGACCCGCGATCCGGCCGCGCTGGAAGCGATCAAGACCCATGCGCCGGCCATCCGTGCACGGCTGCTGATGTTGTTCTCGCAGGTCAGCCCCGACCAGATCGCTGACATCGCCGGCAAGCAGAAGCTGCAGGCCGCCTCGCTGGCCGAAGTGCAGAAAGTGCTCAAGGCCGAGACCGGCAGCAACGGCGCCGACGATCTGCTGTTCACCAGCTTCGTGACCCAGTAAGGGCCCACCCATGAATGACCTGCTGTCCCAGGACGAGATCGATGCCCTGCTCCACGGTGTGGACAGTGGCGCGGTCGAGACCGATGCGGAACCGCCTTCGGGCGAGGCACGTTCGTACGACTTCGCCAGCCAGGACCGCATCATCCGCGGTCGCATGCCAACCCTGGAGATGGTCCATGAGCGCTTCGCGCGCCTGTGGCGCATCGGCCTGTTCAACCTGATCCGGCGTTCGGCCGAGCTGTCGGTGCGCGGCATCGAGCTGATCAAGTTCAACGACTACATGCACTCGCTGTATGTGCCGACCAACCTGAACCTGATCCGCTTCAAGCCGCTGCGTGGCACCGGCCTGATCGTGTTCGAGCCGACCCTGGTGTTCGCCATCGTCGACAACTTCTTCGGCGGCGACGGGCGCTATCCCACCCGCATCGAAGGCCGCGAGTTCACCGCCACCGAAATGCGGGTGATCCACCTGCTGCTCAAGCAGACCTTCGCCGACCTGCGCGAGGCGTGGGCACCGGTGATGGATGTCGACTTCGAGTACATCAACTCGGAAATCAACCCGCACTTCGCCAACATCGTGACGCCGCGCGAATACGTGGTGGTATGCCGCCTGCACGTCGAACTCGACGGCGGTGGCGGCGACATCCACGTCACCCTGCCCTATTCGATGCTCGAGCCGATCCGCGAGCTGCTCGATGCCGGCATCCAGAGCGACCGCAACGACCGCGACGAGAGCTGGGGCCAGACCCTGCGCGAACAGCTCAACGTGGCCGAGGTGACCCTGTCCAGCGTGCTGGCCAGCAAGCGCATGACCCTGCGTGACCTGACCCAGCTGAAGGTTGGCGACATCCTGCCGATCGAGCTGAGCCCGCAGGTTCCGCTGTGCGTGGAGAACATCCCGGTGTTCACCGGTGAGTTCGGCATCGCCAACGGCATGAACGCCGTGAAGATCACCGCTACCCATCCGCCGGGCACCCGCCCGCGCGTACCCGTCATCCAGGAAGACCCGCAATGAACGATATCGACGCCCTCGAACCCACTCCGGCCCAGTTCAGCAGCCTGCAGGCCGATGAGGCGAATGGTCCGGACCTGAACCTGGACGTGATCCTGGACGTGCCGGTGACCCTGTCGCTGGAAGTCGGTCGCGCCCGCCTGCCGATCCGCAACCTGCTGCAGCTCAACCAGGGCTCGGTGGTGGAACTGGAACGTGGCGCTGGCGAATCGCTGGACGTGTTCGTCAACGGCACCCTGATCGCCCACGGCGAGGTGGTGGTGATCAATGACCGCTTCGGCGTGCGCCTGACCGATGTGGTCAGCCCGAGCGAGCGGATCCGGAGACTGCGTTGATCGCGCTGGCCTCCACCCTGCTGGCGGTCGGCAAGGCCGCCACGCCGGTCGGCCAGCACGCGGCGGCCGCGCCGAGCCTGTTCGGCGCGGTGCTGGCGCTGCTGGCCGTGCTGGCGCTGGTCGTCGGCCTGGGCTGGCTGCTCAAGCGGCTGCCCGGCAGCGGCTTCCGCCCGGCCGAAGGCATGAAGCTGGTGGCCAGCCTGAGCGTGGGCGCCAAGGAGCGCGTGGTGGTGGTGGAGGTCAATGGCCAGCAACTGCTGCTGGGCGTCACCGCCGGCGGCATCAATACCCTGCATACCCTGCCCGAGCCGCTGCCGCCCCCGGCGCCGGTGCGCGTGCCGGATTTCAAGAACCTGCCGAATTTCGCCCAGCTGCTGCAGCAGCGGCTGCGCAAGGACCCCTGACATGCGTGTCACCCGTACCCGTCTTGCCACCCTGATGCCGTGGCTGCTGTTGCTTGCCCTGTGCCTGTTGCCTGCGCTGGCGTTCGCCGCGCCCGGTACGCCGGCCACCCCGCTGCCGGACATCAACGTGGGCAAGATCGGCGGTGCGCCGGTCAGCCTGCCGTTGCAGACCCTGCTGCTGATGACGGCGATCACCCTGATCCCGTCGATGCTGCTGGTGCTGACCTCGTTCACCCGCATCATCATCGTGCTGGGCCTGCTGCGCCAGGCACTGGGCACCGGGCAGACGCCGTCCAACCAGGTGCTGCTGGGCCTGGCCCTGTTCCTTACCGCAATGATCATGCTGCCCACCTGGGACAAGGCCTGGAGCACCGGCATGGCGCCCTACCTCAACGGTGACATCGACTTCCAGACCGCCTGGACGATGACCACCCAGCCGCTGCGCGCGTTCATGCTGGCGCAGATCCGCGAGACCGACCTGATGACCTTCGCCGGCATCGCCGGGCACGGCACCTACGCCAGCCCCGACGCGATTCCGTTCCCGGTGCTGGTCGCCTCCTTCGTCACCAGCGAACTGAAGACCGCCTTCGAGATCGGCTTCCTGATCTTCATTCCGTTCGTGATCATCGACCTGGTGGTGGCCAGCGTGCTGATGTCGATGGGCATGATGATGCTGTCGCCGATGCTGGTCTCGGCCCCGTTCAAGATCCTGCTGTTCGTGCTGGTCGATGGCTGGGTGCTGACCGTGGGCACGCTGGCGGCGAGCTTCAATCCGGCGTGACGCCATCCGGCGCGATTGAAAGGCAGTCGAGCATGGCTCGACTCTACATAAGAAGGTGGAACCCGAATGTCTCCCGAACTTGCCCTGACCGAACTGCGTGGCGGCCTGATCACTGTGTTGTGGGTCGCCGGCCCGCTGATGCTGACCGTACTGGTGGTGGGCGTGGTGGTGGGTGTGGTGCAGGCCGCGACCCAACTCAATGAACCGACCATCGCCTTCGTCGCCAAGGCGGCGGCACTGACTGCGGTGCTGTTCGCGCTGGGCAGCCTGCTGATCGGCCACCTGGTCGAGTTCACCACGCTGCTGTTCCAGCGTATCCCGCACCTGATCGGCTAGGACGCACGCTTCGATGGACGCCGCCACCCAGATGGCAGCCGACGGCCTGCAGGCCTTCGGCATGATCGGTACGGTGCTGTGGACCCTGCTGCGCATCGGTGCGGTGGCCATGGCCATGCCCATGGTCGGCACGCGCGCGGTGCCGGCCCGGATCCGCGTGATCCTGGCCGCCACCCTGGCCATCGCACTGGCGCCGCTGCTGCCGCCGGTACCGGACTGGACCGGCTTTGACGCGGCCACCGTGCTCACCATCGCCCGCGAGCTGGCCATCGGGGTGGCCATCGGCTTCCTGCTGCGGCTGGTGTTCGAAGCCGGCGCACTGGCCGGCGAGCTGATCGCCCAGGGCACCGGCCTGGCCTTCGCGCAGATGAGCGACCCGCTGCGTGGCGGCACTTCCGGCGTGATCGGGCAGTGGTTCTACCTGCTGTTCGGCCTGCTGTTCTTCACCGCCAATGGCCACCTGGCGCTGATCTCGCTGGTGGTGGACAGCTATCGCGCGCTGCCGATCGGCACACCGTTGCCCGACCCGCATGCGTTCTTCAGCATCGCGCCGACGTTCCTGCTGACCGTGCTGCGCGGCGCGCTAACCCTGGCCATTCCACTGACGGTGGCCATGCTGGCAGTGAATCTGGCCTTCGGCGTGCTGGCCCGGGCAGCGCCCGCGCTCAACCCGATCCAGCTCGGCCTGCCCGTGTCCCTGCTGCTGGGCCTGTTCCTGCTGGCACTGCTGGCCGGGGAAATGGGCCCGCCGGTCCAGCGCCTGTTCGATGCGGCCTTCCAGGCTGCGGACGCGGTCACACACTGACCCGCTCATCACGTTTTACTGCTTGCCCTTCCCCCGGGGCTGCGCGTTAGAGTGAATGCGCAGCAACCGGGGGGATGCCGCACGTGGCCGCCGCCCTGCGTCGGCCTGCCTCATGCATGCCCCACCGTGGTTTCCGTCGACAGGCAGGTCCGGGAGACTGACGAATGCTGGTAGGCACGTACAACCCATGGCTGGTGGCGACCTCGCTGCTGGTTGCCGTGATGGCCTCCTATACCGCGCTGGCCATGGCCGGGCGCACCGTCACCGCCCCCGGCAAGGGCGCGGCCTGGTGGTGGCGACTGGGCGGCGGCTTCGCGATGGGCCTGGGCATCTGGTCGATGCATTTCATCGGCATGCTCGCCTTCGATCTGCCCATACCGCTGGGCTACGACCTTCCGATCACCCTGCTCTCCCTCACCCTGGCCATTGCTTCTTCGGTGTTTGCGCTGTGGCTGGTGTCCCTGCGCACGCTGCCACATCCACGCCTGGCCGGTGGCGCGCTGTTGATGGGCACCGGCATCGCCGGCATGCATTACGTCGGCATGGCCGCCATGCGCATGCAGCCTGGGATCGACTATGACCCCGGCTGGCTGCTGTTCTCGCTGCTGGTGGCCGTGGCCGCCTCGTGGACTGCGCTGTACGTGGCCTTCCGCCTGCGTGCGCAGCGCACCCGGGTGGGAGACCGGCTGGCGGCGGCCGGCCTGCTGGGCCTGGCCATCGTTGGCATGCACTACACCGGCATGGCTGCCGCGCGCTTTCCCGAAGGCAGCATCTGCGGCGCGGCGGTGGGCGATGGGTTGCACAACGACTGGCTGGCGATGCTGGTGGTGGTGCTGACCGTGGCCATCCTTGCGGTGGTGCTGGTGGTGTCCTGGCTGGACCAGCGGGTGGAGGCGCAGCTGCTGCGCCTGCGCAATTCAATGTTGAGCACCTCGCTGACCGATGCGCAGCAGGAACTGACCCAGGCCGCCCTGCACGACCCATTGACCCGCCTGCCCAACCGACTGCTGCTGCAGCGGCGCATCGTGCAGGCGTTGGCCGAAGCCGAACAGGGCGGCAGCCGCTTCGCGGTGATGTTCATGGACCTGGACGGGTTCAAGCAGGTCAACGATGCCTATGGCCATCAGGCCGGCGACGCGCTGCTGGTGGCCGTGGCCGAGCGCACCCGCCAGCTGTTGCGCCCGCATGACCTGCTGGCGCGGCTGGGCGGCGACGAGTTCGTGATGGTGGTACGCATCGAACACGATGAAGACCTGCCCACCCTGGCCCGACGCATCCTGCAGGCGGTCGGCAGCGGCCCGTTGCTGCCCGACAACGAACTGCAGGTCACCGCCAGCATCGGCGTGGCGATCTGCCCGGACCATGCCGCAAGCGAACGCCAGCTGATGGCCTTCGCCGATGCGGCGATGTACCAGGCCAAGGAATCCGGGCGCAATGCCTTCGTGCTGTTCGCCGACTGGATGAACGACAGCGCCGAGCAGCAGTTCCGCCTGCTGGCCGACCTGCGCCGCGCGATCGGCAGCGAGCAGCTGTTCCTGCACTACCAACCGAAGATCCGCGTGGCCACGCAGAAGGTGGTCGGTGCCGAAGCCCTGATCCGCTGGCGCCACCCCGAGCACGGCCTGATTCCACCGGACCGCTTCATCCGCCTGGCCGAGCGCAGCGGCGCGATCAACGAGATCGGCCGCTGGGCGCTGGACCAGGCGTGCCAGCAGCTGCGCCGCTGGCATGACGCCGGCCATGATGGCTGGTCGATGTCGGTGAACCTGTCGCCGGTGCAGTTCAGCTCGCCGCATCTGCTGCAGGACGTGCGCGAGGTGATCGAGCGCTACGACATCATCCCGCGCCATCTGGTGCTGGAGATCACCGAAAGCACGGTGATGCGCGATACCGATACCAGCCTGCGCCTGCTGCAGGCGCTGTCTGCACTGGGCGTGGGCATTTCCATCGATGATTTCGGCACCGGCTATTCCAGCCTGCTGTACCTGAAGCGCCTGCCGGCCACCGAGATCAAGATCGACCACGCGTTCGTGCGCGACCTGGAGCACAGCGCCGAGGACGTGGTGATCGTCTCGGCGATCGTGGCACTGGGCCACGCACTGGACATGGACATCGTCGCCGAAGGCGTGGAAACCGTCGCCCAGCGTGCCTACCTGGAACGCCTCGGCTGCGACTACCTGCAGGGTTACCTGCTCGGCCGCCCGGTCGATGCCGCCCGCTTCATGCAGTTGCACGATCTGCCGCGGCCACGGGTGGAACTGGCGCAGAGCCCGCCGCCCAGCGGCAACGCCCCCCGGTAGCGCCGAACCCGTGCTCGGCTCCTGCCGTGCATGGCCCGGCGCTACCATTGGGGTATCGACCCGCAGTGGACCCACGCCATGCGCGGATGAGCCGTTCCACCATCCTCCAAGGAAGCGCCCGTGGCCCGACGCACCACCCTTGCTGGCCTGCTGCTGGCCCTTGCTGTTGGCCACGCCGCCGCCGCTGATCTGCCGTGGTCATTGCCAGCCGATGCTTCCCCGGCCAAGGTCGAGGCGGCCCTGCAGGCCCTCGGCAAGGGCGTGTTGAAGTCCCCCGGCCTGACCGATGCACAGCGCGGCCACGCACTGCTGGCGATAGGCCGGACGGCCGAAGCGCGGCAATCGATCCAGCAGGTACGCGCATCGCTGGAAAGCGACGGCGACACTGCAGCGGCACAGCGCTGGGTGCCGATGCTGCTGCTCGCCACGACCGGCGGGCGGGACAACGCCGCCTATGCGCGTGCCTTCCACAGCACCTTCGCTGCCCTCGACGACGTCGCTGCGGTGCAGGCCGATGCCGCACTTTCGGTTGAGCCGGCCCGGGTGCGCGCCCAGCTGGAGCAGGCCATCGCGTCGCAGGCAGGTGCCGCGACCGTATCCGCGGCCGTCGGCCTGGAACTGCTGCGGCTGCGGGCGGTACTGCGTGCACAGACCCTGGCCGCCGCAATGGCCCCTGCTCTGGTCGCCGCAGAAGAGCAGCGTCGCTTCGTCATCGACGACACCCTGCGAATCCCCGCAGGCGGCGACGTGGTGCTGTCGGCCCAGTTGGCACGGCCACGCGCTGCCACTGCGCCGCTACCTGCGGCCATGCTGTTCACCCTCTACACCGATCCACCCAAGAACCGGCAGAAGATGCTGCTGGCCGCCGCGCATGGCTACGCCGGCATCGTGGTCGATGCGCGCGGCAAAGGCCAGGGCACGGGCACCATCGCTCCCTACGAACATGACGGCGAGGACGCCAACGCGGCCATCGACTGGATCAGCCACCAGCCATGGAACGATGGCCGGGTCGCCATGTATGGCGGCAGCTACGAGGGTTTTACCGCCTGGGCAGCAGCGCGCCATCACCATCCCGCGTTGAAGACCATCGTGCCCTACGTTGCCGCCATCCCCGGCCAGGGCCTGCCGATGGAGAACAACGTGTTCCTGAGTGCCAACTATGGTTGGGCGTTCTACGTGGCCAATGGCCCGATGCTGGACAACGACACCTACGACCAGAACGAGCGCTGGTCGCAGCTGCCGCGCCGCTGGTATGCCTCCGGCCGCCCTTACCGGCAGATCGACCAGGTCGATGGCACGCCCAACCCCTGGCTGCAGCGCTGGATGGCCCACCCTGCCTACGACGCGTACTGGCAGGCGATGGTCCCGTTTGGCGGCCAGTTCAGCGACATCCGCATCCCGGTGCTGACCATCACCGGGTACTACGACGACGGCCAGATCTCGGCGCTGCAGTACTTCAAGGAGCACCTCAGGCACCGCCCCGATGCCGACCACGCCCTGCTGATTGGCCCCTATGACCATCGCGGTGCGCAGTCGGCGCTCAAACCCATGGCGCTGCGCGATTACGCGGTTGACCCTGCCGCGCAGTTCGACACCCCGGCAGTCACCTTCCAGTGGTTGGACCATGTGCTGCGCGGCGCCCCGCGTCCGCCGCTGGTGCCCGACCGCGTCAATTACCAGCTGATGGGCGCCAACCGCTGGGGGCATGCGGCATCACTGGACGCCGCCGCAGGTGCTCACCGCCGCTACCGCCTCTCGGCCGCACCCGCTTCGGCCGATGGCTACCATCGCCTGCAGGAACAGCCGCCAGCCCTTGGCCAGCTACGGCAGACCGTGGACCTGGCCGACCGTAACGAAATGCGGCACGGCTACTACCCGTTCCCGATCGTCGCAGCACAGGATGAAGCGGACACCGCGCTGGCCTTCGTCTCCGAACCGTTCATTGCACCGATGGACCTGGTGGGCAGCTTCTCTGGCGACCTGAGGGTGCGCATCAACAAGCGCGACTTCGATTTCACCGTCACCCTGTACGAGCTGATGGCCGATGGCCGCCGCATGCAGCTGTCCTACTACATGGGCCGGGCCAGCCACGTGCGTAACCCGAGCACGCGCCAGTTGTTGCAGCCCGGCCAATGGACCCACCTGCCCTTCGACCGGACGCGCATGGTCGCGCGCCGCCTGGCCGCGGGCAGCCGCCTGCTGGTCAAGGTGGACGTACTGAAGGACGCCATGCACCAGGTGAACCACGGCACCGGGCGCGATGTCAGCGATGAATCGGCCGCCGATGCGGGCGCCCCGCTGCAGGTGGACTGGCACAGCGACAGCGTGCTGACGATCCCGCTGCAGGCGGCAGCGCCGACCGGGTGACACCGCCGCCCCGCCCGCCATCACGGAACGATTCCTGCGACACCTTCCTGTAGCGCCGAGCCGACGCTCGGCTGCGCTTCACCCCTGGACCCAGCCGCAGCCGAGCATGGGCTCGGCCCTACAAAACGGGCCGTCGGTAGATCCACGCCATGCGTGGAACGGTTCTTGCACGCCCTCCGGCATCCCCTGCCGCAGTGCCCGTGATGTCCGAGAACGAATCCGCCGGCGAAAAGACCGAACAACCGACCGAAAAACGCCTGCGCGACGCCCGTGAACAGGGCAACCTGCCGCGCTCGCGCGAACTCGGCACCGCCGCCGTGTTCGGCGCCGGCGTACTGGCGGTGATGGCCATGAGCGGCTCGATCGGCCGTGGCGCCACGGCCTGGATGAAGCAGGCGCTCAGCCCGGAACAGAGCCTGCGGCAGAACCCGAAGGAACTGTTCGGCCACTTCGGCGACCTGCTGCTGCAGTTCATGCTGGTGATCGCACCGCTGGTGCTGGTCTGCCTGCTGGCCAGCTTCGTCGCCCCGCTGGTGATGGGCGGCCTGCGCTGGTCGCAGAAGGCGCTGCTGCCCGACATCAACCGCATGAACCCGATGAGCGGGCTCAAGCGCCTGTATGGCCCGGAGGCCATTGCCGAGTTCACCAAATCGCTGCTGCGCGTGGCCTTCGTCGGCGTCGCCGCCGGGCTGGTGGTCTGGACCGGCTTCGACACCCTGCGCGGGCTGATCCACCACCCGCTGGAAACCGCCATCACCGATGGCCTGGGCTTCACCCTGCGCCTGCTGCTGGCCACCGCCGGCGCGATGCTGGTGCTGGCCGCCATCGACGCGCCGTACCAGCGCTGGAACTGGATGCGCAAGCTGAAGATGACCCGGGAAGAGCTGCGCCGGGAAATGAAGGAAAGCGAGGGCAGCCCCGAGGTGAAGGGCCGCATCCGCCAGCTGCAGCAGCAGATGGCCAACCGCCGGATGATGGAGGCAGTGCCCACCGCCGACGTGGTGGTGGTCAACCCGACCCACTACGCGGTGGCGCTGAAATACGAAGGTGGGGCGATGAACGCCCCCACCGTGGTGGCGCTGGGCGTGGACGAGACCGCCCTGCGCATCCGTGAAGTGGCCGACGGCAACAAGGTCGCCATTGTCTCCGCCCCGCCTTTGGCACGCGCCTTGTATCGGGAAGGCCAACTCGGAAAGGAAATCCCCGTGAGACTGTATTCGGCCGTCGCCCAGGTCCTGTCCTACGTCTACCAGCTGCGCGCCTGGCGCACTGGCCCGATGCCGGACGCCCCGCACATCCAGGTGGATGAATTCGGCAAGGGAGGCCGCCCATGAGCGCCCAGCCCTCGACCGGATTCAACACCCGCCGCGCCCTGGAAATGATCCGCCAGGGCCTTGGCGCGCCACTGATCGTGCTGGCCCTGCTGGCCATGGTGGTGGTGCCGCTGGCGGCGCCGGTGCTCGATGCGCTGTTCACCTTCAACATCGCCATCTCGCTGATGGTGCTGCTGGCGGTGGTCTACGTGAAGCGCCCGCTGGACTTCACGATCTTCCCGATCGTGCTGCTGATCACCACCATGCTGCGGCTGGCGCTGAACGTGGCCTCCACCCGCGTGATCCTGCTCAACGGCCAGAACGGCCACGATGCCGCCGGCAAGGTCATCGCCTCCTTCGGCGAGTTCGTGATCGGCGGCAACTACGCGGTCGGCATCGTGGTGTTCGCGATCCTGACCATCATCAACTTCGTGGTCATCACCAAGGGCGCCGGCCGCGTCTCCGAAGTAACTGCGCGCTTCATCCTCGACGCCATGCCGGGCAAGCAGATGGCCATCGACGCCGACCTCAACGCCGGCCTGTTGACGCGTGAAGAAGCCAAGCTGCGCCGCGAGGAAGTGCGCGAGGAAGCCGACTTCTACGGTGCGATGGACGGTGCCAGCAAGTTCATCCGCGGCGACGCCATCGCCGGCATCCTGATCCTGTTCATCAACATGCTCGGCGGCCTGGCCGTGGGCGTGCTGCAGCATGGCATGCCGTTCGGCGAAGCGGCCGCCACCTATACCCTGCTGTCCATCGGTGACGGCCTGGTGGCGCAGCTGCCGGCGCTGCTGGTGTCCAGCGCGGTAGCGATGCTGGTCACCCGCGCCTCGCGCTCGCAGGACATGGCCCAGGCCATGACCGGCCAGGTATTCGGCCAGTACCGCGCACTGGCGATCACCGCCGGCATCGTCGGCCTGGTCGGCCTGGTGCCGGGCATGCCCAACGTCGCTTTCCTGACGCTGGCCGCACTCCTCGGGTTCATTGCCTGGAAGCTGTACCGCAAGGAGAAGCAGCCGGCCTCCGACGCCGCTGCCGGCGCCGGCGATGGCGCCGCGCTCAACGCGCTGGGCCGTCCGGCTGCAGCGGCACCCACGGCGGAACTGAGCTGGGACGAGCTGCGCCCGGTCGATCCGCTGGGGCTGGAAGTGGGTTACCGGTTGATCCCGCTGGTGGACAGCAACCAGGGCGGTGAACTGATGGCGCGCATCAAGGGCGTGCGGCGCAAGCTGACCCAGGATGTCGGCTTCCTGATCCCGTCGGTGCACATCCGCGACAACCTGGAACTGCCGGCCAATGGCTACCGCGTGCTGGTGCACGGCGTGCCGGTGGCCACCGCCGAGATCCATCCGGACCGCGAACTGGCGCTGGACCCGGGCAGTGCGCTGGGTGCGCTGGAAGGCATCGCCGGCAAGGACCCCGCGTTTGGCCTGGATGCCACCTGGATCCAGCCACACCAGCGCGCCCAGGCCGAAACGCTGGGCTACACCGTGGTCGACCCGGCCACCGTGGTCGCCACCCATCTGTCGCACCTGATCCGCGAGCACGCGCCCGAGCTGCTCGGCCATGAGGAAGTGCAGCACCTGCTGGCCAACCTGGCCAAGAGCGCGCCCAAGCTCGTCGAAGATCTGACGCCGAAGGCGCTGCCGCTGTCGGCGGTGGTGCGCGTACTGCAGAACCTGCTGGTCGAGCGCATCCCGATCCGCCAGCTGCGCAAGATCGCCGAATCGCTGGTCGAACATGCCCCCAGCAGCCAGGACCCGGCGGTGCTGACCGCTGCCGTGCGCACCGCGCTGGGCCGCTTCATCGTGCAGGAGATCGCCGGAATGTCGGCGGAGCTGCCGGTGTTCACCCTCAACCCGCAATTGGAACGTGTCTTGCAGGAGTCCACGCAGGGCAACGGCGCCGCGCTGGAACCCGGACTCGCCGAGCGACTGCACCAGAGCCTGGCCGACTGTGTCAGCAAGCAGGAAGCCCGCAACGAGCCCGCGGTCGTGCTGGTACCCGGCCCGGTGCGCGCCGCGCTGGCGCGCCTGGTCCGCCACAGCGTTCCGTCGCTGTCGGTCCTGGCCTACAGCGAGGTGCCGGAGGACAAGCGCCTGAAGCTGGTCGGAACGATCAGCTGACGCCGCCCTCCGATGCGCCAGAAAACAGACACCACTTCCGAACCAACGCAACAGACAGATACCAAGGGGAACCCGCACCGTGCAGACCACCGACCACCCGAGTTCCCCGAACGCCACCCCGCCGTCTTCGTCCCGTGACCACAGCATGAAAATCAAACGATTCGTCGCCGCCGACATGCGCTCGGCCATGAACCTGGTGCGCAAGGAACACGGCCCAGACGCGGTGATCCTGTCCAACCGCCGGATCGAGGAAGGCATCGAGATCGTTGCCGCCGCCAACTATGATGAAAGCGCCGTGCAGCGTGCTCTGGAAGCCTCGCGCCGCGACGTGGCGCCGCCGCCTGCGCCGAAGCCGCGCACCGCCGCCGATGCGGTGATTGCCGCCGTCACCCGCCGCCGCAGCAGCACGCCGGCGCCGGAACCGGTCGCTGCCACCACCTCGGCGGTGGCCGCCCTCGCCCGCGCCGCCGTCGGTGCCACCGGCCGCACGCTGGACAGCGCCGACGAGATCGTGCCGACCCGGGGCAGCACCGGCTTCGCTGCCACTCTGGCACGTGCTGCCGTCAACGAACCGTCGCTGCCGGAACAGATCTTCGCCCCGTTCGCCGGGGCGGTCGATGCCCCGGCGCCGGCGACCGTTGCCGCTACCAACCGCGCCCGTTTCCAGATCGATCCGCCGCACGAGGCGCATCACGGGGTGCATCACGAAAGCCCGGCCCCGTCGGTGCAGCCGCCGCCGCTGCCGACCGCCGCCGTGGCCGAGGCGCCACCGGAATCGACCGTCAGCGAACCGGCACCGGTGGACACCGACGCCAGCCCGGCCCCGATGCTGGCGCCGGCCCCGGTGCTGACCGTGGTCGCCCAGGACGACGCCGAGATCCGCCAGCTGCGCCAGGAAGTGGCCGGCATGCGCCAGGTGATCGAGCGCGAGATGAACCGCTTCACCGACGAACGCCTGCGCGGCTGCCCGGTGCGCGCCACCGCGCTGGACCTGATGGACGAGTACGGGTTCGACGCCGGCCTGGCCCGCGACGTGGCCATGCAGATTCCACTGGAGACCGAAGCCCACCGCGGCCGCGGCCTGATGCTGGGGCTGATCTCGCGCAAGCTGCCGATCGCCCCGGTCGACCCGCTGGAAGAAGGCGGCGTGATCGCCCTGGTCGGCCCGACCGGTGCCGGCAAGACCACCACCATCGCCAAGCTGGCCTCGCGCTTCGCCGAGAAGCATGCGCCGCGTGACGTGGCCCTGGTGACTACCGACACCACCCGCATCGGTGCCCGCGAACAGCTGTACGGCTACGGCCGCCAGCTCGGCATCGCCGTGCACGAGGCCAACAGCGGCACCGACCTGGACCAGCTGCTGGAGCGCCTGAAGGACTACAAGCTGGTGCTGATCGACACCGCCGGGCTGGGCCCGCGCGACCGGGCACTGGCCGCCCAGCTGCAGTGGCTGCGCGCCGCGCGCCAGGTGCGCACCCTGCTGGTGCTGCCGGCCAACACCAGTTTCGGCGACATGGACGAGGTGGTCCGCCGCTTCGGTGCGGCCAACCTGCAGGGCCTGGTGCTGAGCAAGCTGGACGAGACCGGCCGCTTCGGCAACGCGCTTTCGGTGGCCGTGGACCACAGCCTGCCGATCACCTGGGTGACCGACGGCCAGGACGTTCCGGAGGACCTGCACCGGGCCAGTGCGGCCAATCTCGTACTTCGCCTTGAAGATTTGCGCCGAGCGGCCGATATGCCCTGCAACCCGGAGTTGAACCATGCCGTCGCGTGAGTACGCCAAGCTGACCAAGACCTTCCCGCTGTCGGCCACCCGCAGCGAGCCGCTCGGCCCTGTGCGCACCATTGCCGTCACTGGCGGCAAGGGCGGCGTGGGCAAGACGAATGTGTCCGCCAACCTGGCCGTGGCGCTGGCCGGCATGGGCAAGCGCACGCTGCTGCTGGACGCCGACCTCGGCCTGGCCAACATCGACGTGATCCTGGGCTTGAACCCCACCTTCACCCTGGCCGACCTGGTCGCCGGCCGCTGCTCGCTGGACGACGTCATCGTCGAAGGCCCGAACGGCGTGCTGGTGGTGCCGGCCGCGTCCGGCCGCCGGCACATGGCCGAGCTGGCCCCGGCCGAGCACGTCGGCCTGGTCAATGTGTTCTCCGAACTGGAACGCGAGCTGGACATCATGGTGGTGGACACCGCCGCCGGCATCACCGACGGCGTGCTGACCTTCTGCCAGGCCGCACAGGACACCGTGGTGGTGGTCTGCGATGAGCCCGCTTCGATCACCGACGCTTACGCGCTGATCAAGGTGCTGTCGCGCGAACGTGGCGTGGACCGTATCCAGGTGGTGGCCAACATGGTGCGCGACCCCAACGAGGGACGCGTGCTGTACGAGAAGCTGACCCGCGTCTGCGAGAAGTTCCTCGCCGATGTCTCGCTGAACTACCTGGGCTGCGTGCCGCAGGATGACTGGCTGCGCCTGTCGGTGCAGCGCCAGCAGCCGGTGGTGAAGGCCTATCCGTCCAGCCCGTCGGCGCTGGCGATCACCGAGATCGCACGCCGTACCGCGCGCTGGCAGGCGCCGACCGAACCGCGCGGTGGCGTCGAGTTCTTCCTCGAACGCATCCTCAAGCAGCGTGGGGTGGCCGCATGAAAGGTGCAGCCCAGTACAGGGAAGTCCAGCGCTCGGCGGCCAACGAGGTCATCGCCCAGCATTCGGACCTGGTGCGGCGCATTGCCCACCACCTGGCCGCGCGCCTGCCGGCCAGCGTCGAAGTCGATGATCTGATCCAGGCCGGCATGATGGGCCTGATCGAAGCCTCGCGCAGCTACGACGCCGACCAGGGCGCTTCGTTCGAGACCTACGCCTCGATCCGCATCCGCGGCTCGATGATCGACGAGATCCGTCGTGGCGACTGGGTGCCGCGTTCGGTGCACCGCCGTGCGCGCGATGCCGCCGCCACCATCCGCCGGCTCGAGCAGAGCAGCGGCCGTGCTGCCAGCGCCACCGAAGTGGCCGCCGCGATGGACATGCCGCTGCCCGAATACCTGCGGCTGATGGAAGACGCCGCGCGCGGCCAGGTGCTGAGCCTGGAATCGCGCATCGAGGACCAGGGCGAACTGGATACCGTGGCCCAGGGCGGACCGACCCCGCAGCAGGTGCTGGAGCGCGGCGAGTTCGGCCGCGAACTGGGCAAGGCCATCGGCCATCTGCCCGAGCGCGAACAGCTGGTGCTCTCGCTCTACTACGAGCAGGAGCTGAACCTGAAGGAGATCGGCGCGGTGCTCGGCGTGAGCGAGTCGCGGGTCTGCCAGATCCATGGCCAGGCGGTGCTGCGCCTGCGCGGCCGCCTGAAGATTTTCGAGGCCGTCGACGCCGGCCTCGAAGAATGAACATCCCCGAGGCGGCTGCCCCCGGCCGCCCGGAATGAACAACAAAGGAACTCGGCTTTGAACAAGAACATGCGCATCCTGATCGTCGACGACTTCTCGACCATGCGTCGAATCGTCAAGAACCTGCTGGGCGATCTGGGCTTCACCAACACCGCCGAAGCCGAGGACGGGCATGCCGCGCTGTCGCTGCTGCAGAGCCAGCCGTTCGATTTCGTGGTCACCGACTGGAACATGCCGGTGATGACCGGCATCGAGCTGCTCAAGGCGATCCGTGCCGATGCCAAGCTGAAGACCCTGCCGGTGCTGATGGTGACTGCCGAAGCCAAGCGCGAGCAGATCATCGAAGCGGCCCAGAGCGGCGTCAACGGCTACATCATCAAGCCGTTCACCGCGCAGACGCTGGAAGAAAAGCTGGGCAAGATCTTCGAACGCCTGGCGGCCAGCGCCTGATGGATACCACGGTCGACAAGAACGCCCTCGCCCTGCGCCTGCAGGAAGCCCTGGACGCGCTGGAGTCCGGCGACGAGGCTGCCTGGCGGCAGCGCATCGACGGACTGGTCGCGCTGCGCACGCAGCCGATGATGAGCGGTCTTTCGCGGCTGGCCCGCGAGCTGGGCCAGGCCCTGGGTGAACTGCCGACCGTGCCCAGCGAGGCCGGCGAACTGGACGACGCCTGCGCGCGCCTGGACCACGTGGTGGCGATGACCGAACAGGCCACCCACCGCACCCTGGACCTGGCCGAGGAATGCCGCAGCCTGACCGAACAGCTGCGCGCCGAAGGCCTGCAGCCGGGCCAGGACGCGCAGCTTGAGCGCATCCGCCACAACCTCACCGAGATCGCCCTGACCCAGAGCTACCAGGACCTGACCGGACAGATCATCCGTCGCGTGGTTGGCATCGTCCGCCGCGTGCACGAAGGCTTCGGCGCGCTCGGCCTGCCGCCGGAACAGCATCGCACCGACCCGGAACTGGCCGGGCCGGCACTGAAGGGACTGGACCGCCACGCGGTCTCGCAGAACGACGCCGACGACCTGTTGTCGGACCTGGGGCTGTAAGCATGAGCGCGGTATCCGACGACATCACTGCCGATTTCATCATCGAGGCGCAGGAAATCCTGGATCGCCTGGGCGAACAGCTGGTGTCGCTGGAGCAGGCACCGCAGGACAGCGACCAGCTCAACGCGGTGTTCCGCGGCTACCACACGCTCAAGGGCGGCGCCGGCTTCCTCGGCGTCACTGCCATGGTCGAGCTGTGCCACGCCGCCGAAGAAGCGCTGGGCGCCGCGCGTGCCGGCCAGGCCGTGCTGCAGGCCCATCACTTCGACGCGGCACAGCAGTCGCTGGATTACCTGCAGTCGATGCTGGATGCCGTGTCGTCCGGCACCGAGCCGGGCTATGCGCCGCCGGATCTGATCGCCCAGTTCGACGTGCACGGCGGTGCCGTGGCCGCACCTGCGGCCGCCGCAGCGCCCGCCGCGGGTGGGAGCGACCTGATCACCGACGACGAATTCGAGGCCCTCCTCGACCAGCTGCACGGTGGCAATGCACCGACCGCGGTCGGTCCGGCAAAAAAGGCCGACGACGGCCTGATCAGCGAAGACGAGTTCGAAGCCCTGCTCGACCAGCTGCACGGTGGCGCCGCACCGGGTGCCAAGCCTGCCGCTGCCGTGGCACCGGCGCCGGTTGCAGCCCCGCGCCCGGTCGCTGCACCGGCACCGGCGGCCAAGCCTGCCGCCAAGCCGCTGGCCGAAGCCGAGCACACCGTGCGCGTGGATACCAAGCGCCTGGATGCGATCGTCAACCTGATCGGCGAGCTGGTCCTGTCACGCAATCGCCTGAAGACGCTGCGCGCACGCTTGCGCGATGAAGAGCTGGACCGTGCCGTGTCCACCCTGGACATCGCCACCGCGCGCCTGCAGTCGGCGGTCATGCGCACCCGCATGCAGCCGGTCGGCAAGGTGTTCTCGCGCTTCCCGAAGGTCGCCCGCGATGTTGCCCGTTCACTGAAGAAGGAAGTGGACCTGGAGCTGATCGGTGCGGAAACCGAACTGGACCGCAACCTGGTCGAAGCCCTGGCCGACCCGCTGGTGCACCTGGTCCGCAACGCCATCGACCACGGCGTGGAAATGCCCGACCTGCGCGAGGCGCAGGGCAAGCCACGGATGGGGCACGTGCGCCTGTCCGCACAGCAGGAAGGCGACTACGTCAGCATCGAAGTGCAGGACGACGGCGCCGGCATCGACCCGGAAAAGCTGCGCGCCAAGGCGCGCGAGAAGGGCCTGATCGATCCGGAGGCCGCCGCCCGCCTGAGCAGCGAGGAATGCCTGCACCTGGTGTTCCTGCCGGGTTTCTCGACCAAGCAGCAGGTCACCGACATCTCCGGCCGCGGCGTCGGCATGGACGTGGTGCAGTCCCGTATCCGCGAACTCAGCGGCCAGATCCAGATCCAGTCGGAGCTGGGCCGTGGCAGCCGCTTCCTGATCCGCGTACCGCTCACCCTGGCGATCCTGCCGACCCTACTGGTGCAGGCCGGCGAGGATGTCTATGCGCTGCCGCTGGCGCGCGTGATGGAAGTGCTGCACGCACCGCGCACCTCGTTGGGCTGGTTCGATGGCCGCGCCGTGCTCGATCGCCGTTCACACACCCTGCCCCTGGTCGATCTGCGCCAGTGGCTGGATGTGACGCCCGCCGCCTCCACCCTGCTGACCATCGTGGTGCTGCAGGCCGGTGAGGCGCGCTTCGGGCTGGTCGTGGACCAGGTGCGCGGGCGCGAGGAAGTGGTCATCAAGCCGCTGCCCAAAGCCCTGCGCGGCCTGCGCGGTTATGCCGGTGCAACCTTGATCGGCGATGGTCGCATGGCGCTGATCCTGGACGTGGACGGCCTGCGCTGAACCCGCCGGGTTCTGCCCGGCAACCCCAGAAACTGTGACTACCGTCTGCACGCGACCTCCCGGTGTCTCAAGTCCCATTCACACAAGCCGATACCGGATCCATGGATAGACTCAGCCTCATTGGACTCTTTCTCGCCCTGGCCTCGCTGGTCGGCGGCAGCATCCTCAAGGGCGCCGGCCTGGCGTCGTTGTGGTCGCCTGCGGCATTTGTGATCGTCATCGTCGGCACCGTCGCGGCGATCCTGCTGCACACCTCGCCGGCGGTGTTCAAGCACGCGTTCAGGATCGTGCGCTGGGTCGTGCGCCCGCCGAACAGCGATCGCCACGAGCTGATCCGCCAGATCGTGGAATGGAGCAATATCGCCCGCCGCCAGGGCCTGCTCGGCCTGGAGTCGCAGGTGGAAGCACAGCAGGACCCGTTCCTGCGCAAGGGGCTGCAGCTGCTGGTGGACGGCGTGGAGCCCGAATCGATGCGGCACATGCTGGAAATCGAGCTGGGCAGCCAGGAACACCAGGACCAGGCCGGCGCCAAGGTGTTCGAGGCGATGGGCATCTATGCGCCCACCCTCGGCATCATCGGCGCCGTGCTCGGCCTGATCGCGGTAATGAAGAACCTGGCTGACCCGAGCAAGCTCGGCCATGGCATCGCCGCCGCGTTCACCGCCACCATCTATGGCATTGCCTCGGCCAACCTGCTGTTCCTGCCGATCGCGGCCAAGCTCAAGAGTGTGATCTCGCACAACACGCGCGACCGCGAAATGGTCATCGAAGGCCTGATCTCGATCGCCCAGGGCGAGAACCCGCGCAACATCGAAACCAATCTTTCCGGCTTCCTGCACTGACATGGCCCGCCGCAAGCACCACGAAGAGCACGCCAACCATGAAGCATGGGCGATTCCCTATGCCGACCTGATGACGCTGCTGCTGGCCTTCTTCGTGGTCATGTATGCAATCTCCTCGGTCAACGAGGGCAAGTACCGGATCATGGCCGACGCGCTCACCGACGCCTTCGGCGGTGCACCGCGCACCATCAATCCGGTGCAGGTCGGCAACAAGCAGGTGCAGGGTGGCGGCTGGGACAGCCCGTCGGTGATCAAGTCCGGCACCAAGATCGGCCCCTCGGCGCCGGCGCCTTCGCACGACCCGACGCTGCTGCCGTCGATGGCCTCGCAGATGCGCATGCCGGTGTCGGTGCACAACCAGGAGCAGATCGCGCGCGCCGAGCGCCAGCTCAACAGCATCGCCGACCGCCTCACCGCCGCGCTGGCCCCCTTGATTGACCGCGGCATGATCAGCGTGCGCCGCACCGAGCTGTGGATCGAAGTGGAGATCAACAGCGACATCCTGTTCCCCACCGGCTCGGCGGCGCTGGACGTGCACGCGCGGCAGACCCTGGCCAGCCTGGCCGACGTGCTGCGCGACGTACCCAACAGCGTGCGCGTGGAGGGCCATACCGACAACGTGCCGATCGCCACCGCCACCTTCCCGTCCAACTGGGAACTCTCGGCCGGGCGCGCGGCCAGCGTGGTGCACCTGTTCGCCGACCAGGGCGTGCAGCCGTCGCGGCTGGCGATGGTCGGCTACGGCCAGTTCCGCCCGCGCGAGGAGAACGACAGCGCGCAGGGGCGCAACCGCAACCGGCGAGTGATGGTCATCATCCTGGCCGATACCAGCCATTCGGTGGACCCACTCGGCCAACGCCTGAATGCCGCCGCCGGTGCCGCTGACAGGACCACCCCTGAACAAGCCGCCGCAACGCCGGCTACCGCCCCCACCTCCCCCCTCGCGCCGGTGACGTTGCCACCGGTGCCGGCTGGCAGCCGTGTCGGCGCCGCCGTTCCCCCGGCAATGAAGGAGTAATCCGATGCGCATCTGGGCAGTCGCCAACCAGAAGGGCGGAGTCGGCAAGACCACCACCACCCTCGCCCTCGGCCGCGGCCTGGCCGCACTCGGCCATCGCGTGCTGCTGATCGACCTCGATCCGCATGCCTCGCTCAGCCGCGCCTTCGGCGTGCCGGTGGACCCGCCGCCGGCCGGCGTGCTTGAACTGTTCGGCACGCCTCCGGCCGATCTTTCCGGCCTCTGCCACGCCAGCAGCATCCACGGCCTGGACTACGTCTGTGCACAGTCCGCGCTGGCCACCCTGGAGCGCCGCAGCGCCAACCAGCCCGGGCTCGGCCTGGCACTGCAGAACGCGCTGGCGCGCCACCAGGGGCAGCACGACTACATCCTGCTGGACTGCGCGCCCACCCTCGGCCTGTTGATGATCAATGCACTGGCCGCAGCCGACCGCCTGATCATCCCGACCCAGGCCGAGCCGCTGGCCCTGCACGGGCTGGATGGCATGGTCCGCACCGGTGAGATGGTCGAGCGCTCGCGCCGCCGCCCGCTGCCGATCTCGATCCTGCCGACCCTGTTCGACCGCCGTACGCGCGCCGGCAACGAATCGCTGCGCACCATGCAGGATCGCCACGGCGCACGCGTCTGGGAAGACGCGATTCCGATCGACACCCGTATCAGCAACGCCGCCGGCCTGACCCTGCCGAGCATCGGCGAGGACTATCCGGGGCGCGGCCTGGCGGCCTATCGCCGTGCGCTGAACTGGATTCTCGGTGAGGACGCCCGTGCGCTGGAGCAGGCGGCATGAACAGTACCGGCGTACTCGACGACTATCTGGATGAACTGCTGGGCGAGGCCATCGCCCCGGCCACCGCTGCCGTGCAGGCGCCGATCAACGTCGCGCCGGGCACGGCCAGCGAAGCGGCCGCAGAGCGCGAGCCGACCTGGGACGATCTGCCGGCCGAAGTGATCTACGAAACGGACGCCGTCGTTGCGGGCGCGGGCAAGGACGACGCCGTGCTGGAGGCCGCTTTCGAGGCCGCCTCTGGCGAACGCGAGCCCACTTGGGATGACCTGCCCGATGAGGTCATCCACGAAACCGCGCCGGCACCTGCAGCGGCTGCCGCAACGACCGGCCCGGAACCCACCTGGGATGACCTGCCGGACGAAGTGATCTACGAGACCGACGCGGCGGACAGCCATCGTCTCGCCCACACCGACAGCCCCGGCCTGCAGGCCGCCTTCGAGGCGGCCGCTGGTGGCGAAGACGTGCCTGCGCCGCCGCCCGCCGTGGTCGCAGCGCCGGTGGCACCCCCGGCGCCACGTCCTGCACCGGCCCCGGCCGCACGCGCCGCCACACCGCCGCCGCGCGTCGCCGTCGATGCACCCGCAGGCAACCGCCCCGGCACCTGGCAGGAACTGCAGGCGCAGGCCCACCAGCCCGCCAGCAGCCCGCATCCACAGAACCGCCGCGCCGCCGAACGCACCTCGCGCTGGCTGCGCCTGCGCTGCGGCACCCAGGCCTACGCGCTGGAACTGCTGAAGGTGCAGGAAGTGGTGTTGCCGGTGCCATTGCTGCCCTTGCGGGGCACCGCCCCGGCCATGCTCGGCATCATGAACCTGCGCGGCCAGGTGGTGCCGGTGATGGACCTTGGCCTGCACCTGGGCGCCGCAGCGGCGGAAGACGACGCCCAGACCCGCATCGTGGTGCTGGAGGAGGACGGCGAGACCATCGGCCTGCGCGTGTCGGCGGTGGAAGACGTCGCCAACCTCACCGACTCGCAGATCGAGCCGCCCGACACCGCGCGCATCTGCCAGATCTCCAACGACCTGTTCCGTGGCGTCGCCCGCGTCAGCCAGCGGCCAATGATCCTGCTCGACGCCACCCGGCTGTTGAGTTGAGCCGCAACAAAAAAGGGGACGGAGGGGATTAAGCCGCAATCGATCCGCTTCTCCTGCAGCCACCGTCGACAACGGCGACCGCGCAGTGGGGACGCAAGGGGCCGATCCAACGGATCGACTCCTTGCGTCCACGACAGGCAACGCGTCGGCGCCAAGCGCCGACCCAATTACGACTTAATCCCCTCCGTCCCCTTTTTGATGATGGCCGCGCCGGGACCGCATCGACGCGCCGCGTCGATTCCCCTAAAGAAGCCGCGGATCTTGCCGTTATGGATCACGGAACCGTTTGTCCGGAGCAACGATGAGCACTGTCGAACTGGGTGAGGATCTCGGCATCGAGAGCAGCACCGAGCTCAAGAACCGCCTCGCCCCGCTGGTGGCGCAGGCAGGCGAGCTGACCCTGGATGCCAGCCAGGTCGCCCGCATCCACACGGCCGCCGTACAGGTGCTGTGTGCATTCGTGCAGGCTCGCCGCGAGGCAGGCCTGGGCACCGGCTTCCACGGTTGCACCGCAACCTTCCGTGACGCCGCGCGCCTGCTGGGCGTCACCCAGGCCCTGGGCCTGGACGTACCCCATGACAACCTGAAATCTGTGGAGAACGCTGCATGAGCGCACGTATCTTGGTGGTGGACGATTCGGCGTCGATGCGCCAGATGGTTTCCTTCGCCCTCACCTCGGCCGGTTTTGCCGTCGAAGAAGCCGAAGACGGCGCAGTCGCGCTCGGTCGCGCCAAGGGCCAACGCTTCAACGCGGTGGTCACCGACGTCAACATGCCCAACATGGACGGCATCGCGCTGATCCGCGAACTGCGCCAGCTGCCGGACTACAAGTTCACCCCGCTGCTGATGCTGACCACCGAATCGGCCGCCGACAAGAAGTCCGAAGGCAAGGCCGCCGGCGCTACCGGCTGGCTGGTCAAGCCGTTCAATCCCGAACAGCTGGTCGCCACCGTGCAGAAAGTGCTGGGCTGATCGCCCACCGCCGCTCCCCCTCTTCGCTTCCGGACCACCACTGCCATGAGCATGGACCTGCAACGCTTCCACGCCACCTTCTTCGAGGAGAGCCGCGAAGGCCTCGACGCGATGGAGGCTGGCCTGCTGGCCCTGGAATCGGGGCAGCAGGACGCGGAGATCATCAACTCGGTGTTCCGCGCCGCCCACTCGATCAAGGGCGGCGCCGGCACCTTCGGCTTCGACGCGATCGCTGCACTGACCCACGTGCTGGAAACGCTGCTCGATGAGCTGCGTGCCGGCAAGCGTGCGCTGGAAGGCCACGCCGTCGACGCCATGCTGTCCTCCGTGGACGTACTGCGCGCACTGCTGCGCGAAGCCGAACACGGCCAGGCCGCCGACCCTGCCGCAGTGGCTGCGGTCAAGGCGCGCCTGGAAGCGGTCCTCTCCGGGCAGGCGGCGGCAAGCGCGCCCGCGCCGGCAGCGGCCAAGGCCGACGACACACCGGAAGCCTGGCAGATCGGCTTCACCCCGGCACCGTCGCTGTTCATGAGCGGCAACGACCCGCTGCGCATCATCCGCGAACTGGAACACCTCGGTTCGCTGCAGGTGGCCGCGCGCCTGGAACGCCTGCCGGGCTTTGCCCAGCTCGACCCACTCGAGGCCCACCTGGCCTGGGACCTGGGCCTGGTCGGCAAGGTGCCGCGCAGCAAGATCGAAGACACCTTTGCCTGGGTCTTGGACGACTGCGAGCTGGACATCCGTCCGGCCGCACCGCCGAGCCTTGCGACCCAGGCCCCCGTTGCAGCAGCCCCTTCCACACCCGCTGCCGCCGCACCGGCAACGCCTGCAACGCCCGCCGCCAGCGGCGCTGCCGGCCAGGAAGCCGAAACCTCGATCCGTGTCAGCGTCGACAAGGTCGATGCGCTGATCAACCTGGTCGGCGAACTGGTCATCACCCAGGCCATGCTCAAGCAGGTCTCGCATGCACTGGATCCGGTCCACGCCGAGAGCCTGTTCGCCGGCCTGGACCAGCTCGAGCGCAACACCCGCGACCTGCAGGAAGCGGTGATCGGCGTGCGCATGCTGCCGGTCGATGCGGTGTTCCGCCGCTTCCCGCGCCTGGTCCGCGACCTGTCCAGCCGCCTTGGCAAGCAGGTGCGCCTGCGCACCGTCGGTGAAGGCACCGAGCTGGACAAGGGCCTGATCGAGAAGATTGCCGATCCGCTGGTGCACCTGGTGCGCAATTCGATCGATCACGGCCTGGAAATGCCGGATGTGCGCCGCGGCGCGGGCAAGGACGAAACCGGCACCATCACCCTGGCCGCTTCGCACCAGGGCGGACACATCGTGATCGAAGTCAGCGATGACGGTCGCGGCTTGGATCGCAGCAAGATCCTGGCCAAGGCGCATGAACGCGGCCTGGCGGTACCGGACAACCCGACCGATTCGCAGGTCTGGGACCTGATCTTCCAGCCGGGCTTCTCCACCGCCGATGCGGTCACCGACCTGTCCGGGCGCGGCGTCGGCATGGACGTGGTCCGTCGCAACATCCAGGCGCTGGGCGGCGAGGTGCAGATCGAAAGCAGCCTCGGCGCCGGTACCCGCACGCTGATCCGCCTGCCACTGACCCTGGCCATCCTCGATGGCATGACCGTGGCCGTGGCCGGTGAGACCCTGATCCTGCCACTGGCCTATGTGCTTGAGGCGTTGCAGCCGCAAGCCGAGGACATCCGCAGCATGGCCGGCGAAGGCCGCGTACTGCGGGTCCGTGGCGAGTACCTGCCGATCCTGTCGCTGAGCGAGTACTACGGCTACGGCAACCGTGCACCCGGCAGCGAATCGCTGGTGGTGGTTGTCGAAGGCGATGGCCAGAAAATCGCGCTGGAAGTGGATGAACTGGTGGGCCAGCAGCAGGTGGTGGTGAAGAACATCGAGAACAACTACCGCCGCATCGGCGGAGTCTCGGGGGCCACCATCCTCGGCGATGGCCGCGTCGCCCTGATCGTCGACATCGGCGGCCTGGTGCGCTCGCTGCGGATGCCGCAGGCCGCCTGATCCACGCTGCATGCGTGTACCGGACCGCCGCCCTTCGGGGCGGCGGTTTTTGTTTGTGTGCTCCATTCCAGCCGGGGCCAGATCCCTTTCAGGGAAAGGGATCTGGCCCCATCCCTTCTGTGAACTCCGTCGGGGCGATGGTTTCGCGCGCAACCACGTCATCCGAGCGCAAGCCCCGCCAGGCCAGCACTTTCGCGCCGTCATCCCTACGCAACCGAATGTGATCTGCGTCCATAAAGTCCATCCGGACCGCGCCGCTATTTCGCTTTGACGGCCGTCACCGAACCCCACCGGGCACCACCGTTCGCTCTGCAACCACCCCCAAACCGGCGCACAGACGCCGGCACTCTGCCCACCTGGAGCACCCTGCATGAAGTGGTTCCAAGATCTGCCCATCGCCCGCAAGCTGGCCGTGGGGTTCACCCTCACCACCCTGATGACCCTGGTGCTCGGCGCGTTCGCCCTGCTGCGCCTGAGCGAAGCCAACGCGCAGCTGCGCGAGATGGCCGGCAACGATATCCCCTCGGTCCAGCACCTGGGCGAAGCGCGCTCCCAGCTCGGTGAGTTCCGCACCTACGAACTGGCCCAGCTGAGCATGCTCGACCAGCCGGAAAAGGTCGCCGACTACAACAAGCGCATGGACGACACCGCAAAGGCCGTGCATGACGAACTGGCGGCGTACACGGCGCTGCCGGCGCTGGACAAGGAGCGTGAGCTGTATCGCGCCGCCAGCGTGCAGCTCGATCGCTACTTCGCCGCCAACAAGGCGATGCGCGAAGCGGTTGCCGCCGGCGATGGCGCGCATGCCCAGCTGATCTCCGATGAGCAGTCACGTCCGGCGCGTCGCGACCTGTTCGCAGCAATGAAGGCACTGGGCACCCACATCGCCGGGCAGATGGACGGCAAGATCGCCGACGCCAACGCCACCCATCGCAACAGCATGATCGCCATCATCGGCTGCGTCGTACTGCTGTCGCTGGTGGCTGCCGCGCTGGCCGTGGTCATCTCCCGCGCCGTCACCGGTCCGCTCGGAAAGGCCGTGCACGCGATCCAGGCCGTCGCCCGTGGCGACCTCAGCGTCAACACCCAGGCCACCAGCAAGGACGAAGCCGGCAAGATGCTGGCCGCCACCGCCGAGATGACCGCGATGCTGCGCCGCTTCAGCGAGCAGACCCAGCTGATGGCACAGATGCATGCCGGCCCGGACATCAGCCATCGCATTCCGGAAGACTTCCCCGGCGTGTACGGCCAGCTGGCCAACGGCATCAACACCGTGATCTTCGAGCACCTCGACGCCATCGTCGATGCCATCGAGGTGCTCAACCAGTACGCCGCCGGCAACCTCGCCCCGGACGCGCGCCGCCTGCCGGGCAGCCGCGCGATCCTGCATGAATCGATGGATGCAGCCAAGGCCAGCCTGCTGGCGATCAACACCCAGATCCAGCAGCTGGCCGCCGCCGCGGCCGCAGGTGACTTCAGCCAGCGCGGTGATGCCGAGCGCTTCCAGCACGACTTCAAGCTGATGATCGAGCACCTCAATACCATGATGCAGGTGGCTGACGGCAACCTCGGCCAGCTCTCGCAGCTGCTGCAGTCGATCGCCGCCGGCGACCTGACCGCGCGCATGGAAGGCCAGTTCAACGGCGTGTTCGCCCGCATGCGCGATGACGCCAACACCACCGTCGCGCAGCTGACCCAGATCGTCGGCCAGATCCAGGCCAGCGCCTCCAGCATCACCCTGGCAGCCGGCGAGATCGCCTCCGGCAACAGCGACCTGTCGCGCCGTACCGAGCAGCAGGCCGCCAACCTGGAAGAAACCGCTGCCTCGATGGAGGAACTGACCTCCACCGTGCGCCAGAACGCCGAACACGCCCGCCAGGCCAACCAGCTCGCCATCGGCGCGCATGGCGTCGCCTCGCAGGGCGGCGAGGTGGTTGGCCAGGTGGTCACCACCATGTCGGCCATTGAAGCCTCGTCGAAGAAGATCGCCGAGATCATCAGCGTCATCGACGGCATCGCCTTCCAGACCAACATCCTGGCGCTGAACGCCGCGGTGGAAGCGGCCCGTGCCGGTGAACAGGGCCGCGGCTTTGCCGTGGTCGCCAGCGAAGTGCGCACCCTCGCCCAGCGCTCGGCCGCCGCCGCCAAGGAGATCAAGGGCCTGATCGACGATTCGGTCGGCAAGGTCGCCGAGGGCTCCAGCCTGGTCCACCAGGCCGGCAGCACCATGGGCGAGATCGTTGCCTCCGTGCAGCGGGTGACCGACATCATGGCCGAGATCTCCGCCGCCTCGCAGGAACAGAGCGCCGGCATCGAGCAGGTCAACCAGACCGTGGTGCAGATGGACGAAACCACCCAGCAGAACGCTGCGCTAGTCGAGGAAGCCACCGCCGCCGCGCGCGCGATGGAAGACCAGGCCGTGCAACTGGGTGAGGCCGTGGCGCGCTTCCGGCTTGCATCGCAGGGCACGGCGGCCATCCCGTCACGCCCGCTGGCCGCACCGGTACCGCGACAGGTGGCAGCCGCCGCACCAGCCGCAAGGCCGGCCCCGGCACGTGCGCTGCGCACGGCAACGGCCCAGCCGGCGCTGGCCGCGGAAGGCGACTGGCAGGAGTTCTGACAGAACCGCGGGGTCAGATCCCTTTCCTGCGGGAAAGGGATCTGACCCCTTACGCATGGAAAGTGATGCAAATCCCACTTCATAATCCGGTGCAGAGGCCGATATCCCCATCGAGCCTCGCGCCAACGCGTGCTGGCGCCCGCCCTTGAACCTAGATTCCATGTCCGACGGCAACGACACTGCAGTGCATGAAGTCCATGCGGCCGACGCCGCCGACGAACGATTCCTGGTTCGCAATCCCCGTCAGCTGCGCCAGCTGCTGCGCTCGCTGATCGACCAGCGTTCGTTGATCAACGCGCATATTGACGGCCGAGACCGCTCGTTCCCTACCGCACTGCTCGACCTGGACGAGGACGAGGACGTCCTGCTGCTCGATGGCAGCCCGCAGGAAGCGTCCAACCGTGCGGCCGAACAGTCCGACCACCTGCTGTGTTTCGCCCAGCTCGAACGCGTGCTGGTCCGCTTCCGCCTGCACCAGCTGCAGCGCGTGGACAACGACGGGCACGTCGCCTTCCGTGCCCCGCTGCCGGACGAACTGGTGCACCTTCAACGCCGCGAGCTGTACCGGCTGGAGACCCCGGTGACCGACTCCCCGCAGCTGCTGTTGCCGCCCGGTGCGGCCCGCGCCGAAGCCCTGTCGATGCGCGTGGTGGACATCAGTGGCGGCGGCCTGGCGGTGGTCGTGCCGAATGACTGCGCGGTGTTCGGCCTGCAGAAGCGTTACCCGGCACGGCTTTCGCTACCGGATGGGCCGGATCTGGACATCGAGCTGGTGGTCTGCAACCTGCTGCCACAGCGCCAGCCCAATGGCATCGAGGTCAAGCGCGTGGGCATGCGCTTCGACAGCCTGCCGCGCGGTGGCGACAGTGCCATCCAGCGCTACATCTTCCGCATCGACCGCCAGCGCAAGGCACGCCGCAACGGCGAGCTCTGAGGCCGTCCGACCGGTAGTGCCGGCCGCCGGCCGGCAACCCTGGAACGCATGCCGGGGTCAGATCCCTTTTCCCTGAAAAGGGATCTGATCCCATCCACGGTACCGCCCGGCGCCTAAAGTCCCCCCACGCGGGGCCGATATCGAGCCTGACACCGGGACTTCCGGCAGAACCAGGACCCCTCGATGAACGACAAGACCCGCTCCACCGCCAGCGCCGGTGGCGAATTCCTCAGCTTCACCCTCGGTGCCGAGCACTACGGCGTGGATATCCTCAAGGTGCAGGAAATCCGCGGCTACGATGCAGTGACGCGCGTGCCGGATGCGCCGGACTACATCAAGGGCGTGATCAACCTGCGCGGCACCATCGTCCCGGTCATCGACCTGCGCCTGAAGCTGCGCCTGGACAACGCCCGCTACGACGCCTTCACCGTGATGATCGTGCTGAACGTGGAAGACCGCGTGGTCGGCATCGTCGTGGACAGCGTGTCCGACGTGATCCCGCTGTCGGCCGAGCAGATCCGCCCGACGCCGGAGTTTGGCGCCGCGGTCGATACCCGCTTCATTTCCGGCATCGGCACCCATGACGACCGCATGCTCATCCTGCTGGACATCGAGACCCTGCTCGACAGCGCCGACATGGGCCAGCCCAGCGCCGTGGAAGACGTCGCCGCCTGAGCAGGCGGACCTGCTTCACGTTCTGGTCACAAAACCCTTCAGTTCCCCGCGGCCGTGCCGATAGGGGGACAGAAGCCGGCCGCGCAGGAACGCGCAGGACCGGCCCGACCGTTACCATCCCCGGAGATACCCCTCGATGAAGTCCCTGCTTGCGTTCGTCTCGGCCGCTGTCCTGGCCACCACCGCCGCCTCCGCTTTCGCGCAGTCGGCCGACATGATTCCGCCGGAACTGGCACCGCGTTCGGTCGGCAAGGACGGCATGGTCTGCGGCAAGGTTGAAAAGGCCCGTTACGCAGAAGGCTCCGAAGGCCAGCCGACCTTCCTGTACATGGGCGGCGCCTTCCCGCGTCACACCTTCTCGGCCCGCATCGCCGGCGAGAACCGCGGCAAGTTCTCCTTCCCGCTGGAAACCCTGGAAGGCAAGACCGTCTGCGTGATCGGCAAGATCCAGCGCGACGCATCGCGCGCGGAAATCGAAGTCAGCTCGCCGTCGGGCCTGAAGCTGGCCAACATCAAGTAATCCGCTGTCCGTCGAGCCACGCCGGACCTTGTACCGGCGTGGTTTCTGCTGCAACCGGGCCCGATGCCCGGACGCGTCTGCCTTAGGAGATCGCAACGCCCATGCCGTGGATCAACAACCTGAAACTGATGCCGAAGCTGATGCTGACCTTCGGCGTCATCCTGCTGGTGATGCTGCTGCAGGGCATCGTCGCCTATCGTGGCCTGCATTCGCTCAACAATGTCACCACCGAACTGGCCGGTTCACGCATGGAAAGCATCCGCATGGCCGGCGAGATGCGCGGCATGCTGGGTGAGTACCGCAATGCCGCCTACCAGCAGCTGATCCGCGCCAGCGATGACGTCAAGTCCGACGCGCGCAAGCAGGCCAGCGACCTGCGCACCAGCATGGACAAGTCGATCAAGGATTATCCCAAGCTGGTCGACAACGCACAGCAGAAGAAGCTGTTCGACACCTTCGCCAAGGAATGGAAGGACGCCCTGGCCTCCTATGACAGCGTCACCGAGATGCTGGAACTGGACCTGCCGGACGATGCCATCGACACCTTCGTCGGCGAAACCCGCACCAAGCACCGCAAGGCCGCCTCGGCGCTGGAAGCGCTGATCGCCGAAGACAACCGCCTCGCCCGCGCCTCGCGCGATGAAGCGGCCACCACCTATTCCGCCTCGGCCGTGCTGACCGTGATCGCCCTGCTGGGTGGCGCCGCGCTCGGCCTGGTGCTGGTCTGGTTGTTCGCCCGTGCCCTGGTCGGCAGCGTGCGTGGCGCCGTATCGGTGGCCAACGACGTGGCCGGCGGCAAGCTCGATGGCCACATCGATGTCAGCCGCCAGGACGAAGTGGGCGAACTGATGCAGTCCATGCAGCGCATGCAGCGCGACCTGCGCGAACGCATCGAGACAGACCAGGCCATCGCCCGCGAGAACCTGCGCATCCGCACCGCACTGGACTACAGCTCCACCGGCGTGTACCTGACCGACACCAGCAACACCATCGTCTACACCAACCGCGCCCTGCAGCAGACCCTGAGCCAGTACCAGGATGACGTGCGCCGCGACCTGCCCGACTTCGACGCCCAGGCCTCGTTGATCGGCAAGCCGGTCACCGTGCTCGAGCACCGTGGCGAGATGGACCAGACCCTGCTGGGCAACCTGAAGGCGCACGGCGTGGCCCGTCGACCGATGCAGTATGGCGATGCCCAGTTTGCCCAGGTGGTGTCGACCATCCGCAACGAAGGCGGCGACACCGTCGGCTACGTGGTGGAATGGCGTGACCGCACCCAGGAAGCGCAGGTCGAGGCCGAAGTCGCCCGCGTGATCGCCCAGGCCGCCGCCGGCGACCTGTCTGGCCGCATCGACGCCAGCGACAAGGAAGGCTTCTTCCTGCAGCTGGCCCAGCAGATCAACGGCCTGCTGGACGCCAACGCCGGCAGCATCGAACAGATTTCCGGCCTGCTCGCCGCGCTGTCGCAGGGTGACCTGACCGTACGCATGCACGGCGATTACCAGGGCGTGTTCGCCCGCATGCGCGACGATGCCAACGCCACCGCCGCGCAGCTGAGCGAGATCGTCACCCGCATCAAGCAGTCCAGCCGCGCGATCAGCTCCGCCGCTGGTGAAATCGCCTCCGGCAACAGCGACCTGTCGCGCCGCACCGAGCAGCAGGCCGCCAACCTGGAAGAAACCGCCGCCTCGATGGAGGAACTGACCTCCACCGTGCGCCAGAACGCCGAACACGCCCGCCAGGCCAACCAGCTCGCCATCGGCGCGCATGGCGTCGCCTCGCAGGGCGGCGAGGTGGTCGGCCAGGTGGTCACCACCATGTCGGCCATCGAAGCTTCGTCGAAGAAGATCGCCGAGATCATCAGCGTCATCGACGGCATCGCCTTCCAGACCAACATCCTGGCGCTGAACGCCGCAGTGGAAGCGGCCCGTGCCGGCGAACAGGGCCGCGGTTTTGCCGTGGTCGCCAGCGAAGTGCGCACCCTCGCCCAGCGCTCGGCCGCCGCCGCCAAGGAGATCAAGGGCCTGATCGACGACTCCGTCGGCAAGGTCAATGACGGGTCGGCGCTGGTGCACAAGGCCGGCGCGACCATGGGCGAGATTGTCGCCTCGGTGCAGCGCGTGACCGACATCATGGCCGAGATCTCCGCCGCCTCGCAGGAACAGAGCGCCGGCATCGAGCAGGTCAACCAGACCGTGGTGCAGATGGACGAAACCACCCAGCAGAACGCCGCGTTGGTGGAAGAAGCCACTGCTGCCGCGCGCGCGATGGAAGAACAGGCCGGCCACCTCAGCGAGGCCGTGTCGATCTTCGTGGTGGACGAAGCCGAGACGGTGGTTGTCCCGCCGCGCGCCGCTGCCCCGGCCCCGCGTGCTGCTGCACCGGCGCCGGCTCCGGCTGCCCCGCCCGCCCGCCGCACGGCAGGTGGTCGCCCGATGGCCACCGAACTGGCCGACGGCGACTGGCAGGAATTCTGATACCTGCCTGACCTGATCTGCGAGAACGCCCTGGCCGTGCGCCGGGGCGTTTTCGTTTACGGGGTATCGGGGTATCCAGCCAACGGCGAAGCCCCTCGGGGTGGGTCGGTTGAAAAGCCGGCTGCTGAGGGTTGGCCGGAAGGGTGGGTTGCGCAGGAGCCGCCGTGAATACGTCCTTGTAGGCTCGGTCGCGCCATCCATGGCGCTTACGCCCCTGCGCAACCCACCCTCCCGGCCACGGACAGTTCCCGTTGTCCCACCCCGGATTGAAGAAAAAGAACAAAAAGCAGAAGCCGGGTTGCTTCCGGGGTCAGATCCGTTTTCCAAAGGAAAACGGATCTGACCCCTCTTTCCACTTGGAAACCCAGTGCTCTTGCCGTCCGCCGTGCTTCCGGGGTCGGATCCGTTTTCCGCAGGAAAACGGATCTGACCCTTCTTTCCACTTGGAAACCCAGTGCTCGCCGTCCGCCGTGCTTCCGGGGTCGGATCCGTTTTCCACAGGAAAACGGATCTGACCCCTCTTTCCACTTGGAAACCAACGCTCTTGCCGTCCGACGCCAGGATATCGAATGGGCCGGGCCAGGGTGGGTTGGCGGGGGTGTCCGCGGCATGGATGCCGCGGCCAAGCCCCCAGGGACGGGTTTACGGCGTCCCCCGCCAACCCATCCTGGCCCGGCCCTTCTCGCAACCCCTGACCACCGACCGAGCGCCGTTGCCGTTGCCGTTGCCGTTGCTGTTGCTGTTGCTTCAAAACCAGCCTGCCGCAGGCAGCGCCGCAGCCGCCGCTGCAAGGAAACCTGAATACGTTCGAACACCCCACCTCAATCCCCCGCCCGCACGGCCGATAACGGGGTTGTCACAGTCTGTCCTGCCGTGACCGGCTCGGCGCCGCCCGCCTGCTTCAACCGGGTCCTGCTCGATGAATCTCCTGCATCGCTGGCAACACTACTTCAGCAATCTCTCCGTCCGGCGCAAGCTCAACCTGCTGACGCTGCTCATCGCGCTCGGCGTGATCGCGCTGTCAGTGATCGCCGCCCGCATGCAGTACCTGGACCTGACCGAGACCCGCAAGAGCGCGCTGAAGACCCAGGTCGAACTGAGCTACGGCATCCTGCAGCACTACCACCGCCTGGCCGGTACCGGCGAACTGAGCGAAGACGCCGCCAAGGCGGCTGCATTGCAGGCACTGGAAGTGATGCGCGCCGACAATGATGCGTACTACTTCAACCTCTACGACACCGGCTACCGACTGCTGATGCACCCGTTCCGCAAGGACCTGGTCGGCAAGGACATGAAGGACTTCCGCACCGGCGACGGCGTGCGCATCTACTACGACCAGGTTGAAGCAGCCAAGGCTGGCGGCGGCTTCGTCAGCTACCGCTGGGCCAAGCCCGGCAGCAAGGGCGAGGTCGAGAAGGTCGCCTACGCCGGCCTGTTCGCGCCCTGGAACTGGGTGGTCAGCAGCGGCGTCTACATGGACGACGTGCAGAAGCAGGCGCTGGTGTTCACCGCCATCATGGCCGTTGCCGGCGGCGTGCTGGTGCTGATCGTGCTGGCGCTGAGCTGGGTCATCGGCAACCGCATCGCGCGCCCGCTGAAGCAGGCGACCGCCGTCGCCGAAGGCATCGCCCGCGGCAAGCTGGACAGCCACATCGGCCCGCAGCCGCACGACGAGCCGGGCCGCCTGCTGGAGGCCATGTCGGGCATGCAGCAGCAGCTGCATGCGGTCATCAACGGCCAGCGCGAGATGGCCCGTCGGCACGAGGGGGGCGAGTTGAGCTACCGCATCGACGCCCACGCCTTCCCCGGTGAGTACGGCCTGATGGTGCAGGAGACCAATGCCTTGGTCGGCAGCCACGTGCAGACCCTGCACGATGTGCTGGAGGTGGTGCAGCAGTACGCGGTGGGCGATCTGAGCCGCGACATCGCGCGCTATCCGGGCGAGAAGGCCGCCATGACCACCACCGTCGATACGGTCAAGGCCAACCTCGGCCGCATCAACGCCGAGATCAAGCTGCTGGCAAGCGCCGCGGCTGCCGGCGACTTCAGCCGCCGAGGCGATGCCCAGCGCTTCGACCACGACTTCCGCCTGATGCTGGACAACCTCAACGCGATGATGGCGGTCAGCGATGACAACCTCGGCAAGCTGTCGCAGCTGCTGTCGGCCATTGCCGAGGGCGACCTGACCGCGCGCATGCACGGCGATTACCAGGGCGTGTTCGCGCGCATGCGTGATGATGCCAACGCCACCGTCGCGCAGCTGACCCAGATCGTCGGCCAGATCCAGGCCAGCGCCTCCAGCATCACCCTGGCAGCCGGCGAAATCGCCTCCGGCAACAGCGACCTGTCGCGCCGTACCGAGCAGCAGGCCGCCAACCTGGAAGAAACCGCTGCTTCGATGGAGGAACTGACCTCCACCGTGCGCCAGAACGCCGAACACGCCCGCCAGGCCAACCAGCTCGCCATCGGCGCGCATGGTGTCGCCTCGCAGGGCGGCGAGGTGGTCGGCCAGGTGGTCACCACCATGTCGGCCATCGAAGCTTCGTCGAAGAAGATCGCCGAGATCATCAGCGTCATCGACGGCATCGCCTTCCAGACCAACATCCTGGCGCTGAACGCCGCGGTGGAAGCGGCCCGTGCCGGCGAACAGGGCCGTGGCTTTGCCGTGGTCGCCAGCGAAGTGCGCACCCTCGCCCAGCGCTCGGCCGCCGCCGCCAAGGAGATCAAGGGCCTGATCGACGATTCGGTCGGCAAGGTCGCCGAGGGCTCCAGCCT
Source organism: Stenotrophomonas beteli (assembly GCF_001431665.1). Taxonomy (GTDB): domain Bacteria; phylum Pseudomonadota; class Gammaproteobacteria; order Xanthomonadales; family Xanthomonadaceae; genus Stenotrophomonas; species Stenotrophomonas beteli. The sequence goes on along the minus strand of NZ_LLXV01000024.1, from coordinate 37,768 downwards.
GGTCCACCAGGCCGGCAGCACCATGGGCGAGATCGTTGCCTCGGTGCAGCGTGTGACCGACATCATGGCCGAGATCTCCGCCGCTTCGCAGGAACAGAGTGCCGGCATCGAGCAGGTCAACCAGACCGTGGTGCAGATGGACGAAACCACCCAGCAGAACGCTGCGCTGGTCGAGGAAGCCACCGCCGCCGCGCGCGCGATGGAAGACCAGGCCGCACAGCTGGCCGACGCGGTGGCGATATTCCGCCTCGACAACCAGGTGTCCGCTGCAGTGAAGGCTGCGGCCGCACGCGTGGAACCGCCGCGCATCGCCGCCGTGCCACGTCCACAGCCGGCCAGCACGCCCGCGCCAGCCCGTCGCAGCAGCAACGCCAGCACGTTCGTTGCCAGCGACAGCGACTGGCAGGAATTTTGAGACCCACCTGCGGTGGCTGCGGCCACCGCCCTCGCCGATGGACACGTCCCCCGTGCAAAGTCCCACCCCCATCGTCACCGGCCCGCGCGAATTCGAGTTCGCCGACCGTGATTTCCGCCGCGTCTGCGACCTGATCTACCAGCGCGTGGGCATCGCCCTCGCCCCGGCCAAGCGCGACATGGTGTATGGCCGCCTGTCGCGCCGGCTGCGCACGCTGGGCATGCGCAGCTTCCAGCAGTACCTGGACCATCTGGAACAGGACGACGGCGACGAGTGGCAGGCGTTCACCAATGCGCTGACCACCAACCTGACCTCGTTCTTCCGCGAACCACACCACTTCGACAAGCTGCGCGAGGAACTGCAGCGGCGCTCCAGCCACACCCCGCTGCTGCTGTGGTCGTGCGCGGCGTCCACCGGCGAAGAGCCTTACTCGATGGCGATCACCGCCTGCGAGGCCTTCGGCACCCTGAAACCGCCGGTACGCATCATCGCCACCGACGTCGATACCCAGGTGCTGGCCACCGCAGGCCGTGGTGTCTACAACATCGATCGCGTGACCAACCTCGATCCGGACCTGCGCCGACGCTACTTCCAGCGCGGCAGCGGCCCCAACGAGGGCCAGTGCCGCGTGCTGCCGGCGCTGCGCGAATTGATCGAGTTCCGCCCGCTGAACCTGCTCGCGCCGCGCTACGACGTCGGCGGACCATTCGATGCGCTGTTCTGCCGCAACGTGATGATCTACTTCGACAAGCCGACCCAGCGCGCCATCCTCGGTCGCCTGGTCCAGCACCTGTCCGATGATGGCCTGCTCTACACCGGGCACTCGGAGAACTACCTGCACGCTGCCGACCTGATCCAGCCCTGCGGCCGGACGCTGTATCGCCGTTCGGCAAAGGCCGGCGCATGAACGCCTCACTGCGTACCGATGATGTGATGCGCTACCAGGATGCGCGCTTCAAGACCATCGCCGCCAAGCTGCTGCCGACCCAGTACCTGGTGGTGGACGACACCACCGCGCTGACTACCACGCTGGGTTCCTGCGTGGCCGCCTGCCTGCGCGACCCGGTGCTGAAGATCGGTGGCATGAACCATTTCCTGCTGCCCGAAGGCAACGCCGGCGACGGCGCACCCGCGCGCTATGGCAGCTATGCGATGGAACTGCTGATCAACGACATGCTCAAGCGCGGCGCGCACCGCAAGCGCATCGAAGCGAAGGTGTTCGGCGGCGCCAACGTGCTCAAGGGCTTCACCAGCAACCCGGTCGGCACCCGCAACGCCGAGTTCGTGCGCCAGTACCTGCAGGCCGAGCACATCCCGATCATCGCCGAGGACCTGTGCGGCATCCATCCGCGCAAGATCTGGTTCTTCGCCGACACCGGCCGCGTGGTGGTGCAGCGCCTGCCGCATGCCCACGAAGCCGAGGTAGCCGCAACCGAATCGGCCGTGCGTGCGCGCTTGTCCAAGGCCCCGGTCACCGGTGGCGTGGAGCTGTTCGAATGACCATGGCCGGCAACGCCCCCTGCCGGGTCCTGATCGTCGACGACTCCGCCGTCGTGCGCCAGATGCTCACCGAGATCCTGTCCAGCGATCCGGCCATCGACGTGGTCGGCACCGCCGCCGACCCGCTGCTGGCGCGCGAGAAGATCAAGCGCCTGGCCCCGGACGTGATCACCCTGGACGTGGAAATGCCGCGCATGGACGGGTTGGCGTTCCTGGAAAACCTGATGCGCCTGCATCCGCTGCCGGTGGTGATGATCTCCTCGCTGACCGAACGCGGCGCCGACACCACCCTGCAGGCGCTGGCGCTGGGTGCGGTGGATTTCGTGTCCAAGCCGAAGCTGGACGTGGCGCGTGGCCTTCAGGGCTACGCCGATGAGATCATCGCCAAGGTCAAGATGGCGGCGCGCTCGCGGGTCCGCCCACTGGTGCGCGCTGCCGCGCCGAAGCTCATGCTGGACGCCGCGCCCGCGATACGCCCGGCCGCGCCGCAGTTCCGCACCACCGACCGGCTGATTGCGATCGGCTCCTCGGCCGGCGGCACTGAGGCCCTGCGCGTGGTGCTGGAAGGCATGCCGGCCGATGCGCCTGCGGTGGTGATGACCCAGCACCTGCCGGCCAGCTTCAGCAGTGCCTTTGCCGAGCGACTGGACCGGCATTCGGCGATGGCCGTGCGCGAGGCCAGCGACGGCGAAGCGGTACTGCCCGGCCATGCCTACCTGCCGCCGGGCGGCAAGCACCTGCGCATCATCCGCGACGGTGCACGCTGGCGCTGCCGGGTCGACGACGGCCCGGCGGTGAACCGCCACAAGCCGGCGGTGGACGTGCTGTTCCGCTCGGTCGCGCAGAGTGCCGGCGGCAATGCCATCGGTGCCATCCTCACCGGCATGGGTGACGACGGCGCACGCGGCCTGCTGGAGATGCGCCAGGCCGGCGCGCCAACACTGGTGCAGGACGAGGCCAGCAGCGTGGTGTGGGGCATGCCCGGCGCCGCGTTCAAGCTTGGCGCGGCCGAGGAACAGGTGCCGCTGGAGCGGATCGCCGAGCGGTTGCTCGCCCTCGCCCGCAGCTGATCGGGCAACTGGAGAGCCGAGCCCACGCTCGGCTTCGAACCCGGCTGGACACAACCAACAAGAAGCGTCGCATTCAACCCGTTCGATCCGGCAATGCCGTCGGACATCAACGTTCCAATAATGTCGATTCCGCATCTATATGGCGTAATCGCCCCCATCCGCACTGAGACGGGTCCTCGTCGATCCGTCGCACTGGACGTGCTTTCCGTGCGCGCTCAGCGTGAGGCTCCCTCCACGGAGACTTCTCTTGCCCGTCCTCACCCACCACGATATTGGCAGCGGTTTTCCCATTGTTCTCGGAGGCAGCTATCTCTGGAACCGCAACATGTGGGAACCCCAGATCGAGCTGCTATCACGTCGCTATCGCCTGATCATCCCGGAGCTGCCCGGCCACGACAACGATCTGCCACTGTCCGCCGCCTTGACCACACCCGCGTGCCTGGCACGTGACGTCGGTCGATTGCTCGATTCACTGGGTATCCGGCAATGCGCGGTGGCCGGACTGTCGGTCGGCGGCATGTGGGCGGCAGAACTGGCACTGCAGCGTCCCGAGCAGATCCGTTCACTGATCCTGATGGACACCTTCCTCGGCGCGGAACCCGAAGCATCCCGTCAACGCTACTTTGGCATGCTCGACATGATTGAACGCCTCGGGTACATCCCCGAAGCCATGGCCGAGCAGATCGTGCCCCTGTTCTTCCGTCCCGGCATCGCTGGCGACGACCCGATCCGGATGCGGTTCCTGCAACGACTGCTGTCCTGGCGCCGCGAGCGGCTCCTGAACGCGGTGGTGCCGCTTGGCCGGCTGATCTTCGGCCGCCCGGACCGGCTGTTGGCGTTGAAGGATCTTGACCCGGAAACAACGCTGATCCTGAGCGGAGAGCAGGATCTGCCGCGCCCGCTGACTGAGGCGCAGCAGATGGCCAGGATAATCGGATGCCGCCTGCAGTCGATCCCCGATGCAGGCCATGTTGCCACTCTGGAGAATCCGGCCTTCGTCAGCGTCCAGCTCGATGCGTGGCTGCAGCGCTCACTCTCGCTGGCACCGTCCTGCTGACGCGCAGGCAGGGGAAACAGCAGCCGAGCATGGCCTCGGTGCCATACGCCATCACACACAAAAAACCCCCGGCCTTCACCGGGGGTTCTTCATTTCAACGGGATGCCGGCCAGTGGCCGGCACTCCCCTCAGGCGGCGACCGTGCTGGCCACGTCCTGGTATTCCTCGATCTGGTCGAAGTTCATGTAGCGGTAGATCTCCGCGCCATTGGCGTTGATCACGCCGATGTCCGCCATGTACTCCTCCTTGGTCGGGATACGGCCCAGGCGCGAGCAGATCGCCGCCAGTTCCGCCGAGCCCAGGTACACGTTGGTGTTGCGGCCCAGGCGGTTCGGGAAGTTGCGGGTCGAGGTCGACATCGCGGTGGAGCCTTCGCGGATCTGCGCCTGGTTGCCCATGCACAGCGAGCAGCCCGGCATTTCCATGCGGGCGCCGGTGGCACCGAAGGTGCCGTACACGCCTTCCTTGGTCAGCTCCGAGGCGTCCATCTTGGTCGGCGGGGCCACCCACAGGCGGGTCGGCAGGTCACGCTTGCCTTCCAGCAGCTTGGCAGCCGCGCGGAAGTGACCGATGTTGGTCATGCACGAACCGATGAACACTTCGTCGATCTTGGCGCCGGCCACTTCGGACAGGGTCTTCACGTCGTCCGGATCGTTCGGGCAGGCCACGATCGGCTCGTGGATGTCGGCCAGGTCGATCTCGATGACGGCGGCGTACTCGGCGTCGGCATCCGGCTCCAGCAGCTGCGGGTTGGCCAGCCACGCTTCCATCTTCTCGATGCGGCGCTGCAGCGAACGCGGGTCCTGGTAACCCTCGGCAATCATCCACTTCAGCAGGGTGATGTTGCTGGTCAGGTACTCGATGATCGGTTCCTTGTTCAGGCGCACCGAGCAACCGGCCGCCGAACGCTCGGCCGAGGCGTCGGACAGCTCGAACGCCTGTTCGACCTTCAGCTCCGGCAGGCCTTCGATTTCCAGGATGCGGCCGGAGAAGATGTTCTTCTTGCCCGCCTTGGCTACGGTCAGCAGGCCCGACTTGATCGCGTACAGCGGGATCGCATTGACCAGGTCACGCAGGGTCACGCCCGGCTGCATCTTGCCCTTGAAGCGCACCAGCACCGACTCCGGCATGTCCAGCGGCATCACGCCGGTGGCCGCGGCGAAGGCGACCAGGCCCGAGCCGGCCGGGAACGAAATGCCCACCGGGAAACGGGTGTGCGAGTCGCCACCGGTGCCGACGGTGTCCGGCAGCAGCATGCGGTTGAGCCAGCTGTGGATCACGCCGTCGCCCGGGCGCAGCGAAACGCCGCCACGGGTGGAGATGAACTCCGGCAGGGTGTGGTGGGTCTTGACGTCCACCGGCTTCGGGTAGGCGGCGGTGTGGCAGAACGACTGCATCACCAGGTCGGCCGAGAAGCCCAGGCAGGCCAGGTCCTTCAGCTCGTCACGGGTCATCGGGCCAGTGGTGTCCTGCGAGCCGACCGAGGTCATCTTCGGTTCGCAGTACGTGCCCGGGCGCATACCCTGGCCTTCCGGCAGGCCACAGGCGCGGCCGACCATCTTCTGCGCCAGCGAGAAGCCCTTGCCGGTATCGGCCGGCTGCACCGGCAGGCGGAACAGGTCGGTCGGGGCCAGGCCCAGCGCTTCGCGCGCCTTGCCGGTCAGGCCACGGCCGATGATCAGCGGAATGCGGCCACCGGCACGCACTTCGTCGAACAGCACGTCGGACTTGACCTGGAACTCGGCGATCACTTCACCGTTCTTCAGCGCCTTGCCTTCGTACGGACGCAGCTCGACCACATCGCCGTGCTCCATCTTCGACACGTCCAGCTCGATCGGCAGTGCGCCGGCATCTTCCATGGTGTTGTAGAAGATCGGGGCAATCTTCGAACCCAGGCAGACGCCACCGGCGCGCTTGTTCGGGATGAACGGAATGTCATCGCCGGTCCACCACAGCACGCTGTTGGTGGCCGACTTGCGCGAGGAGCCGGTACCGACCACGTCGCCGACATAGGCGACCAGGTGGCCCTTGTCCTTCAAGTCGAGGATCTGCTGGATCGGGCCGCGCTTGCCGTCTTCTTCCGGGGTGAACGGCGCATCGTCGCGCTTGTTCTTCAGCATCGCCAGCGCGTGCATCGGGATGTCCGGGCGGGTGGTTGCGTCCGGGGCCGGCGACAGGTCGTCGGTGTTGGTTTCGCCCGGCACCTTGAACACGGTGACGGTCAGGCTCTGCGGCACTTCCGGGTTGCTGGTGAACCACTCGGCGTCGGCCCAGCTCTGCAGCACGGCCTGGGCGTTGGCGTTGCCGGCCTTGGCCTTTTCCTGCACATCGTGGAAGGCATCGAACACCAGCAGGGTCTTCTTCAGGCCGTTGGCAGCGATGGTGCCGACGCTGGCGTCGTCCAGCAGCTGCACCAGCGGGGCCACGTTGTAACCGCCAAGCATGGTGCCCAGCAGTTCGGTGGCGCGCTCGCGGCTGATCAGCGGGTTCTGCTCGCTGCCCAGGGCGATCGCGGCCAGGTATGAAGCCTTGACCTTGGCTGCGTCATCGACGCCGGCCGGCACGCGGTGGGTCAGCAGGTCGAGCAGGAACTCGGCCTCGCCCTGCGGCGGGTTCTTCAGCAGTTCGATGACATCGGCCGTCTGCTGCGCGCTCAGCGGCAGCGGCGGGATGCCAAGCGCAGCGCGCTCGGCGACGTGGTGGCGGTAGGCTTCCAACATGACAACTCCCGGGTAATGCGTAGGTTGAAATAACAAAGTGGGCTCAGGCGTGCGGCACGATCAGCTTCAGGCCCTTGAAGTAGTCGCGGTAAAACGTGTCGTTCCAGGTGATCAGGCCATCGCACTGCAGCAGTGCGTGGGCGCCGACCATGAATTCGTCCAGGCTGCGCCGGCTGCCGCCGCGCTGGCGATGGCGGCGGTGCATCTCGCCGGCGCGCAGCGCCGACTTGGCTTCCATCGGGTTGAAGTGCACGCCCATTTCTTCCAGCGCTTCGAGCACTTCGGCGCCGCCGCGCAGCGATGCGCAGACCTCGGCCAGGGTCGCGCCGCAGACCACCACGCGGCCACCGACCAGGCTCTGCCGCAGGATGGCTTCCACCGCATCGGCCTGCGGACCATTGCTGAGCAGTTCGACCAGCACCGGCGAATCGACGGCGATCATCACGGATCAGTCCTCGTCGCGCACCGAACGCACGGCGGCGTCGGACGATTCGAAGCCGTCCAGCGCGAACTTGCCGCGCGCCCGTGAAATGGCATCGTCAACACTCTTGCGCAGGATGATGCGGCTGCCGTCCAGCTCGACCTTCAGCAGCGTGCCCTTGGTCAGGCCGAGGGCATCACGCACCGCCTTGGGCAGGGTGATCTGTCCGCGTTCTGCAACAGTGGCTTCCATCGGTAGGCCCTCCAGAGTATGCACAAATTATACATACTTCCCCGGGCATACTTCCACCCTGAACCGGACCGGCGACCCGCCACCCCTTGCCACGCAAAGGATCGGCCACAAACGTGACATACGCCATACACCCTCCCCTGTAGTCTGGAACCGATGCCGCAGGCCGGACCCGGCCCCGGGTGAATCCATTCAGTTTCGGGTTCATACTGGAACCTCCGGGGCCACCAGGCCCGCGGCGACCGCAAGCAGGCCCGCCCATGCGCGGGCCACTGCAAGCCATCCGCAAGAAGGAGTTACCCCGCATGAGCGATTCGTTCTCCACCCGCAGCCAGCTGAACGTCGGCGGCAGGACCTACGACTACTTCAGCCTGCCCGCGCTGGGCCAGCGCTTCGATATCTCCCACCTGCCCTACTCGATGAAGATCCTGCTGGAGAACCTGCTCCGGCACGAGGATGGTGGCATCACTGTCGGCAAGGACCACATCGAGGCCGTGGCCCGCTGGAACCCGGCCGCCGAGCCGGACACCGAAATCGCCTTCATGCCGGCGCGCGTGGTCCTGCAGGACTTCACCGGCGTGCCCTGCGTGGTCGACCTGGCCGCGATGCGCGATGCGGTGGTCAAGCTCGGCGGCTCGCCTGAGCAGATCAACCCGCAGATCCCCTCCGAACTGGTCATCGACCACTCGGTACAGGTCGATGTGTTCGGCAAGCCCGACGCGCTGGACCTCAACGGCAAGATCGAATTCCAGCGCAACCAGGAACGCTACGGCTTCCTGCGCTGGGGCCAGAAGGCCTTCGACAACTTCAAGGTGGTGCCGCCCAACACCGGCATCGTCCACCAGGTGAACCTGGAAAACCTGGCCCGCGTGGTGATGACCGCGCAGAAGGATGGCAAGGACATTGCCTACCCCGACACCGTGTTCGGTACCGACAGCCATACCACCATGATCAACGGCATCGGCGTGCTCGGCTGGGGCGTGGGTGGCATCGAAGCCGAGGCCGCCATGCTCGGCCAGCCATCGTCGATGCTGATCCCGCAGGTCGTCGGCTTCAAGCTGACCGGCAAGCTGCCCGAAGGCGCCACCGCCACCGACCTGGTGCTGACCGTCACCCAGATGCTGCGCAAGCTGGGCGTGGTCGGCAAGTTCGTCGAGTTCTACGGTGACGGCCTGCAGCACCTGCCGCTGGCCGACCGCGCCACCATCGGCAACATGGCCCCGGAATACGGCGCCACCTGCGGCATCTTCCCGATCGACGCCGAGTCGTTGAACTACCTGCGCCTGTCCGGCCGCAGCGAAGAGCAGATCGATCTGGTCGAGGCCTATGCCAAGGCGCAGGGCCTGTGGCACGAGCCGGGCAGCGCACACGCCCAGTACAGCACCACGCTGGAACTGGACATGGCCACGGTGAAGCCGTCGCTGGCCGGCCCGAAGCGTCCGCAGGACCGCGTCCTGCTGGAAGACGTGCAGAAGAACTATCGCGAAGCACTGGTCGGCATGACCGCCAACCGCGACAAGCGCAGCGAGGATGTTGCCACCTTCGTCAACGAAGGCGGCGGCGCTGCGGTCGGCAACGAGCAGCTGGCCAAGGGCTTTGCCGACATCGAGATCGAAGGCCGCAAGGTGCGGCTGAAAGATGGCGCGGTGGTGATCGCGGCCATTACCTCCTGCACCAACACCTCCAACCCGGCAGTGATGATCGGCGCCGGCCTGCTGGCCCGCAACGCGGCCGCCAAGGGCCTGAACCGGCAGCCGTGGGTGAAGACCTCGCTCGGCCCAGGCTCGCGCGTGGTCACCGATTACCTGGAAAAGGCCGGCGTGCTGAAGGAGCTGGAGAAGATCGGCTTCTACGTGGTCGGCTACGGCTGCACCACCTGTATCGGCAACTCCGGCCCGCTGCCGACCGAAGTCAGCGCCGGCATCGCCACCGGCGATCTGGTGGTTACCTCGGTGCTGTCAGGCAACCGCAACTTCGAGGGCCGCGTGCATCCCGAAGTGAAGATGAACTATCTGGCCAGCCCGCCGCTGGTAGTGGCCTATGCCATCGCCGGCACCACCGACATCGACCTGACCACCCAGCCGCTGGGTACCGGCAGTGATGGCCAGCCGGTGTTCCTGCGCGACATCTGGCCGAGCAACAAGGAAATCGGCGATGTCATCGCCGCCACCATCGGCCCGGAGATGTTCAAGCAGAACTACGCCGACGTGTTCAAGGGTGACACCCGCTGGAACACCATCGCCTCGCCGGACGGCAATCTGTACGAGTGGAGCGACGCCTCCACCTACATCAAGAACCCGCCGTACTTCGATGGCATGACCATGCAGACCGGCAGCATCGACGACGTGCACGGTGCACGCGTGATGGGCCTGTTCGGCGATTCGATCACCACCGACCACATCTCCCCGGCCGGCAACATCAAGAAGGACTCGCCGGCAGGCCGCTTCCTGCAGGAGCGCGGCGTGCAGCCGGCCGACTTCAACAGCTACGGCAGCCGCCGCGGCAACGATGACGTGATGGTCCGCGGTACCTTCGCCAACATCCGCATCAAGAACCTGATGTTCGGTGGCGAGGAAGGTGGCAACACCCTGTACTACCCGGCCGGCGGTGGCCAGCCGGAGAAGCTGGCGATCTACGATGCGGCCATGAAGTACAAGGCCGACAAGGTGCCGCTGGTAGTGCTGGCCGGCAAGGAATATGGCACCGGCTCGTCGCGCGACTGGGCGGCCAAGGGCACCCTGCTGCTGGGGGTGAAGGCGGTCATCGCCGAAAGCTTCGAGCGCATCCACCGCTCCAACCTGGTCGGCATGGGCGTGCTGCCGCTGCAGTTCCGCAACGGCGAGAACGCGCAGTCCCTGGGCCTGGACGGCTCGGAGGTGATCGACATCACCGGCCTGCAGGACGGTGCCAGCAAGCGCGCTACGGTCACCGCGACCAAGGCCGACGGCACGAAGAAGACCTTCGAGGTCTCGGTTATGCTGCTGACCCCGAAGGAAGTCGAGTACTTCCGTCATGGCGGCCTGCTGCAGTACGTGCTGCGCCAGCTGGCAGCCAAGTAACGGCGCGGTTGCGCCCGATTGAGGAAAGGGCCGGATCCTTGCGGATCCGGCCCTTTGCGTTTGCGATGCCCCCTGTAGAGCCGAGCCTGCGCTCGGCTGCTTCTGCGCCAACAGCAGCCGAGCATGGGCTCGGCTCTACACAAGCACTCAGCGGCGGGGTGCGTCCGGGTCGGTGCGCAGCGCCTTCAGCAGGCCCCACATGTAGAACGCCAGGGTGAACGAGAACGGCAGGCCGCACAGCACCACCGCCGTCTGCATCGCACTGAAATTGCCAGCCAGCAGCAGGCCGACGCTGGCCACGGTAATGCCGGCCGCCCAGAACACGCGCAGCCAGATCGGCGCGTCATGGCCGTCTTCGACGCCATCGTCAACGCGACGGGTGCACAGGTTGGCGATCATCAGCGTGCCCGAATCGACCGGGGTCAGGAACAGCACGAAGCCGATCACCACCGCAGCACCGGCCACGTACGGCGCGGCGGGCAGGTACTCCAGCAGCTTGAACAGCGTCATCGCCGCATCGTACTGGGCCACGTCGCCCAGGATCGCCTGGCCGTGGTTGAGCACCAGGTCGATGGCGGTGTTGCCGAAGATCGACAGCCAGGCCAGGGTGAAGCCGAGCGGGATCAGCAGCACGCCCATGATCACTTCGCGGATGGTGCGGCCGCGCGAGATGCGCGCCACGAAAAGGCCGACGAACGGCGCCCAGGCGATCCACCAGGCCCAGTAGAACAGCGTCCACGACCCCATCCACTCTCGGCCCTTGGGGTCGTTGAGGTACATGTCGAAGCTCTTGCGCACGAACGCGCCGAGGTAATCGCCGGTGTTCTGGATCAGGCCATCGAACAGGTGCAGGGTCGGGCCGGTGACCAGCACGAACAGCAGCAGCCCGCACAGCAGGCGCACGTTGAGGTTGGACAGCCAGGCAATGCCCTTTTCCACGCCTGCCACCACGCCGATGGTGGCCACCACCATCATCACCAGCACGATCGCCACCAGCACCTGCGGCGTATCCGGGATGTGGAACAGGTAGACCAGGCCGGACTGCACCACCAACGCACCGATACCGAGGTTGGTCACCATCGAGATCAGCGTGGCCAGGATGCCGAAGCCATCGACCATGTCGCCGATGCGGCCGTGGATGCGCTCACCGAAGATCGGATACAGCGCCGAGCGCAGCGCCAGCGGCAGGTCGCGGCGGTACGCGAAATAGCCGAGTGCCACGCCGACCAGCGCGTACAGCGCCCAGCCGTGCAGGCCCCAATGCAGGAAGGTCAGCACCATCGCTTCGCGGCCGGCGGCTACGGTCCCGCCGGGCTGCCCGGGCGGGTGCAGGAAATGGTCCAGCGGCTCGTAGGCGCCGTAGTACAGCAGCGCGATGCCGATGCCGGCCGAGAACAGCATCGACACCCAGGCGACGTAGCTGAAAGCCGGTGACTCCTCGTTGTGGCCCAGGCGGATGCGGCCATACGGCGAGAACGCCAGCCACAGCACGAAGCCCAGGCACAGCACGATCAGCAGCATGTACCACCAGCCGAACGCCGCCGAGACCTCGGCCTGCGCCCATTGCAGCCAGTGCTCGCTGCCTTCGGGATAGAGAACGGTGAGCAGCCCGAGGATGCCGATCGACACCGAGGAGCTGAAGAAGACAAAACGGTTCAAGCGCAGGGGCGAACGCTTGGGATGAGCCAGGGAAGACATGGGGTCGTCTCATCAGTCCGGGGGAGCACATGGGCGGGGCCGGACCGGTAAACCGGGCCCATGGCGTGGGGCGCGAGCGCATCCTAGGGTTTATTGATTGAACGTTCAATCAATAAAAAGCATAATGGTGGGCAGCCCGATCCTTCGGGTCGCAATCCGTGGAGAGACAATGCCGAAGAAAGGCGTGGAACCGGTACGGCGCGAGCAGCTGATCCGGGCCACTTTCCAGACCATCGACGAGATCGGCATGGCCGATGCGACCGTCGCCACCATCGCGAAGAAGGCCGGGCTGTCCAGCGGCATCGTCGCCCACTACTTTGGCGACAAGGACGGCCTGCTCAATGCTGCAATGCGGCAGATCCTGCGTGAACTGAAGGACGCGGTCGCCCGTTACCGCGCCGAGGCCGGCGATGAGCCGCGCGACCAGTTGCGCGCCATCGTCGACGGCAACTTCGATGACAGCCAGATCAACGGTACCGCCATGCGCGTCTGGCTCACCTTCTGGGCCGCGAGCATGCACCAGCCGGAACTGGCCCGGCTGCAGCGCGCCAACGACCAGCGCCTGTTCTCCAACCTGTGCCACCAGTTCAACCGCCTGCTGCCACACCCGCAGGCCCGCCTGGCCGCCCGCGGCCTGGCCGCGATGATCGACGGCCTGTGGCTGCGCGGCAGCCTGGTCGGCGGCCAGTTCAATGCCGAGAAGTCCCGGCGCATCGCTTACGGCTACATCGACTTCCAGTTGCAGGCTGTCGCGCTATAAGCGCTTCAGCACCCGCCCCCTTCCAAGGAGTACGCCCCATGACCACCCTGCCCGTCCAACAGCTCTACATCCACGGCCAGCGCGTCGATGCCACCAGCGGCAAGACCTTCAAGACCGTCAACCCGGCCACCGGTGAGGTGATCGCCGAGGTGCAGGTCGCCAGCCAGGCCGACGTCGAGCGCGCCGTGCAGAGCGCGGCCGAGGGCCAGAAGGTGTGGGCGGCGATGACCGCGATGGAGCGTTCGCGCATCCTGCGCCGTGCGGTCGAGATCCTGCGCGAGCGCAACGACGAACTGGCGCACCTGGAAACCCTGGACACCGGCAAGGCGCTGGCCGAGACCACCACCGTGGACATCGTCACCGGCGCCGACGTGGTCGAGTACTACGCTGGCCTGGCCACCGCCATCGAAGGCATCCAGCTGCCGCTGCGCGAATCGAGCTTCTTCTACACCCGGCGCGAACCGCTGGGCGTGGTCGCCGGCATCGGTGCCTGGAACTACCCGATCCAGATCGCCATGTGGAAGTCGGCCCCGGCCCTGGCCGCCGGCAACGCGATGGTGTTCAAGCCCTCCGAAGTCACCCCGCTGACCGCGATCAGGCTGGCCGAGATCTATACCGAAGCCGGCGTGCCGGCCGGCGTGTTCAACGTCGTGCAGGGCCCGGGCCGCGAGATCGGCCAGTGGCTGACCGAGCACCCGGTGATCGAGAAGATCTCCTTCACCGGCGGCGTCGCCACCGGCAAGAAGGTGATGGCCAGCGCCGCGTCCTCGTCGCTGAAGGAAGTGACCATGGAGCTGGGCGGCAAGTCGCCGCTGGTGATCTGTGATGACGCCGACCTCGACCGTGCGGCCGACATCGCGGTGATGGCCAACTTCTTCAGCTCCGGCCAGGTCTGCACCAACGGCACCCGCGTGTTCGTGCCGCGCAGCATGCTGGCTGCCTTCGAGGCCGCCGTGGTCGAGCGCGTCAAGCGCATCCGCATCGGCGACCCGATGGACGCCGAGACCAACTTCGGCCCGCTGACCAGCTTCCCGCACATGGAAAACGTGCTGCGCTACATCGAAAGCGGCAAGGCCGAAGGCGCCCGCCTGCTGGCCGGCGGCGGCCGTGCCACCGAAGGCGCACTGGCCAAGGGCGCCTACGTGCTGCCGACCGTGTTCTCCGACTGCCGCGATGACATGACCATCGTCAAGGAAGAGATCTTCGGGCCGGTGATGAGCATCCTCGCCTACGACGACGAAGACGAAGTGGTGCGTCGTGCCAACGACACCACCTTCGGCCTGGCCGCCGGCGTGGTCAGCAAGGACATCAGCCGCGCCCACCGCATCATCCACCGCCTGGAAGCGGGCATCTGCTGGATCAACACCTGGGGTGAATCGCCGGCCGAAATGCCGGTCGGCGGCTACAAGGAATCCGGCGTCGGCCGCGAGAACGGCATCTCCACCCTCGGCCACTACACCCGCATCAAGTCGGTGCAGGTCGAGCTGGGCGACTACGCCAGCGTGTTCTGACCGGCGCGCCCCGGGCACGCCCCCTCGTCCGGCCACCGCGCCGATCCGACATTCCGCCGGGACGCCTGCATGCAGCGCGCCCCGGCCTGCAGGAGACACCCATGAGCACCCATAACGAGTACGACTACATCATCATCGGCGCCGGTTCGGCCGGCAACGTGCTGGCGACCCGCCTCACCGAAGATGCCGATGTGAGCGTGCTGCTGCTGGAAGCCGGTGGCCCGGACTACCGGCTCGACTTCCGTACCCAGATGCCGGCCGCACTGGCCTTCCCGCTGCAGGGCAAGCGCTACAACTGGGCGTACAAGACCGATCCGGAGCCCTTCATGAACAACCGCCGCATGGACTGCGGCCGCGGCAAGGGCCTGGGCGGTTCGTCGCTGATCAACGGCATGTGCTACATCCGCGGCAACGCGATGGACTACGACAACTGGGCCAGCATGCCCGGCCTGGAAGACTGGACCTACCTGGACTGCCTGCCCTACTTCCGCAAGGCCGAAACCCGCGACATCGGCCCCAACGACTACCACGGCGGTGACGGCCCGCTGCGCGTGACCACCCCCAAGGCCGGCAACAACGAGCTGTTTGCGGCGATGGTCGAAGCCGGCGTGCAGGCCGGCTACCCGCGCACCGACGACCTCAACGGCTACCAGCAGGAAGGTTTCGGCCCGATGGACCGCACGGTGACCCCGAAGGGCCGCCGCTCCAGCACCGCCCGCGGCTACCTGGACCTGGCCAAGCCGCGCCCGAACCTGACCATCGTCACCCACGCACTGACCGACCGCATCCTGTTCTCGGGCAAGCGTGCGGTGGGCGTGCAGTGGCTGCACAACGACCAGCCGCAGCGTGCCACTGCGCGCCGCGAAGTGCTGCTGTGCGGTGGCGCCATCGCCTCGCCGCAGATCCTGCAGCGCTCGGGCGTCGGCCCGGCCGACCTGCTGCGCAGCCTGGACATCGACCTGGTGCACCACCTGCCCGGCGTCGGCGCCAACCTGCAGGATCACCTGGAGATGTACCTGCAGTACGAATGCAAGAAGCCGGTGTCGCTGGCGCCGGCACTGAAGCTGTACAACCAGCCGGCGATCGGTGCCGAGTGGCTGTTCCTGGGTACCGGCATCGGCGCCAGCAACCAGTTCGAGGCCGGTGGCTTCATCCGCAGCGACGCCGAATTCGACTGGCCGAACCTGCAGTACCACTTCCTGCCGGTGGCGATCAATTACAACGGCTCCAACCCGATCAAGGCGCACAGCTTCCAGATGCACGTCGGCTCGATGCGCTCGCCCAGCCGCGGCCGCATCCACGTGCGCTCGAAAGACCCGCGCGAACATCCCAGCATCCTGTTCAACTACATGTCCCACGACCAGGACTGGCGCGAGTTCCGTGCGGCGATCCGCATCACCCGCGAGATCTTCGCGCAGCCGGCGCTGGCCCCGTACAGCGGCCGCGAGATCTCGCCGGGCAGCGCGCTGCAGACTGACGCGCAGATCGATGCGTTCGTGCGCGAGCATGCCGAGACCGCCTACCACCCGTCGTGCTCGAACAAGATGGGCCATGCCGACGACCCGATGGCGGTGGTCGATGACCAGGGCCGCGTGCACGGCCTGGAAGGCCTGCGCATCGTCGATGCCTCGATCATGCCGCAGGTGGTGACCGGCAACCTCAACGCGCCGACCATCATGATGGCCGAGAAGCTGGCCGACGTGATCCGTGGCCGTACTCCGCTGGCCCGCAGCACCGCGCCGTACTACAAGGCCAACGGCGCGCCCGTTCGCAAGCAGGGTTGACGCAGGCGGCCCTTCTGCCGACCCACACCCCAAACCGGTAGGTGCCCACCTTGGTGGGCACGTCTCCACAGTGCCCCCTCGCTATCCCGTGCCGACCAAGGTCGGCACCTACCGTTGCAGCCTCCGCGCCCCCCTCTTCGCGTTTTCCCTACGGCGGGGTATGCTGCAATGAACGGCCGTTGTCGCTACGCTCAGGGCCGCAACTAATACATCACGATTCCTGGAGGGGGAATATGAGTCTGGATCGTCCCTGGCTGCAGAGCTATCCGAAAGGCGTTCCCGCCGAAATCGACGTCAACGAATTCCATTCGGTCGCTTCGGTCTTCGACGCTTCCGTGGCCAAGTTCCGCGACCGCCCCGCCTACTCCAGCTTCGGCAAGGTGCTGACCTACGGCGAGACCGACGCGCTGGTCGAGCAGTTCGCGGCCTACCTGCTGGGTGAGCTCAAGCTCAAGAAGGGCGACCGCGTCGCCCTGATGATGCCCAACTGCCTGCAGTACCCCATCGCCACCTTCGGCGTACTGCGCGCCGGCCTGACCGTGGTCAACGTCAACCCGCTGTACACCGCGCGCGAGCTCAAGCATCAGCTGGTGGATGCCGGCGTGGCCGCGCTGGTGGTGGTGGACAACTTCGGCGACACCGTCGAGCAGGTCATCGCCGATACGCCGGTCAGGCACGTGATCACTACCGGGCTGGGCGACCTGCTCGGGCCCAAGGGCGCCATCGTCAACTTCGTGCTGAAGTACATCAAGAAGATGGTGCCCAACTACCATCTCAAGGGTGCGGTGCGCTTCAAGCAGGCGCTCAGGCTGGGCAGCCGCCACAGCCTGCCCAAGGTCGAGATCGACCATGACGACATCGCTTTCCTGCAGTACACCGGCGGCACCACCGGCGTGGCCAAGGGCGCGATGCTGACCAACCGCAACCTGATCGCCAACATGCAGCAGGCCTCGGCCTGGATCAGTGCGTCGGGCATCGAGATGGGCAAGGAGTGGATCATCACCGCCCTGCCGCTGTACCACATCTTCGCGCTGACGGCCAACGGCCTGGTCTTCATGAAATTCGGTGGCTGCAACCACCTGATCACCAACCCGCGCGACATGAAGGGCTTCGTCAAGGAGCTCAAGTCGGTGCGCTTTACCGCCATCACCGGCGTCAACACGCTGTTCAACGGCCTGCTCAATACCCCCGGCTTCGATACGGTCGACTTCTCGTCACTGAAGGTCACCCTGGGTGGCGGCATGGCCGTGCAGCGCGCCGTGGCCGAGCGCTGGAAGAAGGTGACCGGCGTGACCCTGGTGGAAGCCTACGGCCTGACCGAAACCTCGCCGGCAGCCTGCATCAACCCGCTCACCCTGACCGAGTACAACGGCTCGATCGGCCTGCCGATTCCGTCCACCGATGCCTGCATCAAGGACGACAACAGTGCCATCCTGCCGCTGGGCGAGGTGGGCGAGCTGTGCATCAAGGGCCCGCAGGTCATGAAGGGCTACTGGCAGCGGCCGGACGAGACCGCAAAGGCCATCGACGCCGATGGCTGGCTGCACACCGGCGACATGGCAAAAATGGACGAGCACGGCTTCTGCTACATCGTCGACCGCAAGAAGGACATGATCCTGGTGTCCGGCTTCAACGTGTACCCGAACGAAGTCGAAGACGTCATCGCGATGATGCCGGGTGTGCTGGAGGTGGCCGCTGTGGGCGTGCCGGATGAGAAGTCCGGCGAAGTGGTCAAGGTGGTCATCGTGAAGAAGGACCCCAACCTGACCGCTGAAATGGTCAAGGAACATGCCCGGGCCAACCTGACCGGCTACAAGCACCCCAAAATCGTTGAATTCCGAAAGGAGCTGCCGAAGACCAATGTCGGCAAGATTCTTCGCCGCGAACTGCGCGATACGCCCGCCCAGTAAGCGTTTGCGGCTGCCTGGATGAGCATGGGGCCCGGGACGGAAACGTCCCGGGCCCTTTCGCATGCGCCGCCCCGGGGGCGGTGTAGCATCGCCGCATGTGTGGACCGTCCGGCCCGCCGGCCACCCACCTCATTCTGCGGGCCGCATGCCGAGGAATCTTCCATGAGTACCATTGAAAAGCTGCCCACCAGCGGCTCCCCCTTTGCCACCATCCGTACCGAAGACAGCGCCGATGGCGCTGCCCACTGGCTGTTCATGCACGCCGACGCCGCCACCGGCATCCGCCCCTGCTGCCGCAAGGACATGCTGGATGAAATGTGGAGCTACATGGCCGCCATCACCCGTGGCCCGGCTGAACGCCACAGCGGCAAGCTGCGCCATTTCGTGCTGGCCTCCGACGCCGCCGCCTACAACCTGGGCGGCGACCTGGATCTGTTCACCCGCCTGATCCGTGAAGGCAACCGCGATCTTCTGCTGAGCTATGCCCAGCGCTGCGTGGAGGGCGTACACCACCTGCACACCGGCTTCGGCGGCGACATCCGCTCGATCGCCCTGATCCAGGGCGACGCGCTGGGCGGCGGCCTGGAAATGGCCCTGGCCTGCCACACCATCGTCGCCGAGGAGGGCAGCGGCCTGGGCCTGCCCGAGGTGCTGTTCGGCCTGTTCCCGGGCATGGGCGCCTATTCCTTCCTGTGCCGCCGGGTCTCCCCGCACCTGGCCGAGAAGATCATCCTCGACGGACGCGTCTACAGTGCCGAGGAGATGTACGCGATGGGCGTGGTGGACGTACTGGTGAAGAAGGGAGAAGGACGTGCGGCGGTGGAGGACCTGATCCGGCAGCAGCAGCGCATCCCGCAGTCGTACCTGGCAATGAACGCCGCGCGTGCCATCGCCCAGCCGGTCAGCTACGACGAACTGCTGGAAATCACCAAGGTCTGGGTCGATTCCGCCCTCGTCCTCGGCGACCGCTCGCTGCGCACGATGGATCGACTGATCAAGGCCCAGACCCGTCGCGCCAGCCTCGACGCGGCCTGATTCACCCTCCCCCAGAAGGGTTCAAGCCCGGTTGGCCACCGGGCTTTTTTTATCCGCTGCCGCCCTCGTTCAACCCTGGTGGCGAAGCAGGCCTCGATCACCGCAGCCAGGCGCGGCGGGCATCCGTGCATCGGCAAGTAACCACGCAATGGCAGGCACGGCAGCCAGGCCCCGCAGTCACCGCGCCTCACCGTCATCGGCGGCACTGCGCGGTCGGCGCTCGGCCCGTGCGTCCAGCGCGCGGCGGCCTTCCTTGATGGCGTCCTGCAGGATCGACAGGCGCGTGCGCCACTCCGCCTTCAACTGCCAATCGGCCATGCGCATCAGCTCGCCGGCGCGGCTGGCTGCGCGCATCAGGCCCAGGTTGCTGGCCACGCCCTTGATCGCGTGGGCCTGCTCACGGAAGACATCCCACTGCGCACCCTCGCCGGACTGCTCGGCCTTGCCCATGCAGGTGGCCGCATCTTCCAGGCATTGGCGGATGAACTCACGCTCGAATCCCTCGCCCATGCCCAGTGAGGCCAGCTCATCGAGCACGCTGCTGTCGAGCACACCCTCCGGCAACGCGGTAGATGAGCGCACCACGGGCGCGGCCATGGTCTTCAACTGCGCGTTGCTGGCGATCTCGGCCAGGGTGTCGAGCAGGCGCACGGCCACGACCGGCTTGGCCAGGAACGCGTGCGCCCCGGCCTGGGTGCAGCGCTGGATCGCCTCGGGGGTGACATCGGCGCTGAGTACCAGTACCGGCGTGCGCGGACCTCCGCCAGCCTGCATCACCCGCAGCTCCTTGAGCATGTCCAGCCCGCTCATGCCCGGCATGTGCAGGTCCACGATCACCGCATCGAACTCGCTGTCAGCCAGCGCGTCGAGCACTGCTTCGCCGCCGTCCACGCACAGCACGCGGTGGCCGGCCTTCTGCAGCAGCCGCTGCAGCACCATGCGGTTGGCCTCGTGGTCGTCGGCCACCAGGATCTGCATGCTGCGCACCCGCGCGCGATGGCGCAGGAACGGATCGGCAAAGGCGATCACATTGCCACTCTGGACGGTCTCGTCGCCTCCGGCCAGGGTCGGTACCGCACCCGGCACCATCGGCTGAGGCGGCGCGAACGGCAGTTCAACCCAGAAGTGGCTACCGCGCGGCGGGTTGTCCAGATAGCCGATCTCACCCTCCATGGCTTCAACCAGGCCCTTGGCGATGGTCGTGCCCAGGCCGGTACCCTCATGGCGGCGCGCCATGCTCACATCGGCCTGCTCGAAGGCATCGAACAGCCGCGGCCGCATCGCAGGCGGCACGCCGATGCCGGTGTCGAGGATGTCAAAACGCAGCCGCACCGCGCCGCTGGTGTCGGCGTGGACCACGCCCACCCGGAGCTCGACGCGGCCATGATCGGTGAACTTGACCGCGTTGCCGGCCAGATTCAGCAGGATCTGGCGCAGGTGCCCGACATCGCCGCGCAGCCGCGGTGGCACGCCGTCGGCCACCTTCACCCGGTAATCCAGGCGCTTGGCCTTGGCCTGTGGCAGCAGGATCAGGCCGATGGCCTGGATGACGTCGGTCAGCGCGAAGTCCTCGGCCACCACCCGCAGCTTTCCGGCCTCGATCGCCGAGATGTCCAGCACCTCCTCGACCAGCGCCAGCAGGCTGCGCGAAGACGCCTGGATGGTGTTCAGGCACTCGCGCTGCTCGTCATCCAGCCGCGTGGTGGCCAGCACTTCGGTCATGCCGTTGAGGCCATTGAGCGGCGTGCGGAATTCATGGCTCATGTTGGCCAGGAATCGGCTCTTGGCCTCGCTGGCCCGGCGCGCCTCGGCCATCGCCTCGGTCAACTGCCGCAGCAGGGTCGAGAAATACAACGGCACAGCGGCAAGCCCCAGCCAGAGGCCGATGGCCAGGCGGAAATTGCGTTCCCAGTAGGGCGTGAGCAGCACGGTGGAACCGAAGCTGACCATCGCCATGGCCACCGCCACGTACAGGTAGTGGTTGCCAAAGCGCATGCCGTTGCCGACCGTCACCCACATCACCACGATGTAGACCCAGGCCAGCGGTTCGCCCATCTGCACCATGCCGGCGGCGATCAGCCCATAATCAGCCAGCATGCCCAGCACGCGGCGCGGGTCGGAGCGGCCGGGACGCCACAGCAGCCAGCCAAACAGCAGCAACGACAGGCTCAGGCCGGTCAGCACGATGGCCAGCACCCCCACGTACTGCTCGTGCGGCAGATCGTGGCGCGGCGCCGGCAGCAGTACATAGGCCAGGATCAGGCTGATCAGGACGATGCGGACGATCTGTTGCCCATGCTCGCTGTCCTGCCGCTGGGACAGGCGCAGTCGCAGCCGCGACCACGCGCGTTTCACGCGCCGAGCCCCGGCCGCGCCGACGCCATCGAATGCTCGGCGCAGATGTGCTCGAGCTGTTCGCGGCCGCGCAGCAGTGCGTCCACGCAACGCGGATCGAACAGGCGCCCGCGCTGTGCATACAGATAGGCCAGCGTGGCTTCCATGGTCCACGCCTCCTTGTACGGGCGCGGCGATATCAGTGCGTCAAACACATCGGCCACCGCAACGATGCGCGCCTCCAACGGAATCGCATCGCCAACCAGGCCATCGGGGTAGCCGCTGCCGTCGTAGCGTTCATGATGGCGCAGCGCAATCAACGCGCCGACCTGGATGAAGCGGTTCTGGCTGCCGCTGAGCAGTTCGTGGCCGATACGCGGGTGCCGGCGCATGATCGCCAGCTCTTCGTCGTTGAGCTTGCCCTGCTTGAGCAGCACCGCATCGGGAATGGCGATCTTGCCCATGTCATGCAGCGGCGCCGCCATCTCGATCAGGCGCACATCCTCTTCGGGGAGGCCAAGCTGATCGGCGATCAGGCCGGCCACGCGCGCCATGCGCTCCAGGTAGGCACTGGTGCCGGCATCACGGAACTCGATCGCCCGCGCCAGCCGCGAGAGGGTCTCGCGCTCGCGCTCCTCGACCTCATGCATGCTCGCCAGCAAGCGCTGTTCCAGCGACAAGGCGCGCTGCTTCACGTTCTCGGTCTGCTGGCGCAGCTGCAACAGGTTGTAGCAGCGCGCACGCAGTTCACGCGGACGGATGGGCTTGACCAGGAAATCGATGACACCCGCTTCCAGCGCCGCCTGCCGGATCGGCTCGTCGCCCACCACGGTAATCAGGATGACCGGAATGTCGCGGTGCTTGGGCAGACGCCGGAAGCGGCGCGCGAACTCCAGCCCGTCCATTTCCGGCATGCGGTAGTCGAGCAGCAGCAGATCGACCGGGTGCGCTTCGCACCAGGCCAATGCAGTCAGCGGATCGCCGAAGTCGTACACGCTCAGCTCGGGCGCGATGTCTTCAATGACATGGCGCAGCATCGTCCTGGCGGACGTCTGGTCGTCAACAATGACGATGTTCAACGCATATTCTGCCTGGTTTTTCGACCATGCTGGATCATCAGCAGGCGAGGATACTCTGCCGCTGCGAACGCTCGCACCCTGCATCGGCCTGACTCCCGTGTCATGCGTCCCGGTTCATGATCGTCATCACGGCGTGAAGCGGGCTCTCCGCGCCGTGCCCTCCCCCGACGCCGATCAAGCCATACAGGACGTAAAGGTAGTGCAATAACGATACGCCTAGTGCGATAGGCGTCAATCGCGCCGTCTCATTTCGCGACGGCGCGCACAAACGGGGGTCAGAAAGACGTCTTACTGCTCCGGACGCATGTACGGGAACAGCAGCACGTCGCGGATCGAACTGCTCCCGGTCAGCAGCATCACCAGGCGGTCCACACCGATACCCAGGCCGCCGGTCGGGGCCATGCCGTACTCCAGCGCACGGATGTAGTCGGCGTCGTAGTGCATCGCCTCGTCGTCGCCACCTTCCTTCGCGGCCACCTGGGCCTGGAAGCGCTGGGCCTGGTCTTCCGGATCGTTCAGCTCGGAGAAGCCGTTGGCCAGCTCCTTGCCGTTGACGAACAGCTCGAAGCGGTCGGTGTAGCCCGGATCGTTGTCGTTGGCGCGGGCCAGCGGCGAGACCTCCACCGGATGATCGGTGATGAAGGTCGGCTGGATCAGGGTGTGCTCGACGGTGGCCTCGAAGATCTCCAGCAGCAGCTTGCCCCAGCCGTAGGACGGCTTGACGCGGATCTTCAAGCGCTCGCAATGGCGCAGCAGCGCTTCGCGGTCGGTGCAGTCGGCGGCGGAGATCTCCGGGTTGTGGTGGCGCACCGCCTCGTCCATGCGCCAGCGGCGGAACGCCGGGCCCAGGTCGATCTTCGCACCGTCCCATTCCACTTCGGTACCACCGTTGACGGCCTGGGCCACATCGCGGATCACCCCTTCGGTCAGGTCCATGATCTCGTTGTACGTGGCATAGGCCTCGTACAGCTCCATCATGGTGAATTCCGGGTTGTGGCGGGTGCTGACGCCTTCGTTGCGGAAGTTGCGGTTGATCTCGTACACGCGCTCCAGGCCACCCACGGTCAGGCGCTTGAGGTACAGCTCCGGCGCCACGCGCAGGTACAGGTCCAGGTCCAGCGCGTTGTGGTGGGTGGTGAACGGCTTGGCCGCCGCGCCGCCGGGGATGTAGTGCATCATCGGCGTTTCGACTTCCAGGAAGTCGCGGTTGTCCAGCCACGCACGCATGGCTCGGATGATCTTGGAGCGCTTGATGAAGACCGCGCGCGATTCCGGGGTCACGATCAGGTCGACGTAGCGCTGGCGGTAGCGCTGCTCGACGTCGGCCAGGCCGTGCCACTTGTCCGGCAGCGGGCGCAGCGACTTGGTCAGCAGGCGGATCGACTCGGCCTTGACCGACAGTTCGCCGGTCTTGGTCCGGGTCAGGCCGCCTTCGACGGCGATGATGTCGCCCACGTCCCAGCCCTTGAAGGCCGTGTAGGCATCACCCAGCACGCCACCCTGCAGGAACAGCTGGATGCGGCCGGACTCGTCCTGGATCTGCGCGAAGCTGGCCTTGCCCATGATGCGCTTGGCCATCAGGCGGCCGGCCATCTTCACCTGGCGGCCGGTGCCCTCCAGCGCCTCGGCGGTCCACTGCTCGGCATCGGCGAATTCCTCCTGCAGGCGACCGGCGAAATCCTGGCGACGGAAGTCGTTCGGGTACGCGATGCCCTGCCCACGCAGCGCTTTGAGTTTCTCACGGCGCTCGGCGATCAACTTGTTTTCGTCGACGGGGGGGGTATCGGTAGCTTCGCTCATGGATCTGCGGGAATCGTGTAGTGAGGGGGGGATGCTGCGCCCGGCACAGCCGGTTGCCCAGCATACCAAAACCGCCCTGCCCCAGCCGGGAGAGGGGTCAGATCCTTTGCTGCGCAAGGGGATCTGAGCCCGTTTGGCGATGTCCCGGTAGCCGCCCACCCTGGTTGGCGCTGTGCGCGCCGACCCAGGTCGACACCTGGCGGGCGGATCGGCCGGCCCTGCTTCGCCGTTACCTGTTCCCCGGGAACGCCTGCCGCAACTCGTCCACCAGCACCCGCTGGTTCTCCGAGTAGTCGACCGGCACCGACACCAGATGCACCCCGCCCTCGTTGAAGGCCGCTTCCAGGGTCGGGAGGAACTGCTCGATGGCGGTCACTTCGTGCCCCTTGCAGCCATAGGCCTGCGCATACTTCACGAAATCGGGATTGCTGAAGGTCATGCCGTAGTCGGTGAAGCCATCCACCGCCTGCTTCCAGCGGATCATGCCGTAGGCGCCATCGTTGAGGATCAGCACCACCAGGTTCAGGCCGAGCCGGCGCGCGGTCTCCAGCTCCTGGCTGTTCATCATGAAACCGCCATCACCGCACACCGCCAGCACCCGCCGCTGCGGATACAGGATCGAGGCCATGATCGCCGAGGGCAGGCCTGCGCCCATCGTCGCCAGCGCATTGTCCAGCAGCAGCGTGTTGGCCACCTGGGTGCGGTAGTTGCGCGCAAACCAGATCTTGTACATGCCATTGTCCAGCGCCACGATGCCGTCCGGCGGCATCACCTGGCGCACGTCATGCACCAGCCGCTGAGGTGTGAATCCCGCCTCTTCGGCACGGTCAGCCAGATGCTCCAGGATGGTTTCGCGCAACGGCAGCAGCGCATCGGCGTTCGGCACCGCGCCTTCAATGCGATCGGCCAGCTGGGTCAGCGAACGGCCGATATCGCCGATCACTTCGACCTGCGGGAAGTACACCTGCTCCACTGCCGCCTGCGAGTAACCGATATGGATCAGGGTCGGTCCCCCCGGGCGCATCACGAACGGCGGCTTCTCGGTCACTTCGTGGCCGATGGTCACGATCACGTCGGCCTGGTCGATCGCCATGTGCACGTAATCGCGCTCGGTCAGCGCCGCGGTGCCCATGTACAGGCCCGAGCCGCCAGCTACCGCGCCCTTGCCCATCTGCGTGGTGAAGAAGGGAATGCCTGCGCGCAGCACGAACGCCGACAGCGCTTCGCTGGATTGCGGCCGCGAGGCTGCCGAGGCGATCATCAGCAATGGCCGCTTGGCAGAGCAGATGATCTCCGCCGCGCGATCCAGCGCCTCCGGGCTGGCAATCGGACGGTCCACCGCGTGCGTCGGAATCAGTGCCACGCCCTCCACCTCATCGGCGGCGATATCCTCGGGCAGCTCCAACAACACCGGGCCGGGGCGCTCTTCCTGGGCGACGCGGAAGGCCTCGCGCACGAGGGTGGGGATGGTGCGCGCCGAAACGATCTGGCGCGCCTGCTTGGTCAGCGGCTTCATCGTGCTGACGATGTCCACGATCTGGAAGCGCGCCTGCTTGCTGGCGACGATGCCCTTCTGGCCGGTGATCATGATCACCGGCCACGCACCGAGCAGCGCGTAGGCCGCGCCGGTGGTGAAGTTGAGCGCGCCCGGTCCCAGCGTGGCCAGGCACACGCCGGGCTTGCCGGTCAGGCGGCCATAGGTGGCGGCCATGAACACCGCCGCCTGCTCGTGACGGGTGATGACCAGCTCGATGCTGGAATGGCGCAGGGACTCGACCACGTCGAGGTTCTCCTCGCCGGGGATGCCGAAAATGCGCTCGACGCCTTCGTTCTCAAGTGCGGCGACGAGCAGGTCTGAACCCTTGGACATGGGAATGCCGTCCTTTTCGCTGGACTGATGGTGGATCGTTGCAGGGAGGGTGAAAGGCGCGCGTCAACGCTTGTCGAACCAGACCGTCTGCGCGTTGACGAATTCGCGGATGCCGAAGTGCGAGAGTTCGCGACCGAAGCCGCTCTTCTTCACGCCACCGATCGGTACGCGCGGGTCGGAGGCGGAGAAGCCGTTGACGAACACACCGCCGGTCTGCAGCCGGCGCGCCAGCTGCATCGCGCGGGCGCGGTCGCCGGTCCACAGGTTGCCGCTGAGGCCGAACTCGCTCTGGTTGGCCAGTTCCACCGCATGGTCGGCGTCGCGGGCGCGGCTGATCGAGGCCACCGGACCGAAGGTTTCGGTGTCGAAGGCCTGCATGCCCGGATCCACCCCGGCCAGCACGGTGGGCGCATAGAACGCGCCTGGCCGATCCAGCTGATGGCCGCCCACCAGCAGCTGCGCACCGGCGTCCACCGACGCGCGCACCTGCGCGTCGAGCTGTTCAAGCAGGTCCTGGCGTGCCATCGGGCCGATGCGGTTGCCTGGGTCGCGGCCGTCGCCGATGGCCAGTGCCTGCACCTTCTGGCAGAACTGCGCCACGAACCGGTCGTAGACCGCCTCCTCCACGATGATGCGCTTGCCGGCGATGCAGACCTGCCCGGTGTTCTGGAAGCGCGAGGCCACGGCCGCATCGACCGCGGCATCGAGATCGGCATCGGCCAGCACGATGAACGGATCCGATCCCCCCAGCTCCAGCACCACCTTCTTCAGCGCCTGCCCGGCCTGGGCGGCGATGCTGCGGCCGGCGGCCACGCTGCCGGTCAGGGTCACCGCCGCGATGCGGTCATCGGCAATCGCGCGGCTGGTGCCCTCACGGCTGATGTTGGCGGCGATGAAGGCGCCCTCCGGCAAGCCGGCATCACGCCAGGCGGCATCGAGCAGCAGCGCGGTACCGACAATGTTCTCGGCCGGCTTCAGCAGGAAGCCGTTGCCGCCCATCAGGATCGGCACCGCCGCACGCATCACCTGCCAGTACGGGAAGTTCCACGGCATGATGCCCAGCACCACGCCCAGCGGCAGGTAGGACACGTAGGCCTTGTCGTCGGGCACCTGGGTCGGCTCGTCGCGCAGGAACTGCGCGCCGTGGTCGGCGTACCAGTCGCACAGCATGGCGCACTTCTCGATCTCGGCCAGCGCTTCGGCCTGGACCTTGCCCATCTCGGCGGTAGCCAGCGCGGCGAGTTTCTCTCGGTCGCGGCGCAGTACGCCCGCCATCGTGCGCAGTACATCCGCGCGCTGTTCGAGGCTCTTGGCGCTCCAGGCCGCGAAGCCGGCCTGACCGCGGTCGAGGATGGTTTCCAGTTCGGCGTCGGTGGCGAAAGGATGGCTGGCGATCTGTTTACCGGTGGCCGGATCGCGCGAAATGGCAGTGCTGAGGGCAGCGGACATGCAGGGCTCCTGGTGTCTCGACGACGGGCGGTGGCCCGTCTCCTGCACAGGAATGTGGACCCGTTTGATGAAGGCAACAAGGCGTCTGTTTATCCTGTGACCTGTACTTACCTGCCTGAATTGGGGGCTCTTGGCAGGGCTGCGCCCTGCACCCGCTTCAAGCCAAGACAACATCAACAGCCGAAGCAAAAGCGGATTCCCTGTACGTAGGCGGGATGGGTCCGGTTGCGGGAGACGCCGTAAACCCGTCCTTGGGGGCTTGGCCGCGGCATCCATGCCGCGGACACTCCCGCAACCGGACCCACCCCGCCTTCCACGGTTTTCTGCGATCTGTCGGAAATACTCTTGGGGTCAGATCCGTTTTCCGTAGGAAAACGGATCTGACCCCCGAATTTCTTTCAATATCTGACAGATGTGTCGACCAAGGTCGACACCTACCAGCAGTCGCGCGAAATCTGCCTGAGGCGGGGCGGTGTGGGTTGGCAGGAACGTTGGCGCCATGGATGGGTTTACGGCGTGTCCTACCAGCCCACACCGCCCCGCCATCCCAAGGATGCTCGCTGTTGCTGTTGCTGTTGCCTTGGCTTGAAGCCTCTGCGGGTGCAGGGCGCAGCCCTGCCGACCAACCTACCTACGCGGAAGGTAAGTCACCAGGGAAAGATCGTGCCGGCTCTCCGGCACCAGCGCCACGTACTGCAGGTCCAGCAACCCGCGCGTGGGGTGGTTCAACTTCTTCGCACCCTCGTCAAAGCGACGCACGTCGTGCTCCGGCCACCACTGGCGGAATTCCTCGCTGTGCGCGGCAATGTCCTCGGCCAGCGCCAGGAACGGCGCCTTGTCCGGCGCCTGCGCCATCGCCGCGCGGAAACCAGCCAGCAGCCCGCGGGTCATTTCTTCCCAGTTGAGGATCAAGCTGCGGTACGGCGGGTACAGGAACATCAGCCGCAGCGTGTTGCGCTCATGCGGCGCCAGCTGGCTGTAGTCCACGAACAGCTCGGCGATGGCCGGGTTCCAGGCCAGGATGTCGAAACGGGTGTTGCGCACGTACGCCGGAATCGGCTGCATCGCCTCCACCAGCTGGCGCAGGCCGTCGGTCACGCTTTCGTCCGGTGACTCCAGCGGCACGCCGTAGCCGGACAGCGCGAATGCATAGGCGCGTTCGTCGTCGCTCATGCGCAGTACCTGCGCCAGGCGCTCAAGCACCTCGGGCGAGGCACGCACTTCACGGCCCTGCTCGATCCAGGTGTACCAGCTGACGCTGACGCCGATGGCCAGCGCGACTTCTTCGCGCTTCAGGCCCGGGGTGCGCCGACGCCCGGCTGGCAGGCCGAGCGTGGCCGGATCGACACGGGCGCGGCAGGCCTTGAGGAAGCCCCCCAGTTCCTTGCGTTCACTTTCGCTGCGCATCATCGCTACCGCCATACGTGTCTTAGCGTCGAGCCATGCTCGACGGATCTGCTACCCGCAAAAGGCAGCCAAGCATGGCTCGGCTCTACAGAATGCCTGATCAGCCACCCTCGGCGTTGCGCACGAGGGTGACGATATCCGCGCAGGCACGTCGATCAGGCATCGAGGCGCTTGGAGCCGACGGCCAGGCCCGCCTTCAGGCTGGCCTCGACGAACTCGTCCAGGTCGCCGTCGAGCACCTTCTGCGTGTCCGAACGTTCGATGCCGGTGCGCAGGTCCTTGATACGGCTCTGGTCCAGCACGTAGTTGCGGATCTGGCTGCCCCAGCCGATGTCCGACTTGGTGGCTTCCACCGCGTCCTTTTCGGCGTTGCGCTTCTGGATCTCCAGCTCGTACAGCTTGGCGGCCAGCATCTTCATCGCGTTGTCGCGGTTCTGGTGCTGGCTGCGGCCGGTCTGGCAGGCCACAACGATGTTGGTCGGGATGTGGGTGATACGCACCGCCGACTCGGTCTTGTTCACGTGCTGGCCACCGGCACCGGAGGAACGGTACACGTCGGTGCGCAGGTCGGCCGGGTTGATGGTGATATCGATGTTGTCATCGATTTCCGGCGACACGAATACCGAGGTGAAGCTGGTGTGGCGGCGGTTGTCCGAGTCGAACGGCGACTTGCGCACCAGGCGGTGCACGCCGGTCTCGGTCTTCAGCCAGCCGTAGGCGTAATCGCCCTCCACGCGCAGCGTGGCCGACTTGATGCCGGCGACGTCGCCACCGGACACTTCCATCAGTTCGGTCTTCCAGCCGCGCGACTCGCACCAGCGCAGGTACATGCGCAGCAGGATTTCGGCCCAGTCCTGGGCTTCGGTACCACCGGCACCGGCCTGGATGTCGACGAAGGCCGCGGCGTTGTCCATCTCACCGGAGAACATGCGCTGGAACTCCAGCTTCTCCACGTGCGCCTGGTGCTTGTCCAGGTCGGCGACCACCGCCAGCGCGGTTTCTTCGTCCTGCTCGGACTCGGCCAGCTCCAGCAGCTCGGTCGCATCGGTCAGGCCGTCGAGCACCGAGGCGATGCCGCCCACGGTCTTCTCCAGGCTCGAGCGCTCGCGCCCCAGGTTCTGCGCGTACTCGGCGTTGTTCCAGACGTCGGGGCTTTCCAGCTCCCGCGTTACTTCCTCAAGACGCTCTTTCTTGGCGTCGTAGTCAAAGATACCCCCGGAGCGACAGCACGCGATCGGTCAGATCGGTGATGCGCTGGCGGACAGGATTCAATTCGATCATGTCGGCGGTTGTGCATTCAAAAGATGACTGCCAATGATACCGCAGCCGCCCTGCCCCGGCGAGGCGCGCCGGCGGGCCGGGCAGACGGCTGGACACGGGCCGGCACGATCCCGGTAGACTTCCCGACCGCCGCGGGAACAGGGGCCACGCGGTCATTCCCAACCCAAGGAGCACCAATTCAATGACGATCATGCGTTCCACCCTGTGCCTGGCCGCCTGCCTGCTGGCCGCCAATGCCTCGGCCATCGACCTGAAGGGCCTGACCAGCACCGGCCTGAAGGCCGGCAAGGCCCTGACCCTGTCCGACGCCGAAGTCTCGGCCGCCGCCGACCAGGCCTGTGCCTACATGGACAAGGACAACCAGGTGGTCACCGGCAACGATCCCTACGCCCAGCGCCTGGCCAAGATCACCCAGGGCCTGTCCAACGAGGACGGCCTGAACCTGAACTTCAAGGTCTACCGCACCGCCGACGTCAACGCCTGGGCCATGGCCAACGGCTGCGTCCGGGTCTACACCGGCCTGATGGACATGGCCAGCGACGACGAAGTGCGTGGCGTGATCGGCCACGAAATCGGTCACGTGAAGCTCGGCCACAGCAAGACCAAGATGCGCACCGCCCTGCTGGCCTCGGCCGGACGTGAAGGCCTGGCCGCCTCCGGCAACGGCAACCTGACCCAGCTCAGCCAGGGCCAGTTGGGTGAACTGGCCGAAGGCTTCATCAACGCGCAGTTCTCGCAGAAGGAAGAGAGCGCCGCCGATGAGTACGGCTACCAGTTCATGAAGCGCCACAGCTACGACCCGGCCGCCCTGGCCAGCATGTTCCGCAAGCTGTCCAGCGACGGCGGCCTGATGTCCTCGCACCCGGGCTCGGAAGCCCGCGCCGCGCGCATTGACGCGATGATCAAGAAGGACAAGAAGTAATCCCTGCGCGGGCGGGCCGACCGGCCCGCCCGTTCATGCCCCCGCCAAGGCCTGGCGCAGCAGCGGCAGCTGTCGCCTGCTGCACGGCACTTTGACGCCATCGGCCATGTGCAGCAGGGCTTCGCCCCCGTCCAGCGGCTCGATGGAACGCAGCTGGTCACGGTTGATCAGCCAACTGCGGTGCGGCCGCAGGAACAGCGCCGGGTCCAGCCGCTGCTCCAGCACCGCCATGGTGATCCGCAGCGGGTAGTCATGCCCGCGCACACGCAGGTTCACGTAATTGCCTGCGGCCTGGGCGTATTCCACATCCCCGGTGGCGACCAGGAACTCCTTGCCCAGCTTGCGCACCAGGAAATGCTGCGGACGCTCGACCGGCTCCACCGGCGGGCCCACATCGGGCTCGGCCAGCAGGCTCGCCTCACCCTGCCGGCGCCGGCCGAACCAGCTGGCGAAGTGCTCCAGTGCCACGAACAGCGCGAACGTGCGCACATCCTTCAGGTACTCGTAGGCAAGACGCTCCAACCAGCCGGCATCATCCTGGTAACGGTAGCCCAGCGCTGCATAGGCCAGATGCCGCACCAGCATCATGCCCACCACGTGCAGCAGCGACCAGCCCACGCTGGCCAGCAGATACATCGGCAAACGCCGCGTCCAGGTATCGGCATGCAGCGGCCAGCGCTCGCAACCCCACCACAGCAGCGGCAGGGTCAACAGGACCATGCTGAGGCTGCTGAATTCCCAGATCATGGGCTCCCACAGCCCCAGATCGCCCCCCCGGCGCGCGGCGTCCATCACCTCGACCAGCGCATTGGTCACCGCTGACGCCGACAGGATCGCGGCCCACAGCAGCAGGCGGGTGGACGTGCGCCAGCGCGGAGGACGGCCTGGGGCCATTGCAACTTCCATGGTGTAGTGGCTCTCCAGCCTGCCTGAAGGGACCGAGGGTAGCCGCTCCATTGGTCCCATCACGCCCGCCATTGGTCACTGCACGCGCCCCGGCAGGCCCCTGGCGATGGTCCGAGTCACCGGCGAGGGCGAGATTGGCGCCACCTCCCGGCCTGGCCCGACCATGACCCGACGCTACGACATCGACGCCCTGCGCGTGTTCGCTTTCGCGCTGCTGATCCTCTACCACACCGGCATGGCCTACGTGGACGACTGGGGCTTCCACCTCAAGAGCGTGCATACCGCCGAATGGCTGCAGTGGCCGATGCTGTTCTTCAACCGCTGGCGGATGTCGCTGCTGTTCCTGATCTCGGGTATCGCCATTGCGCTGATGCGCCCGGAAGGAAGGCTGCTGCGCTTTGCCGGGCTGCGTACCTGGCGGCTGCTGCTGCCGCTGCTGTTCGGCATGTTCGTGATCGTGCCGATCCAGCCCTATTGCGAGGGCGTTGCCAACGGCCACGTGGCGCCAGGCTTCGGCCACTTCCTGCTGCGCTACTGGCAGGTGCGGCCGTGGCCGGAAGGCAGCTTTGCCGGCTGGCAGTACGGCATCACCTGGAACCATCTGTGGTACCTGGCCTACCTGTGGACCTACACGCTGGCGCTGGCGCTGTTGATGCCGGTGCTGGGCCTGGCCAGGGTGCGCAGGGCCGTGGCCGGCGTGGCTACCTCGCCGACCCTGCTGATCGGCATCCCGTTCGCCCTGCTGCTGACCTGGGTGATCTGGCTGGAGCCGATCTACCCGTCCACCAATACGCTGGTGGGCGACTGGTACCAGCACGCCAAGTACGCCACGGTGTTCCTGGCCGGCTACCTGCTGGCGCGCGAGCCGATGTTCTGGGAACGGGTGGTCGCCCTGCGCCGCACCACGCTGTGGCTGGCCCTGGCGGCGGTGGGCTGGTACATGGGCCTGCGCATCCTCGGCCAGCTGCTGCCTGACGATTCACCGCTGAGGCAGTGGCCCGAACCGTTCTGGGATCTTCAGGTCAGGACCACCCAGTCGCTGTATGTGTGGACCGCGCTGCTGGCCATCCTCGGCTGGGGCAAGGTGCTGCTCGACCGCCCCTTCCGCTGGCTGCCGTACTGCACCGAGGCGATCTACCCCTGGTACATGCTGCACCAGAGCCTGATCATCGCGCTGCTGTTCTGGCTCAAGCCACTGCAGCTGGGGCCGTGGCTGGAGCCGACCCTGCTGCTGGGCGGCACGGTGGCTGGCTGCCTGTTGATCCACGAACTGCTGATCCGCCGCACGCGCTGGCTGCGGCCGCTGTTCGGGCTGCGCGCCGATGCAGGGCCGAGCCCACGCTCGGCTGCGTCTGCCATGAGCCGAGCATAGGCTCGGCTCTACCGGTCCACCCACCGACAATCCGCTATTGTCGACGGCTGCGCGCATGGCATCGCTGATCAGACGCACCGCGCGGTTTCGGCTCTACCCATTCACCCACCGATAGACAATCAGGACAACGGATGTTCCAGACGCATTGGCACCTGTGGTTGCAGCAGACCTTCGACAGCGGATGGATGTTGTCGCTGATGCAGTTCATCAGCCTGCTCGGTTACGAAATGGCCTATACCGCGCTGATCCTGCTGTGCGCGTTCGGTGCGCGCCTGCGTGCCGGGCTATGCGTGATGCTGGCGGTGCTGCTGATGGCCTGCGCCACCCACGCGTTCAAGCAGGGTGCCGCCCTGCCCCGCCCTTCGGACGTGGACGCACGCGTGCTGGATAAAGGGATACCGTCGCATCCGTTCGTGGTGGATGGCGGTGGCCATACGTTCTGGTCACTGCCCGACGCGCAGGCCACGGCGATGCTGCGCGCGCAACCTGATGCCGATTACGGTTTCAACAGCGGCCACGTCGGTGTGGCCACCGCCGCCTGCGTTGGCCTGCTGCTGGCCTTCGGCATCCGCCGCCGCTGGCTGCGCTGGGCCCTGGCGCTGGGCTGGCCACTGCTGATGGCGCTGTCACGCATGTACCTGGGCCGGCATTTCCTCGCCGACGTACTGGCCGGCTGGCTGATCGGCATCACTGTAGCCGTGCTGGCCTGGCAGCTGATGCCGGGGCTGCGTGCGGCGCGGCGATGGCAGTTGCCGCTTCTGCTGGGCCTGGGCACGCTGCTGGCCTGGGCGGCAGCAACCACGCGCTACGTGCCAGTAGGTGAGGCCGGGCGGCTGCTCGCACTGGGCCTGCTGGTGGCGTGGCTGCAGTGGCGCGGCTGGCCGGTCGATCCACGGGGCGTTGTGCGGCCGGTAGCACGCGTGGTCGGCGTGGTGGTGATCTACCTGCTGGCGCGACCGGTCATTGATTGGCTGGCTGACAGCAACCCGCTGCCCAATGCCCCGGCAACCGAACTGCTGTGGCAGACCGTCGGCACGCTGTTGGTCCTCGGTGGCGGCGTGGCGCTGGCGCGGTGGATTCCGCGCCAACGCCGGCCGATGCCAGACGGCCCCCGGTAGATCCACGCCATGCGTGGATAGACCGTTCCCGACCCTGCGACGGCCACGCATGGCGTGGCTCTACTTCACCTCGAACTCGCCCACCAGCACGGTCTCGGCGCGGTCCTTCAACCGCAGCGTGACGCTCTGGTCCTTCTGCTTCGGCGTGCCCCAATGGGTGGTCAGGCGCAGCATCAGCGTGGTCGCCCCGGTCACCAGCTGCTGGCGGCTGCCGAAGTAGTTCGCTTCCACCTTGTACCTGCCGGGCTTGGCGTTGCGCAGCGAGAACTGCTCGGGCCCATAGCCACCGGTGAAGTCCTGCGACATCTGCCCGCCCTGATAGGTCAGGCGGTTGCCGTAGTACGCGCGCTCGCCATTCGGGTCGGTCACCCACAGGTCCATGTCGCTGTTGTCGGCATCCCACGACAACACCACGCGCAGGTCCAGCGGCATCGCCTGCAGCAGGCGCGGGTCAATGCTGCGGGTATCGAGCCTGGGCGTGCTGCGTGCAACCAGGTTGGTCAGTTCATCCAGCGCGATCAGGGCGATGCCATCGAAGCGGCTGTCCCATGGCCGCACCACCACCTGGTACAGCGGCCCCAGCGCCTGCTGCGGCTTCCCGGCGGCGGCCAGCGCCAGGCCGAGGTCACGGAAGCTCTGCGGCTCTTCCTGGCCCATTGCCAACACCTGCTCGAACACCGGCACCGCCAGCGCCGGGGCATCGGCCTGCATCAGCCGGTAGCCAAGCACGCGCAGCAGGTGGCGGTTGTCCAGGTCCATCTCCGCCAGGTTCGACAGTACACGCAGCGCCAGCTCGCGCTGGCCCTGCTCCAACAGCAGGTCGGCCACGTCAAGGAAGAACGCACTGCTGTCGGCATGCGCATCGCGCTCGGCGAGGTAACGGTCGTACAACTGCGATGCAGGCCCTTGGCGCAGGCGCCGGGCGATGGCCGAATCCGGCTGCCACGCGGCCAGCTGGATGCCGAGCTCGCCCTCGTTGGCGGCCCCGGCTTGATCAATCGCCGAACCGGTAACCACCACCGCGTCGAGCACCTGGTTCGCCGCGGACACCGAGCGACGTGCACGCGCGCTGCCCGCTTCCCTGCGTTGCTCGGCCGCCGCTGCCATCGGCGCAGGCGGGGCTGCCGGAGCGGGGGCCGCCAGCATCGCCACCGGCGCCGATTCCATCGCAGCATCTGCAGACGCCACTTCCAGCGCCCTGCCCTTCAACTGCGGCGGCGCATTCTTCGGCCAGCTGCGGCTCCACCACTGCTGGCGCTCCTTCCAGCGTGCGGCCACGTCGTCCAGACGGCGGCGATCGGCAGCGGCGCGGTCGCTCACCTGGCGCGCGAAGCGGGCGTCGTACTCGGCGCGCAGCTTGCCCGCCGGACGGATCGCGTAGCGCAGGTAATCCTCCAGCGTTTCCAGCACGATCAGCGAGGTATCCGGCCCGACCAGACCGAACTGCTGCGACAGGCGCTGCATCGCCTCGCGGTTGCCGCGACGGTCGGCCGCCAGCTGCTGCAGGCGCGCCTGCACCCACAAGCCGGCGAGCAGTTCACCGTCGTCGCTCTTCTGCGTGGCCGGCAGCGCCAGCCACTCACCACCGCCAACGCGCACCCGCATCGGCACACCCTCCGCCGCCAGCCGCGCGTGCAGCCACAGCCAGCCTTCGGCTTCACTGCGGCGGTCGATCACCACGTCCTGCACGCCACGCCCCGCGTCGACCTGCACATCCAGCGGCGAAGACAGCAGTGCACGCGCGGCGGCATCGACGTCGGCTTCCAGGGCGACGAAGCGGCCACCGTGCGCTTCACTCCAGCTGCGCAGGCGCGTGCTGTCGGTGCGGGCACCGGCGCTGCTGACCGCAAACAGGCGCTGGTCCGGCGCCATCGCTGGCAGCTGTTCCGGCCCGTACGTCAGCAGGCCGTCGCTGACCAGCAGGTACTCCTTCACGCTCGGCTGCGGCTGCCACTGGGCCAGCGCACTGGCACCGTCCGGGCGCACCGCCTGCAGAGCCGCGCGCAGCTCGCTCCAGTTGCCTGCGCGGATACGGAAGCGGCGCACCGGCTCGGCACGGTCGCGCAGCACGGTCAGCGCGACCGTGCCATTGCCCATCGCGGCGAAGTAACGATCCAGCAGCGCGAACTCACGCGCGCGGTCGCGCTGGCCGGAGGAGCCCGAACCGTCCCACAGCAGGCCAACCTCGCTCGGCGGCGTGCGGGGAGTACTGCTGGCCGGCACCGGCACCTGCGCCAGCAGATAGTGTCCGTCCTGCCACGGCGCCACCTGCACCTGCGGCTTTCTTTCGGCCGGAAGGTTCCATTGCAGCTGCGGCGGCAGCTGCGAACCTTGGCCCTGCCATTGCAGCTGGCCCGCCGTGATCTGGAACGGTGCGGTGCCTGCGGCCATCACCCCCGGCGCCTGCACCTTCACTGCAACGGAGGCGGCACCTGCGGCGAACTGCAGCGGCAGCGTCCACTGCCAACCCTGGCCCGAGAAGGCCAGCGGCTCGCGCAGCACCAGCTGCACGCGGCGACTGCCACCGGCCGGCAGCGGGTAGATGCGCAGGCGGAACTGGTTGCCCGCCGTCTGTTCCAGCAGGCCGGGGTCGACGCCACGGCGGGCGATCTCCTCGAAGACCTGGCGGCCGCGATCCTTGGGCACCGGCACCGCCTCGCGCAGTTCGCCGCCGATATCCAGGGCAAACCCGGTGATCTGCTGGCCCTCGGCCAATGGGAACTGCAACTCCCCTTCCAGCACCCGACGGTTCGGGTTGTGGAACTCCAGGGTGATGCGGGTCTGGGCGATGCCGGCCTGGATGTCGCCTTCGATGCGGGCCTCGCGCAGCGCGATGGGCTGCTCGGCGCCGGCCACCTGCAGTAGTGGCACCGACCGGACGGGCCGGAGGGCCCTGGTGGACTGCGCCTGGGCAACCCCGGCGACAGCGCAGAGCAGCAGGGCCAGTACGGATGGAATCACGCGGCGGACGAGGGGCATCGGACTGCTCCAGCGGGAGGTTGGACGGTTCAACGCGTGGCTGGGGGGAATGGGGTTGGATG
>NZ_LLXV01000023.1 GCF_001431665.1 Stenotrophomonas beteli | reverse complement strand
CCCCCCCCGCCTCTGACAGATCCCTGCGGCTGTTGGTAGGTGTCGACCTTGGTCGACACGTCTGTCAGATATCGAGATGGGGTCAGATCCGTTTTCCTGCGGAAAACGGATCTGACCCCATCGGCGATCCCATCGGCATGGCGGGCGTCGGATCGTGTCTGGGGCAGAGCCCCCTGAGTCAGGGGGCGGCCGCGAAGCGGCGGGGGTTTGGGCGTTGGTAAGTGGGGCCCGCGGTTCGCGCAGCGAAGCGTGGGAGCGGCAGCGCGCATGCGATGGCGCGTACCGCAGGCCCTGCCGACCAACCCACTACTTGGCAGCAGCGATCTGCTTTTCGATGTCGGCGGCGGTCACTGGGCCGAGGAAGCTGTGCGCGAGCTTGCCCTGCGGATCGATCAGGTGCGTCAACGGCAAACCGCGCGGCGTGGCGAAGTCAGCCGGCGGATCGTAGGGATCCACGATCACGATCGGATAGGTGACCGGATGCTTGGTCAGGAACGCCTGCATGTCCGGCACTTCGATGTCCTCATAGGCCAGCCCGACCACCTCGATGGTGCTGCGCATCGCGTGCAGCGCCGACAGTTCGGGCATCTCCTTGCGGCACGGTGCGCACCAGGTGGCCCAGAAGTTCACCACCACCCACTTGCCGCGATGCGCGGCCAGGTCGTAGTCGCTGCCGTCCACCGCCTTCATCTTCAGCGCCGGGAACTCGGCGGTGGTGCGCTCGGCCGGAGTCTCGGCCACCGGTGCCGGCGTGGCCGGCGTCGGTGCCTGCGCCGGTGGCTGGCTGCTGGCCGGTGCCGGTTCCTGGGCCGGCTTGCAGGCCGCCAGCGCCAACAGCAGGGCCAGCGGGAGCAGCAGCGGCAACGAGGTCTTGCGGGTCATGGTGTGTCTCCGGAATCGGTATAGATATCGCTGACCTTGCGCTTGAGGCGTTCGCGCAGGGGCAGCCGCAGATCGTCCAGCGCCGCCAGTGCGGCACGGCCCAGGCTGTCGTCGCGGTACGGCAGGTGCTGCTCGGCTACCGGAATGCGCAGCTGGGTGCATTCGTACAGATCGGCGAGGCTGACCTGGTCCAGGTCGCGCGACAGCAGCCACTCCCCGCGTTCATCGCGGCGTAGCAGGTCGATCTCCTGAAGCTTGCAGATCAGGTCCTGCAGCAGCGAATCGGTCAGCATCGGTTCCAGCCGCAGGATCTCGTCATCGGCCAGGCCTTTGCCCTTGACCCGCGCATGCTGGAAGCGGCCCAGCAGGCGCAGCAGGCCATAGAACTCGTAGCCCTGCGGCAGCCGCAGTTCAACCGGTTGGTAGCGGAAGGCAGCCATCGACGACGCCAGCGACGCGCCCAGCAGCACCGCCACCCAGCACAGGTAGATCCACAGCAGCAGGATCGGCACGAAGGCGACCGTGCCATAGAGCTTCTGGTAGGACTGGAAGCTGCCCAGGTAGGCGCCTATGCCCCACTTCACCAGTTCCAGGATCACCGCGGCCAGGATCGCGCCGGGCACTGCGTGCCGCCATTTCACCGTGTGATGCGGCACCACCCGGAACATCAGGGTGATGCAGACGAACTCGATCAGGATCGGCGCCAGCCGCAGCGCCAGCTCGGCCAGCCAGCGGCCCTCCTGCGTGCCGAACAATGGCATCGCGAACACCCGTGCCGACACTGCCAGCGAAGCAGCGGCGAGCATCGCGCCCAGGGTCAGCACGGTCCAGTAGACCAGGAAGCGGGTCAGTTTGGGCCGGGTCGAACCGACCCGCCAGATCTGGTTGAAGGTCTCTTCCACGCTGTTGAGGGTGATCAGCAGCGATACCACCAGCGCGATGAAGCCGGCGGCAGTGAGCTGGCCGGCACTGGCCGAGAACTGCCGCAGATAGCCTTCAGCCGCGCGTGCGGCATTGGGTACGAAGTTGGAGAAAACGTAATCGCTGAGCTGATCGCTCCAGCGGTCGAAGACAGGGAAGGCCGAGAGCACGCCGAACACCACGATCGCCAGCGGCACCAGCGCGAACACCGTGGTGTAGGCCAGCGCCGCCGCTGCCTGGAACAGGCGGTCGTCGAGGAAGCGATGCCACAGGAAGCGGCCGAAGCTGATGGCGCGTGCGCGATCCCGCGCGCGCTCCATCCACAGGTTGAGCGTATCCAAAGGTTCCATCGGCGAAAGGGTACCCGATGCGGAATGCTGGCAGGATAGCCATACTGGGGGCCAGACGACGAGGAGAAGCGGGCACGATGGGCGAGATTCTGGTGCTGTACTACAGCCGGGGCGGTTCGGTGGCACGGCTGGCGCGCCAGATCGCGCGGGGCATCGGCGAAGTGCCGGGCATGAGCGCGCGCCTGCGCACCGTGCCGCCAGTGGCCGCGGTCACCCAGACCGCACAGCCACCGGTGCCCGACGATGGCGCTCCCTATGTGAGCGTGCAGGACCTGGCCGAGTGCCAGGGCCTGCTGCTCGGCAGCCCCACCCGCTTCGGCAACATGGCTGCGCCGGTCAAGCACTTCCTCGACGGCCTGGGCGCCGAGTGGGTCAACGGCACCCTGTCCGGCAAGCCGGCGGGCGTGTTCACCTCCACCGCATCGATGCATGGCGGCCAGGAATCGACCCTGCTGTCGATGCAGGTGCCGCTGCTGCACCACGGCTGCGTGATCGTCGGCATTCCGTTCACCGAACCGGCGTTGAGCCACACCAGCAGCGGTGGCACGCCCTACGGCGCCAGCCACGTGGCCGGTGCCGCCGACGACCCGCAGCCGACCGACGACGAGGCGGTGCTGGCCCGTGCGCTGGGCCGGCGGGTGGCCGATATCGCGCAGCGGCTGGCCCGATGAGCGCCGCGCCGCGCACGGTCCTGCTGCTGGCCCTGATGGGGCTGGCCGCGCTGTTTGCCGGCTGGTTCATCAATGACCGGCACTGGCTGGCCACCCAGCTGGTGTTCACCGCGCCGCCCCTGGTGCTGGCCGTGGCCTTGCGCCTGGGCTGGCGCAAGGCCGGCTTCTGGGCCTCGGTGCTGGCGCTGGGCTGGTTCAGCCACGGCGTGATGAGCGCCTGGAGCCACCCGGAGACGCGCTGGCTGGCGCTGATCGAGATCGTGCTGGCCCTGCTGGTGATCTTCAGCGCCAGCCTGCCCGGCCTGCGCGCCCGCTTCGGCAGGCGACGCTGACGCTGCGCCCGCTGGGCCGTATCATCTGCATTCCTGGCCTCGCGCCGCAGTACCTGTCCTGGTTTCGCGCATGCACATGATGGAAGAGCTCCTGGTCGTCACCACCGGTGGCACGATCGACAAGATCTACTTCGACGACAAGTCGGACTACCAGATCGGCGATCCGCAGATCGGCATGATCCTGCGCGAGCTGGGCGTGACGTTCCGTTTCAACGTGATTCCGATCCTGCGCAAGGACTCGCTGCACATCAACGATGAGGACCGCGAGCTGATCCGCGCCACCATCGCCGCACAGCCGACCCGGCACGTGCTGGTGACCCACGGTACCGATTCGATGGTGCAGACCGGCAAGGTGCTGGCGACGATCCCGGACAAGACCATCGTGATGACTGGCGCGCTCAGCCCGGCGCGGTTCCGCGGATCGGATGCGGAGTTCAACATCGGCTGCGCGATCGGCGCGGTGCAGTCACTGCCGACCGGCGTATACATCGCGATGAACGGGCGGATTTTCGACCCGCAGCACGTGCGCAAGAACGTGGCCGCGAACCGCTTCGAGTCGGTCTGAGGAACAGCGTGCCGACCAAGCTCGGCACCCAACAGAGCGCTCTCCTGTAGTGCCGAGCCATGCTCGGCAACCGCGCGCCAGCGCGGCACTACGGTCTGCAGCCGGAGCAGCCGGAGCAGCCGGAGCAGCCTGGCATGGGCTCGGCCGTACAGAAGCAAAAACGCCCCGGCCGAAGCCAGGGCGTGCCCTTGGAGAGGGTCTTGGGCTCAGTACTGGGCGTTGAGGGTCACGCCCGAGAAGGTGCTGTACGCCTTCACCCGCACATACCAGGTGCCGGCGGCAGGGCTGTTGATGGTGCAGGTTTCGCTGTTGCCGCTCAGGTACGGACGGCAGGTGTAGGCGGTATCGGTCGGGGCACTGCCCTGGCGCACGTACAGGTCGGCATCACCGCTGCCACCACTGATCGCCACGCGCAGCTGGGTGCTGCCGGCCGGGACGTTCACGGTGTAACTCAGTGAAGCACCGCTGGCAGCGGCCAGGCCGGTCACCGGCACGTTGTTCTGCAGCACGTTGCCACCCGGGTTCGGGTTGCCACCGCCGTTGATCGCTGCGGCCACGGCCGCGTTGGCGTCGACGATGCCGGCGCCGCAGCCGCCCGAGCAGGCGCCCGGCAGCGGGCGTGCGGTGCTCTTGATGATGCTCTCGACCTGCGCCGGGCTCAGCGCGCTCGGGGCGACCGACTGCATCAGCGCGACCACGCCGGCCACGTGCGGGGCCGCCATCGAGGTGCCGTTGTAGGAGGCGTAGCTGGCGCTGCCCGGGGTGGTGGTGCCGGTGTTGAGGGTGGACAGGATGCTCTGGCCCGGGCCGGAGATATCGATGCCAGCGCCGTAGTTGGAGAAGCTGGCACGCGCGCCGGCCGAGGTCGTGGCCGCCACGGCGATCACATTCGCGCAGTTGGCCGGCACCGACGAGGACACGTTGGTGTTGCTGTTGCCAGCGGCGACCACCACGGTGGTGCCGCGGCTGACCGCGCCGTTGATCGCGTTCTGGTAGGTGGCCGAGCAGGTGCCGCCGCCGCCCAGCGACATGTTGATGACTTCGGCCGGATTGGCATTGGCCGGCACGCCACTGACGGTGCCGCCTGAGGCCCATACGATCGCGTCGGCGATGTCAGAGGTGTAGCCGCCGCACTTGCCGAGCACGCGCACC
Organism: Stenotrophomonas beteli; assembly: GCF_001431665.1. Classification (GTDB taxonomy): domain Bacteria; phylum Pseudomonadota; class Gammaproteobacteria; order Xanthomonadales; family Xanthomonadaceae; genus Stenotrophomonas; species Stenotrophomonas beteli. The sequence goes on along the minus strand of NZ_LLXV01000023.1, from coordinate 23,815 downwards.
GGCACGACCTTGGCGTTGAAGGCGGTGCCCGCCACGCCGCTGGCATTGTTGGTCACTGCCGCCACGGTGCCGGCGACGTGGGTGCCGTGCCAGCTGGAGTTGGAGGCCGGGATGCCCGAGCCGCACTCGTTGGCGCCATACCAGTCGCCTTCGTCGTTCGGGTTGCTGTCGCGGCCACCGCCGTCGCGCGCCATCGCCGCGTCGCTGATGAAGTCATAGCCGGGCAGGATGTTGGCGTTCAGATCGGGATGGTTGGTGATGCCGGTGTCGATCACCGCTACCACCACGCCGGTGCCGGTGGACTTGTCCCACGCCGGCTGGATGTTGATGCCGGCACTGGAGGTGCCAAAGCCCCACTGTTCGCTGAAGCGGGTGTCGTTCGGGGTCAGCGTGGCGCGCATGATCTGGTCGACTTCGACGTATTCCACGCTCGGGTCGGCCGCCAGCTTGCGCATCAGCAGTTCGGATTCGGCCTGGTCGAGCGGACGGTCGGTCCTGACCAGGGTCGGGCCGACGGCGAGCTTGCGGACTTCCTGCAGGCCCAGCGCGCGGCCCTGGCTGCTGGCCAGCCCGGCGGCGGCACTCTTCAGCGAAGACGCCAGCGCGGTGGTGCTGGCCACCGGGGCGCTGCCTTCACGGTACTTCACGATGAAACGCTGGTGGGTCGGTGCGGACTGCAGGCCGCTGAGCTGGACATCACCGGCCAGCGCGGGCGTGGCCAGCAGCAGCGATGACAGAACGGACGCACCAAGGACCACCCACACTCGACGCACACGCGGTTGCGTTACCTGGGACATCGTATTTCCCTTTCTAGTGGTGTGAATGCCGGAATCGGCAGAAGCACCGGCCCGAACCATGGGCTGGCTTGCATTGGCGAGGTTCGGATGACCGGTGAGTCAGCGGATCCCCCTATCGATCCGCCGTGCACATGACGCTAATGACCAAAACCGGACACCACAAGATTTTCAGCGTCTTTTCAGCAAGATGAAATGTTCGTTCTGAGACTTTTCGGGTCGAGGGTTTGTGAAGATGAAGGAACTTTCTCGTGTCCTGCACAGACCTGACTGGGCCGTCACGTGTCCTGGAATGACTGTGCCGACATCGGCGTCCGCTGATCCGGGGTCAGATCCCTTTTCCCATGGAAAAGGGATCTGACCCCAAGCCCATAACGCAGAAAGCCCGTCACGGGGACGGGCTTTCCGGAAGAGCAGCCGAGCGTCGGCTCGGCTCTACAGTTCAGCGTCGGGCAATCAGCCCAGCTTGACCAGCCAGTTGTGGCGGTCCGGCAGGCGGCCGTACTGGATGTCGGTCAGTTCCTTGCGCAGCGACATGGTCACTTCGCCGGCCGGGGCGTTGATGTCGCCGACCGAGAAACCTTCGCCCTTGAGCTGGCCGATCGGGGTAACCACTGCAGCGGTACCGCAGGCGAACACTTCGGCGATCTCGCCCGACGCCACGCCCTGCTTCCACTCGTCGATGCTGACCTTGCGCTCTTCGACCTTCATGCCGCGGTCGCGGGCGAGCTGCAGGATGCTCTCGCGGGTGATGCCCTCGAGGATGCTGCCGGACAGTTCCGGGGTGACCAGCGTGCCGTCCTTGTAGACCAGGAACACGTTCATGCCACCCAGTTCTTCCAGGTACTTGCCTTCGACCGGGTCGAGGAACAGCACCTGCGAGCAGCCCTGCGCCTGCGCCTTCTGCTGCGGCAGCAGCGAGGCAGCATAGTTGCCACCGCACTTGGCGGCACCGGTGCCGCCCTTGGCCGCACGCGCGTATTCGGTGGACAGCCAGATCGACACCGGGGCAACGCCCTTGGCGAAGTACGGGCCGGCCGGGCTGGCGATGACGTAGTAGCCGGCCTTGTGCGCGCCACGCACGCCGAGGAAGGCTTCGTCGCCGATCATGAACGGACGGAAGTACAGGCTCGACTCATCGGCCGACGGCACCCAGGCGCTGTCCACGGCGATCAGCTGCTTCAGCGATTCGACGAAGATCTCCACCGGCAGTTCCGGCAGCGCCAGGCGCTGGGCCGAACGCTGCAGGCGGCGGCCGTTGGCGTCCGGGCGGAAGGTCCAGATCGAACCGTCAGCATGGCGGTAGGCCTTGATGCCCTCGAAGATTTCCTGGCCGTAGTGCAGCACGGCCGCGGCCGGGTCCAGCTGAAGCGGGCCATAGGCACGCACGTTGGCGTTGTGCCAGCCGGCGTCCTTGTCCCAGCGCACTTCCACCATGTGATCGGTGAAGTGCAGGCCGAAGCCGGGCTTCTCCAGGATCTGGGCGCGCTCTTCAGCGCTGCGCGGGTGGTCCGAACGGGTGACGGCGAAGCTGGGAATGGACTGGGACACCGGAGGATTCCTGTTCTGGTTGCGGGTAGTGCCGGGCCCGCGTCACTGCGGGCCCTGGGTCAAAGCATGCCGGTCTCGAGCCTGGCCGCCTCGGACATCATGTGCTGGTTCCACGGCGGGTCGAATACCAGCTCGACGTCGGCCTCGGCCACCGTCGGGATCATCTCAAGCTTGCTGCGCACGTCGTCGACCAGGATGTCACCCATGCCACAGGCCGGTGCGGTCAGGGTCATCTTCACGTCGATCTCGCGCTGGCCTTCGTCCAGGTGCTTGATCTCGACCTCGTAGACCAGGCCCAGTTCGACGATGTTCACCGGGATTTCCGGGTCGAAACAGGTCCGAAGCTGCTGCCACACCAGCTGTTCCACCTGTTCATCGGTGGCGTCGGCGGGCAGTTCCAGCGGCGCCGGCGCCTCCTTGCCGATCGCGTCGCCGTCCTTGCCGGCAATGCGGAACAGGTTGCCCTCGACGAACACCGAATAGCTGCCACCGAGCGCCTGGGTGATGTACCCATAGCTGCCGGCGGGCAGGGTCACGGTATCGCCCTGCGGGACCATCACGGCCTCGCAATCGCGCTCGAAGTGGACAGGTTCACTGCTACGGGAATACATGGGGACCGATATGGGGCCGTGGCCGCAGCCACGCAAGCACGCATTCTAGCCCAGCCGCCCAGCCGCCGCCGGTGCACCGCGGCAAACCACAGTATCCTGTGGGTGATCTTCAGGGAGCTTCGATGTCCTCCAATGCCGCGCGTGCCAGGACCGTGACCTGGCTCTGGCCCTTCATGCTGTTGCTGGGCCTGGTTGTTGCTCCCCTCGCCTGGCTGGTGCTGGCGCTGATGACCGGCCGGCAGGTCGGCTGGATGGCGGTGGTGACCGCCCTGGAACTGGTGTTCATGCTGCGCCTGGGGACGCTGGGCCCGGGGCGGCTGCGCATCGCCCTGGTCGTGCTGGGCACCGTGCTGGTGGCTGCCGTGGCCAACTGGACCATCGCCAGCGCCTGGATGGGCGGCTCGATCGGGCTGGACCTGTGGGACGCCACGATGCGGATGGGCCCGCACCTGGCCTGGACCCTGATCACCCTGGCCAATGGCGCGATGGAGTGGCTGTGGTTGGCGCTGGGTGTGGCCGTGGGCGCGTGGCTGGCGCGCTGAGCGGGTAGATCCACGCCACGCGTGGATGGGGGTAGTGCCGGCCGCTGGCCGGCAAAAGCGTGCGGACCGAGGTCCGCACCCACCGGATGCAGCCGGCCCTCAATGCCCGCCGTCGAGCGCCTTCAGCTCGCTCACCAGCGAGGCCGCCGCTTCGGCACCATCGCCGTACAGCATGCGCGTGTTGTCAGCGTAGAACAGCGCATTCTCGATGCCGGCAAAGCCGGTGCCCCGGCCACGCTTGATCACCACCACGTTGCGCGCGTTGACCACGTCCAGCACCGGCATCCCGTAGATCGGGCTGGCCGGATCGGTCCGCGCCACCGGGTTCACCACATCGTTGGCGCCGATCACCAGCACCACGTCGGTGTTGGCGAACTCCGGGTTGATGTCGTCCATGTCCGCAATAAGGTCGTAGGGCACGCCGGCTTCGGCCAGCAGCACGTTCATGTGCCCGGGCATGCGCCCGGCCACCGGGTGGATGGCGAACTTCACCTTGACCCCGCGCTGGCCCAGCCGCTGCGCCAGTTCCCAGATCTTGTGCTGCGCCTGCGCCACGGCCATGCCATACCCCGGCACGATCACCACCCGTTCGGCGAAGGCCATCATCGCGGCGACGTCGGCCGCGTCGATCGGCTTCTGCGAACCGCTGATCGCCTGCGCCTGGCCACCGGCGCCGCCGCCGAAGTTGGAGAACAGCACGTTGCGGATCGGCCGGTTCATCGCCTTGGCCATCAGCCGGGTCAGCAGGATGCCGGCCGCGCCGACCATCATGCCGGCAATGATCAGCGCCTCGTTGCCCAGCACGTAGCCTTCGAAGGACACCGCCAGGCCGGTGAATGCGTTGTACAGCGAGATCACCACCGGCATGTCGGCGCCACCGATCGGCAACGTCATCAGCACGCCCAATGCCAGCGCCAGCACGAAGAAGGCCACGATCGCCCAGGTGCTGAGCGTGCTGGCGGCGATGATCGCCAGCACCACCACCGCCAGCGCCACCAGCAGATTCAGCGCCTGCTGGCCCGGCCAGGTCACCCGCTTGTCCAGCCGGCCATCCAGCTTGGCCCAGGCGATCACCGAGCCGGACAGCGACACCGCGCCGATCGCCGCGCCGACCACCGCCAGCAGCAGCACGGTGCCCGATGGCTGGCGCGCGGCCAGGTCGGCCAGCGCCTGCGCGCTCCAGTGGCTGGTGTCGCGATGGGCCAGGAAGGCATAGCGCAGCAGTTCCACCGCGCCGATCGCCGCCGCCGAGCCGCCGCCCATGCCGTTGTACAACGCCACCATCTGCGGCATGTCGGTGATGGCGACCTTGCCGGCCGACCACCAGGCCAGGCCGGCGCCGAGCAGCAGCGCCACCAGGATCAGTGGCACGTTGTGCAGTTCGGGCAGGAAGAAGGTGGCCACCGTGGCCAGCAGCATGCCCAGCCCGGCCCAGCGGATGCCGCTGCGCGCAGTCAGCGGCGAGGCCATGCGCTGCAGGCCGAGCAGGAACAGCGTGGCGGCCACCAGGTAGCTGGCCTTGACCAGCCAATCAAGCAGTTCGACGGTGCTGATGTTCAAGCCTGCGGCTCCTTCGGTTCGTCCTTGGCGCCCTTGGGCGCGCTTGGCTTGAACATCTCCAGCATGCGCGCGGTGACCACGTAGCCACCGGCGGCGTTGCCGGCACCCAGCACTACGGCCAGGAAGCCCAGCGCCTTTTCCAGCGGCGTCTGCGCATGCCCCAGCACCACCATCGCGCCGATCAGCACGATGCCGTGGATGAAGTTGGACCCGGACATCAGCGGGGTATGCAGGATCACCGGCACCCGCGAAATGATCACATGGCCGGCGATGGCCGCCAGCATGAAGATGTACAGCGCCACGAACCCGTCACTCACTGGCAACGCTCCCGCTCTGTCTTCGTCGGCCCATCATAACCACGGGCTGAACCCGGCGCGTACCCGACGTCAACCGAAGCCGCGCTCACGCGTTGTCGATGGTGACCCCGAGCGAGGAACCGTACCCTGTGCTGGTGAGCAGCCCTGTCCCCCCGAGCGCCGAGACCGATGCCCCGCCGGCATCGCTGGAGGCGTTCCTGGCCGGCGTCGGCCCGCGCGCCTTCCGCTTCGCCGAGGCCGGCCTGCGCCAGCGCGACGACGCTCTGGATGCGGTGCAGGATGCCCTGCTGCGCATGCTGGACTACGCCGACAAGCCGGCCGCCGAATGGGCGCCGCTGTTCTGGAGCATCCTGCGCCGCCGCGTGATCGACCTGCAGCGGCGCCGCCGCTTCCGCCTGCCGTTCTGGCGCGACAACCAGGACGCCGAGGGCGGTGGGATCGACTGGGCCGACCCCGGCCCGGACCCGGCGCAGGCGCATGAGCAGCGCCAGCAGTACCAGCAGCTGGTGGAGGCGTTGCGCACCCTGCCCGCCCGCCAGCGCGAAGCCTTTACCCTGCGTGTGCTGCAGGACCTGGACGGGGCCACCACCGCCCGTGCCATGGGCTGCAGCGAAGGCGCGGTCAAAACCCACCTGGCACGCGCCCGGCAGGCGCTGCAGGATTACCTGGAGATCCATCCGTGAACCGCTCCCTGCCTTCCGATGACGCCCTGCGCAGCCTGCACGCGCAGTCGCTGCAGGCGCTGTCGCCGGCCACGCTGGCGCGCCTGCGCCATGCCCGGCACGGCGCCAGCGCGGCCCGTCACGGGCGCTGGCGCTGGTGGCTGGCCAGCGCCTGTTCTCTGGCGGTGGCGCTGGGGATCGGCCTGCAGTTCAGCGGCCACGGCCCACTGTCGCCCGCCGTGCCGGCACCGGTGCTGGCCTCGGTGGAAGACAACGGCGCGCTGTACGACGAGAATCCCGATCTGTACCTGTGGCTGGGCGATACCGACCTGGCGATGGAGTGAACCATGTCCCGACTGCACACCCTGCCGCTGCTGCTGACCCTGTCGCTGCTGCCGGCCGTCCCGGCGCTGGCGCAGAGCGCCGCCCCCGCTCCGGCCGCACGTCCTGCACCGGCCGCGCCGCTGCCGGCGTGGGAACAGCTGAGCGAGGCCCAGCGTGAATCACTGCTGGCCCCGTTGCGCGACCGCTGGAACAGTGCCGATGCCGGCCAGCGCCAGCGCATGCTCTCGCATGGCCAGCGCTGGCAGTCGATGAGCCCGGAGGAGCGCGACAAGGCCCGCCGTGGCCTGCGCCGCTTCGAGCACATGAGCCCGGAACAGCGCGAGCAGGCGCGCGCCCTGTTCGGGCAGATGCGCGATATGCCACCGGCACAGCGTGAAGCACTGCGCGAGCGCTGGTCGCAGATGACGCCGGAACAGCGCAGGGACTGGGTGCGCGACAATCCGCCGCCGGCGAAGCCGAGGTAAAGGCAGCGTTCAACCCCTTGTAGAGCCGAGCCCACGCTCGGCTGCTTTATCGCGCCTGCGCAAGCCGAGCATGGGCTCGGCTCTACAGGAGGCAAATGAGGTTCAAGCCTGCCAGCGGGTCTTCGCCAGCAGCTCGTCTTCCCAGTCGAACGCCAGCCTTCCCTCGCGCACGAACAGCGCGACGAAGTTCAGCAGATTGCGCGCATACATCTCGCTGGCCTGGGTCGCGCCACGGCTGGCCAGGCCCAGCGGGCCATCGATGGTCACGCCCTGGTGTTCGATGCACTGCCCGGGTTGGGTGAGCGCACAATTGCCGCCACTTTCGGCGGCCAGATCGACGATCACGCTGCCGGCGGCCATGCCGTCCACCATCGCTGCGGTGACGATGGTTGGCGCCGGGCGCCCGGGCACTGCGGCGGTGCAGATCACCACATCCACGCCGCGCAGGTGGTCGGCCAGCCGCCGCTGCTGCTCGGCGCGCTCCTCGTCGGTCAGCGCACGTGCATAGCCGCCCTCGCCCGCGGCACTGACGCCGAGGTCGAGGAAGCGCGCGCCCAGCGACTGGATCTGCTCGCGGGTTTCCGGGCGCACGTCGAAGCCTTCCACCTGTGCACCGAGCCGGCGCGCGGTAGCGATGGCCTGCAGGCCGGCCACGCCGGCACCGATCACCAGCACCTTGGCCGGCCGCACGGTACCGGCCGCGGTGGTCAGCATCGGGAAGAAGCGCGGCGCGCGTTCGGCGGCGATCAGCGCGGCCTTGTAGCCGGCCATGCCGGCCTGCGAACTGAGCACGTCCATGGCCTGCGCGCGGGTAGTGCGCGGCAGCTGCTGCAACGGGAACAGATGCAGGCGGTCGTCGGCGGCCAGTGCGGCCATGGCGGGATCGGCCGCCGGCGCAAGCAGGCCGATCACACTGGCAGCGGGCTTGAGCTGTGCCAGGACCGACGCCGGCGGCGCCTGCACGCACAACAGGATGTCGATCTCGGGCCAGCGCGCCACGTCGAACACGCGTGCGCCTGCATCGTCATAGGCGGCGTCAGGGAAGCCTGCGGCCAGGCCGGCGCCGGCCTCATACCAGACGGTGATGCCCAGTGCGCCCAGCTTCTTGGCCGTTTCCGGCGTCAGCGCCACGCGCCGTTCGCCCGGCGCGGTCTCCTTGATCCCCAGCAACGCCACGGCCATGCAGGTCCCCGCTGATCGGTGAGTTTTCCCGATCCTAGCAGGCGGCCCCCGCTCAGTGCAGCGTCGCGCTGCCCGGGTCCAGCCGGTCGATCACGCCCTGCATGGCGCTGTCGAAGGCGCCGTCATCCACATGGGCGCGCAGGCGGCCCAGCCGCACCATGACCGCCAACTCTTCCGGCGAGGCCACGCAGAAGCGCACGCCGCGACGATTGACGAACAGCAGGCGCGAGGAAATCGGGCTGACCCAGGACAGCTTGCCGGCCTGCACCTTGCCGTCCTTGTCGACGAAGTCCAGCCAGCTGCCGATCTCCATGCGGCGGAAGCGGTCGGCGTCGGCATTGTCGAAGTCGTCGGCGTCGATCTGCCCGCCCAGCTCGACCGCTGGCGATTCAGCCACCGGCGGCACCGGCAAGGCGACCTGCGGCAGCTCCGGCAGCGCGCGCTGCAGTTCCGGCCGCGATTCAGCGATGCCCTGCAGGGTGTCATGCAGGGCATCGATGGCGCCGGTGGCGGCATCGCCGTGCACGCCCACGCTGGCGAACACCTTGGCCAGCACCGGCTGCCAGGCCTGCAGCCACGGCTTGCCGACGATCTGGCGGCGGGCCTCGGCCACTTCCTCCAGCAGGCCGTCAGCCAGGCTCAGGGCCTCGGCCACCGACGCGCCCTCCTCGCCCTCGCGCAGCAGCGCCAGGGTCAGGCGGTGCTGCCACGGCTGGCGCAGGAACGCGGCGATGGCCGGCGGCAGGGTGGCATCGCCGATGCGCCGATCCAGTTCGGCACCAGCACGGCTGCGGGCCATTTCCAGCTTTTCCTGGCCGCGCTGCGTTTCGGCGGCGCGACGCTCGGCGATTTCCACGCGGCGGCGATGCTGCACCAGGAACTCGCGGAATTCTTCTTCCAGGGTCAGGAAGATCGCCAGGTTCTCATTGAACTCGGCCACCAGGCGCTCGATGATCTCCTCCACCTTGGCCATCAGCATGCGTTCGGCCTGGCTTTCGCCGGTGTTGCCCTCGCAGGCTTCGGCCAGCGAGTTGAGCAGCTTGCGCGCCGGGTGGGTCTTCTGCACGAACATGCGGCGGTCGAGCATGGCCACCTTGACGAACGGCACCACCAGACGGCCGATCAGCTCGCGCGAACGGCCCTCCAGTTCACGTTCGTCCAGCATCACGTCGAACAGCATGCCGACCAGATCGATCGCATCTTCATCCTGCGGATCCAGCCGGGTCTGGCCCGGGTCGACACCGAGCCGGGTGGCACTGGACAGCACTTCGCTCTTCAGCCGCTGCGCCAGCGATTCGCCATCCTCGCCGATCGCCGCGCGCAGGGTGGCGCTGGGCGTGGCCTGCAGCAGCGACAGCACCGACATCATCTCGCGCTGGCTCAACGGGCGCTGCTGGCCGATGGCCACCTGTGCGGCCGACGTGGCGTCCTCGCGTACATGGCGGGTCTGCTGCAGCAACTCGTGCAGCGCTTCCAGCAGCATGCCCTGCTGCCCCGGATAGGGCTCGCTGCTGCCGCTGTTCTCGCTTCCCAGGTGCTGCTGCATGTGGCCGCGACGCTCGGACCAGCGCGCAGCGAAACGTTGCGCCCAGGCCGGAGCGGCCTGCTCGTCATCGGCAAAACCGCCGTCGGCACCGTGACGGTGCTCGACCAGATCTTCCAGCGCGCCAGCGCTGCGCGGCTCGGGTGCGGCCGAGAGCGGGCGTTGCGGCGTGCCCATCTGCGACATCACGCCGGCCGCCGCCAGCTGCTCATCCAGCTTCTCGTAGATGCGGCCGATCGGCGCGCGCAGGTCGCGTTCGCACAGCTTGATCAGCACCAGATGCACTTCCGGGGCCAGTTCGCAGCCGGCAAACGCCTCGTGGATGGCCACGCCCAGATGTTCCGGGCTGATCGGGTTGTGATCGGCGTCCAGCTCCGCACCGCCGATCAGGCGGCCCAGGCGGCGGTCCAGCCGCGCCAGCACCGGCTTGAAGTCGCGCAGCAGCACGGTGGCGAAATTGCGCACCGCCAGCCGCGATTCCAGCACGTGCTCAGCCAGCAGGCTCAAGCCGTCTTCGGCCTGCCCGGACAGGGTGGCATCGGCCGACAGCGGCTCGCCGGCGGCCAGCGCCTCCCAGGCCCGCTGCAGGTGGCCGGCAAAGGCGGCGGCGATCTCTTCGCGGCGGCGGCGCAGCTCGCGCATCGCATCCAGGAACAGCAGCTGCGAGGAACCGGCATTGCCCGCACGGTCGAACAACGCATCATCGAACCGCGCCAGCGCAGCCCCGAACGCCTGGCACAGCGCGGGCAGGACCATGTCCCGGGCACGCTGGAGCTGGGCCGGGTCACGGCCCGGCGATCCCATCGGTGTGGGCACGCTCATCATTCGGGAAGGCTCCCCACCTTCTCTGGTACGACAGACAGCATGGACATCGCGACGACCGGCACACCCCATGCACCGGTACGTCGATGGTAGGCCGGCCAGCCCGTCACGGACAGTGAAACAGTCCTCACTTCAAACCTCATGACCGGCGGCCCGGCAAGACCGATATCGTAAGCCGTGCAAGGCCCATGAGGCGAGGGGAAGCGGCCGTCCGTTTCCCGCCAGTGGCATGATGTTCATCACAGTTTGATATTCAGGGTGCAGACGCGACACAGACGGCGTCATTGACCACCCCGACTATAATCAAATGCCCGTGATGACCGGTTCAGACACCATGCCCGACCCCGCTGCCCTGCTCGCCCTGGATGCCCGCCGCTCGGTGCCCTCGCGGCAGCTGGGCGAGCCCGGCCCGGACCCGGCCACCCTGCAGCGGATGCTAGCCTCGGCGGTACGCGTGCCCGACCACGGCAAGCGCGTGCCGTTCCGTTTCCTGAAAATCGCCGGCGATGCGCGTCACACTCTCGGCGACTTCCTGGCCGAGCGCAGCCGCCAGCGCGACCCGCATGCGGGCGAGGCCGTGTTCGAGAAGGACCGCCAGCGTTTCAGCCATGCACCGCTGGTGATCGTGGTGGTGGCCAGCCCGCGCCCCGACCCGAAGGTGCCCGAGCAGGAGCAGCTGATGACCGCCGGCTGCGTCTGCTTCGCCCTGCTGCAGGCCGCACAGGCGCTGGGCTTCGGCGCGCAGTGGCTGACCGCCTGGATGGCGTTCGACCCGGCCGTGCAGGCGCACCTGGGCCTGGCCGAAGGCGAGCGCATCGCCGGTTTCATCCACATCGGCACGCCCAGGGCCGCAGTGCCCGAGCGCGAGCGCCCCGATCCGGCCGCACTGCTGCAGGAATGGACCGCACCGTGAGCGCGGTGAGCGCCCAGCCCGCACCGCCGCTGTACCTGGTCGATGCCAGCATCTACGTGTTCCGTGCCTGGCATTCGCTGCCCGACCAGTTCCAGGACAGCCAGGGCTGGCCGACCAACGCGGTGCATGGCTTCGCCCGCTTCCTGCTGGACCTGCTGGAGCGTGAGCGTCCACGGCATATCGCCATCGCCTTCGACGAAGCGCTGGACAGCGGCTTCCGCCATCGCCTGTACCCGGCCTACAAGGCCAACCGCGATCCGGCACCGGAGGCGCTCAAGCGCCAGTTCGTGCACTGCAAGGCGCTGTGCGCGGCGCTGGGACTGGTGGTGCTGGCCCATCATGATTTCGAGGCCGACGATCTGATCGGCAGCGCCCTGCACCGCCATCGCGGCAGCCACCGCGGCGTGATCATTTCCGCCGACAAGGATCTGTCCCAGCTGCTGCTGGGCCACGACGAACAGTGGGACTACGCGCGCAACCAGCGCTGGGACGTGGCCGGGGTGAAGGCGCGCCACGGCGTGCACGCGCACCAGATCGCCGACTACCTGGCACTGTGTGGCGATGCGGTGGACAACATTCCCGGTGTCAGCGGTGTGGGCGCCAAATCGGCGGCGGTGCTGCTGGCCCACTTCGGCAGCATGGATGCCCTGTTTGACCGCATCGATGAAGTGCCGTTCCTGCGCCTGCGTGGCGCTGCACAGATGGCGGTGCGCCTGCGCGAGCAGCGCGAGCACGCCCAGCTCTGGCGCCAGCTGACCACCATCGCGCTGGACGCACCGCTGGAGGGCTGCCAGACCGGCATGCCGCGCCAGCAGGCCGACCCCGAACTGCTGGGCGGGCTGTGCCAGACCCTGCGCTTCGGCCCGATGACCCGCCGCCGGCTGTTCGGTGCCGCCGGTGTGGCCGACCCCGTTCCCACTCCTTCTTTTTCCAACTCCAGCGAGCCCGCATGAGCCAGCGCAACACCGAAGCCCCGCGCGTCGTCTACGAAGGCAAGTACCAGCGCATGGTCGTGCGCGGCACCTGGGAGTACAGCGAGCGCACCCATGCCGGTGGCCTGGCGGCGATCATCATCGCCGTCACGCCCGAGGATAAGGTGCTGTTCGTTGAACAGTTCCGCGTGCCGCTGCAGGCACCGACCATCGAGATGCCGGCCGGGCTGGTCGGCGACATCGATGCCGGCGAATCGATCGAAGTCTCGGCCGTGCGCGAGCTGGAAGAAGAAACCGGCTGGACCGCCGAGCACGCCGAAGTGCTGATGATCGGCCCGACGTCGTCCGGCGCCAGCAGCGAACAGATCGCCTTCGTGCGCGCCACCGGCCTGCACCGGATCGGCGAAGGTGGCGGCGATGACAGCGAGGACATCACCGTGCACGAGATTCCGCGTGCACAGGCGGCGGCATGGCTGGTGCAGAAGATGGGCGAAGGCTACGCGCTGGACGCCAAGCTGTGGGCCGGGCTGTGGATGATCGAACACCACCTGGACGGCCGCCCGCGTGGCTGACGCCAGCCTGCATGCAGTGCCGGCCCTGCTGGGCGCCGACGACCCTGCGATCTACACGATCCACCGCGCGCGGGGGGCATCACCGTTCCTGCTGCTGGCCGACCACGCCGGGCAGCAGGTGCCGCGCGTATTGAACGGCCTGGGCCTGGCGCAGGCGGAACTGGACCGCCACATCGGCTGGGACATCGGCATCGCTGGCACCACGCGTGCGTTGGCCGAACGGCTGGATGCCTGGGCCATCGAGCAGACCTATTCGCGGCTGCTGATCGACTGCAATCGCCCGCTGGCCTCGCCGACGCTGATTCCCGAAGTGAGCGATTACACCGTGGTGCCGGGCAATGCCGGGCTGTCGGCGGCGCAGCGGCAGCAACGCATCGATGCGATCCATGCGCCGTACCACGCGCGCATCGACGCCGAGCTGGGCGCACGCCGCGCTGCCGGCCGCCCTACCCTGCTGGTGATGATGCACAGCTTCACCCCGGTGATGAACGGCATGCAGCGGCCATGGCATGCCGGCGTGCTGTACCACCAGGACACGCGTTTTGCCCATGCCCTGCTGCAGGCGCTGCGCGATGAAGGCGATCTGGTGGTGGGTGACAACGAACCGTATTCGGTCAGCAGTACCAGCGACTACGCGGTGCCGGTACATGGTGAAGGCCGCGGGCTGGCGCATGTGGAGCTGGAGATCCGCCAGGATCTGATCGCCGATGAAGCCGGGCAGCAGGCGTGGGCCGAGCGGTTGGCGCGGATCTTCAAGTCATTGCAGCCGCAGTTGCTGGCGTTCGGTTGAACGCGGGTGGATCCATTCCTGGTCGGTAGTGCCGGCCGCTGGCCGGCAATCCCAGGGTCGTTGGATCACTGTGTCTGCCGGCCAGCGGCCGGCACTGCCGCTACCGCTACCGGGCGCAGGCCCAGCGCGATGACCACGCCAAGCGCGGCGAACAGCGCGGCACCGTACTGGGCGTTGATCATGCCTTGCAGGGCGTCGGGGCTGGCCGCCGCCTGGGTGCCGCGCGCCGCGTTGGCCACCATCACCAGCACCGCCAATCCCAACGCGCCGCCGATCTGTTGTGCGGTGGCCGCCATGCCGGACGCAACCCCCTGCTGCGGCCCCGGCACGCCTTGTCCGGCCACGATCCACATCGCCGTCCAGCTCATGCCCTGTCCCACGCTGAGGATCACGATGCCCGGCAGCAGTGCCCAGTAGGTGGCACCATGCGGCATGGCCAGCGCCACGCCTGCGATGCCCACGGCACCGGCCGCGAAACCCCAGGCCAGTACATGCCGCGCGGAACTGCGATGCAGCATGCGTTCGGCAATGCGGATGCCGAAGGTGCACACCAGCGTCGGCAGCAGGAACGCCAGGCCGGCCTGGAGCGGGCTCCAGCCGTAACCATCCTGGAAGTACAGCGCCAGGAAGTAGTACTGCACGCCATAGCTGCTCATGAACGCAAACGTCAGGCCAAGTGCGGCGCGCAGGCCGGGCAGGCGCAGCAGTGCGAACTGCATCAGCGGGTCGCGGCTGCGCGTTTCGATCTGCACGAACACTGCCAGCAGTACCGCTGAGAGCAGGAGGCAGACCAGCGTCGCCGGCGCCATCCAGCCCCACTCCGGCCCCTGCACCAGGGTGGTGACCAGCAGGCTGCCGCCGGCGGTGACGGTGAGGCACCCGGCAAGGTCGAACGAGCGGCCGCGCACGCGCGGGCCGTCGGCCGGCAGCCACACGCCTGCGGCTGCAGCGCAGGCCGTGGCCAACGGCACGATCACCGCCAGCACCGCCGGCCAGCCGAACGCCTGGGTCAGCACCCCGCCCAGCAGGGTGCCCAAGGCCAGGCCGGCCGCGCTGGCCATGCTCCAGATCGCCAGTGCGCGGTTGCGCACCGGGCCTTCGGCATACAGCGTGTTGATCAGTGCCAGCGTGGCCGGGAACAACAGTGCGGCGCCGACACCCTGTGCCGCTCGCGCGATGATCAGCAGCGTGGCACTGGGGGCCAGCGCACCGAGCAGCGACGCCAGCGCGAACAGCAGCATGCCCAGCCGGTAGAAGCGGCGCCGGCCGATCAGGTCGGCGGCACGTCCGCCCAGCAGCAGGCTGCCACCAAAGGCCACGGTGTAGGCGCTGACCACCCATTGCAGCTGCTGCGCGCTGATCTGCAGCGCGCGCCCCATGTCGTGCAGGGCGACGAAGATGATGGTGGCATCCAGGGCGATGATCAGCTGTGCGGTGGCCAGCAGGGCCAGCGCCCAGCGCGGGTACTTGAGGGGAGGCATCGGCGGTTCGGCTCGGTGGGGGAGCGCAGTCTCATTGATGCGGCCGCATCAATAAACCCCCTGCCTGCCATATCTGTCATGATTTTCAGCATGAATGGACCCACGATGGATCTCAATGCGGTGCGCATGCTGGTACAGGTGGCTGAAGCGCGCAGTTTCACCGTCGCCGCCGGCCAACTGGGCCTGAGCCAATCCGGCCTGTCGCGCGCGATCGGGCGGCTGGAAGTGTCGCTGGGGGTGAAGCTGCTGCAGCGGAACACCCGCAACGTTGCACTGACCCCGGATGGCCGCCAGTTCGTCGATCAGGTCGCGCCGCTGCTGTGTGGTTTCGAGGATGCCGAACGGCAACTGGCCGACCGTCCGTGCACGCCCTCGGGCACGCTGAAGATCAGTGCGCCCTCGATGTTCGGACGCAAGGTGCTGGTGCCGCTGCTGGCGCCGTTGCTGGAACGGCATCCGCAACTGCAGGTGGAAGCCGTGCTCAGCGACCGCCTGGTCGATCTGGTCGAGGAAGGTTTCGATGCCGCGCTGCGCACCGGCGTCATCGCCGACCAGCGCATCGTCGCGCGGCCGTTGCGGCCGCTGCGCTGGGTGACGGTGGCCAGCCCCGCCTACCTGGCCCGCTGTGGCGCACCGGACGATGTGGCCGCGCTGCAGGATCATGCCTGCCTGGCGGTGCGCAACCTGCGCAGTGGCCGGCTGGTGGACTGGCAGTTCCTGCAGGACGGGCAGCTGCGCGAGTTCACGCCGCCAACGCGGATGGTGTTCGACAGCGGCGATCCGCTGGTGGAAGCGGCCATCGCCGGTATCGGCATCGTGCAGGTGATGGATTTCGCGGTGGCCGATGCGTTGGCCGATGGCCGCCTGCAGCGCGTGCTGCAGCCGTTCGAGGGCCGCAGCCGCGCGCTGTCACTGATCTACCCACCGTCGCGCCAGCATTCGCCGAAGCTGCAGGTGCTGGCCGACGCGTTGCTGGCCGGGGATTGGTAGCGCCGGCCGCTGGCCGGCGTCTGCAGGAATCCAACCGTCTCAGGTTTGCCGGCCAGCGGCCGGCACTACCGATCAGGCGAAGCTATCGGTGGCGCGCACCAGCGCATCCACGTTCTCAGCCTCGAACGCCGAATGGCCCGACGCCGGGGTGATTTCCAGCTTTGCCTTCGGCCACACCTTGGTCAGGTCCCAGGCATTGGCCAGCGGGCAGACCACGTCGTAGCGGCCGTGCACGATCACGCCCGGGATGTCGGCGATGCGGTGCGCGTCGCGCAGCAGCTGGTCTTCCACCTCGAAGAAGCCGCCGTTGACGAAGTAGTGGTTCTCGATGCGGGCAAAAGCCAGCGCGAAATGCGGGTCTTCGTGGCTGTTGATGAAGTCATCGTCCACGTGCAGGAAGCTGGTCGCGCCCTCCCACACTGCCCAGGCCTTGGCCGCTTCCAGGCGGGTGGCTTCGTCGTCGCTGGTCAGGCGGCGGTGGAACGCCGAGATCAGGTCGTGCCGCTCCACCGACGGGATCGGCTTCAGGTAGTGCTCCCACGCATCCGGGAACAGGCGGTTGGCGCCTTCCTGGTAGAACCACTCCAGCTCCCAGCGACGCAGCATGAAGATGCCGCGCAGGACCAGTTCGGTCACGCGCTGCGGATGGGTTTCGGCATAGGCCAGCGCCAGGGTCGAACCCCAGCTGCCGCCGAACACCTGCCAGCGATCGACCTTCAGGTGCTCGCGCAGCTTCTCGATATCGGCAACGAGGTCCCAGGTGGTGTTGTCCACCAGGTCGGCGTGCGGGGTGGAACGGCCGGCACCACGCTGGTCGAACAGGATGATGCGGTACTTGGACGGGTCGTGGAACTGGCGCATCTTGTCGCTGCAGCCGCCACCCGGGCCACCATGCAGCATCACCACCGGCTTGCCGTCCGGGTTGCCGCACTGCTCGAAGTACAGCGTGTGGCGGTCGTCGACCTTCAGGGTGCCGACGTCGTAGGGGGTGATGGCGGGGTACAGCGTACGCATGCTTGCAGCTCCAGGGTGATGCCCTGCCGGGGCAGGAGAACCTCCATTCTAGGCCGGTCGCCGGCCCAGGGTGATGCGATCGCGCTGCTCAAGGTCCTGCTCGGTCTGCACCCCCGCGAAACCGGCGGCGTCGAACAACGCGCGGATCGCGGCGCCCTGGTCCCAACCGTGCTCGATCAGCAACCAGCCACCGGGCAGCAGATGCGCCTGGCCGCCGTCGATGATGCGGCGGATGTCATCCAGGCCATCCACACCGGACGCCAGCGCGGAACCCGGTTCGAAGCGCAGGTCGCCCTGTTCCAGATGAGGGTCGTCGCTGGCGATATAGGGTGGGTTGCTGGCAATCAGGTCGAAGCGTGCGCCCTGCAGCGGCGCATACCAGTCGTGCCCGCCCTCGACGAAGCGCACGTTGCGCAGTTCATGTCGCGCGGCGTTGCGCGCAGCGACAGCCAGCGCACCGGGGCTGGCATCGGTGGCCAGCACCTGCGCCTGCGGCCGTTCGCTGGCCAGCGCCAGTGCGATCGCGCCGCTGCCGGTGCCCAGGTCAGCCAGCTGCAGCGCTCGGTCCAGCGGCAGGCGGTCCAGCGCCAGTTCGACCAGCAGCTCGGTTTCCGGGCGCGGGATCAGCGTTGCCGGGTCGACCTCCAGGTCCAGCGTCCAGAAGCCGCGGCGTCCAGTCAGGTAGGCGACCGGCTCGCCGGCCACGCGGCGGGCCAGCAACGTCTCGAAGGCGGCCTGGTCATTGGCGGCCAGCGGATCGGTGGCATGGGCGAACAACCAGCTGCGCGGGCGGTCCAGTACGTGCAGCAGCAGCAGTTCGGCCTCATGGCGGGCGTCGATGCCGCCGAGGCGGGCGCTGGCCTCGGCCACGATCTCGCGCAGGGTGGGTTCGGGTTGGAAAGACATGTCGCAATTGTAGAGCCGAGCCCATGCTCGGCTGCTCCAGCCGCAGCCGAGCATGGGCTCGGCTCTACAAAAGCCGGAATCCGTTCAGGTTTCGCCAGAGGGAATAAGGAGGGACTATTGGCCCCATTCAGCCGTTCCAGAAGATTTTCCTTGTCACACAGGCAGTTGCAGGATGAGAGCGTCCAGGTTCAGTGCCTGCTCATGACCTTTTGATAGTCTCCATCTATCAAATAGATGCAATCAATGGATTGTTCTTATCGCGATCGAATCGGTAACCTAGCTCCTGTCGATTCACCCACTCCCCTTCACCAGAGGAAAAATGATGTCCCTCATCAACACCCAGATCCAGCCGTTCGAAGCCAACGCTTACCACAATGGCGAGTTCATCAAGGTTTCCGACAACAGCCTGAAGGGCCAGTGGTCCGTCCTGATCTTCATGCCGGCCGCCTTCACCTTCAACTGCCCGACCGAGATCGAAGACGCGGCCGACCATTACGCCGAGTTCAAGAAGGCCGGCGCCGAGGTCTACATCGTCACCACCGACACCCACTTCTCGCACAAGGTCTGGCACGAAACCTCGCCGGCCGTCGGCAAGGCCCAGTTCCCGCTGGTCGGTGACCCGACCCACAAGCTGACCCGCGCCTTCGGCGTGCACATTGAAGAAGAAGGCCTGGCCCTGCGTGGCACCTTCATCATCAACCCGGAAGGCGTGATCAAGACCCAGGAGATCCACTCCAACGAGATCGCCCGTGACGTCGCCGAGACCCTGCGCAAGCTGAAGGCCGCCCAGTTCACTGCCGCCAACCCGAACCAGGTGTGCCCGGCCAAGTGGAAGGAAGGCGAGAAGACCCTGACCCCGTCGCTGGACCTGGTCGGCAAGATCTAAGGCAGTACCGGCCTGCCGTGGCCCCACGCCACGGCGCGCTCTTCATCCCCGTGCCGGCCCCCGCCGGCGTGGGGGTGAACCCAAGACAGCCAATGCTCGCCCGCCTTGGCCAGCCAGCCCCTTCCACGGTCGCTGTCTTGGGTTCACCCCTACCCCCTGCTGGTCCGCTACCTTCTACAGCGGTGCCACGCCCCCTGTTTGCCTGAAGCCAGGAGAAGACCCGATGTTGGACGCCAACCTGCAGTCGCAGCTGAAGACCTATCTGGAGCGCGTGACCCGCCCGATCCAGATCACCGCGCACGCCGATGACGGTGCCAAGTCGCAGGAGATGCTGGACCTGCTGCAGACCCTGGAAAGCCTGTCGGACAAGATTTCGCTGCAGGTCCTGCGCGACGGCCAGGGCCGCGTGCCGTCCTTCGACCTGGGCACTCCGGGCCAGGACATCCACCTGACCTTCGCGGGCCTGCCAATGGGCCACGAGTTCACCTCGCTGGTGCTGGCGCTGCTGCAGGTGGGCGGTCATCCGTCCAAGGCCACCGCCGAGCTGATCGAGCAGGTGCAGAACCTGGAAGGCGAGTACAGGTTCGAAACCTACTTCTCGCTGTCCTGCCAGAACTGTCCGGACGTGGTGCAGGCGCTGAACCTGGCGGCGGTGCTCAACCCGCGCATCCAGCACGTGGCCATCGACGGCGCCCTGTTCCAGGACGAAGTGGAGAAGCGCGAAATCATGTCGGTGCCGACCGTGTACCTCAACGGTGAAGTGTTCGACCAGGGCCGCATGACCCTCGAGCAGATCGTGGCCAAGCTGGACACCAATGCCGGCAAGCGCGAGGCCGAGAAGATCGCCGCCAAGGACGCCTTCGACGTGCTGGTGGTGGGCGGTGGCCCGGCCGGCGCGGCTGCAGCGATCTACGCCGCGCGCAAGGGCATCCGCACCGGCATCGCTGCCGAGCGTTTCGGCGGCCAGGTGCTGGACACCATGGCGATCGAGAACTTCATTTCGGTGAAGGAGACCGAAGGCCCGAAGCTGGCCACGGCGCTGGAACAGCACGTGCGCGAGTACGACGTCGACATCATGAACCTGCAGCGCGCCAGCGCACTGGTGCCGGCCGGTGAAGACGGCCTGGTGCAGGTGCAGCTGGAGAACGGCGCGGTGCTGAAGTCGCGTTCGGTGATCCTCTCCACCGGTGCGCGCTGGCGGCAGATGAACGTGCCGGGTGAAGACCAGTACCGCAACAAGGGCGTGGCCTATTGCCCGCACTGCGATGGCCCGCTGTTCAAGGGCAAGCGCGTGGCAGTGATCGGCGGTGGCAACTCCGGCGTGGAAGCGGCCATCGACCTGGCCGGCATCGTGTCGCATGTGACCCTGCTGGAGTTCGATTCCAGCCTGCGCGCCGATGAAGTGCTGCAGAAGAAGCTGCGCAGCCTGGCCAACGTCACCGTACTGACCAGCGCGCAGACCACCGAAGTGCTGGGCGATGGCAGCCGGGTCACCGGCCTGGTCTACAAGGACCGCGTCGGCGGCGATGCCCACCGCGTCGAGCTGGAAGGCATCTTCGTGCAGATCGGCCTGCTGCCCAACACCGAGTGGCTGAAGGACACCGTGGCACTTTCGCCGCGTGGCGAGATCGTCATCGACGACCGCGGGCAGACCAACCTGCCGGGCGTGTTCGCTGCCGGCGATTGCACCACGGTACCCTACAAGCAGATCATCATCGCCATGGGTGCCGGTTCCACTGCCGCGCTGAGCGCGTTCGATCATCTGATCCGCTCGTCGGTGAGCAGCAGCAGTGGTGCCGTTGCTGAAGCTGCCTGATCCACCGTTCCCAGATCACCGGGAACATTGTCTGCCTGCCGGGTAACCATGCCGTCAGCCGGTCCGTTACCCCTGGGGTGTAAGGATGAACCTACGTGATCTGAAATACCTGGTAGCCCTGGCCGACCACAAGCATTTCGGCCGGGCTGCCGCCTCCTGCTTCGTCAGCCAGCCCACACTGTCCACGCAGATCCGCAAGCTGGAAGAAGAGCTGGGCCTGCCCCTGGTGGAACGCGCACCGCGCAAGGTGATGCTGACCCCGGCCGGCCAGGAAGCCGCCGCGCGGGCACGGGTAATCGTGTCCGAAGTGGAACAATTGAAGGAAGCGGCGCGACGCAGCCGCGACCCGGAAGCCGGCACGGTGCGCCTGGGCATCTTCCCGACCCTTGGCCCGTACCTGCTGCCGCATGTGATTCCGCGCATCCGCGAGCGCTTCCCGGAGCTGGAACTACTGCTGGTCGAGGAAAAGAGCGACGTGCTGCTGGACCGCCTGCGCGAAGGCAAGCTCGACGCTGCGCTGCTGGCCCTGCCGGTGATCGACGACCAGCTGCACGCCGAGTTCCTGTTCGAAGAACCGTTCCTGCTGGCCGTCTCCGGGCGCCACCCGCTGGCCCGCCGCGAACACCTGGACGTGCAGGAACTGGCCACGCAGAAGCTGCTGCTGCTGGAAGACGGGCATTGCCTGCGCGACCAGGCGCTGGAAGTGTGCCGCCTGTTCGGCGCCAACGAGAAATCCGAGTTCCGCGCCACCAGCCTGGAAACCCTGCGCCAGATGGTGGCCGCCGACGTCGGCATCACCCTGCTGCCGAGCCTGTCGGTGCAGCCGCCGGTGCCGCGCTCGAACAACATCCGCCTGCTCGACTTCACCGGCGAAGGCCGCCCCAGCCGCCGCATCGCCATGATCTGGCGCCGCAGCTCGGCGATGAACGATTTCCTGATGGAACTGGCCGACCAGTTCAAGCGCCTGCCACAGGCACTGTTCACCCTCGATGCGGTCAATGCTGGCGTCGGCGACGCCAACGCGCTGCCCGGCCCCGCGCTGAACGGCTGAGCCCCCGCAGCACCGGCCTGGAATCGGCAGGAGTCGATTCCGGCCGCATTTGTCCCCACAATACAGACAGGCGGCGCCAGCAGGTGCCGCCTTTTGCATGGCTTTCAACCAAGGAGCGTCACCATGAACACCGCCAGCGGCCTGCCGCCGTCGATCACCGTTTCTTCCTTCGACATGGACCGCCTGGACGCCATGCTCGAGTCCCCTGCGCTGAGCCAGACGCCTGCCGCGCTCGCGCTTGCTGAAGAACTCAACCGGGCCACCGTGCTGGCGCCGGACCAGATTCCCGAAGGCATCGTCATGATGCATTCGCGCGTGGAGTGCGAAGATGAAGTGTCGGGCGAGAAGCACGTCCTGACCCTGGTTTTCCCCCGCGAAGCCAATGTCGATGAAGGCAGGGTCTCCGTGCTGGCCCCGGTCGGCACTGCCCTGCTGGGCCTGTCGATCGGCCAGAGCATCGACTGGAACGCGCCCGGCGGCCGCAAGCTGCGCCTGCGCGTGACTGCGGTCCACAACGACCGCCCCTGATTACCGCTGCGCACCGCGCGCGATTCGATCCCCTTGCACCAGGAGCCGTAATGAGTACCCCGTCCAAACTGTCCCAGCTGCGCGAACTGTCCGTGGTCGTTGCCGATACCGGTGACTACGACGCGATCAAGCGCCTGCAGCCGGTGGATTGCACCACCAACCCGACCCTGGTGAAGAAGGCGCTGGATCTGCCGGTCTACGCTGAACTGATCGAACGCGAACTGGCCTGGGGCCGCCAGCAGAGCGGTGACCGCGAAGCCGTGGTGCATGCCGTGGCCGACCGCCTGACCATTGGCGTCGGTGCGCTGCTGAGCACGCTGGTGCCGGGCCGCGTGTCCACCGAAGTGGACGCCGACCTGGCCCACGACACCGCCGCGACCGTGGCCAAGGCCCGCCAGTTCATCCAGATGTACGCCGACGCCGGCGTGCCGCGCGAGAAGATCCTGATCAAGATCGCCGCGACCTGGGAAGGTGTGGAAGCCGCGCGCATCCTGCAGGCCGAAGGCATCGACTGCAACCTGACGCTGATCTTCAACCCGACCCAGGCGCTGGCCTGCAGCGAAGCCGGCGCGTTCCTGATCTCGCC
Organism: Stenotrophomonas beteli; assembly: GCF_001431665.1. GTDB lineage: Bacteria > Pseudomonadota > Gammaproteobacteria > Xanthomonadales > Xanthomonadaceae > Stenotrophomonas > Stenotrophomonas beteli. The sequence goes on along the minus strand of NZ_LLXV01000023.1, from coordinate 957 downwards.
GTTCGTCGGCCGCATCCTCGATTGGTACGTGGCCAACGGCCAGGCCCCGGCCACCATCGACGAAGACCCGGGCGTGAAGTTCGTGCGTGGCGTCTATGCCGAGTTCAAGCGCCGCGGTTCGCCGACCGTGGTGATGGGCGCCTCGTTCCGTTCCACCGCACAGATTGAAGCGCTGGCCGGCTGCGACCGCCTGACGATTTCGCCGGACCTGCTGGAGAAGCTGGACGCCGACCACGGCGAGCTGCCGCGCAAGCTGGTGGCCGGTGCCGCTGATGGCGCGGCGGTGCCCCTGATCGATGCGGCGAAGTTCGCGGCGGATCTGGCGGCTGATCCGATGGCGACCGAGAAGCTGGCGACCGGCATCGAGGCGTTTGCCAAGGATCTGCAGGCACTGCGCGAGCGGATCCGCGCGGCACTGTGAGGATTCCGGCCAACGGCTGAGCCCCTCGTGGCGGGGGGCTTGGTCGCGAAGAGCGGGTCATGTGGTTGGCAGGGTGGGGAGGCCGTGCAGGGGACGCTGCAAGTACGTCCCTGTAAGCTCGGTCGCCGCATCCATGCGGCTCACGCCCCTGCACGGCCTACCCACCCTGCCTTCGACAGTTTCCTGCGGCCGCCAGCCACGGAAGAAAGAAAGAAGAGCAACAGCGGGTCGCGCGCTTCGCTTACTCGGAGCCGAGCATGGCTCGGCTCTACAAGGGCAATGCAGAACCAAACAAAAAGGACGCGGCGAACGCCGCGTCCTTTTTGTTTTCCATCAGTTCGTCAGTAACCCAATGCTCTTTCCCACCGTCACCGGGAAACTGTCGGGGGTGGGGCGGTGTGGGTTGGCAGGACCGTTGGCGCCATGGATGGCGCCATCGAGCCCCCAGCGACGGGTTCACGGCGTGTCCTGCCAACCCACACCCCCCCCCCCAACAAGCAGCAACCCAGAGCCGCTTTGGCTTTGGCTTTGGCTTT